>NZ_LSIJ01000082.1 GCF_001556185.1 Sphingomonas sp. CCH10-B3 | reverse complement strand
ACAGGGTCCGGGGGGTGGGGCGGGAGGCAGCTTGGGTCATCGCGCTTCCCTTGCGCGCGAAGCGCTGGCGTGTCGAGATCGAACGGCGCCCCTCCTGTCCGGCAGAGCACCTGGCTGTCGCCAAAATTGCGCGCAAGGCAGCTAAGAAGGCTGCAAAGTTCGACCGCGCGAGGAACCGCAGGCGATGACCGACGACATCCGCATCTTCACCGAATCACCCCGGGTGGAAGCTTTGCTGGCGCCGTACCGTGCGAAGATCGGCGGCGACTATGCGGGCTATCGCAACCATATCCTGCGCGTGCTGAGCTATGCGATGCATTTTCTGGGCGACGACGACCGCCACCTGCCGATCGTCGAAACCGCGCTTGCCTTCCATGATCTCGGCATGTGGAGCCACGGCGATCTTGCCTATCTCGAACCATCGATCGCCGAAGCGCTGGCGACGAACGACCGCGAAGGCTTGGGGCATGACCCCGTCCTGCTTGCGGCAATGATCCGCGAGCATCACAAGCTGCGGCCTTATCATGGCCCCGGCGCCGAGCTGGTGAACGCCGTGCGCAAGGCGGACTGGATCGACGCCTCGGGCGGCGTGGTCCGTAAAGGCGTGAGCAAGGCACAGATCGCGCGCGTGACGGCGGCCATCCCGGTCGAGGGGTTTCCGCGGACCTTGATGCGGCTGGCGGCGGATCTGGCGGGCGGCAATCAGCTCCGCGGCCTGTTGCGCGTGGTGACGCGCGTCTACCGCTTTTAACCGAGCCGCAACGCGACCGAGCGGGCGTGCGCGGGCAGCCCTTCGGCCCCCGCCAGCGCAACCGCCGCCGGGCCGATCGCGGCGAGGCCCGCGGCGTCGAGCTGGAGGAAGCTGGTGCGCTTCATGAAATCGAGCACCGACAGCCCGCTCGAGAAACGCGCGCGGCGGCCGGTGGGGAGGACGTGGTTCGGCCCCGCGACATAATCGCCGACCGCCTCGGGCGTGTGGCGGCCGAGGAACACCGATCCGGCGTGACGGACCCGGTCGAACAGCGCCTGCGGATCGTCGACCGCGAGTTCGAGATGTTCGGCGGCGAGGCGATCGACGAGCGGCATCGCTTCGGCGAAGTCGCGCACCAGAACGATCGCGCCGTTCGCGTCCCACGCCGCCCGCGCGACGGCTTCGGTGGCAAGCGTCGTCAGCTGCGCCTCGACCGCTGCCGCGACGCGATCGGCGAAACCGGCGTCGTCAGTGAACAGGATCGACTGGCTGGTCGGGTCGTGCTCGGACTGGCTGAGCAGGTCGGCGGCGATCCATTCGGGGTCGTTGGCGCCGTCCGCCACCACGACGATCTCGCTCGGCCCCGCGACCATGTCGATGCCGACGACGCCGTAGAGCTGGCGCTTGGCCTCCGCCACCCAGGCATTGCCGGGGCCGGTGATGACGTCAACCGGGGCGATTCGGTCGGTCCCGTAAGCGAGCGCGGCGACCGCCTGCGCGCCGCCGATCCGCCAGACTTCGTCGACTCCGGCGATGTGCGCGGCGGCGAGCACCAGCGGGTTGATCTCGCCCTTCGGCGTCGGCGTGACCATGACGAGACGATCGACGCCCGCGACCTTCGCAGGAATCGCGTTCATCAACACCGAGCTGGGATAGGCCGCGCGCCCGCCGGGGACATAGACGCCTGCCGCCGCCACCGCCGACCAGCGCGCGCCGAGGCGAACCCCGGCGTCGTCGACCGAGTCACTGTTCTCGGGCCGCTGCCTGGCATGATAGGTCCGGATGCGCGCAGCGGCGAGGTCGAGCGCGGCGCGCAAATCGGGCTCCAGCGCTTCGTAAGCCGCACGGCAATCTGCCAAGTCGATCGTCCAGCCTGACGCGTCCAGATCATGCCCGTCGAAGCGCTGCGTCAGCGCAGCTACGGCGGCATCGCCTTCGTCGCGCACGCGGGCGATGGTCGCCGCGACATCGCGCGCGACATCGCCATCGGCTTCGCGGCGTGCACTCACGAGTGCGGCGAAATCACTCGCGAAACCGGCATCGGCGGTGGACAAACGGATCATGTCCAAAGCACCTCCGTTCGTCCCGAGCAACGTCGAGGGACGGGCCACACGGACGTCGGTTGGTGTCTCGACTTCGCTCGACACGAACGGTTTCGATCAAGAATCACGCCACCGCCCTCCGGAACGCATCGACCAGCGGCACGACGCGCTCGCGCGTCTTGAACGCGGCGCGGTTGACGATCAGGCGGCTCGTCACTTCGGCAATCACCTCGACTTCGACGAGGCCGTTTTCGGCGAGCGTCCGCCCCGAGCTCACCAGATCGACGATGCGCGGGGCGAGGCCCAAGGTCGGCGCCAGTTCCATCGCGCCGTTGAGCTTGACGCATTCGGCCTGCACGCCGCGCCCCGCGAAGTGCGCCTTGGTGAGGTGCGGATATTTGGTCGCGACGCGAACATGGCTCCAGCCACGCGGATCGTCCTGCGCCGCCATCGCGGCGGGCTCGGCCACCGACACGCGGCAGCGGCCGATGCCGAGATCGACGGGGGCGTAAAGCTCCGAATAATCGAATTCCATCAGCACGTCCGACCCGACGATGCCCAGTTGCGCGGCGCCATGCGCGACGAAGGTCGCCACATCGAACGCGCGCACGCGGATCAGCTCGATGCCCGGATCGCTGGTGGTGAAGCGCAGCGCGCGCGAGTCCTCGTCGGCAAAGGCCGGTTCGGGCACGATCCCGACCCGCGCGAGCAACGGCAGTGCCTCGCCGAGGATGCGGCCCTTGGGTACAGCGATGATGATCGGATCGGCCATGAGTCGTGCGGCCTTAATTGGGGACGTGCGGCGGCGCAACAAGAGGGACCAAGGGATGTCCGACGAAGCCACCAACCGCCAATCCTTTGTGGTGCAGGCCGAATATAGCGGGGCAATGGCCGCGCCGATCACGACGCGCGTCTGCCTGTCACTGGGGCGGGTGCTGAACCGCGACAGTGCGACCGGGCGTGCGGTGCTCGACTGGCCGGGCGAGCCGGTGGCGGACGCGCTGGTGCTGCGGCTGGTCGGCGGGGTGCATGCGCTGCACCGCGCGGGCGTCGATCCGGCGCTGTCGCAGGTGTTTCGCGGCGACGTGACCGACGATGCACAGGTCGATGCGATCTTGGGGGCAGCCGTGATCGCGCATGACGCGGCGCTGCTGCCATGGCTCGCCGGGCCGCCGCAGACCAACGAAGCGGGGCGGTCGGCAGGGCTGATGACCGGGCTGCTCCATCTTGCGCAGCGGTTCGGGCCGAGGGTCGAGCTGCTCGAAATCGGGTCGAGCGCCGGGCTCAACCTGTTGATCGACCGCTATGGCTTCGATCTCGGCGGCGTGCGCGCGGGGCCGGACCCGGCCGAACTGACGATCACGGCCGAATGGCGCGGGCCGCCGCCGCCCGCCGCGCCGATCGAGATCGTCGGCGTGCGCGGCGTCGATATCGCGCCGGTCGACCTGAGCGACGATGCCGCCGCCGAGCGCCTCGCCGCTTATGTCTGGGTCGATGCACTCGAGCGGCAGGCGCGGATCGATACCGCCATTGCGATGGTACGGCGCCACGGCGTGCGGCTCGAGCAGGGCGATGCGGCGGACTGGGCCGAAGCGCGGCTGGCCCAACCGCAGCCTGCGGGCACGACGCGGGTGCTGATGCATTCGGTGGTCTGGCAATATCTGCCGCCCGAGGGCCGCGACCGCATCCGCGCGGCGATGGCGGCGGCAGGGGCACGGGCGACGACCGAGCGGCGGCTCGGCTGGGTGATGATGGAGCCGAACCGCGACCTCCACCGCCACGAAGTAAGGGTGCAGGGCTGGCCGGGGGAGACGCCGATGGAACTTGTGGCGCTCACCCATGCCCACGGTGCCTGGGTCGAAGCACTCGCCCCGCCCTATGAAACGCGCGACTATGTGATGCGTGGTGGCGGTGCGCGTGACCAGCGATAGGGACTGACAATCGGCCCGGCGTAACGGCTTTTTAGGCACCTTGGCGCTAGCGTTGCAGGCCATTTCCGATGGCTTTCCGCGAAGGCAGTGCCGACACGATGACCGACTATCCGTTGATTGCACCGCGACCGCCCCGGCTGAGCGCGCATCCCGGTGACCTTGCGCGCCTCGAAGCTTCGGGCATCTACAGCAACAGCGGGCCCGAGGTCCGCGCTTTCGAGGCCGAAGTGACGCAGGCGCTGTTCGGCGGGCACGGCGCGACGATGACGGTTGCGAACGCAACGCTGGGCCTGCTGCTCGCGATCCGGCAGGCGGCGGGCTGGCTGCCCGAGCCGGGGTCGCTCGCGATCGTGCCGAGCTTCACCTTTGCTGCTACGGCGCAGGCAGCGCTGTGGGCCGGGCTGACTCCGCTTATTTGCGACATCGATCCCGATGACTGGTCGGCCTGTGCGCGCGCCGAGGAACGGCTGCTCAACCATTATGGCAAGCGCGTGTCGGTGCTGGTCCCCTATGCGACCTTCGGCAATGCGATCGACCTTGATCGCTATGTCTGGCTGCAGCAGCGCTACAATGTCGGCGTGGTGATCGACGCGGCCGCGTCGCTCGGCACGCTCGACGATGCCGGGGTCGGCTTTGGCGCAAACGCGCCGTTCGCGGTCGTCTTCTCGATGCATGCGACCAAGACCTTCGCGGTTGCCGAGGGCGGGCTCGTCCATTCGGGCAATGTCGCGCTGATCGACACCATCCGCTCGATGGCGAATTTCGGCTTTCAGGGCAGCCGCAGCGCCGCGATGCCCGGCATCAACGCCAAGCTGCCCGAATTGCTGGGCCTTGCCGCGCGGCTGAAGCTTGGCGAGTTCGAAGCGATCGCCGCCAACCGGTCAGCAATCGAGTCGGCCTATCGCGACACGCTCGGCGATTTCCAGCTCCAGCGCCCCTATGGCCAGCGTCGCGCGATGCAGTTCATGCCGGTGCTGTTGCCCGAAACGCTCGCGCGCCGCCGCACCGACATTCTTGCGGCGCTGGGCGAAAAGGGCGTGCAGGCGGGGCAATATTTCAGCCCGCACCTTGCCGAACAGCCATTCTTCAAGGCGAGCGCGATCATCGAACCGACGCCGGTCGCCGACCGGGTTGCCGCGCGGGTCGTGTCGTTGCCGATCACCGATGCGATGACGCCCGCCGACGCGGTCGAAATTGCCACGCGTTTCAAGAATGTCTGCGCGAGCGGATCGCGACCCGCCACGCTGCCCGCCCGCGCGCGGCGCTTTGCGGTGGCGCGGACGGTGATGATCGGCGCGGGGCCGGCCGGTACCGCGGTGCTGACGGCGGCGTCGAAGCATGGCCGCCTCGCCGATTTCGCCGCCGGGCTGGTGATGATCGACCGCGATGATGTGATCGGGCGAGGCCAACTCGGCCGCTACGCGATCACGTCGGACAGCACCGCGACCACTTTCCTGAGCGCGGTCAAGGACAACCCGGTGCCTGAGCTTGCCGCGATCGAGGAGCATCCCGCCGCGCGCACCGTCCGCCGCTTCACTGATGCGATGGGCGTGCCGCTGGTCGATGCCGGGCCGCTGGTGCGCGCGACGGGTGAACAGCTCGGTGCGCTCGTCGAGCGGCATGGCGGGTCGGTGCTGACGGGGCATGAAGTGCTCGGCGCCGATCGCACCGCCGACGGGCTGTGGCGCGTGCGCATCCGCGCGCGGGCGAGCGGGCGCGAATTCGAGCAGCTTAGCGAATCGATCGTGATCGCCACCGGCGGCTATCAGCCAATCGATCGCATCGCCACGCAGCGCGTCGCCGGGGCGCCGCTGGTCGCACTGGCAGGCGACCGGCTGATGCAGTCGGACGAAGCGCTCGGGCTTGGCGGCATGGCCAAGGTCGCCGATCTGCTCAGCGGCAAGCGCGCGCCGCGCGTCGCCGTGATCGGCGGGTCGACCAGCGCCGTCGCAACGATCGCGTTGCTGCTGAAGACGGTGCCGGCGCTGCCGTTCGGCGCGGGTGGCATTACCTTGCTCCACCGCCGTCCGCTGCGCCCCTTCTACCCGTCGGTCGCCGCTGCGCATGAAGATGGCTTCACCGATTTCGGCCCCGAAGACATTTGCCCGGTGTCGGGCTTCGTCTACCGCCTCGCCGGCTTCCGGCTCGAGGCGCGCGAGCTGGTGCTGCGCATGCTGGCCGTTGGCGGTCGCACGCCCGAGCCGCGCGTGCGGCTGCACCAGATTAGCGGCGACGATGATGCCGAGGCGCAGGCGATCCTGCGGGACGTCGATCTGGTCGTCGCCGCGCTCGGCTATCGCCCGCGCGCGCTGGCCCTCAACGATGTCGCCGGGCGGCCGATCGCGCTGGCGGCGGATCGTGGCGGGGCCATGGTCGACCGTCATTGCCGGGTCATGGGCGCGGATGGCCAGCCGGTCGCGGGCGCCTATGGCATCGGCCTTGCCGCCGGCTTCGTGCCATGGGGCAAGCTGGGCGGCGAGCCGAGCTTCCGCGGCCAGGCGAACGGGCTGTGGCAATGGCAGAACGACGTCGGGCTGATGATCGTCGATCAGCTGCTCGATTCGGCCAAGCGAGCCGTCGCATGACGCCGACAGTTTCGGTGATCATGGCCGCCTATAATGGCGCGGCCCTGATTGGCGAGACGATCGCAAGCCTGCAGGCGCAGAGCTTCGGCGACTTCGAAGTGGTCATCGTCGACGATTGCTCAACCGATAACACCCGCGATGTGCTGCGCGCCATCGACGACCCGCGGTTCCGGGTGATCGAGGCCGAGGTGAACCAGGGCCCGGTGCGTACCCGCAACCGCGCCGTCGCGGCGGCGCGGGGACGCTATCTCGCCGCGCTCGACCAGGACGATCTGTGCGCGCCGAACCGCTTCGCTGAACAGGTGCGCTGGCTGGACGCCCATCGCGATACCGTGCTGGTGGCGAGCGCGACCGATGTGCTGGTCGATGGCGACATCCGCCCCTCCACCTTGCCGGCGGTGACGACGCCCGCGCTGGTCGACTGGATGCTGTGGATCTCGAATCCGCTGGTCTGGTCATCGGTGATGATCCGGGCCGATGCCGCGCGCCAGCTCGACCCCTTCACGCGGCCCGAGCTGCTTTATGCCGAGGATTTCGATCTCTACCACCGGCTGCGCACGCTCGGGCGCATTGCGCGGATCGACACGCCGCTGCTCACCTATCGCAGCCACGGTGGCGGCGCGTCGCAGCGCTTTACCGATACAATGCTGGCAAGCGCGAGCAATGTGTTGACAACGCGCTATGCCGGGGTGTTCGGTGACGACGCGCCTGCGCGCGCGCGGCTGGTCGTCGCCCATGTGATGCAGCGCACACCGGTGCCCGACCGCGCGACGCTGGCGCTGCTGGGCGATACGCTGATCGCGCTGCAAGCGGCGTTCGTGGCCGAACAGGCGCCGTCGCACGATGACCGCAAGCTGATCCGCTGGGAAACCGCGCGGCTATGGGCGCGGATCGGGCGCGCAGGATTGCGATCGGGGCGGCTCAGCCTGACGGATGCCGTGACGGTGCGGCCCGACCATCTGGGCCTCGGCTATGCCGGGGCCGAATCCTTGCTGGTGTCGGCGGCGATCGGCCAGCTAAGGGCGCGCGGGCGCTGAGACCGGGCAATCGCTGTCCAAGCAAGCTCGACCATTTGCGCAAGATTTCGATAAAATTATCGCCGGTCGCCATCGAAAGGACCTGATTCGCGCCTATATTGGCAACGTCGTCGGTTCCAGCCCCCTTTACCGACGCCACGCGCGGCGGCGCCTGGCCACTCCCCCTCGTCCAGGCGCCGCCCAATCCGGCGGTTAGCCGTGTGTCATGCCTTTTCGAGCGTGCACTGCAGGGGGTGCTGGTTCTGGCGGGCGAAGTCCATCACTTGGCTGACTTTGGTCTCGGCGACTTCATAGGTGAAGACCCCGCACACGCCGACGCCCTTTTGGTGAACGTGGAGCATCACCCGGGTCGCTTCCTCGATGCTCATGCGGAAGAAGCGCTGCAGGCACAGCACCACAAATTCCATCGGCGTGTAATCGTCGTTGAGCATCAGCACGCGGTACGGCGTCGGCCGCTTGGTGCGCGCACGCGTGCGCGTCGCGATGCCGAGGCCGGTGCCTTCGTCATCGTCGCGGCGCTCGGCCATCGCGATGGGGAGAGTTGAACTGTCGGTCATGTGTCGTGAAAATATGGCAGGCCGGGGGGCTTCGGCAAGGGGGAAGCGATATGATCGGCCATTGCAGGCGCGATTCCTGACCCAAAGGCCGTAGCGTAACGAAAAGGGGCGGCAACCCAGCGGTCGCCGCCCCTTCGCATTGTCAATCGACGCCAAAGCGCCGGATGGTTTACGCGCCGACCTTGATCTTTTCGGCGGCAACCGCAACGCGGTTCGAGATCGGCTGGGCGATGTCGCCAGCGAGCTTGAGCATCGCTTCGGTGTTCTTCGAGGTTTCGGCAACGAGGTTGTCGAACGCGGTGCGGACGAAGTCGCTCTGCAGCTTCATGAAGTCGGCCGGGGTCTTGACCGAGGCGAGGTCGCGCATCGCGGCGGTCGCGCCTTCGAACGACTTGCGGGTGTAGTCGGCAGCTTCCTGGCCCATCGTTTCGATGCCCTTGACGGCGATCTTCGACGATTCGACCAGCGCGTCGACGTTGCCCTTGCTGAGCTCGTTCATGTCGGCGAACAGCTGGGTGCTCTTTTCGACGGCGGCCTTGGTGCGCTCGTTCATGTCAACGAACAGAGCCTGAGTCTTTTCGGTAGCGGCGTGCAGGGTGTTTTCCATGATATTTGCCTTTTTGCTTGCGGGGGTGGGCGTCTTGGCTGCGGGGGCAGCCGCGACGGCAGGGGTAATGTCGGGGGCGACGACCGGCGCCACCGGCGCGGGCGCGACGACGGTTTCGGGCGCCGGCGTTTCGATCACCGGTGCAGCGGCGACAGTCGGCGCCACCGGAGTGACGTCAGCAATCGTGGCAGGCGCAGCCGCGGCGGGTGCAGCGACGACTTCCGGCACGACGACGGCGGGCTTGGCGGCCTTGCGGACCGCCGGCTTGGCAACCTTCGCCGTCTTGGGCGCAGGCGATGCGACTTCGGCGGCGATGACGTCCGCCTTTACAGCAGGCGCAACCGACTTGGTCGGCGTGCCTGTTTTGGGACCTTTGGTGGCCATGCGGCGCTCCTGATAACTCCGTTGCTGCAGCGCAATATAATGCACTGCAATGCGGAGATCAAGCGATTATTGTGCGCTGCAACATGAAATTCACAAGCCGTTGCGGACTGCGGTAGGATATTGAATCGAAACGCTTATCGCATCTTCACATAGTCGCCCGGCGCTTCGCCAAGCGCGGGCAGCTTGCCCTTGCCGGGCACGCGCGCGCCCTTGGCGGCGACCTGTTTTTCGCCCTGCGCGCGGATCCACTCGATCCAGTCGGGCCACCAGCTGCCCTTGGTCTCGGTCGCGCCCGCAACGAAGTCCGACAGCGTGCCGTCGATCGCCGGATTGGTCCAATATTGGTATTTCTGCGCCGCCGGTGGATTGACCACACCGGCGATGTGCCCTGACCCCGCCAGTACGAAGCGGATCGGCCCCGCGAAGTGCTTGGTCATCTGCCAGACGCTTTCGGCAGGCGCGATATGGTCCTCGCGCCCTGCCTGAATATAGCTCGGCGTGGCGATCTTGGTCAGGTCGATCGGTGTGCCGGCAACGCTGAGCGCGCCGGGCGTCGCCAGCAGATTGTCGCGGTAGAGATCGCGCAAATAGCTCAGATGCCATTTGCTCGGCAGATTGGTGGTGTCGCTGTTCCAGTGGAGCAGGTCGAACGGCACATAATCCTGGCCGAGCAGATAATTATTGGTGACGTAGTTCCAGATCAGGTCGCGCCCGCGCAGCAGGTTGAAGGTCGCGGCCATATAGCGCCCGTCGAGGAACCCCTCGGGCGACACTTGCTCGATCAGCTTGATCTGCTCGTCATCGACGAAATTGAGCAATTCGCCGGCGCGGCTGAAATCGACCTGCGCGGTGAAGAAGGTCGCGCTCTTGACCTTGGCGGCATCGCCGCGCGCGGCCAGCACGGCAAGCGTCGCCGCCAGCGTCGTGCCCGCGACGCAATAGCCGATGGTGTGGACGGCATCGACCTTCAGCAGCGCGCGGACGGTGTCGATCGCGTCGATCTGGCCCTGTTCGACATAATCGTCCCAGGTCACGTCCTTCATTGTTGCGTCGGCCGACCGCCATGACACGATGAACACCGTCAGCCCCTGATCGACGGCCCATTTGATGAAGCTTTTCTCGGGCGTCAGGTCGAGGATGTAGAAGCGGTTGATCCACGGCGGGAAGATCACCAGCGGCGTTTCGACCACCTGATCGGTGGTCGGGCTGTACTGGATCAGCTCGTAAAGCGGCGTGCGCTTGACGACCTTGCCGGGCGTGGTCGCGATGTTGCGGCCGACTTCGAACACGCCGTCGCTGGTCTGCGTCAGCTGTCCCTTGCGCAGATCGGCGAGCATGTGCTGCAGCCCGTGCAGCAGATTTTCGCCGCCGGTTTCGATCGTCTTTTCGAGCACCAGCGGATTGGTCGCCGGGAAATTGCTCGGGCTCATTGCCTCGACGATGTTGCGGGTTGCAAAGCGCAGTTTCTCGCGCTGCTTGTCGTCGATCCCCTCGATCTCGTCGATGCTGCGCTGGAGATGGTCGGAGACGAGCAGATAGCTCTGGCGGATCCAGTCGAAAACCGGGTTGGTGCGCCACGCCGGATCCTTGAACCTCTTGTCCTTGGCGTGCGCCGGATTCTCGGGCTCGACGGCGTCTTCGGGCGCAAGGAAGCGCGACCACATCTTCATGCTGTCGGCCCAGAAATCGCGCGCGCGCTCCAGTGTGCGCGGGTCGGTGAAGCCGGGGATGATCGGGATCGCGGGCGTGTCCTCGATCGTCTGCAGGCCTGCCTCCAGCATCATCTGCTGCGCGCGGCCCATCACCCAGGTCCAATGCTGCATGTCCTCAAGGCTGGGGATCGGCAGCGCGGCGGTCGGCGTTGCACCTGAAGGGGATTGGGGGTCGGCCATGCTGTCCTCATCCTCGGGCGCCGATTCTTGGGATTTGCGCCTTGTTGGCAGACGCTTTAGCATCGTCCGGCCCCGGCGACGAGGGGGCGGCTGAACGGGTCGCGCCGACGTCGCCCGCGCCGATAGCTCTTCTAGCAAAGCGATTGCGATGTCCGACGAATTCTACCGCATCAAACGTCTGCCGCCCTATGTCATCGCCGAAGTGAACGCGATGCGCGCGGCGGCGCGGGCGAGCGGCGAGGACATCATCGACCTCGGCATGGGCAACCCCGACCTGCCGCCGCCGCCGCATGTCATCGAAAAGCTCGTCGAAGTCGCGAGCAAGACCGATGCCCATGGCTATTCGGCGTCGCGCGGTATTCCGGGTCTGCGGCGTGCGCAGGCCAATTATTATGCGCGCCGTTTCGGGGTCGAGGTCGATCCCGAGCGCGAAGTCGTGGTGACGATGGGGTCGAAGGAAGGGCTTGCGAGCCTTGCCACCGCGATCACCGCGCCGGGCGACGTCGTGCTGGCGCCCAACCCGAGCTATCCGATCCACACCTTCGGCTTCATCATTGCCGGTGCCACCATCCGCGCGGTGCCGACCACGCCCGACGCGCGTTATTGGGAAGCGCTCGACCGCGCGATGAGCTTCACTGTCCCGCGCCCGTCGGTGCTGGTCGTCAACTATCCGTCGAACCCGACCGCCGAGACGGTCGACATCGCCTTTTACGAGCGGCTGGTCGCTTGGGCGCGCGAGAACAAGGTCTGGGTGATTTCCGACCTTGCCTATTCCGAACTCTATTTCGACGGCAAGCCGACCACCTCGATCCTGCAAGTGCCGGGCGCCAAGGACGTCGCGGTGGAATTCACGTCGCTGTCGAAAACCTATTCGATGGCGGGCTGGCGGATCGGCTTTGCGGTCGGCAACCAGAAGCTGATCGCGGCAATGACACGGGTGAAGTCCTACCTCGATTACGGTGCTTTCACGCCGATCCAGGCCGCCGCCTGCGCCGCGCTCAATGGCCCGCAGGACATTGTCGAGAAGAACCGTCAGCTCTACCACCACCGCCGCGACGTGCTGGTCGAAAGCTTCGGCCGCGCCGGATGGGATATTCCGGCACCGCCCGCGTCGATGTTCGCCTGGGCGCCGCTGCCGCCAGCGCTTGCGCATTTAGGCAGCCTTGAGTTCAGCAAACAATTGCTCACTCACGCTCACGTCGCGGTTGCGCCAGGGGTTGGCTATGGCGAGAACGGCGAAGGGTTCGTGCGCATTGCGATGGTCGAAAACGAACAGCGCCTGCGCCAGGCCGCGCGCAACATCCGCCGTTACCTCCAGTCGATGGGCGTGAATACGCCGCCCCAAGCTGCGGCGCGCGATTCGGCGTGATCCAACCGCTTTATTCGCTGGCCGGGGTCTTGGTGGGGCTGCTCGTCGGCCTGACCGGCGTCGGCGGCGGATCGCTGATGACGCCGATTCTGGTGCTGGCGTTCGGCTTCCATCCGGCAACTGCGGTCGGCACCGACCTGCTTTATGCGTCGGCGACCAAGACGGCGGGCGCGGCAGTGCACGGGCGCCACGGCACGGTCGACTGGCGCGTCGTCCGGCGGCTGGCAATGGGCAGCTTGCCCGCCGCAGTCGCGACGCTGACCTTGCTGTGGCTGGTCGGCGCGCAGGCCGAGGCGATGGGGAAGCTGATCGCAAGCGTGCTCGGCGGCGCGTTGATCCTGACCGCGATTTCGGTGTTTTTCCGCAAGCAGCTGGTCGCGCGGCTGACGCCGTTCTTCGCCGGTGACGATGATGGCCAGATCAGGCGGCTGACGATTGTGCTGGGGGTCATTCTCGGCGCGCTGGTGTCGTTCACGTCGGTCGGCGCGGGCGCGCTCGGCATGACAGCGCTGCTGATCCTCTATCCGAAGGTGCCGGTCGCGCGGCTGGTCGGCAGCGACATCGCCCATGCCGTGCCGCTCACGCTGATCGCGGGGCTGGGGCATCTGTCGATGGGCACGGTCGATCCGTGGCTGCTGCTGTCGCTGCTGCTCGGGTCGATTCCCGGCATCATCATCGGCAGCCTGATCGCGACGCGCGTGTCGGACCGGGTGCTCGCGCCGATCCTCGCCACCACGCTCGGCATCGTCGGCGCCAAGCTGCTGCTCTGACCCCGTTGACGTTGGCACCCGCGGGCGGCATCGCCCCGGCCATGACCCGCCCCGGCTTTGCCTTCTCCACCCGCTTCAAGGTCCGCTACGCCGAAATCGACGGCCAGCGGATCGTCTTCAATTCGCGCTATCTCGAATATGCCGATTATGCGGTCGGCGAATTCTGGGAATGGAGCGGCATGGACGCGCTCGGCCCCGACTGGACCGACGCCGAATTCCACGTCCGCCATACCGAGATCGACTATCTGATCCCCTTTGCGATGGGCGACGAGATCGAAGCTTTCGTGCGGATCGAGCGCGTCGGCACGACCAGCCTGACCCAGCGGTTCGAACTGTGTCATGCAGCGACGGGTGCGCTCCACTGCGTGATCGAAATGGTGATTGTCCATGTCGGCACGCTGGGCGGGCGCCCGGCGCCGATTACGGGAGCAGTGCGCGCGGCGCTGGAAAAGCTCGCGACGCACGAACAGGATTGAGTGTAGCAGTTGCTACAAATCTGATGTAGATGTCGGCCGTCGCAATGCGGAGGTCGTGCTCAGTGGTACAGAATGCGTCTCGACCCGCCTATTCGGCCGCATCGACGTCGCGCGCGATGTCCTCAGGCAGCGACCAGACCATGTCGCCCTTGCGGAGTATGCGTCCGTCCCAGGCGTGGACTTCGACCTGCCGGATCGGGCGGCGATCGCGTTCGTCGACCAATACCGGCGTTGCCGCAACGCCGGTTTCCCAGCGCTCGCCCCATTGCCGCAGCGCGACCATCGTCGGCAGCAGTGCCGCGCCCTTGTCGGTCAGCCGATACTCGATCTTGCGGCGATCGTCGGGCAAGGCCTCGCGCTTCAGGATGCCGTGCTCGACCAGCCGCGCCAGCCGGTTCGCCAGAATGTTGCGGGCAATGCCCAGCTCGGACTGGAATTCCTCGAAATGGTGCAGGCCGTTGAAAGCTGCGCGCAGGATGAGGAACGACCAGCGCTCGCCCATCGCCTCGAGCGCAGCCGGCAGGCTGCACTCGGCGAGATCGCGTAAGGGCTCTCTCAGTTTCGCATCCATCAGGCCGGTCATCCTATCCCAAATCGCCAGACACGCGACGAAAATCTAAGTTTCTAGTTGCAACGAAAAACTTAGTCGACTAAGTGGCGTTTCGCAACTCAATTATGCACGGGGCGGCCCTCCCCAGGCGCCCCATCGATGGAGGAAGACATGACCCGTATGCTCTCGCTCGCCGCTGCTGCGGCTGCCACTCTTGCCCTTGCTCCCGTCGCGGCTTCGGCCCAGACCAGCGGCTATTACAATGCGACGCCGGCGACCGCGCCGAGCAAGACCACGATCATCACTGCCGGCACGCTGTGGAAGTGCACCGACGGCGTCTGCGGTGCCGCCAAGAGCACGCAGCGCGACGTCATCATGTGCCAGATGGTCGCGCAGCGCATCGGCAAGCTCAACGCGTTCAGCGTTGCCGGCGCCGCTTTCGACGAAGCGACGCTCGCCAAGTGCAACACTGTTGCGCGCTAACCACGATCAACCCCGCGCGTGATCGGCGCGGGCAAGTAAATGTTGCAAAGCAGCAGCACGCAGCCCCACATTGGCTGCGTGCTGCGGCAATATGAACTGGTCGATCGGGTATTAAGCTACGATCCTGATGCCAATGAGGCGCTGCTTAATCGCGCCTATGTGTTTTCGATGCAGGCGCATGGCGCCCAGAAGCGCGCATCGGGCGACCCCTATTTCAGCCACCCGATCGAAGTCGCCGGAATATTGACCGATCTTAGGCTCGACGACGAGACGATCGCGACCGCCATTCTCCACGACACGATCGAGGATACGGTGGCGACTCCTGAGGAAATCCACCGGCTGTTCGGCGACAATGTCGCGCGCATGGTCGATGGCGTCACCAAGCTGTCGAAGATCGAGGCGCAGACCGAAAGCGAGCGTGCGGCCGAAAATCTGCGCAAGTTTCTGCTCGCGATGTCGGACGATATTCGCGTGCTGCTCGTCAAGCTCGCCGACCGGCTGCACAACATGCGCACGCTCCACCACATCAAGAGCGAGGAAAAGCGCCGCCGCATCGCGCGCGAGACGATGGACATCTATGCCCCGCTCGCCGAGCGAATCGGCATGTATGAATTCATGCGCGAGATGCAGAGCCTGGCCTTTCGCCAGCTCGAACCCGAAGCCTTCGATTCGATCACCAAGCGGCTCGCGCTGCTCAATGAAGGCGACAGCGGGCGGATCACCAAAATCGCGTCGTCGATGAAGGCGCTACTGCTGCGTCACGGCGTCGATGCCGACATCTGGGGCCGCGAAAAGCACCCCTATTCGATCTGGCGCAAGATGAGCGAGCGCCACATCAGTTTCGAGCAGCTTTCGGACATCATGGCGTTTCGCGTGATCGTGCCGTCCGAAGAGGATTGCTACCGCGCGCTCGGGCTGATCCACCGGCGCTGGCCAATGGTGCCGGGGCGTTTCAAGGACTATGTCTCGACACCCAAGCGCAACGGCTATCGATCGCTGCACACCAGCATCATGCACGCTGAGAATACGCGCGTCGAAATCCAGATCCGCACGCCCGAAATGCATGCCGAGGCCGAACATGGCCTCGCTGCGCACTGGGCGTACAAGCAGGGCAAGCTGCGACCCGACACGCAAGTGCGCTGGATCGCCGATCTGGTCGAAATCCTCGATGCGGCCGAAAGCCCCGAGGAATTGCTCGAACATACCCGGATGGCGATGTACGTCGACCGCATCTTCGCTTTCACGCCGCGCGGCGAGCTGATCCAGCTGCCCAAGGGCGCAACCCCGATCGATTTCGCTTATGCGCTGCACACCGATCTGGGCGACCAGGCGGTCGGCGCAAAGATCAACGGGCGCGTCGTTCCCTTGCGCACGCATCTCGACAATGGCGACCAGGTTCAGATCCTGCGCTCAAAGGCGCAGCGGCCGCAGCCGCACTGGCTGAACTTTGCGATCACCGGGAAAGCGCGCGCGGCGATCCGCCGCCATTTGCGGATCAAGGAACGCGATGAGGCGCAGGCGCTGGGCCGCAAGCTTTACGACGAGATCGTCAAGCGGTTGCCGACCACGCTTTCGGACGATGCGATCAGCGCGGCCGTCAAGCGGCTGAAGCTCGCCGACGACGCTGCCCTGATGGAAGCGATCGCGCGCCGCCGCTTCACCGATGCCGAAGTGATGGAAGCACTGATGCCAGGCGCGCTGGCGGAACTGGGCGAGGCGACGCCGACGGCGCCGATGGCCGCCATTTCGATCCGCGGGCTGACGCCGGGCATTGCCTTCGATCTTGCCGAATGTTGCCACCCGGTGCCGGGCGACCGGATCGTCGGCCTGCGTCGGCCCAACGAGGGGATCGAGGTCCACAAGATCGACTGCGCAACGCTGACCGACAGCGACGACGCCGACTGGGTCGACCTTGCCTGGGGCGACAAGACCGAAGGCGCGGTCGCGCGGATCGCCGTGCAGCTGAAGAATGAACCCGGCGCGCTCGGGGTGGTCGCGACGGTGATCGGCGCGCACAAGGCCAATATCATCAACCTTCGGCTCGACAATCGCGACACCGGCTATCACACCAACATGATCGACATGGAAGTGCGCGACCTGACGCACCTGACGCGGCTGATCGCGGCGTTGCGCGCGGCCGACGCGGTCAGCTCGGTCGAGCGCGCCTGAGGCCGGTTGCCAGCCGCAGCAGGGCGGCTAAGCTGATCGCCAGATAAATCGAGGAGGGGATTGCCCATGGACCGTCGTCGCTTTCTGGCCGCCAGCGGCGTCGCTGCTGCTGCCGTGACGCTGCCGGGCGCTTTGCGCGCCGCCGCACCCGCTGGCGATGCTGCGCTCAACGCGCTGTTCGACAAGATTTTCAACGCCAACGTCGACGATAATCCAGAACAAGCGACTCAGCTCGGGCTCGACAAGGGCGCGCGCGCACCGCTGAAGGGCAAGCTCGACGATCGCTCGGCGGCGGGACGCGCTGCCGATCTCGCGCGCACCAAACAGGCGATTGCCGATATCACCGCGATTGATCCGGCGACCTTGTCGAAAGACGGCAAGCTCAACCGCGAAGTCGTGCTCTATTCGCTGAACAGCGGCATCACCGGCCAGGTCAAATACGGCATCGGTAGCACCATTCGCCCCTATCGCATCTTCCAGCAGGGCGGTGCCTATTTCTCGATCCCCGATTTCCTGTCGTCGTCGCACACCATCCAGACCGCCGACGATTGCGAAGCCTATCTGTCGCGGCTCGACGCGTTCGGCACTGCGCTCGACCAGGACAGCGCGGTGCAAAAAGCCGAAGCGGCGCGCGGCTATGTCGCGCCCGATTTCTCGCTCGACCTGACGCTCGGTCAGATGAACGCTTTGCGCAAGGCAGCGCCCGAGGCGAGCTCGATGGCGATGTCGCTTGCCTCGCGTGCCGCCAAGGCTGGCATCGCGGGCGATTGGGCTGCGCGCGCGGCCAAGATCATCGCGAACAGCGTCTATCCCGCGCTCGACCGCCAGATTGAGCTGGTGCAGTCGCTGCCGCGCCGCAAGGATGCGGGGCTGTGGGCGCTGCCGCAGGGTGAGGCCATTTATGCCGATGCGCTGAAGGCGGCGACGACGACCAATTTTACGCCCGACGAAGTCCATCAACTCGGCCGTCAGCAAGTCGCTGAGATCAGCGCCGAGCTCGACAAGATCCTGCGCGCGCAGGGGCTGACGCAAGGCTCGGTCGGCGCGCGGCTGACGGCGCTCAACCAGCGCCCCGAGCAGCTCTATCCCAACACCGCCGAAGGCCGCGCCGCGCTGCTCGCGGGGCTGAACGAGGGGGTGAAAGCGATGCGGGCGAAATTGCCGCAGGCGTTCCTTAATCATCCGGGCGCCCCGCTCGACATCCGCGCGGTGCCGGTCGAGATTCAGGACGGCGCGTCGAACGGCTATTACCGGTTCGCGTCCCTCGACGGATCGCGCCCGGCCATCTACTTCATCAATCTGAAGGACGTCGGCGACTGGCCGAAATATACGCTGCCGTCGCTGACCTATCACGAAGGCGTGCCGGGGCATCACACCCAGCTGAGCGTCGTCGCGAGCCTGAAGACGCCGTTGCTGCGTCGGCTGTCGTTCTTCGGTGCTTATTCGGAAGGGTGGGCGCTCTATGCCGAGCAAGTCGCCGACGAACTCGGCGGCTATGCGAGCCCGGTCGAGCGTGCGGGCTATCTGCAGAGCTTCTTGTTCCGCGCGGCGCGGCTGGTCGCCGACACCGGCATCCACGCCAAGCGCTGGACCCGCGAGCAGGCAACCGATTACTTCGTCGAGACCGTCGGCTTCGCGCGCCCGCGCTCGCTGCGCGAGATCGAGCGTTATTGCACCCAGGCGGGGCAGGCGTGCAGCTACAAGCTCGGCCACATCAGCTGGCTGCGCGCGCGCGACAATGCCCGCAAGATTTTGGGCGCGAAGTTCGACATCAAGCAGTTCCACGAAGTGCTGCGCGACGGCGCGGTGCCGCTGACGATCCTAGAACGGCTGGTCGAGGAGCGCGCGCGGGCGGCGGTGTGATCACTTTGCGTGGCGCCAAATGAACGCTAGAGCGGCGCCCATGCATCGCCCTGCGCTCTCCGTCGTCGTTCCTTGCTATAACGAGGAGCCGAACCTCGACCTGCTGCACAGCCGCGTTACCGCCGCGGCGCGCGCCGCGGTGGGCGAGGATTACGAGATCGTGCTCGTCAACGACGGGTCGAAGGACGGCAGCTGGGGTGTGATGCAGCGGCTCGCGGCGAGCGATCCGCGACTCGTTGCGATCAACCTGTCGCGCAATCACGGCCACCAGCTGGCGCTGACCGCCGGGCTCGACCTGTGCTGCGGCGCGCAAATCCTAATCATCGACGCCGATCTGCAGGACCCGCCCGAGCTGCTGAGCGACATGCGCGCGACGATGGTCGAGCAGGGCGCCGATGTCGTCTATGCGGTGCGCCGCAAGCGCGAAGGCGAGACGTTTTTCAAGAAGATGACGGCCGCCGCCTTCTACCGCGTGCTCGACCGGGTGACCGACACGCCGATCCCGCTCGACACCGGCGATTTCCGGCTGATGAGCCGGCGTGCGCTCGATGCGCTGCTCAGCTTGCCCGAACAGGCCCGCTTCATTCGCGGGATGGTGGCATGGGTCGGCTTCCGGCAAGTGCCGTTCGTCTATGACCGCGCCGAGCGCCATGCCGGCGAGACCAATTACCCGCTCGGCAAGATGATCCGGCTCGCGCTCGATGCCGTTACCGGTTTTTCGACCGCGCCGCTGCGGTTCGCGAGCCATGCCGGGCTCGCGCTGACGGGCGCGTCGCTACTGCTGTTCGTCTATATCGCGATCGGGTTCTTCACCGGTAGCGCGGTGCAGGGTTGGACCTCGACGATGCTGGTCGTCGTGCTGCTGGGCGCGGTGCAGATGTTCGTGCTGGGGATGATCGGCGAATATCTCGGACGGCTGTACGTCGAATCGAAGCGGCGCCCGCTCTATCTGGTCGCCGACGTCGCCGGGCCGGTGCGCGGGACGGCGACCTTGGGGTATAAGGCGGAAGCGGTTGAAGTGGCGCCGTTGAGCGGTGACGAGGGTGTCGCGGGGGAGTAGTCCCCGCTTTCCCCCGTTCGTTTCGAGCGAAGTCGAGAAACAGGCCACAGGCGCGTCGCTTCGTTACCCGTGTCTCGACTTCGCTCGACACTAACGGAAGGGGCGTGAGATCAAACCCGCTGCGCCAAGGTCACGATCGACACACCCGGCGTCAGCGGCATGCGCCCGACGAGGTGCCGCTCGAGCCCGAACACCGTCTCGAACAGCGCGTTGACTGGCCCTGGCGGCGGTGAATCGTCGCTGTCGTCCTTGCCGGTCAGCCGCCCGGCGATCCGCGAGGCAGCGGCAAGCGGGAACAGCAGCGAGTTGAACCAGCGCAGGCCATTGTGCTTCAGCCCCGCCGCCGCAATCGCTTTGCCCAGCGTCGCCTTGGAATAGCGCCGGTGGTGGTGATTGACGACGTCGTGCGCACTCCACATCCACTGGTGCGCCGGGACCGCGATCAAAATCTTGCCGCCGGGCTTCAGACAATCGCGCATTGCCGCGAGCGCCGCGACATCATCCTCGATATGTTCGACGACATCGAGCACCGCGATCAGGTCATAGGCGCTGCGTTCGATCCCGGGCAGTTCGGGGAGCGGGGCATCGCCGACCGGGCGGCCGAGCCGTTCGCTGGCAATCGCGCGCGCGGCGGGGTCGATCTCGATCGCCTCGACTTGGCCGAAGCGCGCGAGCATCGGCAGATTATGGCCGGTGCCGCAGCCGATTTCGAGGATGCGCGCGTCTTTTGGCAGGCCGCCGAGCCGGGTCAGATAATCCGAGAGGATCTCGCGCCGCGCCCGGTACCACCAGTGCGTCGAATCATGCGCCGCCATGCGGTCGTAGACGATTCTATCCATGCGTTTTGCCCATCAGGCGAAGACCAGCCAGCGATTGAGGAGGAAGGTGAAGATCGTGGCGATCAGTACCGCCGGCAACAAGGGTGCCCAGGCCGGAAAGCCGAGCACCGCCGTGCCGATCCAGGTGACGAGCGCATTCAGCCCGACTCCCGACGCCTGTACCGCGACGAATTTGACCTGCTGCATGCCGCCGGGCTGGCGCGTGCCGTGCCCCTTGAAGCTCCACCGGCTGTGCAGGAAAAAGCCCGCCGTCACGGCGACTGCAAAGGCAAAGGGCACCGCGAACACCGCGCGCGGGCCCGGAAACACCCAGCTCGTCAGCGGCAGATAGACCGCGGCATAGATCAGCGTCGATATCCCGCCGGCAATGCCGAAGCGCAGCAACTGGCCGACCATCGGATAGTCGCGCAATATCGTTTCGGCCCGACGGATCATTTCTCAACTTGCCCTTTACGCGCGCTGCCGTAGAGCGCGGGGGAATGCGAGGGAAGCTGTTTTGAGCAACGATAGCGCTGCCTCGCCGGATTTCGGCACTGCCTTGCGCCAGATTTTCGATCGGCACTGGATTGCGCTGACGCTGATCGCCTGGGCGGTGCTGGCGATCTGGTTCGTTGCCAATGGCTGGAACACCGTGCGCTGGCTGTCGCTGAGCGACACCGACGACAATATGCGGCTGATGCAGGTCCGCGCGCTGCTGAACGGGCAGGGCTGGTACGATCTGCGCCAGTATCGGATGAACCCGCCGACGGGTTTCGACATGCACTGGACGCGCATTGTCGATCTGCCGATCGCGGGGCTTATCCTGCTGATCCGGCCGTTTGCGGGCACGTTCTGGGCCGAACGCCTGGCGTGCGGCATTGCCCCGCTGCTACCGATGTCGGTCACGCTCGTTGCCCTTGCCTTCACCGTGCGGCGGCTGGTGCATCCGCTTGCCTGGCCGCTGGCGATCATCTTCATGCTCCTGTGCACGACCACGCTGCTGATGTTCATGCCCGAACGCATCGACCATCACGGCTGGCAACTGGCATCGCTGGCAGTCACAGTAGCGGGGCTGGCCGATCCGGTGCAGCGGCGCGGCGGGCTATTGGTCGGGCTGGCAAGCGCGTTTTCGCTGTCGATCGGGCTTGAGATGCTGCCCTATGCTGCTGGCGCCGGCGCGATCATCGCGCTGCGCTGGGTGTGGGACGCGGCCGAAGCGCCGCGCATGACCATCTATGGCGCCGCGCTCGGCATCGGGTGCTTGCTCGGCTATGCGGGCTTTGCGTCCTACGCCAACAGCGTGCTGCGCTGCGACGCGCTGACGCCGGTATGGCTCAGCGTGATGACCGCGGCGGGCGGGCTGCTGGTGCTGCTCGGTACGATCAACCCAAAGGCGCGGACGACACGGCTGGGGCTGGCGGTCGTCGCCGGGGTGGCGATCGTCGCGGGTTTTGCCGGCTTCTTCCCGCAATGCCTCGGTCGCCCCGAGCAGGTCTCGCCCGAGCTTCAGCGCAACTGGCTCGACAACATCCGCGAGGCAAAGCCCGTCTATACCCACCCGTTCCGCGTCTATTTCCCGGTGATCATGCTGCCGGTGATCGGGCTGGTGGGGGCGGCCGTAGCGACATGGCGCGCGCGCGGACAGGCGACCGTCGCCGCCTGGTGCGGTGTATTGCTGTTCACACTGCTCGCCGGTGGCTTGCTGCTCTGGCAGTCGCGGGCGAGCGCGGCGGCGCAGCTGCTTGGCGTGCCGGGGGCGATTGCGCTCACCTGCATCGTGCTGCCATGGTTCCTGAAGAGCAAATCGATGCTGGTGCGCGTGTTCGGCACCGTTGGCGGCTTCCTGATCGTGTCGGGCGCCTTTGCGGGCTTTATCGTCAAATGGCTGCCGGTCGAGCAGCCGACCGCGCGGACCAAGACGGTCGACCGCGCTGGCAGCACTTGCCCGAGCTTCACTGCGCTCGCGCCGCTCGACCGGTTGCCGCCGCAGACGATCTTCACCTTTGTCGATCTCGGCCCACGGCTGATTACGGTCACGCATCACAGCGCCATCGCTGGCCCCTACCACCGCAACGGCGACGCCATTCTGGACGTGCAGCATGCCTTTGGCGGCAGCGCCGACCAGTTCCGGGCGATCGCCAGGGCGCATGGCGCGCGCCTTCTGCTGACTTGCCCGAACATGGCCGAGTCTACCGTGTACCGCGCGCGCAACAAGGGCGGCTTTTACGATCAGCTCGCCGATGGCAAGGCGCCGCCGTGGCTGAAGCCGGTCGCCTTGCCCAAGCGATCACCGCTCCGGCTCTGGCGGATCGAATAGCGCGATCGGGCTAGAAGAAGCTCGCCTTCAGCCCGTCGATCACGAATTGCGCGGCGAGTGCCGCCAGCAGCACGCCGAGCAGCCGGGTGACGACGGCCTCGATCTTCGCGCCAAGGATACGCATCAGCGGCGCCGCCAGCAGCAGCGCGAGCAAGGTCAGCATCAGGATCGTCGCCAGCGCCGCCAGGATCACCAGCGTCCGCTCGATCCCGTGGCCCTTCGACATCAGCAGCATGATCGACGCGATCGATCCCGGCCCCGCGATCATCGGCATCGCCATCGGGAAGACCGAGACATCCTCAACCTCATGCGCCTCGATCATCTTCTGCGCACGATCCTCGCGGCGCTGGGTGCGTTTTTCGAACACCATCTCGAGCGCGATCAGGAAGAGCATGATCCCGCCCGCAATCCGGAAACTGTCGAGGCTGATGCCGAGCGCGCGCAGGATGTCCTGACCAAACAGTGCGAAGATGACGAGGATCGCACCCGCTATCAGCACTGCGCGGATCGCCATCGCCCGGCTGTGCTCGGTCGGCACGCCTGCCGTCAGCCCGGCATAGATCGGCGCGCAGCCCGGCGGGTCGATCACCACGAAGAAGGTGATCAGCGACGAGACGAACAGCTCGATCAAAGCGCACCCTTGTCATAGGCGACGCCCGCGCGGCGGTGCGCAGCGACCAGCGTGTTGCGGAGCAGGCAGGCAATCGTCATCGGCCCAACGCCGCCCGGCACCGGCGTGATCGCAGCCGCGACGCTGGCCGCGCCGTTGAATTCGACGTCGCCGACCAGGCCATCTTCGGTGCGGTTGATGCCGACGTCGATCACGGTCGCGCCCGGCTTGATCCAGTCGCCCTTGATCATCTCGGGCTGGCCGACCGCCGCCACGACGATGTCGGCACGGTGGACGATGCTCGCCAGATCGCGCGTCTTCGAATGCGCGATGGTGACGGTCGCATTGGCGCCGATCAGCAGTTGCGCCATCGGCTTGCCGACGATGTTCGACCGGCCGACCACGACCGCGTCGAGCCCGCTCAGGTCGCCGAGGCGGTCCTGCAACAGCATCAGGCAGCCGAGCGGCGTGCAAGGCACGAAACCGTGCATCCCGGTCGCGAGCCGCCCGACATTGACCGGGTGGAAGCCGTCGACGTCCTTTTCGGGGTCGATCGCCATGATCACTCGCGCGCCGTTGATATGCGCGGGCAGCGGCAGCTGGACGAGGATGCCGTCGACGGCTTCGTCGCGGTTGAGGCAATCGATCAGCGCAAGCAGTTCGGCTTCGGCAACATCGGCGGGCAGCTGGTGCTCGAAGCTTTCCATGCCGGCCGCCACCGTCGCCTTGCCCTTGTTACGGACATAGACCGCCGAGGCCGGATCCTCGCCGACGAGCACCACCGCCAGCCCCGGCGCGCGCCCGGCGGCGGCGCGGAACGCCGCGACCTGCGCCGCGATGCGTTCGCGCAGGGCAAGCGCGAAAGCCTTGCCGTCGATGATGTCAGCGCTCATGGCTTGGGCTCATAGAGCGCTGCTGCCGTCTCCGCCAGCGCTTGCGGCGCCCCCGATAGCCGCAATCGTTTGAGCCGACTCGTTTCGCCTGCGATCAGCGTCACGTCGCGGCGGGCAATGCCGAAGATTTTGGCAACGAGCGCGATGAGCGCGGCATTGGCGGCGCCATCAACCGGCGCTGCGGCAAGCCTCGCCGCGAAATGATCGGGCGTCCCGGCAGCGAGCAGATCACGCCCGCCACGCGGGGTGACCCGGATGGCGATGTCGATTCCCGTGGCCGTCAGCGCCCAGGCGGGCACGTGCTTACAGCGGCGCGCCGGTCGCGATCGACAAGGCCAGATGCGACAGGATCAGCCCCGCGATGCGGATCAGCAGCAGCACCACCATGGGCGAGAAATCGAGCTGGCCGAAATCGGGCAGCACCCGCCGGATCGGGCGGTAAAGCGGCTCGGTGACCTGATTGAGGCCGTTGTACAATTGCCGGACGAAATCATTGTAAGTGTTGACCACGTTGAACGCGATCAGCAGCGACAGCACGAACTGGGCAAGAATGATCAACGACAGGACGTTGAGCAGCACCAGGGCAATATCGATGAGCGTCAGCAAGGGTCAGGTCTCCGTCTGGCTGGCGATATAGGGAAGTAAGGCACTTTCTGCCAGTCCTATCGATGGACCAGCGTGCCGGCACCCCGCCGGGTGAAGATTTCGAGCAGCATTGCGTGCGGTACCCGCCCGTCGAGAATGACAGCGGCATCGACGCCCGCCTCGACCGCAGCGACGCAGGTTTCGAGCTTGGGGATCATCCCGCCGGTGATCGTGCCATCGGCCTGCAGCGCCTCGATCTTCGCGGGGTCGAGATCGGTCAGCAGATTGCGCTCTTTGTCGAGTACGCCCGCAACATCGGTCAGCAGGAATAGCCGCGCCGCGCCCATGGCGCCCGCAATCGCGCCGGCCATCGTGTCGGCGTTGATGTTATAGGTCATGCCGTCGGCGCCGAAGCCGACCGGCGCGACCACGGGAATCATGCCCGCGTCCGAAATCGTATCAAGCACGCGCCGGTCGATCGCTTCGGGCTGGCCGACGAAGCCCAGGTCAACGGCGCGCTCAATATTGCTGTCGGGGTCGCGCGTGGTGCGGGCGAGCTTGGCGGCACGCACGAAGCCGCCATCCTTCCCCGAAATGCCGATTGCGCGCCCGCCGGCCTGACCGATCCAGGCAACGAGCTCCTTGTTGATTGCGCCCGACAGCACCATTTCGGCGACCTTGGCGGTCTGCTCATCGGTGACGCGCAGGCCATCGATAAAGCTCGATTCGACGCCCAATTGCTTGAGCATCGCGCCGATCTGCGGCCCGCCGCCGTGCACCACCACCGGATTGATGCCGACCGCCTTCAGCAGCACGACATCTTCGGCGAAATCGCGCGCGAGTTCGGGGTCGCCCATCGCATGGCCGCCGTACTTCACCACGAAGGTCGCGCCCTTGTAGCGCTGCATATAGGGCAAAGCTTCGGTGAGCGTTTCGGCCTTGGCGAGCAATTCGGGGCTGGGGCTGTGGTCGGTCATTGCCCGCCCTCTAGCGAAGCGCGCGGGCGCTGGCGAGATGGTGGGCATGGCAGATTGCCACGGCGAGCGCGTCGGCGGCGTCCGGCCCGGCAATGGCGACACCGGGCAGCAGTCGCGCGACCATTGCCTGCACTTGCACCTTGTCGGCGCTGCCGGTGCCGACCAGCGCCTTCTTGACGAGGCGCGGCGCATATTCGCCGACCTCGATCCCGCCGCGGGCAAGTGCTGCAAGGCAAACGCCGCGCGCGTGGGCGAGCTTCAGCGTCGATTGCGGGTTGGCGTTGACGAATACTTCCTCGATCGCGGCCGCCTGCGGGGCATGGTCGGTGATCAGCGCCGCAACCATCGCATCGAGATGCGCAAGCCGCCGGGCGAGCGGGGCGGCGGTGTCGGTCTTCAGCCGCCCGTTCCCGAGGTGCGACAACCGGTTGCCCTCCGCCCGGATCAGCCCCCAGCCGGTGGTGCCAAGCCCGGGGTCGAGGCCTAGCAGGATCACGACCCGTCGATCAGTCGATCGATCGCGGCCTGATCCGCGTCATAGACCCAGCATTCGGCAAGCTTGCCGTCGGCCACGCGGTAGACCAGCACGCGTTCGACTTCGATCCGCGCATCATCAGGGCCCAGTTGTTCGCGCGCGATGATGGCGCCGCGCGTATCGCCTGCCATCACGCTAACGATTTCGACCAGCTTGCGGTTTGTCCGGCGTGAAAAATCACCGAGCACGCCGAGCGCCGTTGCTTTGCCCGCGTGCGTGCCGGCCAGCCCATTGTCGCCGAAATAATGCAGGACGAAATCGTCATGATAGGCGGCCATGATCTCGGCAAGATTGCCGCCTGACCAGGCCTGCGCATAACCGTTGAGCACGGTCAGGATCGAGCCATCCATCACTCGACGCGCCTAGCCCAGCTTGTCCATCACGTCGTCCGGCACTTCATAATTGCCCCACACGGTCTGGACATCGTCGTCGTCGTCGAGCGTGTCGATCAGCTTGAACAGCTGAGTCGCATCCTCAAGGCCGACCGTCACCATCGTGTTCGGCCGCCACGCGAGCTTCGCGCCCTCGGGCTCGCCGAGCACGGGCGTGAGCGCCTTGACGACTTCGTGCAGCGCTTCGTTCGAGGTCCAGATTTCGTGGCCGTCCTCGCTCGATGTCACATCCTCGGCGCCGGCTTCGAGCGCGGCTTCGAACACCTTGTCGGCATCGCCTACGCTTGCGGGGTAATTGATCAGGCCCATCCGCTCAAAGCCGTGGCTGACCGACCCACTCGCGCCCAGATTGCCGCCGTTCTTCGACACCGCCGTGCGGACGTTGGTCGCGGTGCGGTTGCGATTGTCGCTCAGCGCCTCGATGATCAGCGATACGCCGCCCGGGCCGAAGCCTTCGTAGCGGATTTCCTCGTAATTTTCGGTGTCGTTCTTCGACGCCTTGTCGATCGCGCGCTGGATATTGTCCTTGGGCATCGACTGCGCCTTGGCCGCGTTGACGGCCATGCGCAGGCGCGGATTCATGTCGGGATCGGGCAAGCCCATCTTGGCCGCGACGGTGATTTCGCGGCTGAGCTTCGAAAACATGCCCGAGCGCTTTTTATCCTGGGCACCCTTGCGGTGCATTATGTTCTTGAATTTGGAATGGCCTGCCATTGTTAACCCCGCAAAGTGGTACTTTGCGGGGACCTCATAAGGAAGCGAAGGTCCCCGCTCAACACCTGCACCTAATCAAGCCAGCCCGAGCGCGGCCTTGTAGGTTTCGAGCAGCATTTCGGCTTCGTCGCGGTGGTGCTTTTCCATCTTCCGCAACCGCACGATCGCGCGCATCGTTTTGGTGTCATAGCCGTTCGCCTTTGCTTCGGCGTAGACGTCCTTGATATCATCGGCGATGCCCTTTTTCTCTTCCTCGAGCCGTTCGATCCGCTCGATGAAAAGGCGCAGCTGATCGGCCGCGATGATGTCGCTCATGAAATTTGCTCCAGCAGGATTGAGCGGGGCGCTCTAACCGGTCGAGGCGCCCCGATCAATTGGCCGGGAACGGCAGGCGGACGCCGCGCGCCTTCACCGCGACGCCGTGACGCATCACGAAATCGACCTTTTCGAGCCGGGTCACCTCCGCCGTCGGATCGTCCGCGACCGCGATGATGTCGGCGAATTTGCCGGGTTCGATCGAGCCGAGCTGGTCCTTGCGGCCCAACGCATCGGCGGCGTCGATGGTGGCCGCGCGAATTGCGGCGGCAGGGGTCATGCCCGCGCGCACCATCAGTGCGAATTCCTTCGCATTGTCGCCGTGGCGCGACACGCCGGTATCGGTGCCGAAGGCGATCTTCACCCCCGCCGCGATCGCGCGCCGGTGGCTGTCGAGCATCGCCGCCGCCGCCGCTTCGGCCTTGGGAATGGTGGCGGGCGGCAGCACGCCGCTGCGTGCCTGCGCCAGCGCTGCGACCGGCGCGAGCATCGTCGGCACCAGCCACGCGCCCTTCGCCTTGAACAGCGCCACCGTGCTGTCGCTGATGAAGGTGCCGTGGTCGATCGTGTCGACGCCGGCTTCGAGCGCAGCTTCACTGCCTTCGCGGGCGTGGCTGTGCGCGGCAACCTTGCGGCCGAAGCTGTGCGCGGTGTCGATGATCGCCTTCATTTCCTCAGGCGTCATCTGCCGCCCGAGCCCGCCCGCGACATTCGACAGTACGCCGCCCGTCGCCGCGAACTTGATCACCTGCGCGCCGAGCCCGATCTGCGCGCGCACGGCACGCCGGCAATCATCGGGGCCGTCGCAGACGTTGGTCTGGTGCGCGTGAACCGTGTCGGCGAACAGCTCCGCCATGCCATTGCCGCCATCGCCGTGCCCGCCGGTGACCGAAATCATAGTGCCCGCGTTGACGATCGTCGGCCCGGCGATTTCGCCCGCCTCGATCCCGTCGCGCAGCGCGCGGATGCCGCGCGGATCGCCGCCGAGGTCGCGCACCGTCGTGAACCCAGCTTCGAGCGTGGCGCGCGCATTCTTCTGCGCTTCGACCAGGTCGTCGAAACGGTCACGCGTCAGCTCGCCCAACCGCGCGCGCATCGGGTCGCCGCCGATGCCCCAGAGGTGGACGTGCATGTCGATCAGCCCCGGCAGCACGAAGCGGTCCTTCAGGTCGATCAATGTCGCGCCGGCTTCGGGCGTCGCATAGCCGTCGCGGACTTCGGCAACCTTGCCGTCGCGGATCACGATCGTCGCGGTCTTGCGGGGCGCCTGGCCGGGCCGGTCGAGCAACGTCCCGGCATGGATATAGGTGATCTTGGGCGTGGGCGCAGCGGGCGTTGTCTGCGCCACGACAGGTGCGGCCAGCATCAGCGCGGCGGCAAGCAGAATCGGCTTCATCCTCATCCCCCCAAGACGGGCACGGTTGACCCGTGCCCTGTTCATTCGAATCATCACCCTGAACTTGATTCAGGGTCCATCGTGCCACCAGCGATTGCAGTGCCTGTTGCGCGATGGATGCTGAATCAAGTTCAGCATGACGGCGGTTGGATGGGAAGCCCCCGACCGTCGCTTAGCGGTTCGGCATCGACGTCGATGGCGGGTCGCTTGCCGGAAAGCTGTCGTCGAGCGCGTCGTCGAGGCGCTCCTCGCGCTTGTTGCGCGCGACGCTCGCTTCCATCCGGGCGAGCTGTTCGGGCGTGGCGGCGAGCTGGTGCGTCGCTTTCCACAGCGCATAGGGCATGCCGTACACCGCCTCGCGCCCCACCGCCTGGTCGAGCGCGCCATCCGACGCCTCGCTCAGCCAGTCGCCAAGGCAATTGCGGCAGAAGCCCGCCAGCCCCATCAGGTCGACATTCTGCGCGTCGGTGCGGTGCTGCAAATGGCGGACGAGCCGGCGAAAGGCCGCGGCGGCGACCGCGTCGTCGATGCTATCGATATCGGCTGTCATCGTAATCTCCTTGAGCGCTGCGAGATAGGCACTAGAGGCAGCAACGCACAAGCCGAGGAGAGCGCCCCCAATGCCGACCCCGATGTCGAAAGCGATCAGCCCGCGATTGCGCAAGGTTCGCGTGCTCGCGACGCTTGGCCCCGCCAGCAGCACGCCCGAGATGATCGAAGCGCTGTTCCGCGCCGGTGCCGATGCCTTCCGCATCAACATGAGCCACGGCGATCAGGCATCGAAAATCCCGCTGATCGACGCGATCCGGGCGATGGAGCGCAAGCTCGGTCGCCCCTCGACCATCCTCGCCGACCTGCAAGGGCCGAAGCTGCGCGTCGGCAAGTTCGACGGCGGCAAGGTGGTGCTAGCGACCGGTGCCACTTTCATCCTCGATCGCGACGCGACCCCGGGCGACGCGACCCGCGTCGAGCTGCCCCACCGCGAGATTTTCGAAGCCGTCACGCCCGGTGCGCGGCTGTTGCTCGACGACGGGAAGCTGGTGCTCCGGGTGGTCGATTGCGAAGGCGACCGGATCGAGACCCGCGTCGAAGTCGGCGGCGCGCTGTCGAACAGCAAGGGGTTGAACGTTCCCGATGTCGTGCTGCCGATGGCGGCGCTGGCCGAGAAGGATCGCAGCGACCTCGCCTTCGCGCTCGACCAGAAGGTCGACTGGATCGCGCTGTCGTTCGTCCAGCGCCCCGACGATCTGGCCGAAGCGCGGATGCTAATTCAGGGCCGCGCGGCGCTGCTCGCCAAGATCGAAAAGCCCTCGGCGATCGACCGGCTCGAGGAAATCGTCGAGCAATGCGACGGCGTGATGGTCGCGCGCGGCGATCTTGGCGTCGAGCTGCCGCCCGAACAAGTGCCGCCGCTGCAGAAGCGCATCGTCGAAGTGTCGCGACGGCTGGGGCGGCCGGTCGTGGTGGCGACGCAGATGCTCGAATCGATGATCACCGCGCCCTCGCCGACGCGCGCCGAAGTCTCCGACGTCGCGACGGCGGTCTATGACGGTGCCGACGCGATCATGCTGTCGGCGGAAAGTGCTGCGGGCGCGTGGCCGGTCGAATCGGTCGCGATGATGAATTCGATTGCGGAGGCCGTCGAACGCGACCCGATGCACGGCGAGCGTGTGCATTTCACGATCACCCGCCCCGATCCGACCACCGCCGACGCGCTGTCGGAAGCCGCGAAGAACATCGCCGCGACCGTGTCGGCGGTGGCGATCATCTGCTTCACCAAGTCGGGATCGACCGCACGCCGCGTCGCGCGCGAGCGCCCGTCGGTGCCGTTGCTGGTGCTGACGCCTTCGGTCGAAACCGCGCGGCGGCTCGGCCTGCTGTGGGGCGCGCACGCGGTCCACACCCGCGACGTCGATTCGTTCGAGGAAATGGTCGCGAAAGCCAAGCGGATGGCGCTGCGCCACAAAATCGCCAAGGCCGGCGACCGGGTGATCGTGATGGCGGGGGTGCCGTTCGGCACGCCGGGATCGACCAACGTGCTGCACGTGGTGCGGATCATTGGGGACGAGCTGAAGGGCTATGGGGGGTAGGGAACGGCAGATTTCGCCTCCAGTTACGGTCGTTCATCGCGTACGGAACGACCCTCAAAGTCCACCGTCACCCCGTGCTTGACACGGGGCTGGGTTTTTTTCTTCGCCGCTACCGGCGAACCATTGATCCCACAGGTCGAGCCACGCCGGATTGTCCGCCTCGATCAGCGCGAACTTCCATTCGCGTCGCCATTTCTTCAGCAGCTTTTTGCGGGCGATAATGTAGACCTAACCGCCCTTCGCCATGTCGTGTTATCGTAAGCGGCGGTGACGAAGAAAAGCCAAGCCCCGTGTCAAGCACGGGGCGACGAACCAAAAGGAACGGAATGGGTCAGATACGAACGCGCCCAAACCCGCCCTTCCGCTCCCCACCAATTACAGTCATTAAGAATCGAGCAGGCCGGCCTCTGCCAACGCCTTTCGCAACAACACCGCGTCCGTGAAATGGTGGGCGTGGATGCCGAGCGCCGCCGCCGCTGCGACGTTCGCCGCATTGTCGTCGGTGAAGAACGCTTCTTCCGCCGCCAGCCCGAAGCGGTCGAGCGCGAGGTGGTAGATGGCGGGGTCGGGCTTGATCAGCCGCTCCTCGCCCGAAATCACGAAGCTCTGAAAGCGATCGAACAGCGCCGCTTCGCGCGCGCGAAACGGCGGCCAGAATTCGTGGCTGAAATTGGAAATGACGAACAGCGGCACGCCTGCTGCATCGAGCTCCGCGACGATCGCGTGGACGCCGGGAATCGGATCGCCGATGCTTTCGAGATAACGGTCGCGCCAGGCGAGGATCAGCGCTTCATGCTCGGGGAATTGCGCGATCAGCTCGGCCGATGTCTCGGCAAAGGGGCGCCCCGCGTCGTGCTGGAAATGCCAGTCGGTGGTCAGCACGTCGCGCAGAAAGCAATCGAGCGCCCGATCGTCGTCGATCAGGCGCTCATATAGAAAGCGCGGACTCCAATCATATAGCACCTTGCCGACATCGAAGATGACGGCAGTTGGCTTGCTCATTCTGGCTCCTGAACCCGACACGGGAATAAATCCCGTGTCGTCGAACGGCGCTGCCGCGCCGCCGGCCGGGCTTCGGCCTATCGCGGATTAGCGTGGCTAATCCGCTGCCTCAGCCCTGACGGGCCTTAAAGCGCCGATTGGTCTTGTTGATCACATAGGTGCGCCCACGACGGCGGATCACGCGGTTGTCGCGATGACGCCCCTTGAGCGACTTCAGGGAATTGCGGATCTTCATGATCGATTCGCTTCTCGTTTAAGCTTGAATTCTGGAAAGTCCGCGCCGCTACAGATGCCGTGGCGCCAAGTCAAGCTTGCGACTGCTTTTTGGGTGGCGCGGCGCAGCGATTTCGCCGATTGAGCGTTGGGGGCGTAACAACGGCAAAGGGTCCGGCGATGCGCAAGACGATGTGGGTGGCTCTGGCAACGGCGATGGCAGTGCTGGGCGGCTGCGAAACCGCAACACCCGTGAAGGTGACACGTTTCCACCTGAATGCCCCGCTCGATCGCGGCGGCGTGATCGTGGCGGCCAACCCGGCGCTGAGCAACATCGCCGCGCTCGAAGCCGATCTCTATGCCGCGGCGATTCGCGACGCGATGGCCGCGCAGGGCTTCGCCCCGTCGAGCGACGCCGCCGCGCCGCTCTATGCCAGCTTCACGGTCGGGCGCACGATCCGCGAGGTCGAACCGGCGCGGTCGCCGGTGACGATCGGCATCGGCGGCGGCAGCTTCGGTGGTGGTGTCGGCGGCGGCGTTGGCGGCGGGGCGAGCGTCGCCTTCGGCGTCGGCAAGAAGCGCGCACGCGAAGCCTATGTCACCGAACTCAGCGTGCAGATCCGGCGCGGTGCGGCGGGCGAGATTGTCTGGGAAGGTCGCGCGCTGACCGAGGCCGACACCCGCTCGCCCGATGCGCAGCCGCCTGCAACGGCGCGCAAATTGGCGCAGGCGCTGTTCAAGGGGTTTCCGGGCGAGTCCGGGCGCACTATCAGCGTCAAATGACGTTCAGCATCACCAGCGCCTTCGACGGCGGCAACATCCATGTCGTCGGCATCGACGGCGACGTGGCCGACCTCGAAATCGTGCGGGATCGCGATTCGGATTTCTACCAGTGGTTCTATTTCCGCGTGGCGGGGGCAGAGGGCCGCACGGTGACCTTGCGCATCCTGAATGCGGCGGGTTCGGCGTATCCGATGGGCTGGCCCGGCTATCGTGCGCGGGTCAGCCGCGACCGCGAAGTCTGGACGCTTGCCGACACGCGCTATGAAAACGGCGTGCTGGAGATCAGCCACCAGGTCGACAGCCAACTGGTCTGGTTCGCCTATTTCGCGCCCTACACGATCGAGCGCCACAATGTGCTGGTCGCGCGCTACGCCGCGGTGCCGGGCTTTGCCTATCGCGAGCTCGGGCGATCGATCGACGGCCAGCCGATCGACAGCTTCACGGTCGGCGCCGGGGCCAAGCCGGTGTGGATCTATGCCCGCCAGCACCCCGGCGAGACGATGGCCGAATATTGGATCGAAGGCGTGCTCGAACGGCTCGCCGACACGAGCGATCCAGTGACGGCAGCACTGCTCGCCAAGGCGACCTTCCACATCGTGCCCAACATGAACCCCGACGGGTCGGCGCGCGGCCACTTGCGCACCAATGCGGTCGGCGTGAACCTGAACCGCGAATGGGCTGAGCCGAGCCCGAGCCGCAGCCCCGAAGTGCTTTGCGTCCGCAACGCCATGGACGCGACCGGTGTGGCGTTTGCGATCGACGCGCATGGCGACGAAGCGATTCCGGCCAATTTCACCGCCGGTTTCGAAGGCATCCCGGGCTGGACCGACGCGCTTGGCGACAAATTCTGTCGGTTCCAGAACGCGCTCGCTGCGCACACGCCCGATTTCCAGACGCAGATGGGCTATCCCAAATCGGCAGCGGGCAAGGCCAATCTGGCGATGTCGACCAACCAGCTCGCCGAACGCTATGGCGCGGTCGCGATGACGCTCGAAATGCCGTTCAAGGACCATGACGCCAATCCCGATCCGGTCCACGGCTGGTCACCAGATCGCTGCCGCCGCCTCGCGCATGCGTGTCTCGAAGTGCTGGCCGCGCAGATCGACGATATCTGAAGCATCCTCGACTTCGGCGGGCACGAACGTTAGGGGCGCGGTGAAACGCCGGAGACCCCCTTTCATGCCCACCCTCGTCCTGATCCGCCACGGCCAGTCGGCGTGGAATCTCGAAAACCGCTTCACTGGCTGGTGGGACGTCGATCTGACCGCGCAAGGCGTAGACGAAGCGCGCGCGGCCGGACGGCTGATGGCCGACAAGGGTCTCGATTTCGACCGTTGCTTCACCTCGCTGCAGACGCGCGCGATCAAGACGCTCAATCTCGCGCTCGAGGAAATGGCGCGGCTGTGGTTGCCGGTCGAGAAGGACTGGCGGCTGAACGAGCGCCACTATGGCGGGCTGACCGGGCTCGACAAGGCCGAGACCGCAACCAAGCACGGCGACGAGCAGGTCAAGATCTGGCGGCGCAGCTTCGACGTCCCGCCGCCGCCGATGGAGGCTGGATCGCCGTTCGATCTGACGCACGACCGCCGCTATGCCGGGGTCACCGTCCCCGCGACCGAGAGCCTGAAGGACACGATCGCGCGCGTGCTGCCCTATTGGGAAGCGACAATCGCGCCAGCCTTGCGCGATGGCCAGCGCGTGCTGATCTCGGCGCATGGCAATTCGCTGCGCGCGCTGGTGAAGCATCTGTCGGGCATTGCCGATGCCGACATCACCGGCCTCGAAATCCCGACCGGCCAGCCGATCGTGTACCAGCTCGACGATGATCTCCGCGAGGTCGAGCGTTACTATCTGAGCGAACGCTAGGCAGGATCCGGGGAAACGACCGAGGAGCGGGCGCAATTGAAACAATATCGGGCGCGCGACCTGATCCGCATCATCCTCATCGTGGTTCTGCTGGCGGCGATGGATCGGGGGGTGGCCCGGGCCTCCAATGAGACGAGGGCGACCGCGTGGCTACGGCAGCACCGCCAAGATCCGGTCGATTATGTCGTGCGGCAGTTCCGCCACGCCGACATCGTTCTGCTCGGTGAGGACCATCGGGTGCGGCAGAATCTGCTGTTCGTCCAGCAGCTAATTCCCCGGTTGCACGCCGCCGGCATCACCACGCTGGGAATGGAATTCGGCGCGGTCGAGGATCAGGCGGCGCTCGACGCGCTCGTCACCGGGCGTGATTATGATGAAGCAGCGGCGCGCCGGATCATGTTCGGCTATGACACTGCCTGGGCTTACCGCGAATATCTTGATGTGTACCGTGCGGCATGGGCCTTCAACCGGCGACGCCCGACAGGCTCCCCGGCGTTTCGTATCCTGAACCTCAGCTATCGCTACAACTGGCGCGCTGCGGGGCCCGTACTGACCCCAGCCAGGGCAGCGATGATCTTCGCGCGCGGGCCAATCGATGCTTTCCGCGCGCGGCGGATCAAGACCGAAATTCTCGACCGTCGTCAAAAGATGCTGGCATTGGTCGGAACGATCCATGCAACGACGCACTACGCTGCGCGCAGCTATGATTATAACGCGCCGAATTTCGTGCGCGAAGACCGGCGGCATCTTGGCAATCTGCTGCTGGCGATGAGGCCGGGGCGGGTCAGATCGATCCTGCTCCACCAGCCATTCCCCAGCGCAGACCAGGGCGGCATCCGGCTCGTCCAGCCGGCCGGTGGTGCGATCGAGCGGATGATGCGATCGCTTGGCGATCAACCGTCGGGTTTCGACCTCGTGGGAAGCCCGGTCGGCGCACTCGCCGACACCAGCCTCTATGCCGCGGGCAGCACGCGCTTCGAGCTGGCGGCACTGGCCGATGGCTATGTCTTCCTCGCACCCTTTGCCGCGCTGACGGGCTGCACCATCGACCGCCAGTTCGTGACCGAGGAGACCTGGGCCGAGGCGCGCGACCGCTTTGCCGTCGAGATACGTCAGCGGCCCGCATCCATCGCCGAATATTGGCGCTCGGTCGAGACATATGGCGATGTGCGGGCCGCCTATGCGGTAGTACGATAGGGCGCGCTCTTGTTGCGCCACCGTGAACCAGCCGCTAACCCGGTGCGATGAGCGCGCAGGTCGGCATCATCATGGGCAGCACCTCCGACTGGGAGACGATGCACCATGCCGCCGATCTGCTGAGCGAACTCGGCGTGCCGCACGAAAGCAAAGTGGTGTCGGCGCATCGGACCCCGCAGCGGCTTTATGACTATGCGACCGGGGCGGCGGGGCGCGGCCTAAAGGTCATCATCGCAGGCGCGGGCGGGGCGGCGCATTTGCCGGGAATGGCCGCGTCGATGACGCATCTGCCGGTACTCGGCGTGCCGGTGCAGTCGAAGGCTTTGGACGGCATGGATAGCCTGCTTTCGATCGTGCAGATGCCCGCTGGCATTCCGGTCGGCACGCTTGCGATCGGCAAGCCGGGCGCGAAAAATGCCGCGCTGCTTGCAGCGGCGATTCTGGCGCTGGCGGATGCCGAGCTGAGCGCGCGGTTGCAGGCGTGGCGGCAGGCCCAGACGGACAGCGTCGCGGTCGACCCGGCGTGATTCCCCCCGGCAGCACGATCGGCATCCTCGGCGGGGGCCAGCTCGGGCGGATGCTCGGGGCGGCCGCGGCGCAGCTCGGCTATCGCACCTTGGTGCTCGCCCCCGACGAGGAAGCGGTCGCCGCGCAGACCGCGTCGAGCTTCATTCGCGCCGATTACCAGAACCGCATCGTGCTCGACGATTTCGCTGCGGCGTGCGACGTGATCACTTACGAATTCGAGAATATCGAGCTCGATCCGATCGACTATCTCGCTGAAAAAGTGCCGGTCCATCCGGCGCCCGCTGCGCTCGCGATCGCGCAGGACCGAGTCAACGAGAAGAGCTTCGTCGCCGCACTTGGTGGCCGGACGGCGCCCTGGGCGAAAGTGTCGACGCTCGCCGATCTTGAGTCGGCGCTGGCCGAAATCGGCGCGCCGGCGATCCTTAAGACGCTTCGGCTGGGCTATGACGGCAAGGGGCAGGCGCGGATCGGCGATGCGGGCGGTGCCGCTGCGGCGTGGAGCGCGGTCGGCAAGCGGCCGTCGATCCTCGAAGGTTTTGTCGATTTCAGCCATGAATTCTCGATCATCGTCGCGCGCGGGGCTGACGGGTCGATGGTCAGCTATCCGCCGCCGTGGAACGAGCATGCCGACGGCATCCTCGCGCGGTCGACTTTGCCTGCGCCTGCCGAAATCGCGCGCCTGTGGAGCGAAGCCGCCGTGCTGGCGGGCCGAATTGCCGACACGCTCGATTATGTCGGGGTACTCGCCTGTGAGTTCTTCGCGACCGCCGACGGGCCGGTGTTCAACGAAATGGCGCCGCGCGTGCATAACTCAGGGCACTGGACGATCGAAGGCGCCGTGACCTCGCAATTCGAGAATCACATCCGTGCGATTTGCGGCTTGCCGCTCGGCGACACCGGGCTCACCGCGCGCGAAGTGGTGATGGACAATCTGATCGGCGATCAGGCCGAGGGCTGGCTCGCGGCGCTCGCCATGCCCGACACGCACCTGCACCTTTACGGCAAGACCCAACGCCCCGGGCGGAAGATGGGGCACGTCACCCGGCTGGTGCGGTAGCGTAGCCCGGCCGGACGGAAAAACTTTCAATCCGTTCGTGCTGAGCTTGTCGAAGCACCGTTCTTCTTCTTCGCGCGGCTTGCGAGGGAAAGACGGCCCTTCGACAAGCTCAGGGCAAACGGGAAGCAATTGAGCTGTTCAGCCCCACATCACCCTCTGGCCGGCTGGTACCAGCGATAAAAGCAAAGGCCCCGCTTCCCGGTTGGAAAAGCGAGGCCTTCGCCCAAAATAATCGCGAGCAGCCGATCAGCCGATGCGGGTGCCCGTCATCGGGAAGCTGCCGAAGGCGCCGGCGCCGATCGAACCGGTGATGGTGTCGCCATCGACGGTCGCTTCGCAGGTCAGCGTCATCGGCATCGGGACGGTCATTTGCATCGTCCACTTGATGGTGTTGCCATCGAGCGTGCCGTCGGTGATTTCGGTCGTGCCCATCTGGCCGGTGCTGGTGCCGGTCCAGCTATTGCCGTCGCTCTTGACGACGATCGTCGACTTCTGGTCGCCGAGCGGCGATTTGACGACGGTTTCCCAGGTGCCATCCACTGCGGACATGATTCTCTCCCAGATTACTTCGCGCCCGCCACGGACGCGGCGGGCACCACCTCAACCGGCAGGCCGATCGAGTCAAGCTGCGGTCGCACGACCTTGGCATCGCCGACCACGACCCAGACGAACTTGTCGGGGTCGATTGCCTTGCGTGCCGCAGCGTCAAGCTGTTCGCGCGTCATCGCCCGATATTTTTGGCTGATGGTCGAGTAATAATCGTCGGGCCGCTTGTACTGGTCGTTGTCGAGCATGGCCGAGAGCACCGCATCTGCGGTTTCGAAATTGCCCGCCAGCTCGCGAGTCGCGCCGTTGATCGTGCGGGTGAACTCAGCCGGGGTAATGCCCTTGCCGCCTAGGAAGTCCTTCAGATCGGTCTGCAGCGACTTGATCGCATCGCCTGTGCGGTCGGCCTGGACCGGCGCGTTGATGCGATAGGTCACCAGTTGCTCGGTCTGGCCGAAGCCGCCGCCCGCGCCATAGGACCAATGCTTGGTTTCGCGCAGGTCCATATTGATGCGCGACAGGAAATCGCCGCCGAGCACGTCATTGGCGGTCTGATAATCGAGCAGATTGTCGCTGCCCTTCAGCGGCGTCAGTTGCCCCGCCGTGATCAGCGATTGCGGCGAATCGGGGCGGTCGATCAGCACGATCTTGGGTGCCGACTGGACGGCCGCCGTGCTCAGGTCCTTGGTGCCCGGCGCGCCGACGCCCTTCCAGTCACCGAACTCGCGGTCGAGCAGCGGGAGCAACTGGGCGAGCGGGGTGTCGGACACGACGAACATCTTCGCCTTTTCGGGCCGGATCCACGCCTGCTGGAAGGCGACCAGATCGTCGCGCGTCAGCTTGGCGACGGCGGCCGGATCGCCGCCCTGACCCGCCGTTTTAGCATAAGGCGAGGGGCCGTAGATCAGCTTGGGCAGCACCCGCCCGGCTAGCCCGCCGGGATTGGTGAGTTCCTGCTGGATGCCGGCCAGTTGGGCATTGCGCAGCCGTGCGACTTCGGCCGGATCGAACGCGGGGTTGCGGACGATATCGGCAAACAGATCGAACGCACCTGCGGCATTGGCGGTCGGCGCCTGCACGCTGAGATAGGTGCGGTCGGCGCTCGAGCCTGTGCCGAATGACAGCCCGAGTCGTTCGGTCGCCTCGGCAATCGCGATCGAATCGCGCGTGGTCGTGCCTTCGTCGAGCATCGACAGCGTGAGCTGCTGGACGCCCAGCTTGTCGGCCGGGTTGGCGACCGCGCCAGCATCGAAGCTGATCAGCGCGCGCGTAATCGGGACGGCAGTGCGCTGGGCATAGACGACTTCGATGCCGTTCGACAGCTTGGCGCGCTCGACCTTGGGGAACACCAGATTGCCGACCGGGCCGACGTCAGGGTTGGTTTCGGGCCGCGAATTGGCGGGCTTCAGGTCGGGCGGGCTGACCAGCGGCTTGGGCGCGGCGGCGACATCGGTGCCGGGCTCGCGCGGCCCCGGCAATACTGACAGATTATAGACCGGGCGCGTCAGCCATTTCTGCATCGCGGTTGTCACGCTCGCCGGGGTCTGGGCGGCGAGGTCGGCAAGCTGCTTCTTGTAATAGCCGGGATCGGCCGAATAGAGCTCGCCCTGCGCCAGCGCGACTGCCTTGCCGCCGAAGCCGCCGACCGATTCGAGGCCCGCAATGCGGCGCGATACGCTGCTCGTCACCGTGCGCTGGAGTTCGTCGGTTGTCGGACCGGCCTTGATGTATTCGGCAACCAGCTCGTCGAGCCGCTTGCTTGCCGCATCGACATCGACGCCCGGCCGCACGACCATGATCACCTGGAAAATGCCGACCTGAGCCAGCGACTGGACGCCGGCATTGACCTGGATCGCCAGTTTTTCCTTGCGGACCAGCGCATTCGACAGCCGTGAGCTCGACAGGCCGCCGAGCACCGAGGCGCCTGCCTGAAGTGCTGCTGCATCCTTGTCGTTCAGCCCCGGCACGACCCACTGGCGCGTGACGAGTGCTGCACCGACGCGGTCGTGAATGACGTCGCTCTTGGGGGCGGCCAAAGTCGGGATCGGCGCATCGGGCAGCTTGGTGGTGGGGCCGGACTTGATCTTGCCGAAATATTTCGTGACCAGCCGCTTGGCGGTCGCGAGATCGATGTCGCCCGCGAGCACCAGCACCGCGTTGTTGGGGCCATAATGATCCCGGAACCAGCCCTTCACATCGTCGAGGCTGGCGGCATCGAGATCGGCGAGCGAGCCGATGACGGTGTGGCCATAGGGGTGGTCGGCGGGGAACAGCCCTTCGAGCTGCTTGTACTGGCGCAGGCCATAAGGCTGGTTGTCGCCCTGGCGCTTTTCGTTCTGGACGACGCCGCGCTGCTCATCGAGCACTTCCTGCGTCACCGCGCCGAGCAGATAGCCCATCCGGTCGCTTTCGAGGAACAGCGTCTTTTCGAGCGCGGGCGTCGGCACCGTTTCGAAATAATTGGTGCGATCATAATTGGTGGTGCCGTTCAGATCGGTCGCGCCGACCTGCTTGAGCGGTTCGAAGAAATCGCCCGGCGCATTTTCGCTGCCGTTGAACATCAGATGTTCGAACAGATGGGCAAAGCCGGTGCGGCCCTTGGGTTCGAACTTCGACCCGATATTGTACCAGACGCTGACCGCGACCACGGGCGCCTTGCGGTCGGTGTGGACAATGACGCGCAGGCCGTTGGGCAGCGTGAACTTCTGATAGGGGATGTCGACTTTGGCGATCAGCGAAGCGACCGGGGCAGGCTTGGCGTCCTGCGCCTGCGTGGCGGCATAGGGCAGGGCGAGGGCAGCGAACGCGACACCGGTGCGAGCGATCGACTTGAAGGTCATGGACTATCCTCTGATCTGAGTGGCGTGCCGAGGTATATCGGCAATTCGGTGGCTGGCAATGGGATCAGGGGCGGTAGTCGCGTTCCTTATGTGCCTGAAGTTCGGCGGGATCGAACCATACCGGCTTCAAACGGTGACTGGCGAACAGCGGCGCCTGATCGGCATAGTGCTTCGACTGCGGCCGCGTGGTCGCCGCGCCATAAGGCTGCACCGATTGCGAGGTGACGCGCCCCGCCTTGTCCCACGTCATGAACATGATGAAGCTGTCGCCGTGCTTCACCGCGAGGCGACCGTCGACATCCTCGTCCCAATTGGCGGCGGCGCGCAGCACATCGGCGCCGCCGTCGAGCGGCAGGTCGACTTTCCCCTGCCGCAGCCGCAGCACGGTGCCCAGCGGCGGATCGAGCCGCCCGAAGTAGCGCTTCAGATAGGCAGCGGCCTTGGCGAGTTCGGTGCGGGGGTCGGTCTGCGCGCGGGCCGGATAATGCCAGCGATTGCCGACGCGCAGCAACAGCCCGGCGAGTGCATCGGCGCGACCCTTGCCGTCGAAGTTCCAGTCCCACTGGGCGAGCAGCGCCTTCGCCTCGGCAATCGACCGGTCGCCTTTGGCATCGACGGCCGCCAGCGTCGCGAACCACTGCGCTGCCCAGCTACGGCGGCTGACGGTGGTGTCGAACTTGATGTTGTAGAGGTCCTGCGCGCTGATCGACGGATCGGCACCCAAAAGCTCGACCGATCGCGTGCCGCGATTGGTAGTGTAGGTTTCAATGCCCAGCAGCGGCGAAAAGGCCGTGGGGTCCATCTCATACCCCGCGCCCGACGCCTGGAACGGCGTGTTGTTGGCATTGATGACGAAGCCCGAGCCGGGATTGATATTCTTCGGGACAGCGCTCCACGGCACCGTGCCGGGGGCAATGTTGCGCGACGTATCGCCGGGCAGCACCTGATGATAGTCGAAGCCCGGCCGCCGATTGGGAAAGGACGCGTTGTAGATGTGGGCGATGTTGCCTGCCGCGTCCGCGTAGATGAAATTGGTCGCGGGCACGCCCTGCTGGCTGAGCGCCTTTTGCCATTCGGCAAAATCGCGTGCCTTGTTCAGCCGGTAATATTCCTCGACCATCTTCAGCTGGTCGGCGCCGCCGTAGCGGATCGCGAAGGCGCCGCTCTTGTTGAGGAACACCGGCCCCTGCACCGCGCGATAGACGGTACGCGGCACCGGCAGGACAAACGGCCCCCAGAGCTTGACCGGCAACCAGACGCGCTCGGCACGCAGGTCGCGCCACGCGCGATCATAGCGATATTGGGTGCCTGCGGCGTTGAGCACGAGTTTGTAGATGTCGATCAGGTCGGGGCGGTTGACGGTGTTGGTCCACCCCAGCGTCTTGTTGTGGCCGAGCAGCGGATAGGGCGCGCCGGGGAAAGTCGCCCCGGCGAAGTCCCAGCCCGCTTTCGAATGGACGACCAGTTCATACCAGGCGACCGACCCGCGATAGGGCTGGTGCGAGTTGGAGATCAGCCGCGTGAAGCCATCGGCCGATCGCCTGGGTCCGACCGCAAAGGCGTTGGAGCCATTTTCGGTGCTTGCACGCGGTTCGGGCGCGCCGGGCGCGAGCGCGGGCGGGTCTTCGGCGTCGGGCTTCGGCCCGGCCCATTGCGGCGGCAGCGGCGCATCCTTGGCGAGCGCACCGAGCACCGCGTCGAGCCCGAAGAAGAAGGGCGAGCGCAGCACGAAGCCCGTCGCGATGTCGCGGCCGTTGACCGGGAACAGTTTCTTCAGCGCGACTTCTTCGGGATACTGGTCGGCATAATGATTGAGCCCTGACGCATAAGCATCGAGCAGTGCTCGGACATCGGCGGGCTGCTTCATGTAACCGCGGTCGACCGTCGCGCGCGCATCGACGAAGTGCAGCGCGAAATCGACGGCGGCGCCATCGGCCCCGGCGATCGCGCCGAAGCGCCCGCGCGTCATCGCGACGACTTGCTGAAGCGTCTCGAAATCATCCTCGGCATGGGCATAGGCAATGCCGTAGGCGACGTCGGGGTCGGTGGTGCCGAAGATGTGCGGCACGCCATAAGTGTCGCGGACGATGCGCGTGTCATAGCGGTGCGGCGGCGGCGCTTCGGCCGATTGGGCGACGATCGGCTCCCACACTGCAAGGGCAATGGCAACCGCGACCACCAAGCCGAGCAGCCCCCAGCCGCCAAGCACCAGAATCCGCCGCATTCGTATCCCCTCTTATCGATTTTGCGGTGGTGTAGCGTCCGGCGCGGGCCGCGCCAACCACCAAGCCTCACCCCTGCCTTGTGTTGCAAATCAGCAACACTATATCGTCGCTAATCAAGTCGGGGATCGTCCATGAACATCGAAAAATTTACCGACCGCGCCAAGGGTTTCCTGCAGTCGGCGCTGACCGTCGCGATCCGCATGAACCATCAGCGGATATCGCCCGAACATATCCTGAAGGCGCTGCTCGAGGATAACGAGGGCATGGCGGCGGGGCTGATCAAGGCCGCCGGTGGCGATGCCGCGCGCGCGGTGGCCGAAACCGACGCGGCGCTGGCGAAAATCCCTGCCGTGTCGGGGTCGGGCGCGCAGGCGCAGCCGGGGCTCGACAACGACAGCGTGCGCGTGCTCGACCAGGCCGAGCAGGTCGCCGCCAAGGCGGGCGACAGCTTCGTCACCGTCGAACGGCTGCTGCTCGGCCTGGTACTCTCGCCGACGACGGCGGCGGGCAAGGCGCTCGCAGCCGCAGGGGTGAAAGCCGAGGCGCTCAATGCCGCAATCAATGATCTGCGCGGCGGGCGCACCGCCGACAGCGCGGGCGCCGAGAACCAATATGACGCGCTCAAGAAATTTGCCCGCGACCTGACCCAGGCGGCGCGCGACGGCAAGCTCGACCCCGTAATCGGCCGCGACGAGGAAATTCGCCGCACCGTGCAGATCCTCGCGCGCCGCACCAAGAACAACCCGGTCCTGATCGGCGAGCCCGGCGTCGGCAAGACCGCAATCGCCGAGGGGCTCGCGCTGCGTATCGCCAATGGCGACGTCCCCGATACGCTGAAAGACCGAAAGCTGATGGCGCTCGACATGGGCAGCCTCATCGCGGGCGCCAAATATCGCGGCGAGTTCGAGGAACGACTGAAGGGCGTGCTCGACGAAGTGAAGGCAGCCGAGGGGCATATCGTGCTGTTCATCGACGAGATGCATCAGCTGATCGGCGCGGGCAAATCCGAAGGCGCGATGGACGCGGGCAATTTGCTCAAGCCCGCGCTCGCCCGCGGCGAGCTGCATTGCATCGGCGCGACGACGCTCGACGAATATCGCAAATATGTCGAGAAGGACCCGGCGCTGCAGCGGCGCTTCCAGCCGGTGTTCGTCGGCGAGCCGACCGTGCCCGACACGATTTCGATCCTGCGCGGCCTCAAGGAAAAGTACGAGCTGCACCACGGCGTGCGAATCACCGACGCGGCAATCGTCGCGGCGGCGACCTTGTCGCACCGCTACATCACCGATCGCTTCCTGCCCGACAAGGCAATCGACCTGATGGACGAGGCCGCCAGCCGCATTCGCATGGAGGTGGAGTCAAAGCCCGAGGAGATCGAGACGCTCGACCGGCGGATCATCCAGCTCAAGATCGAGCGCGAGGCGCTAAAGCGCGAAACCGATGCCGCGTCGCGCGACCGGCTCGGCAATCTGGAGAGCGAACTCGCCAATCTCGAGCAGCAGTCGGCCGAACTGACCCAGCGCTGGCAGGCCGAGAAGGACAAGATTTCGGCCGAGGCCAAGCTGAAGGAAGCGCTCGACGCCGCCCGGCTCGAACTCGAACAGGCGCAGCGTGCGGGCGATCTGGCGAAGGCGGGCGAGCTTTCCTACGGGCGCATTCCCGAACTCCAGCGCAAGCTCGACGAAGCCGCGAATGCCACCAAGGGCGCGATGCTGCGCGAGGAAGTGACTGCCGAAGACATCGCCGGCGTGGTCGCGCGCTGGACCGGCATTCCGGTCGAGCGGATGCTGTCGGGCGAGCGCGAGAAGCTGCTCAAGATGGAGGAGTCGCTCGGGCGCCGCGTGATCGGCCAGAAGGAAGCGGTGCGGGCGGTGTCGACCGCCGTGCGGCGCGCGCGTGCGGGCTTGCAGGACCCGAACCGGCCGCTCGGCTCGTTCCTGTTCCTCGGGCCGACGGGTGTCGGCAAGACCGAGCTGACCAAGGCGCTCGCCGAATTCCTCTTTGACGATGCCACCGCCATGGTCCGCATCGACATGAGCGAGTTCATGGAGAAGCACGCGGTCGCGCGGCTGATCGGTGCGCCGCCCGGCTATGTCGGTTATGAGGAAGGCGGCGTACTAACCGAAGCGGTTCGCAGGCGACCCTATCAGGTGGTGCTGTTCGACGAGGTCGAGAAGGCGCACAGCGATGTCTTCAACATCCTGCTGCAAGTGCTCGACGACGGGCGGCTGACCGACGGGCAGGGGCGCACGGTTGACTTCACCAACACGATCATCGTGCTGACCTCGAACCTCGGCAGCCAATATCTGACCGCCGTGGCCGATGGTGACGATGTGGCGACGGTCGAGCCACAGGTGATGGAAGTGGTGCGCGCGCATTTCCGGCCCGAATTCCTCAATCGGCTCGACGAGATCGTGCTGTTCCACCGGCTGGGGCAGAGCGAGATGGCGCCGATCGTCGACCTGCAGGTCGCGCGCGTCGGCAAGCTGCTGGCGGATCGCAAGATCGCCGTCGACCTGAGCGAAGGCGCGCGGGCGTGGCTGGGGCGGGTTGGCTATGATCCCGTGTACGGCGCGCGGCCGCTGAAGCGCGCGGTGCAGCGTTACCTGCAGGATCCGCTCGCCGACCTGATCCTGTCAGGCGGCGTCAAGGACGGGCAGACAGTGCGGGTCGAAGACGGCGAGGGCGCGCTGAAGCTGACCGTCAGCTAACATCCGCCGCAGACACAAAAAAAGGGGCGGCCATTCGGATGAATGGCCGCCCCGATTTGTTTTCAGGCTAGCGCGACGATCAGAACTTGGTCGTCACATTGACCTTGAAGTAGCGGCCGAGAATGCCGGCGCCGCCCGAACCGCCGCCCTGCACCGCGTTGTAATAGTGCGCGCCATAGGTCACCGGATCGATCGGCGGCTTGGCATCGAACAGGTTCAGCGCGGTGATGCCGAGCGTGAAGCGGTCGGCGATCTTGACCTGAGCGTTCAGGTCGAAGGTCACATAGGCGCTGACGTTGCAGTAGTTCGGGAAGGGCGACAGGCCGCAGTCGTTATAACCAGTGCCCTGATCCTGCGCCGACAGGTTGTAACCGCCATAATAGTTGGCCGTCCCCGTGACCGTCAGATCCTTGCCGAAGTCGAAGCTGTTCTGCCAGCTACCACGCAGCTTCGACGTGCCGTTACCCGAGGTCAGGTTGAAGTTGCCGAGCGTGCCATCGTAACGTTCACGCGTGCCGTCGGCGAAGACCTGCTCGAGCTTCAGAATGTAGTTCGCATCGAACACCGAACGCCAGGTGAAGCCAAAGATGTCGAACTTGGTGCTGACCGTGAGGTCGAGACCGTCAGTCTGATAGCTGGTCGCGTTGACCAGCTGCGACTGCACGAAGGCGACGCGTGGGCGGGCATTCGGGAAGTTCGGCTCGGGCGCATCGGCGATGACCGTGTAGCCAGCCGGGATCGGCTGGTTGTTGTAATAGGCGGTCAGCGCCGGGGCGTTGCTCGGCTGGGTGATCACGCCCGTCTTGCGGATGTTGTAGTAATCGAGCGAGATCGTGACGTTCTTGATCGGCGTGAAGTCGAAGCCAGCGTTGAAGCTGCGCGACTTTTCCGGCTGCAGGTTAGGGCTGGCCAGCGTGGTCTGGCCGTAGGAACCGGTGCGGATATAGGTCGGGCAGGTGTTAAACGTCGCCGTGGTGCAGTTATAAGCTGCCAGATAGGCGTTGTTGAACAGCGACACGTTGTTGCTGACAAAACCCGTGGTCGGCAGCGCATTGGCTTCAGCGAAGGCCGGGATGCGGAAGCCGCGCGACCAGCTGCCGCGGATGTTGAGCTGGCGGAACGGGGTGAACAGCGCTGCAACCTTCGGCGAAAAGGCTGACTGGCCGCTCGAATAGCTGTCGTAGCGACCCGAGGCATTGACTTCGAGGATGCGCAGGATCGGCAGTTTCACTTCGCCGAACGCCGAATAGACCGTGCGATTGCCCTTGGTACCAAAGGCGTTGAGCGTGAAGTAACGCTGCGTCGGGCCGTTGACGTCGCTGTTGGCGCTTGGCGAATCGACCGCTTCGTAGCGGATCGAGCCACCGACGGCTGCCTTTACCTTGCCGCCCGGCAGATCGAAGAACGATCCCTGGAACGACCCTTCAACCTGATACTGATCCGAGGTTGCGTTGGTGATGTTGACGGGGGTCAGGTAATCCTGAACCGCCTGCGGCGTCGCGCCCGGATTGACGAAGTTGTAGGTACCGTCGGCGACGACATCGAGCAGCTGCTGAATGCGAACATAGCCGTCGGTCAGGCGACGCAGGTCGACATGCATCGCCGTCGCGCCGAAATTGAACGAAATATTGTCGGTGATGTTGCCATTGGCACCAAGCGCGATCCGGTACGTGCGGTTGGTGTTTTCGTTATAGGTCACCTGCGACAGGTCGCGCCCGTTAACGCGTGCGACAAAGCCCTGGGCCGCGAACGGGTTGTTCGGGTTCAGACGACGGTTGGCCGAGGTGGCGCAATTGATACGCTCAGGGCAGACGAACACTGGCAGGGCGAGAATGACCGAGCCGGCCGCACGGTTGGCGGCGTTCGACGACGTGGCGAACTGCGGGAAGAAGATGCCCGTCGGCGCAACACCGATCGCAACGGCGGGGAAGGCGTTGTAGCTCGACTTGTTCTGAACGAAGTTTGCCTCGGCATAGACTTCGATCGAATCATTGACCCGCGCCGTCGCCCGCGCAGACACACCAAAACGCTGAATATTCGGCGAAATGTTGCCATAGGTGTTGGTGTAATCGACGTTGCAAACCGCGTTCGGGACGGTGGCATTGCCCGCAACCGCGCGGTCAGCAGCCGTCACCGTCGTCAGGGTCCCGGCCGCGCAGGTCGGGTTGAGCAGCTGCGAATTGCCCTGCGGGGTCGTGTTGGTCGCGTCATAGGGGCGAACCGAGAAGCTGCCGGCCGTCAGGCTGACGGGCTGCAGCAGGCCATTTGCGTCGCGACCGTTGACGGTCGAGTTGACGTCGGCCTGGCCGCCGAGAATCAGGCCACGATGGTCGTCGGTGTTGTACGGAAAGTCGACTTCCGAATTCTTCACCGCGGTGCTCTGATAGTAGAAGCCGCTGATATATGCGTTGAAGCCCTGGCTCTTCAGATCGCCGAAACCGGCGGTCAGGCTGGCGCGATATTCAGCGCCCGAGCCGCGCTGCGAAACACCCGCCGAACCACGGGCCTGAATGCCCCGGAATTCCTTCTTGGTGATGATGTTGACCACGCCCGCGATCGCGTCGGCGCCATAGGTCGACGATGCACCGTCGCGCACGACTTCAATGCGGTCGACGATGTCGTCGGGGATCGTGTTCAGATCGACGAAGTTGCGCGAACCGTCGTCGGCGAGCGGGTAATAAGCAGCGCGCAGGCCATCAAACAGCACCAGCGTCGAGTTCACCGACAGGCCGCGCAGCGACACAGCCGATGCACCGGCAGCGAAGGCGCCGTTGGCGGTGAAGTTGTTGGTCAGCGCCGGACCGCCGTTCGACGACAGCTGCTGGATCGCGTCCTGCGTCGTGACAAGGCCACGGCGGTCGAGATCAGCGGCGGTCACGGTGGTCAGCGGCGTGATCGGATCGGCACCCTTGAACAGCGTACCGGTGACGACGACGTCGTCCTTGGCATCTGTGTCGTCGGTAGCGACCGGCGTCTGCGCGGGCGCGGGCGCGGTCTGAGCGAAGGCGGGCGTGGCCATCATCGCGAGCAGCAAAGCCGCCGGCGCGATCCCCGCGCGCAGCCCGGCGCGGAATTTGTCTTGAGCTTGGTAGTTCATAGAGTGCCCCTCTAGCCCGGCTTATTCATCGGGTTCGGTCAGAAGGGTTGGCGGGAGTGGTTTAAG
>NZ_LSIJ01000081.1 GCF_001556185.1 Sphingomonas sp. CCH10-B3 | reverse complement strand
CAACCCTCCTTAAATCACAACCTCAAATCTGTGCCATTGGTGCTGACGGGGGACAGATCTGAGGTACTGACCGCAGGCTGTCCCTTGCCACATTGGGAAGCGGCGCGAGGCTGTCTCTACCGGCGCGCAGGTGTTCGGGGATCTTCGGGCTGAATTCAGCGGACGTACGCTTTCCCTTGCCCTCATCGACCTGCTTCTCGCCAAGGGTCTCTAGCGCGCTGGTCTTGTCGCCGGGGTTGCGCTCAATCTGACTGAGCAGACGGTCCTTGTCGTTGGTGACGATCGTGATGTCGTCACGCACGCGGGTCATCATCACAAGTGCAAGGCGCTGGTTGGAAAGGTTGCGAGCGGCCGAGTGCATCTCGCCGATCGCCATGTCACGGGTATCGCCCTGCGCCTGATGCATGTTCAGCGCATAGGCGAGACCCATGCGCTCGAGCATCCGGTCGTTCTGCTTGAGCTCGATGGTGTCACCTTGGCGGTTCTCGACCGTTACGACCCCGTCCTGGATCATCAGAATCCGGGCCTCTTCGGACTTCATCAGGCCGCGAGCGGTGTCCTTTTCGTTCCAGCGGACCTTGTCACCTTCGTAGATCGTCTCCCGGTGCTTCTCTGAAAGTCGCAGGGCATCGCGCTTGTCAGCCGGGTCGATGCTGGAAGGGTCGAAGCGCTTCAGCTTGCCCTGTGCATCGCGTAGCACCACCCTCCCCTGACCATCGGTGCCTTCAACGTCATAGCGCCCGCACGCCAGCCCCCCCGGAGCGTTGGCACGCATGACCTCGAGAACCTGGCCCTTGTCGTAAGTGTTGGCATAGCGCAGCTCTTCGCGTGTCGCGTGGGCCGGTAGCAGTGTCGTCAGCTGTATGCCCTCGCCCTTCAGCGCTCCTTCGGCTTTCAGCCCCTCCTGCACCATCCGGTTGAGCGCGCCGCGTGCATCGCGCCCAGCAGAGTATATCGCTGTGCGCGCCCGATCTTCCGGCGACAGCGCTAGCCAGGTTTGCGCCGTGACCCGAAGATGATCATGCCCCGCCTCGATCACGCGCTCCCCAAGCGAAGCAAAGCTCTCCCTGAACTGGCCAGCCCTCGCAAGGCCGGCGGCTTCCTGCATGTGGGGTGTCCGCTGGCGCAGGCTGGTGTCGAGCCGGGCCATGGCCGGATTGTCCGCCTGGATGAGCGCAAAGGCTTTGCCCGCCTCGATCGAGAGCAGCTGCGCCTTGTCGCCCACCATAATGACCTTCTCGGCGCCGAGCCGGTTGGCGATGGTGAGAAGGTCGTTCATCGGCTTGTTGGCAACGAGCGAGGCTTCATCAAGGATGAGAACCTTGCCTGCGACCGCGTTGCGCGAGGCCTCGAACTGCGGCCCTGACCCATGGAGCGCACCGCGCAAATGCTGGTTGATGAACGAGGAGACCGTCTGCGCTGCGATCCCCGCTTGCAGCACTTCGCCGCCGCGACCGCGAAGCTGGGTATCGTTCCGGAGGTCGCTTACCATCTTGTTGGCAAAGGCAAGGCCGATCACCTCCCTGCCCTCCTGATGGGAGACGCTGGCGATGGCGGAAATGAGTGTCGTCTTGCCGGCGCCCGCGACCCCTTGGATCACCACCGTGCGGTCGTCACTCCCGAGCGCCAAGGTGCCAGCGGCGATCTGCTCAACGTTGAGTGGTTTGTCGCCGGCAGCCTCTCGCAGGCGTGCCGGGGCCTCGCCCATCGCAATCATGGCTGGACTGGCCCCCTTCCCTCGCGCCACGTTGTCGAGTGTCGAGCGCTCGATCATTCGGTGTTCGGGCGTGGTATACCGATCAGGCACCCCATCGATCCGGGTGCTTTTGCCTGCGAGCACCTGGCCGCCCTCCAGCAGCCGCTGCATTCGGGCTTCGACACCTTCGGCGGTTACGCCCTTGAGGCCAAGGTCGAGCGCGCTTTTCACGAGCTCGGCTCGCGTCCACGAGGTTTCCCGCTCGCCAATCATGCGAATGGCCGAAGCGGTTGCCATCTCAGTGCGCAGCTGTCTTGGGGTCAGCAGGGTCCGCGCCAGGCCATTAGTCGTGAGTTCGTCAGCCGGACGCGTATAGATTCGGGCATTCGCGCGAATGTCGTTGATCGCCTCGCGCACGCGCTCGGCGGTGCCAAGCTTGGCTTCGGCCGACAGCTGCGAGCGCGACATAGCCTGTTCGGCAAGGGCCTTGGCGTCGAAACCAAGACCTTCCGCGCGCCGCGCCCATTCTGCCTTGAGCGCCTGCTTGTCGTCGGGATTGAGCTTGGGATCGCGGGTCCGCTTGGTGATCTCGCGCATCGCTTCGGTTTCGGTCGGACTGCGACCCAACCTCTCCGCGGTTGCCAGAATGTCCTGACGCCTCTGGCTGAAGGCATCGATGACATCGCGCGGCACACCCTTGATCTCGAACTGGCCGTGCTTGCCGGTAATCTCTGTCTGGTATCCCAGCTTCTCGAGGTTGCTGCGCAGGGCCGCGTTATAGATTGAGCCTAGGACCGAATTGTTCTTCCAGATCTCGCCGTTCCAGAGCGCCTTCCACTTGCCCGCCTTGTCCTGCGTCATCGCGGCTATCACGGCATGGGTGTGGTTCTGCGGGTCGAGTTTGCGGCTCGTATCGTGCTGGAAGAGCGCGTAGACGAGGTTGCCGGTCCTGACCGGTTCGCCATTGCCATTCCGGGAATAGTCCCGCGCTTCTGCGAAGTGCTTTTCCAGATAGGCCATGACAGATTTGACCGCACTGGCTTGCGCCTCCAGAACGCGCTTGTCGCCCCCCAACTGGATCATCAGACTAGCCGACTTCGGCATCGAGAAAGTCAGGTCGATCCCGGCGCGGCGGTTGGCATTGGTATTGACGATGCTCCCGTCGGGAAGCTTGCCGTCGAGCAGCTTCTCGAAGTCGTCCTTCGAGACCTGCCCCTTGAGCCCGAGAGCCTCGGCACCCTTCCCGCCCCACTCGCTGAGCTCAGCCGGGCCATCGCCAACATAGTAGTCATCCTTGGCGAAATAGTTGGCTGCGCCTCCTGCCGATCCCACTGATGCGACCGAAAGCATGTCAGGCCCCTTCCCGAGGCGTTGACTGGAACATTGGACGAGCGGCATCGCCCAGCAGAAGCCAGGCTGGATCGACAGTGAATTTGATGCAGACAAGCGCGACGAGAGTGGCTGGCGGATCCCTGTGACCGCCTTCATAATTCTTGACCGTCTTCACCGCGATTCCAAGGTCCGAGGCGAACTCGCCCTGCGTCTTGGAAAGCGCCGCTCGCAGCGTCCGCAGCCGTAGGCCGAAGGCAACGCAGGATGCTGGTGCCGGCTTCCGGACAGTGATGTGAACCGTCATCGTTCCGGCTCCTGATCGTCATCAATCGAAGGCTCTGCGCGGCGCTTGTCCTCGGCCCCGAAGCCATGGATGTTTTCACGCTGGATCTCGCTCTCCTGGCCCGCATCCCGCGCATCCTTGTCGCGCAGCTGTTCAGTACGGTTCCGCGTGAGACCAGATCGCTCCTCGACATCCTTCAAAGCGAATTGCTGCCTCTCGCGTCTGTCCTTCTCGCCAGACTTGCTGAACTTGAAGGCGCTGTGGGGGTCGTGATCGCGCGTCGGTGGCCCAGCGCTCTCTTCCTCCTTGCGCTGTTCGCGCAGAATTCGCTCAGCCTCTTCGACGGTTCGTTCGACCGATCGCTCGATCTCCTCGCGCAGCCTTTCCGCTTCCTGCTCGGCATCGGTGCGCTCCGCATCGACGGGCTTTTCAGACCGCTGCGGCTGCCTGTCCGGACCGCTCTCCTCACCTGCCCTCATCAACATCTCTGCGGCTTCCTCGGGCGTTGGAACATAGTCTGCCGCGCGCATATCCGTGACACGAACGAAACCGGGCGCGCGCGCCTTGTAATCTTTCCAACTGAGCTCGATCCGGGCTGCCGGAAATCCGTCCGGGAACTTCACAAAGCCGTGCATCGACGGAAGGTTGGAAATGTCGTCCGGGAAGACGAGTTCGGCCACCTGGGTGCGCGGTGTGATCGTCGAAGCATCCCGGTTGCTGTTGTAGCCATAGGAATAGGCCTCATCCATCTGCCTGACCTCGCGCCGGCCAATGAACTCCGAGCAGCGCTGGGCAGTGGCCGGATCGGCCAGTTTAAGGATCAGTTTGGTGCCAGCGAGAGACGTGAGATGCGTCGCGCCATTCTCCCCGTAAGTGTCCTGCAAGGCACCGAAGGAATGCATTCCCAGAATGAAGGCACCGCCGACCCCTCGGGCGGTCTGAAGGCCGTTCTCGATGGCGGGCAGACGATGGAGCGCATGGACTTCGTCAATGAGAAACCAGGTGCGCAGATTGCGGGTCCGGCCCATGCGAAACAGAGCGTTGACGGCAATGTCCATCCACAAGGTCAGCAGCGGCCGATTAAGCACAAGGTCTGGGTGGGTCGACGTGATGAAAAGGATCGATCCTTCCTTCACATCCTCGGTCATCCACTTGTTGATCGAGAAGCCGGGCTGACCGTTGGCCGGCTCAGGCAAGAAGCGGAATACGTTGGCGTTCGCATTGAAGGTTGCCCGGATCGCTTCGGCCATTTTTGCAGCTGACGGCGACATCAACGGAGCTGCGATAGTTCCTTCGAGATAGCGGCTGATTGTTTTGAGGTCGGCGTGCATCAGGAAGTAGGCAAGCCCGCCGTTCGAGCGGATGCCGAGCTTGATCATCTTCATGCACATTTCGACAAAGATTGTGCGGGCCGACTTCTGCCAGAAATCATCGTCCGCATTGCGGCCGCTCGGGACCAGCGCGCTGGCGGCACTCATGAACTCGGCATAGTTGTCGCAATCGTTGAAGATCGACCAGGGTTGGCAACGCTGATCCATCGGATTGAGAATGAAGTCGGTGGTCTCTTCGTAGAAGCTCTCGACGAAGGTCCCGGTGAGGTCGAAGATGACGCACCGATGGCCCCGCGCGCGCGCCTGTGTGACGATCTTCTTGAGCTCGGTTGTCTTGCCTGCTCCAGTGGTGCCGATGAACATCGCGTGGCTCTGCTCGAGGCGCCAAGGGAACGGGACACCAGCCAGCCTGTAGGGTTGGTGAAGTCCGCGGCGAGTGCGGCTCTTGAGGCTCTCCTTGAGAACCGCATCGGGATCCTCTGCCGGAACCCGGGCAAGGCATTCCTTCTGGTGCTCATTCCAGTTGTACTGCTTGATCGCGGCAATGAGCACATCACGCTCGACCTTGACCGCACCGCGCTCATGGCGCTCGGTGAGAATCTCTGACCCGCGGCGTCGCGAGTAGTCAAAGTGTCCCCCGTCAGCACCAATGGCACAGATTTGAGGTTGTGATTTAAGGAGGGT
>NZ_LSIJ01000080.1 GCF_001556185.1 Sphingomonas sp. CCH10-B3 | reverse complement strand
GGTTTCCTTCGGTTTTCCATGATTTCACTCCAGATAATTACGGTTCCCTCGACCTGAACAAGTCGAAGGAACCAACATGCGATCAAGATCATTATTGTCGTTTCGAGCGGCCCGGCTCCGGGTCGAAGACCCGCCCAGTCACGACGCTCTACTCACCGCATTCCTCTCCTCTCTGTCGCTCGACGAGAGGTCAGGCAGTGCGATTCTGTTTGGCGCTGCGGCCCGTCATTTCCTGCATTGGATGGAACTGCATGGGATCGCGATCCGCACGATCGACGATCGGACCGTTCGGCGGTTCGAGAAGCATCGGTGCCGTTGCCACCGGTATTCGGCGCAGCAGCCAGTCTATAAGGCGGACATTGCAGCGCGAGTCAGGCGCTTCGTCCGCTTCCTGGAGGATCAAGGCTACGTCGGTGTCGACGACGGGATCGACGATCTGCCACGGCACCTCGCCGACTATTTCGATGGGATCGATCGCTTGCAACTCGCGCAAGGACCGGCCCAGTCCTATCGATCCGAGGCCGAGCATTTCGCGGCCTGGCTTCGCATTGCGCGACGACAATGGGCCGATATCGATGACACGATCATCGACCAGTACGGCGCGCATGATTGTCGATGTCCGGTCTGGCGCAAGCGAGGCAAGCTTGTTGCCTCGGGCGCGAAGCGGCGGCGGCGAGGCGCTCGGCACTTCGTCGAGTTCTTGCGCGACCGCGGTGTCATCCCTTCAGTCGAACTGGTGTCGGATGACGACCCGCACATGGCGGCATATCTGGCATGGCTCAAGCAACACCGCGGCGCGACCGATGAGACGATCCGGCGCTACCGGGCCGATATCAGGCGGCTCGCGCCTATGCTCGGCGAGCCTTCACAATGGGATGCAGCCGTCCTCAGACGGGCGTTTCAACAACGAAGCAAGGAGACGCCGGGTTCGGCATCACTGCTCGTCACGATAATACGGAGCTATATTCGGTTCCTGGTCGTGCAGGGTATTTGCCGTCCAGCTTTGTTGCACGCGATCCCATCAGTGCAACGCTACCGTCTTTCGACGCTGCCCCGGCACGTTAACCCGGCAACGATCGAGCAGATCATCGGCGCATGTCCGACTGATCGCCCGGTGGAAGTTCGGGACAAGGCCATCATTCTCCTGCTCGCCCGGCTTGGCCTGCGTGCCGGTGATATTCGGGATATGCACCTCGACGATATCGACTGGCGCTCGGGCCACCTGACGGTCAAGGGCAAGACGCGTCGGCCTGATCGCCTGCCATTGCCTCAGGACGTCGGTGACGCGATCCTGGACTACATTGCCACGGCGCGTCCCAAGACCGCCGATCCGCATCTGTTCGTGCGCGCGCAAGCCCCGTTCCGTTCGTTCCGCTCATCGGCGGAGATCGCCGGCATCGTTGCACGCACGCATGAGCGCGGCGGGATCGAAGGCGTGCCGACCGGATCGCACATTTTCCGGCATTCGCTTGCCACCAACTTGCTGCGCGCGGGCGCAGGGCTGGAGTCCGTTGGAACGATCCTGCGCCACAGCTCGCCCGAGACCACCGCCATCTACGCCAAGGTCGACCTGCCGATGCTCATGAAAATCGCGCAGCCATGGCCGGGAGAACCGTCATGCTGAGCACGCAGATTGCCAGATACGTCTCGCTGTATCGCAGCTTGGGGCGGAAGTTCTCGGAACAGGAACGACTGCTGCGCCAATACGCCGCTTTCGCTGAACGCTTCGGTGACCGGCACACCCGAGTGCAGCGCATCTACGACTGGTGCCACACGGCAAGCTCGCAAAACGTGGCTCGCCATAGGTACGACGCTGCTCGTAACTTCAGCCTTTTCGCTCATGCCGAGGACCCAGACAACGAAGTCCCGCCTGTCGGCGTTTTCGGCCGGGGGAAGCGGCCACGTCCCACTCCGACCATAATCGAAGCGGACCAGGTGCGGGCGATCATGGCGGCGGCATTGAACGTTCCGCCCCATGGCACGATTAGCCCATACACGTACCATTACCTGTTCGGCCTGCTCGCGGCGACAGGTCTCCGGATTTCCGAGGCTCTCGCGCTACAGTGCAACGATCTGGTCGAGGATGGGCTGGTCGTCCGCAACGGCAAGTTCGGCAAGCAGCGACTGATCGCCTTGCAGCCATCGACGCGCCAAGCACTCGAAGCCTACATTGCGATCCGCGCGAAGCACCCGGCCAAGTGTAATGACCTGTTCGTCACTATCCGGGGGCGGGCGCCGCACAAGGTGCGCGCCCACGTCGTGTTCGTCAGGTTGGCCCGGCTTCTCGGATATCGTGGAGCAACCGGTACGGCAGGCATGCGACTCCACGATCTGCGACATACGTTCGCTGTTCGCTCGCTTGAGTCCTGCCCGCGTGACAGGGAGGCCATTGCCCACCACATGGCCGGTCTCAGTGTCTACCTGGGGCACGCGTCGATCGCCAACACGTACTGGTATCTCGAAGCCACGCCAGTGCTGCTGCGCGACATTGCGGCTGCAAGCGAGCAACTTTTTCAAGGAGAAGCGGCATGACGGCGCTTGCTCCCCATCTCTCAGCATATCTGCGGGAACATCTGCCGCGCGAACGCGCCGTCAGCCCGCACACGGTGAAGACCTATGCCAACTGCTTCGTCCTCCTCGTCCAGTTCGCTGCCGATCGGCTGAAGCGCCGACCGACCGATCTCGAGGTTGAGGATCTCGGCACAGACATGATCATGGCCTTCCTCGATCATGTGGAGATCGGCCGCGGCAGCTGCGTGCGGACCCGCAATGGCAGGCTCGCCGCGATCCGATCCTTCTTCCGATACATCGAGTACCGGATTCCAGCCTGCCTCGATCAGGCACTCCGTGTCAGAGCAATCCCGACCAAGAAGACAGACAAGGCGCTGATCGATTACCTCGACCGGGCCGAGATCAAGGCTTTGCTCGATACACCCGATCCCCGGACACGCCTCGGCACCCGTGATCGCGCGATGCTGCATCTTACCTATGCTGGCGGACTGAGGGTGTCGGAACTCGTAACGCTGCAACTGGGCGATTTCCCGGACCGCTCCCTGTCCACCATGCACATCATGGGCAAAGGGCGACGTGAACGGGTCCTGCCGCTGTGGAAGGAGACCCAGATCGCATTGCGCGCATGGCTTGCGATCCGGCCTCAAGTTGAGGTCACCGAGATTTTCCTCAATGCCAACGGGCAGCCGATGACCCGCGACGGATTTGCGTTCCGATTGGCCGAGCACGTCAAGACGGCAGCGACGAAGCAGCCGTCGATCCTTGGGAAGCGCGTCACACCCCACGTGCTTCGTCATTCTTGCGCGATGCACACGCTCGCGGCGACGGGGGACATTCGCAAGGTCGCATTATGGCTCGGCCACGCCAGTATCCAGAGCACCGAGACCTACTTGCGCGCCGATCCCGAAGAGAAGCTGCAGATTCTCGCAGCCCACGGTGCCCCTGCGATCAAGCCGGGGCGCTTCAAGCCGCCTTCCGACGCCTTGATCACAATGCTCACCGACGTTCGAAGGCGGGCCTGACCCGTCTTCGAACACTCCCTCTAACCCGCATATTATCTGGAGTGAAATCATGGAAAACCGAAGGAAACCTGCGTCTCTCGCCGCCA
>NZ_LSIJ01000079.1 GCF_001556185.1 Sphingomonas sp. CCH10-B3 | reverse complement strand
CGGACTTCGGGTTCTCCGACACCGACGGCAACAACCTGCTCGCTGTCACGATCACGACCTTGCCGAACGCAGGCGCGCTGACGCTGAACGGCGTGGCCGTCACGGCGGGCCAGTCGATCCCGGTCGCGAGCCTGCCGCAACTGCTGTTCACCCCGGCGCTCGATGCCAATGGCGACGCCTATGCGAGCTTCACCTTCCAGGTGCAGGATAATGGCGGCACCGCCAACGGTGGCGTCGACCTCGACGCGAGCTCGAACACTCTCACTTTCGATGTGCGGTCAATCAACGATGCGCCTGCGGGCACCGATGGCAGCGCGTCGCTGCTCGCTGGCGCCACGCGCGTCTTTGGCGTTGCCGACTTCGGCTTCAGCGATACCGATGGCAACAGCCTGCTCGCGGTGACGATCACGACACTGCCGGGCGCTGGTACGTTGTTCTACGACGCGGACGGGGCGGGCGGCAATGCGCCGGTCGCGGTCACCGCCGGCCAGTCGATCAGCGCCGCCGACATCGCGGCGGGCAGGTTGACCTACACGGCGGGCACGAGCGCGGGCACGCCGAGCTTCACCTTCCAGGTGCAGGACAATGGCGGCACCGCGAACGGGGGAGTCGATCTCGACCAGAGCGCCAACAACTTCAGCTTTACCGTGACGCAGCCGGGATCGATCTCGGTCGCCAATGTGTCGGTGAGCGAGGGCGATACCGGCACCACGGCGGGCGCCTTCACGCTCACACGCACCGATGGGTCAAGCGGCGCGGTGAGCGTGGACTATGTCATCACGCTGCCGGGTGGCGCAGGCCGGGCGACGGGCGCCGATGTTTCAGGGGCGCTCACCGGCACGGTAACGTTTGCCGATGGCGAGACCAGCGCCACGATTCCGTTCAGCGTCGTCGGCGATTATCTGGTCGAGGGCGACGAGACCTTCA
>NZ_LSIJ01000078.1 GCF_001556185.1 Sphingomonas sp. CCH10-B3 | reverse complement strand
GGGTGGGACCGGGTCGGCTGGGGGCGGACGTTCGACCTGTCGGACCATTGGATGCGGATGCGCGACCGGCGCGCGCCGCTGGCCGTGCTGGTGCTGGCCGCTGCCTATGTGGCGGTGGTTTCCTGGGGCGTCGCGCTCCTGCTGCATTGGACCACCGGCAGCGCACCGACGGTCCCGCTTCCCTTTTGGCTCGTTGCGGTCAATGCCGCGCTGCTGGTTTGGCGGCTGGCGATGCGCATGGCGTTTACCGGCGCGATCTATGGCTGGCGCGAGGCTTTATGGTCGCTGCCGCGGGCCTTTGTTGGCAACGTCATTAGCTTGCTGGCCGCCCGGCGCGCGATTGTCCGATACATTGCGATGCTGCGCGGCGCCGCGCCGGTGTGGGACAAGACCGCGCATGCCTTCCCCGATCTCGGCCGCGAGGCAAAGCCGTGAGCGGTCGGCCGTTGCGCTTTCTGGGGCTGGTGCTCGGCGGCTGGATCGCGGTGCGCACCGTGGTGCTGGTGCAATTGATGCCCGGCACCATGCCAGAAATCGCCAAGGGTCGCGCGCTGCTGAATCCGTTGCCCGCGCCGCCGCAACCGCTAGCGCCTGAGGCTCGGGTCGCCAGCCGTGGGACGCTGCCGGTTCCCGGGGCGCTCGTGCGCTTGCCCGTCGAGTCGCCAATCCTCTCACGACCAATGGCTCCGGCATGGCAACGCCACCCTGGCGATCCGGACCGCATTGCGCTGGCGCTGCTCGGGCTGACTCGGCTCGGCGCGGGGGAACCGGTCGCCGAGCATCTGCGCGACGATGAGGCCAGGGCTCCGGTAACGCCCTATCGCCCGTCGGCACCGGGCGCGAGGCGGCTGTCAGGGAGCGTCTGGCTGATTGCGCGCGGTGGCAGTGGGCTCGGACAAAGTCCGCTCGGCGGTCAGCTCGGCGGGTCGCAGGCCGGTATCCGGCTCGCCTATGCGCTCGATCGGCAGCGTCGGCTAGCGCTGGTCGGTCGGGTCGCGACGCCGCTTGCCGGTGCCGGGCGCGAAGCCGCAGCGGGGATCGAATGGCAGCCGACGCGCCTGCCCGTCCGCCTTGTCGCCGAACAGCGCATCGCGATCGACGGCGGTGGCGGTGGCCCGGCGGTTGGCGTGGTTGGCGGCGTTGGCCCGGTGCCGATCGGCAATTTCCGGCTCGAAGGCTATGGTCAGGCGGGGGTAATCGGCCGCGGACGCGGCGTGGCTTATGCCGATGGCGCGCTGCGGATCGACCGCGCAATCGCCCGTTATCGTGGCGCCACCTTCACCGCCGGAGTCGGGGCGTGGGGTGCGGTCCAGCCGGGCGCCGAGCGGATCGATGTCGGGCCGATGATTGCGGTTTCGCTGCCGGTCGAGCGGCGGCGAGTGCGCGTCGCGCTCGAATGGCGTGCACGGGTCGGCGGGCAAGCCGCGCCCGGCTCGGGGCTGGCGCTCTCGATCGGCGGCGATTTCTGACGCCTTTGCGCTTTGCGCTTGGCCCGCGAAAACGATAGGCCAAACGGCGGCATGGACATCTATCTCCCGATCGCGAATTTGAGCGTCAATGCGCTGGTGATCGTGCTGCTTGGCGGTGGCGTCGGGTTGTTATCGGGCCTGTTCGGAGTCGGCGGCGGCTTCCTCACCACGCCGCTGCTGATCATCTATGGCATCCCGCCGACCGTCGCCGCGGCCTCGGCGGCGAGCCAGGTAACGGGGGCGAGCGTGTCGGGCGTCTTCGCGCACCTGCGCCGCAAGGGTGTCGACTTCAAGATGGGCGGCATCATGGTGGCTGGCGGCATCGTCGGCACCTTCGTCGGCGCCGGGCTGTTCCGCCTGCTGCAGGCGAGCGGCCAGATCGATACCACGATCGCGATCATCTATGTGCTGCTGCTGGGCTTCATCGGCACGACGATGGCGCAGGAATCGATCGCGGCGATCCGTGCGATGCGGACCGGCCAGCCGCTTCCCGCGCGCAAGCGGCGTCATCACCCGCTGATCGCGTCGCTGCCGCTGCGGACGCGCTTCTATCGCTCGGGGCTCTACATCTCGCCGCTGGCGCCGCTGCTGCTCGGTGTGTTCGTGGGCATCTTGACCATATTGCTCGGCGTCGGTGGCGGCTTCATTCTGGTTCCCGCCATGCTCTATCTGCTCGGCATGGGCGCGCAGGTCGTCGTTGGCACGTCGCTGTTCCAGACGCTGTTCGTCACTGCCATCGCCACCATGGTGCACGCAACGACGACCAAAGCCGTCGACATCGTGCTTGCTGTGCTGCTGCTGCTCGGCTCGGTCGCCGGGGCACAGATCGGCGCGCGCTTCGCCAGCAAGGTGAAGCCCGAATACCTCCGGCTCGCGCTCGCCATTATCGTGTTGCTGCTGGCGGTCCGCGTGGCGATCGGGCTGGGGTGGCGGCCCGACGAAATATATTCGGTCGAGCTGATTTGAAACGGGCGCTGGCCCTGCTCGCGGCGTTGCCGCTGCTGATGGGGCAGGCCAAGCCGGTGCTGGTGCCCGATGTCTCGCAGCGCGACATCGAAATCGCCTACAGCTTCACGGGCGCCGAACTGCTGCTGTTCGGCGCCATCCTCTATCCTGGCGGGCGCGTGCCCGAAGAGCGCGATGCCGATATCGTCGTCGTCATCAAGGGCCCGTCGCAGTCGATTCTGGTGCGCGAAAAGCAGAAGGTCGCCGGCATCTGGGTCAATGCGGCGCGGATGCGCTACCTTTCGGCGCCGAGCTATTATGCACTCGCCTCGTCGAAGCCGATCAACCAGCTGCTCGATGAACGCAACCGGGCGATCTACGAAATCGGGCTCGACAGCTTGCAGCTTTCGCCAGCGAGCGGCGCAGCACCCGAGGAGAATGAGCGGTTCGTGCGCGGGCTGGTCGATCTGAAGCGCCGCAGCAGGCTCTATTTCGAAGCGCCCGGCGCAGTCGAGATCACCGATGGCGTGCTCTACCGCGCCCGGCTCAACATCCCCGCGCGCGTGCCGGTCGGGCGCTTCACCGCCGAGACCTTCCTGATCCGCAAGGGGCGCGTGCTCGCCGCCGCCGTGCGCGAGATCGACATCCGCAAATCGGGGTTTGAACGCTTCGTCGCGCGCGCCGCCGATCGGCACTCGATCACCTATGGGCTGGTCGCGGTTGCGCTGTCGGTGCTGTTCGGCTGGGCGGCGGGCTGGATTGCGCGGCGGCTTTAGCCCTGACTCGGGCAGCGCGCCCGGCGCCATCAACACGCTAAATTTACCAATGCCCTGCCAAGGTTATGCGTCAGACAGATGCATTCCCGGGGGCATGACTTGCATGAGCGACCACCTCACTACCCAGAGCCAGGCGCCGGGTCAGGCGCCGGGTCAGGCACCAAGTCAGGCACCGAGTCAGGCGGGCGCGCCCATGCATTATGACATGTCGCGCGGGTTCGGCGTGGTGTTCGAAATTGCCGGCTCGTCGAGCCAGGTGCTGCTCGATGCCGCGGCCATGGACGCGCTCAGCATGCATCCGGACCCGGTCGTTGCCGCTGCCGGGCAAGTCGGCAGCCAGGTCAAGATGCGCGTCGGCAATGCGTGGCTGATCGCCAATGTCCGCACGCTGAAACTGCTCGACGGGCATGAGGACAGCATTGTCGCGGCAATCGATTTCCTCGGCGAAGGTGACGAGGAAAAGCTGACCGGCAAGCTCTACAAATTCCGGCGCGGTGTCACCCGCTATCCGACACCGGGCACGCCGATCTTCCCGGTGTCGACGGCCGATCTCCAGCAAATCTATGCCGCCGACGATCGCGCCAATGTCGGCATCGGCACCGTCTATCCGACCCGCGACATCCGGGCCGCGCTGTATGTCGATGCGCTGCTCGGCAAGCATTTCGCGCTGCTCGGCTCGACCGGTACCGGCAAATCGACTGCCGCCGCGCTGATCCTGCATCGCATCTGCGAGCTCGCGCCGTCGGGTCATATCGTGATGATCGACCCGCACGGCGAATATGGCGCTGCGTTCAAGACCAACGGCGCGATCTATGACGTGTCGAACCTGCAAATGCCCTATTGGCTGATGAACTTCGAGGAGCATTGCGAAGTGCTGCTCACGACATCGGGCAGCGAGCGGCAGCAGGATGCCGACATTCTCGCCAAATGCCTGCTCGCCGCGCGCAGCAAGGGGCGGATCGGCCAGGAAATCGCCAAGCTGACGGTCGACGCGCCGATTCCCTATCTGCTGTCGGACCTGACCAACATCATCACCAATGAAATGGGCAAGATGGATCGCGCCGGCGACACCGCGCCCTACATGAGGCTGAAGAACAAGATCGACGAAGTGAAAGGCGATCCGCGCTACAGCTTCATGTTCTCGGGCATGTTGGTAGCCGACACGATGGCGAATTTTATCGAGCGCGTGTTCCGCCTGCCCGGCGACGGGCGGCCGATTTCGATCATCGATGTGTCGGGCGTGCCGTCCGAAATTACGTCGGTGGTGGTCGCGGTGCTCAGCCGGATGGTGTTCGATTTTGCGATCTGGTCGCGTAGCGAGCCGCAGCGCCCGATCCTCCTCGTCTGCGAGGAGGCGCACCGCTACATTCCCAATGAAGCCAATGCCAATGGCTCGTCGGTCGGCAAGATCCTGAGCCGCATCGCCAAGGAAGGCCGCAAATATGGCGTGTCGCTGGGGCTGATCACGCAGCGCCCGTCGGACCTTGCGGAAGGCGTGCTGTCACAGTGCGGCACGATCATTTCGATGCGGCTCAACAACGATCGCGACCAGTCGTTCGTGCGCGCCGCCATGCCCGAAGGCGCGCGCGGTTTCCTCGATTCGATCCCGGCGCTGCGTAACCGCGAATGCATCGTCTGCGGCGAAGGCGTGGGCGTGCCCGTGCGCGTGTCGTTCGACGACCTTGAGGAAATCAAGCGGCCTGCCTCGGCCGATCCGCTGTTTTCGGTATTGTGGCGCGAAGTCGGCCAGGAAGAGGAAATCATCGGCCGAACGATCCGCCGCTGGCGCGCACAGGGGCGCTGAGCCCTGCCGTTACATCCTTGGTCTTTGTGGCTTGCGGGCCGCCGGCTCAGCGGCCGACAGGCTTGACCGCAAGCAGGCTCGCGACACGCGCGCGGAAGCTGCGCAGCACATTGCCGGTCAGCCGCTGGACCGACGCAAAGGCGACCGAGCGCGGGTTGATCGGAATGCCATTTCGCCACAGCTCGTAATGGAGGTGCGGCCCGGTCGAGAGGCCGGTCGAACCGACATAACCGATGATCTGTCCCTGCGCGACGCGGGTGCCGGGGGCGACCGCGATCCGGCTCATATGGCCATATCCCGTCGCCAACCCGTCGCCGTGTGTCAACTTGACGAAATTGCCATAGCCGCCGCTGCGACCGGCGAACGCGACGATGCCGTCGATCGCGGCCCGGATCGGCGTGCCATAGGGAGCGCCGATGTCGAGCCCCTTGTGGAACCGCTGGTTGCCGTAAACCGGGTGCCAGCGCATGCCATAGCCGGAGGTCAGCCGCCCATCGACCGGCATCGCCATGCCGCCCTTGCGCTCGCCGACGCCGTTCATGTCGAACCAGCCGGTCTGGTCGCCTTCGTCCCAGCGGAACAGCCGCAGCGAACGGTCGTCGCGGTCGAGCCCGGCGTAGAGGATATTGCCGAGCCTTACTTCGCCGGTCGCTGCGCGTTGCTGGGCGATGGCAATATCGAAGATGTTGGTCGGGGCAACATCCGACCCGATCGAGATGCGGCTCGCCAGCGCCCGGATATAGGCCTCGACGGCCTTGGCAGGCGCGCCAGCGGCCCGCGCCGAGCGATAGAGCGACTGGCCGACCAACCCGCGAATGCGCAGCGGCGTATTGTCGATCGCAATCGGTTGCGGTGTGACCACGAGCGCGCCGCCGACCCGCGACACGGCGATGTTCAGGTCGAACCGCGCGCGGAACCGCATTGCCTCGAGCGGGCGCGGCACCGTCTTGTTCGGGCGGCGGCCAAGCGTGAGATCGATCTGGGTACCGGGATTGAGGCTGTCGAGCGACACCGCGCGACCGATCAGGCTGGCGACCACCCCAGCCTCATCGCCACCGACCCCGGCGCGTTTCAGCACGTCGCGCAAGCCATCCCCGCTGCCAAGCGTCGCGCTGCGTTCCTCGATCGGGCGTTCGGGCACTTCGGCGAGCGGTTGCGCCAGATCATTGGCGCCCATGCGGTGGCCCGTGGTCGCACCCCAGGCGAGCGGCGCGATTGCCTGCGCGCGCGCATCGTCCCAATCGGCACCGGCAAGCGGCGCGGGCGACTGGCCGGCAATCGGCTGGATACCGGGGGTGAGGAAACAGGCGACGGCGATCAGCGACGTACAGGTGGCAAGGCCACGCCACCAATCGCGCGAGCCAATGTTCGCGCCAAGATCGGGCGTCCAGTCGATGTCGGCGAGCCGGTCTTGCACATGAAGCAGACGCGGCGTGGTCTGGGCACGTTCGACGCGACCGAACGTCAGCGCCGCCGCGCCGCCGCCCTGTTCCCCGCTAAAATCGCTGCGCAGAAACACAGCTGCTCCCAATCCCTCGGCGTGCGTCCCGCTGTCGCAACCCCTCGATGGCAGGACTGTGGGCCGCGAATCCTAAAGTCAAATTAACCGGTCGGGCAGGCGCCAAACTTTGCGGCGAACCGTTGCATCTCACGGACCAAGGGAGTCGACACGAGTCGCGCGCGATTCGCTGATATTTTTTGGTGCGCGGCGGTTGCATCGCGGACATCGCCGCGCGATCTTCAAACGACCATGACCGATCCTGTCCGCGCCCCGGTCGACGCTACGGTCACGGCCGTCCTTGGCCCCACCAACACCGGCAAGACGCACCTCGCGATCGAGCGATTGTGCGGCCATTCCAGCGGGATGATCGGCTTTCCGCTCCGCCTGCTGGCGCGCGAAGTCTATGACCGCGTCGTCAGGATCAAGGGGCCGAAGGAAGTCGCGCTGATCACTGGCGAGGAGCGGATCGTGCCGCCCGGCGCGCGCTGGTTCCTGTGCACCGCCGAAAGCATGCCGATCGACCGCGAGCTGGGCTTTGTCGGCCTCGACGAAGCGCAGTTGGGCGCCGATCCCGAACGCGGCCATGTCTTCACCGACCGGCTGCTGCGCGCCCGCGGGCGCGACGAAACGATGATCCTGGGGTCCGAAGCGCTGCGCCCGATGGTGAAAGCGCTGGTGCCGGGCGCCGAGATCATTTCGCGGCCGCGCTTCTCGACGCTGAGCTATGCCGGCGCGCGCAAGATTTCGCGGCTGCCTAAAAGGTCGGTGATCGTCGCTTTCTCGGCGGAGGAAGTCTATGCCGTCGCCGAAATGCTGCGGCGGCTGCGCGGCGGTGCCGCGGTGGTGATGGGCGCGCTTTCCCCGCGCACGCGCAATGCCCAGGTCGCGATGTTTCAGGCGGGCGAAGTCGATTATCTGGTCGCGACCGACGCGATCGGCATGGGCCTCAACATGGATGTCGCGCATGTCGCCTTTGCAAGCTTGCGCAAGTTCGACGGGCACCGCCAGCGCCGCCTGACGGTTGCCGAAATGGCGCAGATCGCCGGGCGCGCCGGGCGGCATCAGCGCGACGGCACCTTCGGCGCGCTGAGCGAGGAAGGGCCGGGCGCCTTCACGCCCGAGGAAGTCGAAGCGATCGAGCAGCATCATTTTCCGCCGCTTCGCTCGCTCTACTGGCGCGAAGGCGAACCTGATCTGTCGAGCATCGACGCGCTGATCGCCGACCTCGAGCAAAAGCCATCCGCCGACGTGCTGCGTGCGGCGCCGCAAGCGATCGATCTCGCCGTGCTCAAGCGGCTCGCCGAGGAGGATTGGGTGCGCCAGCGCGTGCGGGGCCCGCGCGGCGTCGCCCGGCTGTGGGCTGCGTGCGGTGTGCCCGATTTCCGCAAGCTGGGCGTCGATCCGCACCAGCGCTTTGTCGCGCGGCTGTTCGGTTATCTGTCCGAAGGACAGGGCCATATCCCGCACGACTGGTTTGCCGCCGAACTCGCGCGGCTCGACACGGTGACGGGGGATGTCGAGACGATCGCCGGGCGGATCGCGTCGGTGCGCAGCTGGGCCTATATCGCGCATCGCCCCGATTGGCTGGCCGACCCGCTGCACTGGGCCGATCGAACGCGCGCGGTCGAGGAACGACTGTCCGACGCACTTCATGCGAGCCTGCGCCAGCGCTTCGTCGACACGCGCACTGCGCTGTTGATGCGTCAGGTCGGCGCCGATGCCGCCGCGCTGCCGGTCATGATCGGGCCGCTGGGCGAAGTGATGGTCGACGACCATGTCCTCGGTCGGCTGGAGGGTTTCCGCTTCGTGGTCGCCGCCGATGCGCGTGCCGCCGACAAACGGTTGCTGCTGGCAGCGGCGGAAAAGCGACTGGGGGCAGAGCGGTCGCGGCGCGCGGCGGCGCTGGTCGCGGCCGATGACGCCGCGTTCGCGCTTCAGGATGCGGCCGGGGCGCCGCCGACGCTGCTCTGGTCGACCGTCACCATGGCGACGCTGCGTCCCGGCACTGCGCTGACGCAGCCGCGCGTCGATCTCGACCGTTCGCTCGATTGTCTCGATCGCGATACCCGTGACCGCATCCGGTCCCGGCTCGAAACCTGGGTCGCCGCACAGGTTGAGCGGTATCTCGCGTCGCTGGCCCATGTCGAGGCGATCGCCCGCGATGCTGCGGCGTCGGCGGCGCTGCGCGTGGTTGCGGCTGGCCTTGTCACCGGGGCGGGCTTTGCCGCGCGCGCGCCGCTCGGCGACAGCGTCGATCTGCTCGGCCCGGACGACCGCAAGCGGTTGCGCCGTGCGGGCGTCACGATCGGCGCGCTCGACCTTTTCGCCGCTGCCCTGCTGAAGCCGCAAGCCGCGCGCTGGCGCCGTGTCCTGATTGCCGCGCGCCGTGACCAGCCGCTTGCCGACGCCTTGCCGGGGGGTGCGACTGTGCTCGCGCGCGGCCAGCCGCTCACCAGCGGCTTTCGGGACATTGGTGCGCAATCGGTGAGGCTCGATCTGGTCGAGCGGCTTGCCCGCGCCGCGCATGATGCACGCCGTGGTACCAAACCGTTTGCGCCCGACCCGGCCCTGGCAACATCCATCGGCATCACACCGGCAACACTCGCGAAGCTGATGACCCAATTGGGTTTTCGCGCCGCGCCCGCGCAGGAAGGCGGGCCGCGCTGGCTGTGGCGCGGCCGCCCGGCGCGCGTGAAACCGGCGCCGACGGCACCGCGCGGTGCCTTTGCCGGCCTCGCCGAACTGATCGTTCGGCAGGGCTGACATGGTCGACGCGACCGACGGCGCGACGATGCGGCTCGATGTCTTTCTCTGGTATGCCCGCCTCGCCCGCTCGCGCGCGCTGGCGGCCGAGCTGACGCGCAGCGGCGGCATCCGGCTCGACGGGCGAAGGGTCGAACGCGCGCATGCGCCGGTTCGCGTCGGGTCGGTGATCGGTTATGTCCACAGCGGGTCGGTTCGCGTGCTCCGCGTCGTGGCGCTCCCACACCGGCGCGGCCCTGCTACCGAGGCTGCCAGCCTCTATATCGACCTAAGCCCTGTTGACGCGTCCGAAGCCGCGCAATAGCAGTATCCGCACGAGCATCAGGGGAGTTTACCGCGCATGACCTATGTCGTCACCGACGCCTGCATCCGTTGCAAATATATGGACTGCGTCGAGGTCTGCCCGGTCGACTGCTTCTATGAAGGCGAGAATATGCTCGTCATCAATCCCAACGAATGCATCGATTGCGGTGTGTGCGAGCCCGAATGCCCGGCCGAGGCGATCCTGCCCGATACCGAAAACGGTCAGGAAAAATGGCTCGAGCTCAATGCGACTTTCTCGGCGCAGTGGCCCAATGTCACACGCAAGCGTGAAGCCCCCGCCGATGCCGACGAGCATAAGGGCGAGTCGGGCAAATACGACAAATATTTCAGCGAGAATCCCGGTCAGGGCGACTGATGTCGGCGGGCCGCGCCGCATCCATCGCAAAAATGTGCCAAAAATGACCGCCCCGATGCGCTGACGCGCATCGGCTGGCGCGTATTGTGCCACAAGTTGCTGGTAATTTTATTACGACTATGTTAAATGGCTCGGAACAGTAGCGCTGCATAGGCGCTTGCTGCTTGGAGACCTGCACACCCCTATCCCCGATCGCGCCGTCCGACCGTCACGTTATGGCCGGAGGCGAGCGCGCTTATCGGGAAATGACCACAGAAAGGCTTTCAAGAATGGCTGCCAAGGCGCTGTCCTTCGACGTCGGTGATTATGTCGTTTATCCCAAGCACGGTGTCGGCCGTGTCATCGAGCTCCAACGCCAGGAAATCGCGGGGATGCAGCTCGAACTCTATGTGCTGCGGTTCGAAAAGGAACGCATGACGCTGCGCGTTCCCACCAACAAGGCCGAGAGCGTCGGCATGCGCAAGCTGTCGAGCGACAAGACGTTGCGCGAGGCGCTCGACACGCTGACCGGCAAGCCGCGCGTCAAGCGCACGATGTGGTCGCGCCGCGCACAGGAATATGAAGCCAAGATCAATTCGGGCGACCTCGTGTCGATCGCCGAAGTGGTTCGCGACCTGTTCCGCGCCGACGATCAGCCCGAGCAGAGCTATTCCGAACGCCAGATCTTCGAAGCCGCGACCAGCCGCCTCGCGCGCGAACTGGCGGCGATGGAGCAGGTCGACGAGCCGACCGCGCAGGAAAAGATCCTTGAGATCCTGCGCAAGGCCGCCGCGATCCACAACAAGGACAAGGAAGTCGCCTGACGCTTCCCGCAAGCGGTGAAAAATGGGGCGGCGCCACGCGAGTGGGCCGCCCTTTGTCATGGCCCGACGAGCAATTGCCCAATGCGCCAATGCGTGTTATCTCAACAATACACTTTGGGAGACTCGGGATGCGCATGATCCTTCTGGCGATGATGGTACCGCTCGCGGCCTGTTCGGCTTCGGCGCAGGGCAGCACCTGTCTCTTATAGCACCTGTCTCTTACGCGGGACGAGCCGCACTTTTGCCGAGCGCGATTTCACCGGCGTCGAGCTGCACGGATCGGATGATGTCGACATCAAGATCGCCAGCGCGTTCACGATCCGCGCCGAAGGCCCGGCGAAGGTGCTCGACCAGCTGAAAATCGAGCGCGTCGGCGACACGCTCCGTATTGCCCGCAAGGACGACGATAACTGGAGCTGGGGCAACAGCAAGAGCGCGCGCATCTATGTGACGATGCCGCGGATTGCGAAGGCCCGCGTCAGCGGTTCGGGCGACATGACGATCGGTCGCGCCGAAGGGGCGAGCTTTGCCGCCTCGACCGAGGGATCGGGCAATATCCGCATTGCGGCACTCAACGCACCTTCGGTCGATCTGTCGGTCGCCGGCTCGGGCGACATCGAGGCGACCGGCCAGGCGGACAGGCTGGCGATCAACATTGCCGGGTCGGGCGAAGTGCAGGCACGCGGACTAAAGGCGAAGTCGGCCAATGTGTCGATCGCCGGGTCGGGAGCGGCCGTTGCCGAGGTGAACGGTCCGGCCAATGTGTCGATCATGGGGTCGGGCGATGTCGATCTCGGTGCTGGTGCCACCTGCACCACCAACAAGATGGGCTCGGGTGACGTGCGCTGCGGCAAATGACTTGCGCTTAGGCGGCGGGGGGTGCGACATCGCGGCGATGCGTATCGCCGCCGCCTTCGCCGTGCTTGCTTTCGCTGCACCCGCCGACGCTGCCGAGCGTCGCTACAGCGTCATCAGCTTCGACCGCATCCGGATCGACGGCCCGTTCGACGTGCGGGTGAAGACCGGGCGCCCGCCGAGCGCGCAGGCCGAGGGCGATCCCGCCGCGCTCGACGGGCTTACGCTGACGGTCGAGGGGCAGACGCTGATCGTGCGCCGCCAGCGACCGGCGTCAGGCGCACGCGATCCCGCGCCGCCTCGGCTGCTGAGCATTACGCTCGGCACGCCGGTGCTGCGCGGCGTCAACGTCAATGCCGGGGGACGGCTGGCGGTCGACCGGATGGCGGCGCAGCGGATCGATCTGTCGATCAACGGCGCCGGGCTGCTCAACGTCGCTGCGGTCGATGCCGACCAGCTCAACGCCGCCGTCACCGGTGCCGGCACGATGACGCTGGCGGGCAGGGCGGGGCGCGCGCGCTATCTAATCACCGGGCCGGGCAGCTATGAAGCGAGCGGCCTGATCGCCAACGACTTGTTCGTGACGGCGGCAGGGACGGGCGACGTCCGCGTCGCGGCGCGCTACACCGCCGAAATCGTCTCGAGCGGGTTGGGGGGCGTCACGGTCGCGGGAACGCCTGCCTGCCGCGTGACCGCAACCGGCGGCGGCGCGGTGACCTGCACGCCGAAGCGCTAGAGTGCCCTTCGATCTACTCTTCCCCGTTTGCCCTGAGCTTGTCGAAGGGCCGTCCTTCTTTTCCACCGGCGGGTTTGAAGAAGAACGGTGCTTCGACAAGCTCAGCACGGACGGATCAAGGGTAGATTTCTGCCAGTTCGCGCCGCGCTAGAGCAGCGCCAGCGCCGCAAGATCACGCGCAAGCCCTGCGGGCAAGGTCTCGCCACTTTCGCCCACGCCAAGGTCGACCGGCGCATCGCTTGCCTCGAGGTAGCGCCAGCCCTGATGCGCGCGCTTCGGGATCGGCCGCACCGCGACGAGCGGCATGCCGAGCAGGATCGCGACCTTGCCCTCTGCCGCCTCGCCAAAGCCGATGATCGGCGAGCGCGCGACGAGCTGGTGCTTCAGGATCCAGAACAGCGAGCCCTGCCCGGCAATTTCGGCATGGCGCTTCGGCAGATAGCGGGTGGTGAGGAACAACGACCCTTCGGCGGCGCGCACCGCCAACCGCTCGGCGAGATGATCGAGGCTTTGCGCGCCGAACGCGACCTTGGAGAGATGGAGCATCACCGCTGACTTGGCGACGCCCGGCGGCGCGTCAAGTCACCCGACCAGCCCGGTGACCGTCGCCAGGCCAAGGAAAGCGAAGAACCCCATCGAATCGGTCGTCATCGTGACGAAGATCGACGAAGCGACTGCCGGATCGGCGCCCATCCGCTCGAGCGCGACGGGCACCATCACGCCGGCCAGCCCGGCAACGACGATGTTGGTCAGCATCGCCGCCGCAATCACGCCGCCCAGATGCGGATTCTGGAACACGATCGTCACGCCGATGCCGATCACGATCGCGATCGTGCCGCCGTTGAGCAGCGCGACCCGCAGCTCGCGCACGATCGATCGCAACGTGTTCGACCGGGTAAGCTGATTGGTTGCCAGCGCACGCACGGTGACAGCCATCGTCTGCGTCCCGGCATTGCCGCCGACGCCGGCGACGATCGGCATCAGCGTGGCGAGCGCCACCATCTTGGCAATCGTCCCTTCGAAGAGCGCGATGATCGACGAAGCAAGCAAGGCAGTGAACAGGTTCGAAATCAGCCAGCGCACGCGCGCCTTGTAACTGTCGACCACCGGTTCGTTGATGTCGCCGTCGCCCGCGCCCGACAGCCGCAGAATGTCCTCACCCGCTTCCTGGCTGATGATGTGGACAATGTCGTCGACGGTGATCATGCCGACGAGCCGTCCGGCGGCATCCACCACGGCGGCGGAAATCAGCGCATATTTCTGGAAGCGCAGCGCGACTTCCTCCTGGTCCATGTCGACCGGGATCAAGGTCTGCTCGCGCTGCATGACATCGCCGACGCTCACCGAACGCGGCGTGCGCATGATCCAGCTGAGGTGGCACGACCCGATCGGCTTGTGCGCCGGATCGACGACGAAGACTTCCCAGAAATCGGTGGTCAGCTCATCATTGCCGCGCAGGTAATCGAGCACATCGCCGACGGTCCAATGCTCCGGCACCGCGATCAGCTCGCGCTGCATCAGGCGGCCGGCCGATTCCTCGGGGTAGGACAGCGCTTCCTCAATCGCCGCGCGATCGTCGGGGTCGAGCGCGCGCAGCACTTCGCGCTGGTCGGCGGCGTCGAGATCCTCGATGATCGCGACCGCGTCGTCGGTGTCGAGCTCGGACGCGATGTCGGCGACTTCGCTGGCGCTGAGCGAATCGATCAGGTCCTCGCGGACATAATCGTTCATCTCGGCAAACACGTCGCCGTCGAGCAGATCGGTGATCGACTTGGCGAGTTCGGTGCGCGCCTCGGCGGGCAGCAGTTCGAACAGGTCGGCGATGTCGGCGGGATGGAGCGGCTCGACCAGCGCACGCGCGCTTTCGGGGACGCCGTCATAGACCGCGTCGAGCACCTTGCGCACGAATTCGGGCTTCAGGCGGTCGTCTTCGTCGAGCTGGCTGCCGTCGGCGCCCAGGCCCTCGCTGCCGAGTTCGGTCTCGCTCATCACGCACCTCCCGCCAGAACGCCTGACCGCGCCTTAGCGCGAGGCTGCGCCAAAGCCAATCATTTGCCAGCGCGCAGCGGCGCGGCTAGGGCGCGGAGCGACAGTGCAAAGGATGACCGCGATGACCGACAGCTTCTCGACTTTGGTGATGACGCTCGACACCGGCGATGTAACGATTCGCCTGCGCCCCGATCTTGCGCCCGGCCATGTCGAGCGGATTGCGACGCTCGCCAATGAAGGTTTCTACGACGGCGTCGTCTTTCACCGTGTGATCGCGGGCTTCATGGCGCAGGGCGGCGACCCGACCGGGCGCGGCACCGGCGGGTCGAAGCTGCCCAATCTCAAGGCCGAATTCAGCCGCGAGCCGCATGCGCGCGGCGTCTGCTCGATGGCGCGGACCAATGACCCGAACAGCGCCAACAGCCAGTTCTTCATCTGCCTCGACGACGCGACATTCCTCGACGGCCAATACACCGTCTGGGGCGAAGTAATCGAGGGGATGGAGCATGTCGACGCGCTGCCGAAGGGTGAGCCACCGCGCACCCCCGGCAAGATCGTCAGCGCCCGCGCAAGCTGAACAGTCAGGCGAGCTCAGCTCGCCTTCATGTTGCTCGTGACGTTGGTAAAGGTCGTCTTCAGCCGGTTGCCGAGGCCACCCATCGCGGCAATCGCCGCGACCGCGATCAGCGCCGCGATCAGGCCATATTCGATTGCGGTCGCGCCACGGTTCGACACGCGCAGCATTTGAAGCAGTTTGGTCATTGTTCGCCCTCAGTGGATTGCCGTTGCGAGCGAAATGCCAGCGAAGCGCTGAAAACTGGTTAAGATCAACGTCGATTTGGCGGAAAAACGTCAGTTGGCGAGATTTTCGATTAACCAATCGTGGAACAGCTTGACCGGTCGCTGCATCAGCGCGCGCGGGCGGCAGACGAACCAGTAGCTATAGGGGCTCTCGACGCTGATATCGAACAGCCGGGCAAGACGCGGGTCGTGCGCGTCTTCGAAATGGCTTTCGTGCATGAAGGCGACACCCAGGCCTTGCGCAGCCGCTTCGAGCATCAGCGCGCCCGAATCGAAATGATCGACGGCGAGCGGCTCGATCTCGCCGATCCCGGCGGCAAGGCACCAGGCAGCAAAGGTATCGGGCATGTCGCGGTGGACGAGCGCGGTCACGCTCGACAGCTGATGGGGCTCGGTAATCGGCTGTGGCCCCTCGATCATGGCGCGGCCGCCGATCACGAGAATGCGGTTGCGGTCGAGCCGGCGCGCGTAAAGAGCCGGTTCGATATCGCGCGCCAGCACGATCGCGGCATCAAGCCCCTCGCCGAGCCGAGTCATGCCGTGCCCGCCCGTGTCGATATCGAGGTGCAGCTCGGGGTGGCGCGCGCGCAGGTCGGCCAGCCGCGGAAACAGGCGTTGCGAGGCGAACAGCGGCAACACCCCCAGCCGTAGCCGCTGGACATCGGTCGCGCTGGTCAGTGCCTCGACGGCGTCGGTCAGCATGTCGATCGCGGGGGCGATCTGCGCGATCAGCCGTTCGCCGTCGGCATTGAGTTGCATCGCCTGGTGCCGACGATCGAACAACGGCCGGCCAATGAAGCGTTCGAGCGCCTGCACCCGGCGGCTGAGTGCTGGTGCCGAAAGCGCCAGTTCCTGTGCGGCCGCTTTCACCGATCCCAACCGCGCAACCTGAACCACCGCTTCGATCGCGGTCAGTGGCGGCAATCGACGCATTCTCCCCTCCGGCGCTATTGCAGTGCGGCATCGATGACACCGCTGCCATTTGGCGATGCCGCTAGGCTAGCAATGAATGCGCGCAACGCAATCGCCGTTTTCCTTTTCGCACTTGCGAAAGTGAATGCTGCACCGCACATAAAGGGGGCCTTTCAGGCATCCTCTCCTAAAAACTTTCACGAGCCGGCCCCTTTGCGAGGTCGGCTCTTTTTTTGCCCGTCGTTCATGACTCGCAACCCGGGAGCCCACATCCTATGTCGCTCGCCTGATACGCGACCCTGAAAAGCGACGAGGATAGTTCCCCCATGGCCGACAGCGATTCCGCGCTCCGCAAGCTGCAGGTGGCGAATGCCCGGCCGGAGGACAGCGGCCGGGGCCTTGCGCATCTGCCGCGCGCGCTGATGGCCGCGCTCGGGCTGGCTGAGGGCGATGTGATCGAAGTCGTCGGCAAGCGCAGCACCCCTGCGCGAGCCGTTGCCCCTTATGCCGAGGATGAAGGGCTGGAAATCATCCGGATCGATGGGCTCCAGCGCGCCAATGCCGGTGTCGGCTCGGGCGAATTCGTCGGTGTGCGCAAGGCAGAATCCAAGCCCGCGACGCGCGTCGTCTTCGCGCCCGCGCAGCAGAATCTGCGGCTGCAGGGATCGGCGGCGGCGCTTCAGCGCACTTTCCTCGGCCGTCCGCTGACGCAGGGCGACATCGTCGCGACCGCCGGGCAACAACGTGTCGACAACATGCCGCCGCAGTTGCGCCAGATGCTCAACGCGCCGGCCTATGCGTTGCAGGAAATCCGGCTCGCGGTGATCGCGACGGTGCCGCGCGGCGTCGTCCATATCGATCCGACCACCGAAATCGAGCTGCGCGCCGAATATGAAGAACCAACCGAATCGCGCCGCGCCGATGTGACTTACGACGACATCGGCGGGATGGGGCCGACGATCGACCAGCTCCGCGAAATGGTCGAGCTGCCGCTGCGCTATCCTGAGCTGTTCCAGCGGCTGGGCGTCGATCCGCCCAAGGGCGTGCTGCTCCACGGTCCGCCGGGGACGGGCAAGACCCGGCTCGCGCGCGCGGTGGCGAATGAAAGCGACGCCAATTTCTTCCTGATCAACGGCCCTGAAATCATGGGCGCAACCTATGGCGAGTCGGAAAAGCGGCTGCGCGACGTGTTCGAACAAGCGACCAAGGCAGCGCCGTCGATCGTCTTCATCGACGAAATCGACTCGATCGCGCCCAAACGCGGGCAAGTGTCGGGCGAGGCCGAAAAGCGGCTCGTCGCGCAATTGCTGACGCTGATGGACGGGCTGGAGGCGCGCGCCAATCTCGTCGTGATTGCCGCGACCAACCGGCCAGAGGCGATCGACGAGGCTTTGCGCCGCCCTGGCCGCTTCGACCGCGAGATCATCGTCGGCGTGCCCGACGAGCGCGGGCGACGCGAGATCCTCGGCATCCACACGCGCGGGATGCCGCTTGGCGACCGGGTCGATCTCGATGAGCTGTCGCGGATGACTTATGGCTTTGTCGGTGCCGATCTCGCTGCGCTGACCCGCGAAGCCGCAATCGAGGCAGTGCGGCGGATCATGCCGCGGCTCGACCTGTCAGGAGGCACGATCCCGCCCGAAGTGCTCGACGAGCTTTCGGTAACGCGCGAGGATTTCACCGGCGCGATCAAGCGCGTCCAGCCGTCGGCGATGCGCGAAGTGATGGTGCAGGCGCCGAGCGTGCGCTGGGACGACATCGGCGGCGTCGATGAAGCGCGCGAAAAATTACGCGAAGGCGTCGAACTGCCGCTCAAGGACCCCGATGCCTTCCGCCGCCTCGGCATTCGCCCCGCCAAGGGGTTCCTGCTCTATGGCCCGCCCGGCACCGGCAAGACCTTGCTGGCGAAGGCAGTGGCGCGCGAGGCGCAGGCCAATTTCATCGCCACCAAATCGAGCGACTTGCTGAGCAAATGGTATGGCGAAAGCGAGCAGCAGATCGCCAAGCTGTTCGCGCGCGCGCGCCAGGTTGCGCCGTGCGTGATCTTCATCGACGAGCTCGATTCGCTGGTGCCTGCGCGTGGCGGCGGGATGGGCGAGCCGCAGGTGACCGAACGCGTGGTCAACACGATCCTTGCCGAGATGGACGGGCTGGAGGAATTGCAGTCGGTGGTGGTGATCGGTGCCACCAACCGCCCCAACCTGATCGACCCCGCGCTGTTGCGACCGGGGCGGTTCGACGAGCTCATTTATGTCTCGGTGCCCGACCGCGCGGGGCGTACGCGCATCCTCGGCATCCAGACCGCGCGTATGCCGCTGGCTGACGATGTCGATCTCGACGATCTGGCGGCGCGGACCGACCATTATTCAGGCGCCGATCTGGAGGATCTGGTGCGGCGCGCGGGGTTGGCCGCGCTGCGGGAGTCGCTTGCCACGCTGAAGGTGATGCAGGCGCATTTCGACGCGGCGCTGAAGGAATCGCGAGCGTCGGTGACGCCTGAAATGGAAGCCGACTATGCCCAGATGGCGGCGAAGCTGAAGCAGCAGGCGGCATCGCTGCAACCGCTTGGCTTCATATCACCGGGTCAGCTTCGTCCTCGCTCGACGCCGATCGAATAGGGTTTTTCAGCGCCACCCAGGCATAGCCGAGCATCAGCACCAGCGCGGCCGCCGCCACCAGATAGGGGAAGGGCTTGTACATTTCGTACAGGCCCACCCCGATCGACGGCCCGAGCACGAACGATGCGCCATTGATCGACGTGACCTTGCCCGCGACCGATCCTTGCCCGCCGGGGCCGACCGCCAGCGACGATCCGGCGGTAAAACCGGGGCGGGTGAAGCCAAATCCTGCGGACGCGAGCGCAAAGGCCAGCGCGATGCCATAAAGCGATGTCGCGATACCCGTCAGCACCGTGCCGATGGCGGCTGCCACCAGCCCGACCAGCACGAGCCGCCGTGGATCGAGGTTGAGCAGCGGGATCAGCCCCCATTGCACCAACAGTGCAGCGCTCGCCCCCAAGATCAGCACCAGCCCGGTCGGCTGGAGCGCTTCGACCGGCGCCAGATGGAGACGGTCGATCACGAGGAAACCGATCGTCTGGCCGGTCATCGCCTGGGCATGACCCATCACCAGCCCTGCGATCATCCAGCCACGGATACGGGGATCGAAATAGCCGACCTTCTCGATCCCTTCCGCGGTGGCCGCCGTGATGCTGGCGCCGGTCGACTGGCCGCCGATCGACGGATAGGCAGTCGCCGCGCCGTGCGCTGCCGCCATCCCGCCATCGTCGGCGAGCATTCGCTGGACTGCGATCACCATCACCAGCCCGAACAGCGCGCCGATAAAGGCAGGCCCGGCGAGGCCGATCTGCACGCCACCGACGCTGCCGAGCACCAGATAGGGCGCGACTGCTGGCCCCAAAATGGTACCAAGCCCGAACGCCGAGCCGATCAGTGTCAGTGCCTTGGTGCGTTCGGCGCGCGTCGTGCGGCCGGCGACCAGCGCTTGCACCGCTGGCGGCGCCGCCGAGCCGAACGTCCCGTACACCAGCCGCCCGCCGATGAAGGCGACAAAGGCGGCCGGGCCGCTGATCCAGCCGTTGATTCCCGCCGTCAGGAACAGGCCGCACAAGGTCAGCGACACGACAAAGCCGCCCATGCCGAGCAGGATCATCGCGCGGCGCCCCTGCCGGTCCGACCGGCTTGCCCAGAAGGGCGCCGCGATCACCCACAGTAGTGCGGATACCGAAAAGGCCGCCGCAACGCCGCTGTCGGGCACGTGCAGCGATCGCCCCAGCGCCGGCAGCACCGATTGCAGCGCAGTGTTGCCCGCCGCGATCGTCAGCATCACCATGAACATCAGCGCGAAGTCGCGGTCGAAGCCGCCCGCCCGGCTCATGCGCGCTGCCAGTCATAGTCGCGCTCGACGCGCGCGACGACCAGCTCATAATGGCGGTACCAGCGGGCGCGCCCCGCCTCGCGAATCCGCCGGTGTTCGGGGTCGTCGCGCCATGCCTTGGCACAATCATCGTCCGCCCAATAGCTGACGGTGATGCCGAACCCGTCGGCACCGCGTGCGCTGTGGAAGCCGCAATAGCCGGGCTGGAGCGCCGCGCGCGCTTCCATTGCCTCGGCGGCGGCGGTATAGCCTTCCGCGTCGGCATCGGTGCGCACCGACATGAAGATCACCGCGATTTGGCCGACGCGCGTCATCTGCTCCGCTTAGGCGTTGGTGCACGCCGCGCAACCCCCTTCGCCAAACCGGCGAATTTCTTGACTCCACCAGACCGACCGCCTAAGCCCGCGCGCTTGCAGACAGACAAGGACAAGCGATGGCGCGCGTTACCGTCGAAGATTGCGTCGACAAGATTCCGAACCGTTTCGATCTCGTGCTGCTGGCGGCGCAGCGCGCACGCCAGATCTCGGGCGGCGCCGAATTGACTATCGATCGCGACCGCGACAAAAATCCGGTCGTCGCCTTGCGTGAGATCGCCGAGGAAACAGTGCGGCCGACGCATCTCGAGGAAGCGCTCGTCCAGAGCCTGCAGCGCGTTCAGGTCGATGATGACGATGCGCCGGACGAAATCGGCTCGCTTTCGGCCTCGGCCGAAGCGCTGCGCCTCACTGCCGCGGCCCCGCCGCGCAACCAGAATCTGGGCGCCGATTACGAAGGTTGAGCACGAGGCCCAAGGCTAGCGCGTCGCGCTAGCCGAGGATTAGCCGAGTGCCGGACGGCGGGGCTGATGCCCCGGTAGACGACGCGGCTTCGCCGCGGCACTCGTTGACTACAGTCGTAATCAAGCTATTCCACTAGCAACCCACCCAAAGGGAGTTGCCGGTGACATTTCTCCGCACCTTGCTGGTCGCGCTCGCGGCCTTGGCCATCGCGTTCCCCGCACGTGCCGCGGACCTGAAGCTCAACATCGATGCCAGTGCCGCGCGTGCAGTGCTCGACGCGCTCGAAACGCCCAACCTCGATCTCGACCGGGCCCGGACGATTGCGCGGCTGCCGGGCAATCAGGGGCTGATCCGCAAGGCCAAAAGCTATGGCCGCGCCGCCGATGACGAAAGCTTCGCCACCGCGCTGATGGCGGCCGCGCGCGGCGACGATGCAGCGCCAGACCCCAGCAAGTTCGCCTTCGGTCGCGTGCGCCCGCATATCGCGCAGTTGCGCCAGGTGCTGGCCGAACTCGAAAATCCGTCGACCGGGCTGATCGACGCGGCCAAGCGGCGGATCGCGCTCTACACGCCGCCGGGGCTCGACACCGCCATCACCGGCTATTTCGTCGTTGGCGGCACTTCTGGAGGATTTGCGTCCGGCGATCCGCAATTCTTCCTAAACCTCGATTATTTCCCCGATGCAGTGCTCGCCGCGACGATATTGGAGCATGAGCTTTATCACGCGGTCCAAGGTGCTGCGGCCCCCACCAAGGCGCGGCAGGCGGCGATCGGCCAATGCCTGAAGCGGATAGCTGCCCCGGCGCATGTCGACGATCTGTTCGGCTCGCTGATGCTGGAGGGGACGGCAAGCGCCGTGGGGGACGTGCTCGCATTGCCCAAGGATGCCAAGGGCGCAGTCGCCGACGAGCGCCGCAAATTCGCGCGCAATGTCAGCCTGGTCAGCCGCAGTGTCACGCTGCTCGAACTGTCGTCGCATGCGCTGGCGACGCGCGCGCTCACCTATGACGACATCTATGGCCTCGGCTTTTACGGCGACGAGATTCTCTATTCGCTCGGCTATGTGATGGCCAAGGCGATCGAGCGCGAGCGGGGGACGAGCGCGATTGCCGCGCTGATCCGTGATCCGACCGGAGCGGCCTTCATCAATGCCTATCGCGGGCTGAAGGCCTATGGGAAAGCAGAAGATGCCCCCGCGCTCGGGCCGAAGACGATCGCCTTGGCGCGGCGGATGGCGGTGTGCGCGGTCAAATGAGGGTTGGAAGCGTCGCGGCGAAGCCGCGCCGTCGGTCGTGCTGCGCACGCCGGCCGGGGCTCGGCTGCGAGCCGAAATAGCGGGGCTATTTCGGCGCCTCGCCCTTGAACCCCTGCGCCACGACGTACCATTCGCTCGAATCCTTGCGGCTGGCAGGCGGCTTGGCGTGCTTGACGGTGGCGAAATTGCGCTTCAGCTCGGCGACGAGCGTGCTGTCGGCGCCACCCGCCAGCACCTTGGCGACAAAGGCGCCGCCCGGCCGCAGCACATCGTAGCAAAAGGCAGCGGCATTCTCGACCAGACCCATCGTGCGCAGATGGTCGGTCTGCGGATGGCCGACGGTATTTGCGGCCATGTCTGACAAGACGAGATCGGCGGCGCCGTCGAGCGCTTCGCGCAGCAATTCGGGCGCGCGCGCGTCATTGAAATCGAACTGGAAAATCGTCACGCCGTCGATCGGATCGACCGGCAGCAGGTCGATGCCGACAATCGCGGCGCCGGGCACCTGCTTGCGCACGACCTGGCTCCAGCCGCCGGGCGCGATTCCCAGATCGACGACGCGCTTGACGCCTTTCAGAAAGCCGAAGCGTTCATCGAGCTCGATCAGCTTGTATGCCGCGCGGCTGCGATAGCCTTCGGCTTTGGCGCGCTTGACATAAGGGTCGTTGAGCTGGCGCTCGAGCCAGCGCGTCGATTGCGGCGACCGCCCGCGCGACGTGCGTACGCGGGTACGGCCGCCCGATCCGCCGCGGCTCACCTGCTGTGGCTCATCGACAGCGGCTCAAGTGTCGGACCCCTGCATCAGCCGCCGCAAAATGCCTTCGCGGATGCCGCGGTCGGCAACCCCCAGCCGTTCAGCCGGCCACAGGTCGAGGATCGTCTCCAGAATCGCGCAACCCGCCACCACCAGATCGGCGCGTTCGGTGCCGATGCAGGGCAGCTGAGCGCGTTCGGCGATCGACTTGCGCGCCAGATCGGCGCTGATCGCGCGCATGGCGGTCGCCGGCACGATCAACCCGTCCACCGCCGCGCGGTCATAACGGTCGAGCGCAAGGTGCACGCTCGCCAGCGTCGTCACGGTGCCCGAGGTTCCGAGCAGGCGCGGTCGCTTGATCCCGCGTGGCAGGCGTTCGGCAAAGGGCGCCATGCTCTCGCCGACCAGCGCGCGCATCCGCGCGTAGACGGCAGCGCGCCCGTCGGCGCCTTCGCCGGTCCCGGCACTTTCGGTCAGCGAGACGACGCCCCAGGGCGTGCTGTGCCAGTCGAGCACGGTCGGCACCGTGGTGCGCGTATCGACCAGCACCAGCTCGGTCGAGCCGCCGCCGATGTCGAACACCAGCGCGGGATCGTCGCCGGGTTCGAGCAGGATGTGACAGCCGAGCACGGCCAGCCGCGCTTCCTCTTCAGCCGTGATGACGTCGAGCGCGATCCCGGTCTCGCGATAGGCGCGTTCGATAAATTCGGCGCCGTTCGATGCCCGCCGACACGCCTCGGTCGCGACCGAGCGCGCGAGCACGACGTTGCGACGGCGCAGCTTGTCGGCGCAGATCGCGAGCGCGGCGATGGTGCGGTCCATGGCGGCGTCGCTCAGTCGCCCGGTCGCAGCAAGGCCTTCGCCGAGCCGGACGATGCGCGAAAAGGCATCGACGACGGCGAAGCCCGACCCCGCCGGCCGCGCGATCAACAACCGACAATTGTTGGTGCCGAGATCGAGCGCAGCATAGTGGCGCATGTCGGGCCAGCGATTGCCACTAGGGGGCATGGGCGCCGCCTTGGCCCGCCTGCCTTCATGTCCTGTCGACTCACGCCCCGTCGGCGCTTGGGCGGAAAATTGCCCCATGCCGTGTCACCATAAGTGTTTCCGGCCCGGGGCTTATACCCCCTCCGGTGCTTGGCACGCACGATACCGCAGCCGGACGGGGGCGGCAAGCGCGGCAGGGATGACGAATCCGCCGACGCCGCAATGCCCACGTTGACAGCCGCAGGCCGCCCGCTTAAGCGGCGCCAGCGTTGCCCCGTCGTCTAAAGGTAAGACCACGGACTCTGACTCCGTTAATTGAGGTTCGAATCCTCACGGGGCATCCAACAAGCCGGGGCTGTTATGGCCGGACCGGAAATGTGCCATTGACCGAAATGAAGAAACCCATTGCCAAATAGGGCTGGCGGTTCTCGTGCGCGCCACCACCGCCGCTGGGCGGG
>NZ_LSIJ01000077.1 GCF_001556185.1 Sphingomonas sp. CCH10-B3 | reverse complement strand
CGAAGGCACGGCAAAACCTTAGCGTATATCTGGGTCCGTTCTGTGTACCGACCCCATCATGTCGCAAATGGCTGCACCGGCAAAGCCTCCGGGCAATTGTTCGAGCGCTTCCAGCGCGACGCTGGCACCGAAGCTGTGCGCGACGATCGCTGGTTTCGGGGCGCCGTCGAACAGACCCAGCGCCCGCGCCACCCCGATCATTTCGCGGCCTCTCGCCGCTAAGTCGCAATTTTCGCGCACCGCGCTGTCGCCCATCGCAGACAGGTCGTAGGCCACAACGTCGTAATCCTTTGCGAGGAATGGCGCGATGAATGCGAAACAGCGGGCGTGGGCGAGGAAGCCATGGGTCATCAACACCGGTGGCGCTCCGCGGCGGCCCCACCGGAAATAGTGGATCCTGGTGCCATCGACCTCGACGAAGCCTTCATCGCGGGGAACGGCAAGGGCATCGACAAACCATCGGGGCAATTCTTCAGGGTTCGGCGCCCACTCTGGATCGATATCGCCAAGGCCGTTCGTTATGTCACTCGACAAGGTAATCTCCGATAAAATTCACGACCCCAGCGTGAAGCCCCGATAGCCATTCGCGGTGACGTCCGCGCAGATCTGGGCATAGGTTGACACACTCGGGAAGTTGATGAGCTGGCGCTTCTTGCCCGGGATATTGTCACCCATGTACCAGGACCTGGCTTTGGGAAAGAGCGTCATCGCGCCGATCTGTTCGACCATTTCGGTCCATTCGCATTCCGCCGCCGGGTCGGGCTCAAACCGCGTGAACCCCTCGTTCCTCAGGTGAAGGAGGAAATCCGTTGTCCAGTCACCCTGCAGCTCGGCAGCAGTCGGACCGTTCGAAAATCCGGACGGGCTCAGCGGGCCGTAGTGAAAAAGCATGTTGGGGAAGCCGGTAACCGAATAGCCTAGATAGGCGCGCACCCCGTCCTTCCACGCCTCGCCCAGGTCAAAGCCTTCGGTGCCGCGAAGCTTCATGTCGATCAGTCCGCCGCTACCGGCATCGAAGCCTGTAGCGAACACAATAATGTCGCATTCGATCAGGGCGCTCGCGGTCTCGATTCCTGAGGTGACCACGCGCACGATCGGATCGTGCTTGAGATCGACCAGCGACACATTGCCCTGCGCGAATATCTCGTAGTAGTTCTGTTCGAGCGATGGACGTTTCGTACCGAAGGGATGCGGCGGTTCCATCGGCGCCAATGCCTCGTGAAGCGAGGGATCGGCAATCCGCGCGCGGACCCTGTCGCGCCAGAAATCGTAGGCGAAGCGGTTGGCCCGTTCATCGGTCAGCAGGTCGGAGAAATTGTTGTACCAGAACCGCAGGCCGCCGGCTCGCCATAGACGTTCGAAAGTTGCGGTACGTTCGACTGCATCGACGTCGAGCGCGCTGATTTCCATTCGATCGGCGTCGAAGCCGCCGTTCGAGGTCTGCCGTTTGGCAAAGATCGCGCGATAGGCAGCCTTTTCCTGCGCTTGCTGCTCAAGGCTCAGTGGCTGCTGCTGCATCGGCAGAGCCAGGATCGGGGTGCGCTGGAACAAGGTCAGCTGCGCGGCGTCGCGCGCGGCTTCCTGCGCCACCTGGACACCGCTTGCCCCGGTTCCGATAATTGCCACCCGCTTTCCGGCGAACGAAAGTCCGCCCTGCGGCCAGTGCGCGGTATGGTGCCGTTCGCCTGCAAAAGACTCAAGGCCGACAATGTCAGGAGTATAGGATTTGGCGGCGAAGCCAGCGCACGGTAGCAAGAACCGCGCGCTGATCTGCTCGCCTTGCGGCGTATCGACACGCCAGACATTGTTGTCGCCATCGAAGCGGGCACCGGACACCCGCGTCCCCATGGCCATGTCGGCCCAGAGCTCCAGCTTGTCGCAAACATAGCGGAAATATCGTCGCAACTCACCGCCGCCGGGGAACCGTTCGCTCCAGGTCCAGTCCTGCCACAGCTCGGGCAGCGAGAATTCGTAGATCGGAACGTGCGAATCGACCCGGGCACCGGGATAACAGTTCCAGTACCAGATCCCGCCTGGCTCCGCGGCGGCGTCGATCAGCTTTGCGCGAAACCCCGCCTCACGCAGCCGATGGAGCAGATAGATGCCGCTGAAGCCCGCGCCGATTATCAGCGCATCGCAGTCAGGTTCAGGTGTGCTCATCGCGCGTCGCTCAGCTTGGCAGCGATTTGCGCAGCACCCTTGTAGTCCGCCTTGCCATTGGGCGCGCGCAGCGCCATCGCGGTTGCGAAAACGGCCTTGGGGGTCTTGTAGCCCGCCAGCTTGCTGCGGACGTGTTTCTTCACCTCCGTTTCATTGAGCGTTTCGCCCGCTGCGAGGTGAACCACCGCAGTCACCGCCTGGCCCCACTTGTCATCGGGCACCCCCACGACAAGCGCATCCTCGATCGCCGGATGGGTCTTGAGCGCTTCCTCGACCTCTTCGGGATAGACCTTTTCGCCCGCGGTGTTGATGCAGACGCTGCCCCGGCCGAGCAGGGTCAGGCTGCCATCGGGCTCGACCGTGCACCAGTCTCCGGGAATCGAATAGCGGACACCGCCGATGGTCTTGAAAGTTCGCGCCGATTTTTCAGGATCCTTGTAATATTCGAGCGGGATCGGTCCCTTGAGCGCGATGAACCCCGGTGTGCCGCTGCCCGGAAGCACCAGCTGGTCGTTCTCGTCGAACACGTCGCACATGCTGCCGATGGTGAACTTGGCGGTTTCCGTAGTCCCCGCAGCCGTGGTCACCGAGCGGCCGAAACCCAGCCCTTCGGAAGCCCCGAAGCTGTCCATCAAGGCCACCTGCGGAATGTGCCCGATCAGCCCCTGCTTGACTTCCTTGCTCCACATCACGCCCGATGAAACGATGGTGATCAGGCTGGACATGTCGAACCGGCCGGGGTTTTCGTCGAGCACCTTGAGCATCGGCTTGGCGAAGGCATCGCCAACAATCGCGATCGATTGCACCTTGTTCCGCTCGACCGCATCCCACAGCTCGACCGCGTCGAGCGATGGGTTGTCCAGCGTGACAAGGCATCCGCCCGAAGCCAGGGTGCCGATCGCGGTGATGAACCCGGTTCCGTGCATCAGCGGGCAGGCCGGCAAGGTCATCCGCCCGGGTCCGTCGGTGCGGATCATCGCGACCGCCTCGTCAAGGCTGTCGGGCACCGGCGCGAGCAGGCGCTGCGCATCGAGCTGCGCTTCGCGCATGTCGGTGTGGCGCCAGACTACGCCTTTGGGCATGCCGGTGGTCCCGCCAGTATAGATGAACAACTCGTCGTGCGGTGACCGTTCGATCCCTAATGGCGAGCCATCCCCCGCTGCTGCCAGGTCCTCGTAGGCAAGCGCAAACGGTGCCTTGGCCGCCGCATCGCCGATTTCGACGAAGATCTTGGCCTTTGCCAACCGATCCTTCAGTTCGACGATGCAATCGCGGAATTCGGCGCTGTAGAAAATGGCCTCGCTGTCGGAATCGTCGAAGATGTAGAACACCTCCTCGGGGCGGTAGCGATAGTTGATGTTCACATGGGTGAACCGGCCTTTGAAGCAGGCCGCCATCAGTTCGCCGTATTCGGGGCGGTTGCGCATGTAGAACGCCACCTTGGCTCCCGGCGAGAGGCCATGGGCCGCGAGCGACCGGGCGATATTGTTCGACCGCGCACCCATTTCGGCCCAGGTGATGACGCGCGCGCCGTGGATCAGAGCCGGGGTGTCTGCGGGAAGCGCAGGCTCGATCGCATCAAGAATGTCACCAAGATTCCACTGCGCCATTCGAACTGTCCTCTCGCTCTGTCAGGCCGCTCTTGCGGTCCAGCCTTGCAATATCGCCGCCTCTTCCCGGACTGCTTCGGGCCCACCCAGAACCTGCCGGTCAAAGCCGATCCGCTTGAACCAGTAATGCAGCCCCAACAGGTCGGTGAAGCCCATGCCGCCATGCACCTCGGTCGCGGTGCGAGCGACAAAGAGGCCCACTTCGCCGGTGTGGGACTTGGCATGGCACGCCATCAGGGCCGCCTCTTCCGGCGCCGCATCGAAGGCGTGGGCTGCATACCACACCAGCGACCTGCATGGTTCGTTCTTCGCGGTCATTTCGGCGCACATGTGCTTGACCGCCTGGAAGCTGCCGATCACCCGGCCGAACTGTTCGCGCTGCCCGGCATAGGCAACCGCCTGGGCGATCATCGCATCCGCGGCGCCCAAGCTGTCCGCCGCGAGCAAGATCCGCCCCGCCGCAATCACCCGCCGCGCCGCTGCGCCGCCATCGTCGGACAGAGCTTCCGCCGGGGTCGAAGCAAGCCGCAGTTCGCCGACCGAGCGCGTCGCGTCGATCGTCTTGAGGTCAATCAGCTGCAACCCGTCTGCCTGCACCGATACGATGTGCAGCCGCCCGGTTTGATCGGCGACCAGGAAGTAATCGGCGCCTTCGCAATCGAGCACGAACAGCGCCGCGCCGGTCAACTTTCCATCAGTGCAGAGCAGGCCTGAACCATCACGGTTGCTGACCAGCTGTTGCACGCCAACGCCGAAACGCGCTTCACCGGACGCCATCTTAGGCAGCCATTGCGCCTTCTGCGCCTCCGTACCGGCCTCGATAAAGGCGAGCGGCGCCATCACGTTGCGACCGGCAAAAGGCACTGGGGCTACCGCCTCCCCCAGCGCCGCGGCGACGACCGCTGCATCGAGCATCCCCATGCCCAGGCCACCATGAGCCTCTGGCACAACCAGCCCGGGCAATCCCATCTCGGCGAGCGCAGCCTGGGTTTGCGCGCTGACTGCGCTTGCGCCTTCGGCGACGTGCCGGACCTCATCCAGCGGGCAGAGCTCGCGCAACAGGCGCGTCACGCTTTCCGCCAGCATCTGCTGTTCTTGCGAAAGTCCGAAGTCCATCACTGCCCTCCCTGTGCCGACGGGCCTTTGGGCAGGTCCAGGCGCGGCTCGCGCGGCATGTTGAGGCCTCGCTCCGAAATGATGTTCTTCTGGATCTGGGCGGTCCCCCCGCCGATGATCAGGCCGAGCTGGAACATGTAGTTCCATTGCCAGCTGCCGTGCTCGCGCTCGTGGACGCTTCCGTTGTAGAGGATTCCCAATTCGCCCATAGCGTCGATCGCCAAAGCGGAAATCTGGTGGGCCAGCTCGCAGGCCTGGAGCTTGACGATCAGCTTGGCCAGGCCGCCCGGTTCGCCCTTGATCTGGTTCGAGAGGATCCGCATTCCGTTGTATTTCATCGCCGCGACTTCCGCCTGGAGAGCAACGAGCCGATCCCGGAAGGCCGGAAGGTCGATCGCCCGGACACCGTCAACCTGTTCCACCTTCATCAGCGCGATCAGGGCCAAAAGGCGGTTTTCGAGCGCGTCGGGATCGCCCAGCATCCCGCGCTCGTGTCCCAACGTGGCGTTGGCGACGAACCAGCCTTGCCCGCGTTGCCCCACAATCTGATCGACTGGCACGCGCACGTCGGTGAAGAAAGTTTCGTTGAATTCCGCATGGCCGGTCATGGTCCTGAGCGGGCGGACTTCGATCCCCGGCGTGGTCATCGGGAAGATCAGATAGCTGATCCCCTGATGCTTGGCGGCGTCCCCTTCGGTCCGTACCAGGCAGAAGATCATGTCCGCTTCCTTGGCGGTGCTGGTCCAGATCTTCTGGCCGTTGATGACGAATTCGTCGCCTTCGACCCGTGCGCTGGTCTTGAGACTGGCGAGGTCCGATCCCGATCCGGGTTCGGAATAGCCCTGGCACCACACCACATCGCCCGCGAGCGTCGGTTCGATCCAGCGCCGCTTCTGCTCTTCGGTGCCAAGCTCGAGCAAGGTCGGCACCAGCATCGAAATGCCCTGGTTGGCAAGTCCTCCGGGCACCCCGGCGCGCGCAAACTCCTCGGCGATGATCCGGGATTTGAGTATGTCTGGTTCGGCCCCGAACCCGCCGTATTCGCGAGGAATCGTGCGCGCGGTGTAGCCGTGCTGAATCAGCAGCTTCTGCCAGGCTACGCCTTCTTTCGACGGGCGCGCCGCGCGACCGGCATTCGTTGGTGCGAGATGACGATTGGCGGCGATGAAGCCGCGCACTTCCTCGCGGAACATCTCATACTCGGGGCCGTAACTCAGGTCCATTGCACAGCGTCCTTTCAGGCCGGCCGGAAGACGGGCAAGCGGAAGTCTTCTCCGATGGTCTCGAACGCGAGTGTCACCGGCAGGTCGAGACGGACAGCGTCAATCGGGCAATCGACCAGACGGGTGGCCATGCGGACCCCCTCGTCGAGTTCGACCACGGCGGCGATATAGGGAATGTCGGCCGCGAAGGCGGGATGTAGCGCTTGATGGACCACGGTCCACGAAAACACTGTGCCCTTGCCGCTGCTCTGCTCCCAGGCGAAGTCCGGCGATCCGCAGCGCGCGCACATGTAGCGCGGCAGATGCCGCCACGAACCACAGCTCTGGCACTTCTGGAAATGGAGGTGCCCATCCTGACAGCGGTCCCAGAACTCCTGTTCGACCGGGTCCTGCGGTCGCGGCAGCGGCTTGGGCGGGGCTGCGACTGCAGCGCGGGCCTTGGGGGGGAGATCTTCGTTCATCAGTCGAACCTCCGCAGGATGGCGATGCTGCCGTCGCCCAGATCGCCCCACCCGGTGACCAGCCCGGTCCGGGCGCCTTCAACCTGGCGTTCGCCGCAATCGTGGCGCAACTGGCGGACCGCCTCGATTACGTGGTTGAGCCCCCAGACGTGGGCTTCGCTGAGCAGGCCGCCATGGGTGTTGAGCGGATAGTTCCCGCCAAGCTCGATCTGACCGTCCTTGACAAAATCGAGCGCGCCGCCCGGTTCGCAATAGCCCATCGCTTCGAGCTGGAGCAGAACGACATAGGAGAAACAGTCATAAACCTGGAGAAAATCCATGTCGCTGCGCGATACTCCGGCCATTTCGAAAGCCTTGGGGGCGGCATAGGACAGGCCGATTCTGAACGGGTCGGGCCGGGATGGAATATCGTCGGCAGGGTACGGGTGCCCTTCGGCCGCGCCCGCAATCGTTACCGGAACGTGCGGCATGTCGCGCGCAAGATCGAGGCGCGATACCACCACCGCACAGGCGCCATCGGTTTCAAGGCAGCAGTCGTAAAGCCGGAACGGTTCCGAAATCCACCGCGCCGAATGATAGGTGTCCCAGTCCAGCGGTTTGCCATGGGTAAAGGCCTTGGGGTTGAGCTGGGCGTGCTTGCGGCAGGCCAGAGCGATTGCCGCAGTCGCTTCCGGGCCTACCCCGTAGAGCCGCGAATGCCGCATCGCCAGCCAGGCATACATCTGCACCGGCAGGAACACACCATAGGGAATGTAGTAGCCCTGGATGGTGTTGGTCAGGGTGTTCATGTTCATCGGCCGGGTCGGCGGAGCCCCGGGTTTGGGCCGAAGTGCCGAAAACCCGTTCCACCCGAGCGTGACCAGCACATGATCGCACAGCCCGGAGGCAATCGCCATCGCCGCGTTCTGCAGCGCTGTGGTCGGGCTGGCGCCGCCCATATGGACGGTCGCAGCATAGCGCAGCACCTCAATCCCAAGATTAGCGGCCAGCTCCTCGCTGGTGGTATAGATCGGCGGCGGCACCATGCCGTCGATGTCCGAAGGTTTCAGGCCGGCATCGGCAATCGCCTTGCGCGATGCTTCCAGCATCATGTCAACGGCAGTGCGCTCGGTTCCCTTGACGAAGTCGGTTTCGCCGACGCCGGTGATAGCTGCTTTGTCGGAAAAGCTCATGCCGGTTCCAGGTTTCTTTCGCGTTGCAATGCCAGTTCGCGGCGGACCTGGAATTCGACCTCGATCCGCTTGGCCTCGGGCTCAGCCGCGCGGTATCGGGGCGCGGGAGCCAGAAGTAGCGCTGCGCGAACCTCTTCGAGTGGGCGATCCAGAAATTCTTCCCACTGGATTTCGGAAAAGTTCCTGGCGGAGCGACCACGCCGCCAGGCTTCGATCATCGGACCCAATACCGGCAATTCGGGGTGCTCGCGCCTTGATTTGAACAGCCCAAGTAGAAGCAGGAAGGCAATTCCGTGATTGTAGAATTGGGCGTTGCCAAAGGTCAGCACGCAAATTTCGCCCAGTCCGTCACGGCCATAGCCGGTGACAATGTGATAGAGATCATGCGAATCTCTCATCCGGTTGCGGAAAAGGGCAACATCGGGGTCAACGAACGACCGGACACCACCTACTTTGCTCGCCTCGACCAGACCGTCGGCGCTCAGCCCTTCGCCATAGACAAATGCCAGATACCGCTGCCCCAGGCTTCCGATCGGGCAGCGTGCCAGCCGTTCGCGGTCGCGCAGGTGTTCGAGCAGATTGCTGCGGCTGGCCAGGATGCGCCTTCCGCCTTCGGATTCCGCAAATCGCCTGAAATGGTGATAATAGCTGTTTCCGGCCAAGGCCTCGACGATCCTGAAAACCTGAGCTGTGTCTTCCTTGTCGCGGAGCAGGACCTTCATCGCCGAGAAGGCTTCCACCGGTCGGATTCTGCGCTTCAGTTCTAGACCCTGCATCTTCGCCTCGCTAGCCATGTTGCCGCGGCCTCTTCACCCAAATCGCTTGGCCCCGGCCAAGGCCTTTTCGGCATCGGAGACCAGATCGCGCATCACCTCGGCCGCGGGCCGGACCGACTTGATCAGCCCGATGCCCTGTCCCGCAAAACCGGGAAGCACATCCATGCGCTTGTCGCGGATCGCCGCTGCCATGACCGGGCCGGCGACCATCGATTGGTACGGCATGGGTAATGGCTCTTTGCCGGCCTCGATCCAGGCATTGGCCCACTTGTTGGCGATCATCCGGGCCGGTTTGCCGGTAATCGATCGACTGACCACCGTGTCGCCATCGCCGCCTTCGGCGATGGCCTGCTTCTGGAAATCCTCGATCCCTGCCTCGTCAGTTGCCAGGAATGCCGTTCCTACCCAAGCCCCTTCCGCACCCAACATGAAGGCCGCTGCCACGCCGCGACCGTCAGTGATGCCGCCAGCGCCGAGCACCGGAACCCGATCGCCAACGGCATCGACCACCTGGGGGATCAGCGATATCGTCCCGACCGGCGAATTGTGCCCGCCGCCATCGTGGCCTTGCGCGACGATCATGTCGATCCCCGACTCTACAACCTGCAATGCATGTTTGACTTTGCCCACCACTGCCATGACGATCGTGCCGTTGGCGTGAAGGCGGTCCATCCACGGTCCGGGATTGCCCAATCCCGCCGCATAGACGGGCACCTTTTCCTCGATCACCACTTCCATCTGCGCCTCGAAGAATTCCTTCGAGAACAGCGGCGGGCCGCCCTCGCTTTCCGCCCCGGCGGCGGCGCGCATCGCTGCGATGGGATCGACCTCATCCAGTCCTTCGCTGGACATGAAATCGCGAGCGAACTGCTGGTATTCGCCGAACACCGCCATCGGATCTGCGGGGGCTGCACCGGTTTCCGGAGCTTTGCCCCGGCGGACCGAAGCCGGCAGCAAGGTATCGACGCCAAAAGGTTTGTCGGTGAGCGAGCGCGTCTCGCGGATCCAGCTGCGCAGGCGTTCGGGTGAGCAGGCTGCCGCTCCCAGCACGCCCAGACCGCCTGCATTCGACACGGCGGCCGCCAGGGCGGGGACACTTGCTCCGCCCATCCCGGCCAGGACGATGGGATGTTCGATCCCGAGCATTCTGCAAATTCGACTGTTCAGTGCCATTGCCCTCTCCATCCAAACCCGTTTGGCCGATCTAAGCCACCTCTCCCCACTGCACCTTTTGCGCCACAAGTTCGGGGCTTCGTTCGGCCAGATATTCGGAAGAACCCTTGACGAGCCGCTCCATATGGCGGCGGGCGGCGTCGGAATCACACAGGCGAACCGCACTCAGAATGCGGGCCAGGCAGCGCAACTGGTTGGCCCGTTCCTGTGCGGAATAGCCAAGCTCCACCGCCATGTCGCGGGTCAGCAGATGCAGAGCTGAAGTGAGCAATCCAAAGGTCGGGTTGCCGCTGGCCCAGCCCAGCAGGTCGTGAAAGCGGCGGTTGGTTTCCTCGAAAGCAGCAGTTTCGCTGTCACGTTCAAGCTGGGCATAACAATCAGAAAGCGCGGCCAGATCGGCATTGGTCGCTCGCTCTGCCGCCCGCGCCGCCATGTCAGGCGCAATTGCTTCGCGCAATTCGAGCAGCGCGCGCAGATCGGTGTCCATAAATTGCAGGATCAGCGAGAGCGAACTGGCGAAATCCCGGGTTTGCGGTCGCGATACCACAGGACCACCGCCCCTGCCCAGCTGGAGATGAATAACGCCCTGGAGTTCGAGGAACCTGAGCGCCTCGCGCAACGTCGCGCGCGCCACCTCGTAGCGCGCGAGCATGTCTTCCTCTTGAGGCAGCCTGTCACCGATTTCCCGTGCATTCGACTGGATGTCCAGAACGATTGCCTGTGCAACCTGCAATGCGCGCTTGGCCTTGATTGCGGCAACCGTGCCGGGATTTAGTGAGGCGTTCGATTTCGAAATCATAAAAAGGGTATAAGCATTAATTCATTGCGATGTCTAGGCTCAAATCATCCATCGGGCATTGGCTTGAATGGGGTCCGGTGAGAGAATGTTCGAAAACGTACGCTAAGGGATCAGAGCGATTGCA
>NZ_LSIJ01000008.1 GCF_001556185.1 Sphingomonas sp. CCH10-B3 | reverse complement strand
ATGCCGCACCGCCGCCGCCACAACCGCAAAAGGCCGCGACCGGCGCAGGCTTGGGTTCGGGCGGCTTGGGCGAAGGTGGCTCGGGCGCGGCCTTTTGCGGTTGTGGCGGCGGCGGTGCGGCATCCTCCGGCGGGCCGGGATCGGGCGCCTGCGAGGGTGCGGGTTCGGCGACCGGCTTGGGTGCGCTCGATTGCAAGCCGATATCCTCGACCAGCGACACATCGACCGACGGCGGCGGGGGCGGTGTCGGCGTGCGGCGGCTGAGCAGGCTCACCGACAAGGCGCCGACCAGCCCGATATGAAGCAGAAGCGCGGCGCCAAGGCCGATCTGGTCGCTGCGGTCCATCGCGCGCTCACCGCGCCCGCAGGCCAAGAGGCAGCGCGGCGATCACTGGCCCTTCGCCACCGTCACCAGCGCGACCTTGTTGAGCCCCGCGCGGTTGAGCTCGCCCATCACCGCGATCACCTTGCTATAGGGCAGCTCGCGGTCGGCGCGGAGGTACACCTGCGGCGGCTCGCCCGGCGTCTTGGCGACCAGCTGCGCGAGCGCATCGGGCAGCAGCGCGTCGCTGACCTCGACATCGTCGACGAACACCGTGCCGCGCGCGTCGATCGCGATCCGCGTTGGCTTTGCCTGTTGGTCGAGCGGCTTGGCGCGGCTGTCGGGCAGGTTGACCGGCACGCCCGCCGTCATCAGCGGCGCGGTGACCATGAAGATGATCAGCAGCACCAGCATCACGTCGACCATCGGCGTGACGTTGATGTCCGCCATCGGCGCGCGCCGCCCGCGCCCCCGCTGCGAAGGCAGCATCCCGGCCATCAGCGCCGCCCCACCGGCGTTTCGAGCTGGCGCGACAAGGTCGCGTGGAAGCTGTCGGCAAAGCGGTTGAGCCGCGCTTCGATCCGGTTGATGCGGTGGCTGAAGCGGTTGTAGGCGATCACCGCCGGGATCGCCGCGAAAAGCCCGATGGCGGTGGCAAACAATGCCTCGGCAATCCCCGGCGCGACCACCGCGAGTGAGGTACTCTGCGCCTGCGCAATGCCGCTGAAGCTGCGCATGATGCCCCAGACAGTGCCGAACAGCCCGACGAACGGCGCCACTGCGCCGACCGTCGCAAGGATGTTCAGCCGGTCCGCGAGCTTGTCGACTTCGGTCGCGACCGCCGCGCCCATGCTCGTCGCCAGCCGCTCGCGCGTGCCTTCGCGGTCGATCGTGCCGCCCGCCGTCGATCGGCGCCACTCGGCGACCCCGGCGGCAAACACCCGCGCGACCGGGACATCGTCATCGCCGCGCAGCCGGTGAAAGGCATCGACATCCTCGGCCTTGGTGAAATCACGCTCGAACGCCGCACCGCGCTTGGCGACGCTGCCCAGCTTGAACGTCGCCGACAGGATGATCCCCCAGGTCCAGACGCTGGCCACCAGCAGCCCGACCATCACGACCTTCACGACCGGATCGGCCTGCAGGAACAGCGCGATCGGCGACAATGTGGTTGCATCGGTGTTGAGTGCGAAGGTCATGCGTCTCCCTTAAATCCGTTTTCATCGTCCGGCGCCCAGACCAGCGGGCGAAAAGCATCGATCCATGCCCGGGGTTGCCGCCGTGGCCGCCCTTCGGGGGCGACAAAGGCAGCGGTGACCTCGGCGTCGGCCAATATCAACCCGTCGCGCATGACTCGTTGATGAATGCGGCACGATGCGGGGCGCACCGCGATCAACCGGCTGGCGACGACAACGGCATCATCGAGCCGGGCAGGCGCGCGATAGCGGATCGCGAGTTCGGTCACCGCATAGGCACCCTCGCCCGCGTCATGCGCGGCGCGCTGGTCGATGCCGGCCAGCCGCAGCATGTCCGACCGCGCCCGCTCCATCCAGCGCAGGTAATTGGCGTGATAGACGACGCCCGACAGGTCAGTGTCTTCGAAATAGACGCGAATGCCCAAGCGATGCTCGCGGTCGTCGAAGCGGCCTTGGGCGGGCTGGTCGGTTTGGGGCGCGGCCATCGCGCTGGCTGTTAACCGACTATTTCCGACATTAGAACCCCGTCCGGCGGTTCAGTCGAACAGCCCGTCCTGGCTGCCGGGCGGCGGATTGAGCCCGATATGGCTCCACGCGAGGCCGTTGAGGCAACGCCCGCGCGCGGTGCGGGCGACGAGGCCGAGCTGGATCAGATAGGGCTCGATCACTTCCTCGATCGTGTCGCGCGGTTCGCTCAGCCCTGCGGCAAGCGTTTCCACGCCTACCGGCCCGCCGCGGTAAATGTCGGCGATCATCGTCAGATAGCGCCGGTCCATGGCGTCGAGGCCGAGCTTGTCGACTTCGAGCCGGTTGAGCGCGGCGTCAGCCGCGCGCGCGTCGACGATGTCGTGTCCTGCGGCATGGGCGAAATCGCGCACCCGGCGCAGCAGCCGTCCGGCGATGCGCGGTGTGCCGCGCGCCCGCCCTGCGATCTCGGCGGCGCCATCGGGCGAAATGGCGAGGTTGAGCAGCCCCGCCGCGCGCGTCACCACGCGGGTCAGCTCGGCAACGGTGTAGAAATTGAGCCGCACCGGAATGCCGAAACGGTCGCGCAAGGGGGTCGTCAGCAACCCCTGCCGCGTGGTTGCGCCGACGAGGGTGAAGCGCGGCAAGTCGATCCGCACGCTGCGCGCCGACGGCCCTTCGCCGATCATCAGGTCGAGCGCTCGGTCCTCCATCGCCGGATAGAGGATTTCCTCGACCTGCGGCTGGAGCCGGTGGATCTCGTCGATGAACAGCACATCGCCATCCTCGAGATTGGTGAGCAGCGCCGCCAGATCGCCCGACTTGGCGATCACGGGGCCGGAGGTGGCGCGAAAGCCAACCCCCATCTCGCGCGCAATGATCTGCGCGAGCGTCGTCTTGCCCAGCCCCGGCGGCCCGAAAAACAGCACATGGTCGAGCGCCTCGCCCCGCGCCCTGGCAGCGGCAATGAACACGCGGAGGTTATCGCGCGCCGCCTGCTGCCCGACAAATTCGTCGAGCGATTTCGGACGCAGGGCTGCATCGACATCGTCAGGCGCGCGCGCGGGGGAGAGGAGGCGGTCGTCGGTCATTCTGCCTGTCCAAACGCGGTGCGTCGATCCTGCGCCTGATGAAGGATACGAATGATGACGATGCCTTGTGTGTCGAGCTGGAAGTAGATGCGATGCAACCTGTAGCTGAAACTGCGAACGCCGATGCCCAAATCGGTTTCTTCCACACCGACGCGCGGACGGTCGCCCAAAAGATCAAAGGCCTTACGCAGTCCCTGCAGATAATCCCGAGCAATTGCAGGGCCGTGCGCTGCCTTGCTGTAAACCCTTATGTCGCGAAGATCCTCCTGCGCACTCGCCGCCAGCCGGACCCTAGCCACGCAGATCAGGATCCTCGGCAATAATCTCGTCGAGGACGTCCCGAGCATCGCGATCGATGATGCCCGACGCAAGGCCCTCTGCAATCATCGCTCTCAGCCAAGCTCTTTCGTCCGACGCCGTTTCCAGATCACGCCGCACCAGATCGCGCAGATAATCGCCCGCATCCGCGTAGCGGCCCTGTGCCACCTGCGCATCGATCCAGCTTTTGAGGTCCGGCGGCATCGTGAACGACATGTCGGTCATGCCCGCATCATAGGCCAAGGGCACGCCAAGTCCAGATTGGCGCGCGCTGCTCGGACGCGCTCAACGGCTATTTCGGCGCGCTCAGCGCGATGCGATTGCCTTCGCTGTCCTCGATTTCGGCGACGAAGCCGAACGCGCCGACATCCTTTTTGTCGTAGAGGATTTTCGCTCCCCGAGCCCGTGCGCGCTTCAACACGGCGTCGATGTCGGCGACGCGAAAATAGACGATCGCGCCGGTCTTGCCCGGCACATAGACATCGCCCTTCACCAGCGCCCCGCTCGCCCCCGCCGCGCCTTCGGTCGCGGGGAACATTGCCATGTCATAGCCGTCGATCGTCTGGCGCTCGAAATCCAGGCCGAGCAGATCGGCGTAAAAGGCGGTCGCCCGGTCGAGGTCCATCACCGGGATTTCGACATAGGCGATGGGGTTGGCGGTCATCGGTTTCTCGCGCGGGTTGGCCGGGGCTGTCGCGAAAGACAAGGCCAACGCCGCCAGCGTTGCAAGCCCGATCCTCATTTCGCCGCCTTGCGCAGTGCCAGCCGCACCAGCGCGTCGAGCCCGGCGCCTGCCCCCAGTTCCTCCTCCGCCGCCGCGACCGCAGCGCTCGCCTCGGCAGGGCGGAAGCCGAGGTTGAGGAGCGCCGACACCGCGTCCGCGCTCGCTCCCTTCGGTGCCGCCACAGCGACGCCCGCGCCGACGACTACGCCGCCCGCCGCATCCTTCAGCTCGCGCACGATTCGCTCGGCGAGCTTCGGGCCGACGCCGTTCGCGCGCGCGACCATCGCCTTGTCCTGCGCGCCGATCGCTCGCGCCAGTTCCGCCGGGTCGAGCGTCGACAGGATGGCGAGCGCCACCCGCGCGCCGACCCCCTGCACCCCCGTCAGCAACCGGAACCAGTCGCGCTCGGCTGCGGTCGCAAAGCCCGCCAGCCGGATGAAATCCTCGCCCACCAGCATTTCGGTGTGGAGCATCACGGCCTCGCCGACCGGGCCGATGCTGGCGAGCGTCTTGGCCGATGCGCCGACCAGATAGCCGACGCCGCCGACGTCGATCACCGCGCTGTCGATGCCGGTCGAATGCAGCCGCCCTTTGAGATGCGCGATCATCGGCTCTTGCTAGGGGCAGCGCGGGCGACTGTCACCTGACTTGTCGCGCGCGCGCGGAACGGGCAGTGCTGCGCCAAAAGCGAGAGGGATCAGGATGCCGACCGATATCGAGATAGCCCGCCAGGTCACGCTGCGACCGATCGCCGATGTCGCGGCGCAAGCGGGCATCCCCGCGGCGGCAATCGAGCCCTATGGCCGTGCGAAAGCCAAGATCGACATCGGCGAACTCCCTGCCCCCAAGGCGCAGGGCAAGCTGATCCTCGTCACCGCGATCAACCCGACGCCGGCGGGCGAGGGCAAGACGACGACGTCGATCGGTCTCGCCGATGCGCTCAACCTCACCGGGCGGCGGACGATCCTCGCGCTGCGCGAACCCTCGCTCGGCCCCTGTTTCGGCACCAAGGGCGGGGCGACCGGCGGTGGCCGCGCGCAGGTGGCGCCGATGGTCGACATCAACCTGCACTTCACCGGCGATTTCCACGCGATCACCGCCGCGCACAATCTGCTTGCCGCGATGATCGACAACCACATCCACTGGGGCAATGCGCTTGACATCGACGTGCGCCGGGTGACGTGGCGGCGCGTGCTCGACATGAACGACCGGGCGCTTCGCGACATCGCCCAGTCGCTCGGCGGCGTCGCCAATGGTTACCCGCGCGAGTCGGGGTTCGACATCACCGTCGCGTCCGAGGTGATGGCGGTGCTGTGCCTTGCCGAGGACATGGCCGATCTGCAGGCGCGACTCGGGCGGATCATCGTCGCCGAGACGCGGTCGCGCCAGCCCGTCACCGCGCGCGACCTGAAGGCCGATGGCGCAATGGCGGTGCTGCTGGCCGAGGCGATCAAGCCCAATCTCGTCCAGACGCTCGAGGGCAATCCGGCGATCATCCACGGCGGGCCGTTCGCCAATATCGCGCATGGCTGCAACTCGGTGATCGCGACGCGCGCGGCGCTCGGTCTGGCCGATTATGTCGTCACCGAAGCCGGGTTCGGCGCGGACCTTGGCGCGGAAAAATTCTTCGACATCAAGTGCCGCCAGGCGGGCCTCACCCCGGCGGCTGCGGTCATCGTCGCGACGGTGCGCGCGCTCAAGATGAACGGCGGCGTCGCCAAGAGCGATCTCGCCGCCGAGGATGTTGCCGCCGTCGAACGCGGGGTCGTCAATCTCGTCCGCCATATCGAGAATGTCCGCCAGTTCGGCATGCCCGCCGTCGTCGCGATCAACCATTTCGGCGGCGACAGCGATGCCGAGATCGCGGTGATCGAAGCCGCATGCGAAGCGCACGGCGTCCGCGCGATCCTGTGCCGCCACTGGGCACAAGGCGGTGCGGGCGCGACCGAGCTTGCCGAAGCGGTCGCCGCACTCGCCGAGCGCGGCAATGACTTCGCCCCGCTCTATGGCGACGAGCTTCCCCTGCTCGACAAGATCCGCAGCGTCGCAACGCGCCTCTACCGCGCCGCCGACATCGCGCCTGCCGCGAGCGTCACCGCGCAGCTCAAGCGCTGGGAAGCCGCCGGTTTCGGCCATCTGCCGGTGTGCATGGCGAAGACGCAGTACAGCTTTTCCGCCGATCCCACCCTGCTCGGCGCGCCCGAAGGCCATATCCTGCCGATCCGCGAAGTCCGGCTCGCGGCCGGCGCGGGCTTCGTCGTCGCGATCTGCGGCGAGTTGATGACGATGCCCGGCCTGCCGCGCACCCCCGCGGCCGAAGCCATCGGCCTCGACCCGAATGGCGAGGTCGAAGGGCTGTTCTGACGATGCTCTTTCCGCCCACCCGGGCCGCAGCGCGCGACCGGCTGGCGTCGTTCGTGCCCGGCGCCGGGGCCGGCTATGCCGATGGCCGCAACCATGATCCCGGCCCCGATGCCCCCGGTGCGGTGTCGCGACTGTCGCCCTATGTCCGCTACCGGATGCTCACCGAGGCCGAGATCGTCGCTGCCGTGCTCGCGCGCCACCGCTTCGAGCCGGCCGAGAAATTCGTCCAGGAAGTGCTGTGGCGCACCTATTGGAAGGGCTGGCTGGAAATGCGGCCCGCCATCTGGACGCGCTTCGTCGAGGAGCGCGACCGCCAGCGCGAGACCTTTCCGGCGGCGCGCGCGCTTGCGCAGGCGGAAAGCGGCACGACCGGGATCGAGGGTTTCGACGACTGGGCGCGCGAGCTAGTCGCGACCGGCTATCTCCATAACCACGCCCGGATGTGGTTCGCCTCGATCTGGATCTTCACCTTGCGGCTGCCCTGGGCGCTGGGCGCGGATTTCTTCCTGCGCCACCTGATCGACGCCGACGCCGCCAGCAACACGCTGTCGTGGCGCTGGGTCGCGGGGCTGCAGACGGTGGGCAAGACCTATCTGGCCACCACCGACAGTATCGCGCGCTACACCGGCGGGCGGTTTGCGCCGAAAGGCCTGGCGCTGGAGGCAGCGGCGCTTACCGAAGCGCCGATCCCAGCCCCCGCCGCCCTACCGGTGCGCGCGAAGTTCGATCCGACCAAAGCGGCACTGCTGCTGGCCACGCCCGAGGATCTCGCGCCCGAAACCCAGTTCGGCCCGGACAAACCGTTCGTGGCAGCGCTGGTCGCCGCCGATCCGCGCCTGTTGTGGGGTGAGCGCGCGCGCAGCTTCGTGGCGGATGCCGCCGCCGACGCCGCCGCGCGACTCTCCGCGCCCGTCGTCGAGCGGCTCGACGCGCCGACGCTGATTGACGCCGCGCGCGCTGCCGATGTCCGCCAGATCGTCACCCCCTATGCCCCGGTCGGCCCGACGGCGGATGCGCTTGCGGCCGTCGCCATCGAGCTGGCGCGCGAGGGGATCACGCTTGCGCAGGTGCGCCGCGATTGGGACAGCCGCTTCTGGCCGCACGCGACGAAGGGGTTCTTTGCGTTCAAGGAACGCATTCCTGCCGAACTGCACAGTCTCGGCCTGACATGATGCACCGCCAACCTTCCCCAACCCGGCCAAGTCGAAGGATGATTCCGATGCGCCTCCCCCGCCCGCTCGCCAGCCTTGCGCTCCTCGCCACGATCGGTGCAGCGCCACCTGCCGCGCCCCGCGAGCCGATCTACATGGGCGGCGACCTGTCCTATGCGAACGAAATGCGCGATTGCGGCGCGGTCTATCGCGCGGGCGGCAAGCCGGTCGATCCGTTCGTGCTGATGAAGCAACGCGGCGGCAATCTGGCGCGCATCCGCATCTGGAACGATCCCAAATGGACGCGCTACAGCACGCTCGCCGATGTGAAAGTCTCGATCGCCCGCGCGCACAAGGCGGGGCTGCAAGTGCTGCTCGACTTCCATTATTCGGATGACTGGGCCGATGGCGACAAGCAGAACCCGCCCGCCGCCTGGGTCGGCCTAACCGACGCGCAACAGGCGCAGGCGCTCCACGACTATACCAGGCGAGTGCTCGACACGCTGGCGCGCGAAAAGCTCTGGCCCGAACTCGTGCAGGTCGGCAACGAAACCAATCCCGAACTCGCCGCGGGGCCGAAAAAGGGCATCAACTGGTCGCGCAACGCGCTGCTGCTCAACGCCGGGCTGAAGGCGGTGCGCGAGTCGGCCAAGGCCGCGGGCAAGCCCGTGCAGACGATGCTCCACATCGCCCAGCCCGAAAATGCCGAGCCGTGGTTCGCCGCCGCGCGCCAAGCGGGCGTCACCGATTACGACATGATCGGCCTCAGCTATTACCGCAAATGGTCGAAGGAGAGCGTCGCCGGTCTTGCCGCGACGATCACCCGGCTGCGCGCGACCTATGGCAAGCCGGTGATGGTGGTCGAAACCGCCTATCCCTTCACCACCGACAATGCCGACGAATCGGCCAATCTGCTCGGCGCCGACTCGCTCGATCCGGCCTATCCGGCGACGCCCGCGGGCCAGCGCGCCTATCTGATCGATCTCACCCGCGCGGTGTTCAAGGCGGGCGGCAACGGCATCAATTACTGGGCGCCCGATTGGGTGTCGACACGCTGCGGCACGCGCTGGGGCAAGGGATCGGGCTGGGAGAACGCCGCCTGGTTCGATTTCCACAACCGGCTCGAAGCGCTGCCGGTGATGGACTTCCTCGCCGAGCGTCCGGCGGACGCGCGCCGGTAACGGGCGTCTCAGTCGATCGGCGTCGCGGGTTTGGGCAGCTTGCCGCCCAGCTCGATCACGATTTTGGCGTACCAGGCGCGGTTGGCGATGATCAGCGCGTTCCAGCGATCATAATCCTCGGGCGCGGGCAGCCGCTTGAGCGCGGCCTGATACGCGCGCGCGATCACCGTGCGGCGATTGGCGGCTTCGGCGGGCGTCCCAAGCCGCGCGCGAAACAGCGTCACTGCCTCGCCGAAGCTGATGCCGTCGGCGACCCGGCGAAAGCCGCCGGGGCCGCGCGCGATGTCGTCCGCGGTCGTCTTGGCGGCAGAAGGCGTGAGATTGCCGCCGTACACGACGCGGTAGGCCGCACGGATGGCCTCCAGGCTCGCCGCGTCATGCCCCGGCCGGTGCGTCGTGAGGTCGAAGGCCGCGGCCGGTGGAGCTGCGACCGCGACCGCCAGCGGCATGGCGCAAGCGGCAACGATGATCCTGACAAGACCCGGCATGGCTGCTCTCCCCCCTTGCAGACGTCGACATCGGTCGTCGCCGTCAGCTTAGGCTGCGCGAGCCGGGCCGGCAACGCCTCACACCGCCGCCAGTGCCTGGTCGAAATCGGCGATCAGATCGTCGGCGTCCTCGACCCCGATTGAGATGCGCACCAGATTATCGGTGATGCCGAGCGCCTGTTTGCGCGCTTCAGGCACCGACAGATGCGTCATCCCTGCCGGGTGACTCGCGAGCGTTTCGGTCCCGCCGAGCGACACCGCGAGCTTGGCGATCTTGAGCGCGTCGAGGAACGCGAAGCTCTCCGCCTCGCCGCCTTTCAGGAACAGCGAGAAGGTACTGCCAGCACCAGTGCAGTGGCGGCGATAGATGTCGGCCTGCCGCTCTTCGCCCGGCGTCGATTCGAGGAAGCCGAGATAGCCGACGCGCTCGACCTTGGGGTGGTGGCGCAGGAATTCGCAGACCTTGACCGCATTCTCGCCCGCGCGGCTCATCCGCAACTCGAGCGTCTCGAGGCTGCGCAGCAACATCCAGGCGGTATTGGGGTCAGTGATCGTGCCGATCGTGTTGCGCATCAGCCGGATCGTGTTGATGTGCGCCTTCGACCCCAGCACGCCGCCCGCGACCAGATCCGAATGGCCACCCGCATATTTGGTGAGGCTGTAGACGACCAGATCGGCGCCATGCTTGAGCGGCTGGTGCCACAGCGGCCCGAGGAACGTGTTGTCGATCGCGATCGGCGGCTTGTCGTCGCTGTTCGTCCAGATCGCGTCACGCGCCGCCGCCACGGCTTCGACATCGACCAGCGCGTTGGTCGGGTTGGCGGGGCTTTCGAGGTAGATCAGCGCGACGCGACCGGTCGCGGCCTTGGCCAGCACCGTGTCGATTTCCTGCCGCGTGGCCCCGGCCGGAAAGTCGAGGAAATGGACGCCGAAGCGCCCGAGCACGCGCGCGATCAGCGTTTCGGTCGCGGCATAAAGCGGGCCCGAATGGACAATCGTGTCGCCGGGCTTGACCATCGACAGGAACAGCGTCGCAATTGCCGACATGCCCGAGCTGAAGGTCAGCGCGTCCTCGGCCTCTTCCCAGATGCCGAGCCGGTCTTCGAGGATTTCCTGATTGGGCCCGTTGAAGCGCGAATAGACGAGGCCCTCGGCGCCGCCCGGGCGCTTGCCGGTCACGCCTTCGAAATGGCGCTTGCCGGCAGCGGCATTGGGGAACACGAAAGTCGAGGTCAGGAAGATCGGCGGCTTGAGCGATCCTTCCGACAACACCGGGTCATAGCCATGGCCCATCATCAACGTGGAGGGCTTCAGCTTGCGCCCGCCGATCTGGTCGATGTCGGCCTTGGGGCGGCGGCGGTGCTCGACCCCGGTCAGGGTGGCTTCGGTTTCGTCGGTCATGAAAAGCGCTCCTTGGGGAGGGATAGCGCGCTTCTAGCGAGCGGAGGGCGGCGGCGATAGCTTGGAGCCAATTTTATGCGGTGCCGGCCCGCTCCCCCGAAATGCGCCTCCGGCGCATTTTTAAACAAACTCCTGGCCGAGGCCGATCAGCGAAATCTGCCGACCATAATCGCTTTCGCCGCGATGCGTTGCACGCCGGAAGCTGAAGAAGCGTGCCGGATCGCCATAGGTGTCGAGCCCGGTCAGCTCGACTCGCTCGACTCCGGCGGCCGCCAGCCGTGCGGCGACATAGGCCGCGAGATCGAATTGCTGATGGCCCGATCGCCCGGGCGTGAAGAAGCGTTCGTTTGCCGGATCATGCTCCTCGAAGCGGCGGGCAAAGCCATCGTCGACTTCGTAGCTCACGCGCGCGATGCACGGGCCAACCGCGGCGGCGATACGGTCCGCGCGTGCGCCGAGCGCGACCATCGCCGCGACGGTGCGATCGGTGACGCCGGCGAGCGCGCCTTTCCACCCGGCATGCGCCGCGCCAATGACTCCGGCCTCGGCATCGGCGAGCAGCACCGGCGCGCAGTCGGCGGTGAGAATCCCGAGCAGCAATCCGGGGCGATCGGTGACCATCGCATCGCCGCGCGGGCGCTCCTCGAAATCGATCGGCGCGACCACCGTGACGACTTCTGCCGAATGGACCTGGAACAGCGTCACCAGCGCCGCCTCTGGCAGCACGGCAGCGGCGGCGCGCGCGCGATTCTCGGCGATCGCGGCACCTTCGTCGTCGGACCCGGTGCCGACGTTGAGCCCTTCGTGCACCCCGGTCGATACGCCGCCGCGCCGCCCGAGAAAGCCATGCGGCACGCCGTCCAGCGCCGCCGTGCGAATCACCTCGACGTCGGTCACAGCATCAACTGCATGATGAGATCGCGATCGATCTGATTGCCGGTGGGGAATGCATAATCACCGATATGGACGAAGCCGTACCGATCGTAAAAGGCTTTCGCGCGGTGATTTTCTTCCCACACCGTCAGCACCAGCGCACTGGCGCCCGATCGGCGCGCCGTCGCGATCGTCCAGTCCATCAATGCCTGCGCCACGCCGCGCCCGTGCCAGGGCCGCGCGACATAGAGCTGGCTGAGCTGCTGCGCTCCGGGGGCAATCGCCGGATCGTCGAGCCATAATGGCGAGAGCTTGGCGAACCCCGCAATCGCCGTTTCGCTGCACGCCAGCCGGATTTGATGCGCCGGATCGGCCAGCGAGGCGATCAGCCGACCCTGCGGCCCAAAGGCTTCTGCCACATAGAGCGCGATGTCGTCGGCACTGGCCGAATGGCCGAACGTCTCCAGCCAGATTTGCCGGGCCATCGTATCGAGCGCGGGTCCGTCCGCTGGCGTCGCATTGCGATAGTCGATCATGCAAACCCCGCCGGTTGTGGCCAGCCGCGCGCGGTGACGGCCAGCGCCTTGAACAGATCGCCCATCTGGTCGGGCGCGACCAGCCGGTCGCGATCGGGCGCGACCGTCGGTCCCAACGCGGCCGCGCGCGCATCGATGCCGAGCGTGGTCAGCAGCGCGCCTTGCGTTACCGGACCGAACGGCACCGCGCCCGCGCTGGCCGCCGCCGCCGCGAGCGTCGCGAAGTCGACATGCGCGGTCAGATCCTGCTCGCCAGGGCGTTCGAACGGATTGGCAAAGCCATGCGCGCGCACGGCCTGCAACGTCTCGCCGATTGCGGGGCCCGCATAACCATAATCGATCGTCAGCATCGCCCCGCCCTGCCGGGCGATTCGCCCGGCGACATCGCGCATGATCGCCACCGACGCCGGCGAGGTCTCGATCACTGATCCCGGCGGCGCCTCGGCAAGCTCAGGCGGGATGATTGTATCGGGCACGCGGCCCCCGGCGATCGGCAGGAACAGCAGATCCTGGCACGCCACCAGCCGCTCGTGCCAGCCCTCGCGACTGCGGACGAGCTGGCGAATTGGCAGCGCATCGAAGAATTCATTGGCGACGACGATCAGCGCGACGTCGCTGGGCAGGGTTGTGGTGTCATCGTGCCACGTCGCGCCCGCCAGCCGTTCGCCCTGGGCGGCGCGCAGCACCGGGCTGGTCTCGACGAGATGCACCGGCGGTGTCAGGCCCGCCTTCGCCATCACCCGCAGCGCATCGACCGCAAGCGTGCCGCGCCCCGGCCCCAGCTCGGCATAGGCGACCGCTGGCCGCCCCGCGCGGTCCCACAGGTCGGTGGCCCAGGCACCGATCAGCTCGCCGAACATCTGGCTGATCTCGGGCGCGGTCGTGAAATCGCCGCCCGCGCCCAGCGGATCGCGGCTCGCATAATAATGCGCATTTGCCGCGGCCATGAACTGCGCGATCGGAATTGGCCCCGCGAGCGTGATCGCGCGCGCCAGCCGTTCGGCCAATAATGGTTCCGGCAGTGGCGCCTCGCTCACGTCAGGCAACGCTCTCCGTGCCCGCCACGCTTTCGATCCGGTTGCGGCGATGCTTGGCGGTCAGAATCAGATAGGCACCGCCGACGATCATCGGCACGCACAGCCATTGGCCCATGTGAATGCCGGTCGCCTCGATGAAAGTGCCGCGGAACTGTGCATCGGGTTCGCGGAAATATTCGACGAAGAACCGCGCCACGCCATAGCCGCCGACGAAAATGCCGACGAGGCGGCCCGGTTCGTACCGCGCCTTGGTCCGCCAGAACGCCCACCACAGCACGACAAACAGCAGCAATCCTTCGAGTGCTGCCTCGTAAAGCTGGCTCGGATGCCGCGCGAGCGGCCCCGCATGCGGGAAAATGATTGCCCAAGGGAGATCAGCAGGCTTGCCCCATAGCTCGCCGTTGACGAAATTGGCGAGCCGACCGAAAAACAGCCCGAACGGCACCGTGCAGGCGACATAGTCGTGCACCCGCAGCCAATCGAGCTTGTTGCTGCGCGCAAACAGGATGATACCGATCGAGGTACCGATCGTGCCGCCATGGAACGACATGCCGCCATCCCACAGCCGCAGGATGCGCAGCGGCTCCAGAAACATCTCGGGTGCGTAGAAAAGCACATAGCCGAGCCGCCCGCCGAGGATGACGCCCAGCGTCGCATAGAACACTAGATCATCGGCATGGCGCCGCGCCATCGGTGCGCCGGGCTGCGCGATCAGCTTCAGAAGATACCACCAGCCGACGATGATGCCGGTGATATAGGCAATCGAATACCATTTCAGGCTGAACCACCCGATCGTGAAGATCGACGGATTCAATCCCAATTGCTCGAAACGGATATGCTGGCCGGTATCGGCAGCGGCAGTGACTAAAGACAGGATCAAGGCTTTTCCCCGAGCTTTGACGCCTCCATAAGGGGGCAAGGGTCGAAGACCAAGGGGAGAGACGCATGCCGAGTGAGTTGGACCAGCGTATCGATGCCACAGTGGCCGGGCTGACCGGGCCGGGCGGGCCAATGCCATTGACGACAGTGACACGCGACGGGCTGGACTATCCCGCAATCGCCGTCGCACCGCCCGCGCTCCCTTATTATTTCGCGCATTTCTGCAACGAACATGCCGACAAGACCTTTCTGGTCGCCGGTGACGAGCGACTGACCTTTGCCGAGGTTCACGCCGCAGCAGGGGAGGTGGCGCGCTCGCTGGTCGACGGTTTCCATGTCGCGCGCGGCGACCGCGTCGGCATCGCGATGCGCAACTCGCCGTCGTGGATCGTGCTGTACATGGGCATATTGATGGCGGGCGGCGTCGCCACCCTGCTCAATGGCTGGTGGCAGACCGGCGAGCTGGCCGATGCGATTGCCGAGGTCGACTGCAAGCTGGTCTTCGCCGACGCCCCGCGCGCGCAGCGGCTCGACGAAGCCACCGGGCTCGACGCCGAGATCGTGCCGATCGACGATCGGCTTGCGCTTGCCCAGGCGCTGGCGCCGGTCACCGGGCGCGGTGGCACGCCGGACACTGCGCTGCCGATGCTGATGGGCGAGGACAATGCGACGATCCTGTTCACCAGCGGCTCGACCGGCCAGTCGAAGGGCGCGCTCAGCGATCACCGCGCGATCACGCAGGCCGTGTTCAACTATCTCGCCAGCGCGCTGACGATGCTCGCGCTCGCGACGCAGGACGGCACGCCGCCGCCCGCGCAGCACGCGACCTTGCTCAACGTGCCGCTGTTCCATGTCACCGCCGAAGTGCCCGTCTTCCTCCAGAGCTTCGCGATGGGGCGCAAGCTCGTGCTGATGCCCAAATGGGATGCCGAGGAAGCGATGCGGCTGATCGAAAAGGAGCGTGTCAGCTATTTCGTCGGCGTGCCGCTGATGAGCTTCGAGATCCTCACGCACCCCAACCGTCCGAAATACGACCTGTCGAGCTGCACCGATTTCGCCGCCGGCGGCGCGCCGCGCCCGGTCGAGCATGTCCGCCGCCTTGCCGAGGAAATGGGCGGCGCCAAGCCATTGCTCGGCTATGGCCTGACCGAGACCAACGGCGTCGGCTGCGGCAATTTCCGCGAAAACTACCTCGCCAAGCCCAATTCAACCGGCCGCGCTTCGCCCCCGCTCGTCGAACTCGCCATTCTCGACGCGAAGGAACAGCCCGTGCCGGCGGGCGAACGCGGCGAAGTCGCGATCCGCTCGATCTGCAACTTCAAGGAATATTACAACCGTCCCGAGGCAACGCGCGATGCCTTTACCGAGGATCGCTTCTTCCTGACCGGCGACATCGGCTATCTCGACGAGGACGGCTATCTGTTCATCGTCGATCGCAAGAAGGACATCATCATCCGCGGCGGCGAGAATATTTCCTGCCAGGAAGTCGAGGCGGCGATCTATGAAAACGCCTGCGTCGCCGAAGTCGCGGTGTTCGGCCTGCCCGACGAACGCTTCGGCGAAGTGCCCGGCGCGGTCGTCCATGTCCGCCCCGGCGCAGTGCTCGATGCCGAGGCGCTGACCGAATTTCTCAGCGCCCGGATCGCCGCATTCAAAGTGCCGCGGATGATCTGGTTGTCGGATACACCGCTGCCCCGACTCGGCACCGAAAAGATCGACAAGGTGACGATCCGCGCCACCTATCGCGCGCGCTATGCCGAGGAAGCACGGACCGCGTGACGCTGGCGCTGCCGCCGGTCGGGCCCTAGAGGTCGCTCTATGGCATTGGGCGTGAGTATCGACAGGCGTCGCCTGCTGATCGGCGGGGGCGCCGGGCTGGGTCTGCTCGTCGCCTGGAGCGTCTGGCCACGCCACTATGCGCCCAATTTGACCGCTGCCCAAGGCGAGACGATCATGGGCGCGTGGCTCAAGATCGGCGCCGATGGTCATGTCGCCGTCGCCATTCCGCAGACCGAACACGGTCAGGGCGTCTACACCGCGCTGCCACAGATCCTGGCCGATGAGCTTGGCGCCGACTGGCGCACCGTGTCGGTCGAGCCGGCACCGCTCAACCCGCTCTACGCCAATCCACTCGGCGCCGAGGAAATGTTGGAAGGTGTCTTCGCCGGCCTGCCGCCTGAACTGACACGCGGCTATGCGACGCGGATCACGCTGATGCTGACGGCAGGGTCGAGCTCGGTCCGCGCGTTCGAGCGCGACTTGCGCCGCGCCGGGGCGGTCGCCCGCGTCCTGCTGTGCCAGGCGGCCGCCGCTCGCTGGGGAGTCGACTGGCGCACATGCAACACTGCCAATGGCTTCGTCATCCACGGCAAGGACCGGCTGCGCTTCGGCCCGCTCGCGGCTGAAGCCGCGGCGTTCGACCCGCCCGATCCGCTGCCGCTGCGCACCGGCGATGCCGGGCGGCTGACCGGCCAGTCGCTGCCCCGGCTCGACGTGCCTGCCAAGGTTGACGGCTCGGCCAGTTTCGCAGGCGACATCCGCTTGCCCGACATGGTCTATGCCGCGATCCGTCAGGCGCCCGGCGATAGCGGCCGAGTGAAGGGATTCGATCGCAAGCGCGCCGATGGCGTGCGTGGGCTGGTCGATGTCATTGCGACCGACCGCTGGGTCGCGGCCGTCGCCAGCAGCTGGTGGAGCGCGAATCAGGCGCTCGACCTGATGAAGCCGCAGTTCGAAACAAGCGGCCCACGCGCTTCGACCGCCAGCATCGACAAGGCGCTGATGGCGGCACTCAACGGCCCCGGCGAGCGGATGGCATCACGCGGCGACCTGCGATCGGTGTTCAAGGGCGCGCGGGTGGTGACCGCCGATTACCGCGTCGGGCTCGCGGTTCATGCGTCGATGGAGACAATGACCGCGACTGCACGCTTTGCGCGTGGCCAGCTCGATCTGTGGATGCCGACGCTGGCGCCGGCCCGCGCGCGTGCGACCGCTGCCGCCGCGATCGGCCTGGCCGAGAGCGCTGTCGTCCTGCACCCGACGATGGCAGGCGGCTCGTTCGGCGCCAATCTGGAACATGAAGTCGCCGCGCAAGCCGCGGTTATCGCACAAAAGCTGAAGCGCCCGGTGCAGTTGATCTGGTCGCGGCGCGAGGATCTGGCGCATGACCGCTATCGCCCGCCCGCTGCTGCGCGCCTCACCGCGCGGGTCGGGCTCAACGGCAGCATCATGGGCTGGCTGACCAAGATCGCCGCCCCCGCGACGGGGCGCGAGATCGCCGCCCGGCTGTTCGCGGGCGAAACCGGGGTTCAGGCGGCCCTCGGCCTGCACGGCGTCGGCGATCCCTATGCGGTGGCAGGCGCGCTGCCCTTCTACCGATTCCCCAGCTTCGCGATCGATCATCACCCGGTCGATATCGGCGTGCCGACCGGACATTGGCGTTCAGGAGCGCACAGCTACACCGCCTTCTTCACCGAATGCTTCCTCGACGAACTGGCGCATGTCGCGGGCACCGAGCCGCTGTCGTTCCGCGTCGCGATCGCTGGCGAGCCGCGCCTGGTGCGCTGCCTGTCGACGGCGGCAGCGCTTGGCGGCTGGGAAGGCGGCGTGGCGGGCAGCGGCCAGGGCATTGCCTGCCATTCGTTTCGCGGCAGCCACATCGCGGTGCTGGCGGAGGCGCATTTCGATGCCGGACGGCCGCGGATCGACCGGCTGGTCGCCGCGGTCGATTGCGGGCGTCAGATCAATCCCGATCTGGTGCTGCAACAGATCGAAGGCGGCCTGTTGTTCGGCATGGCAGCGGCGCTGGGCGGCGCGACCGGTTTGCGCGATGGCCGGGCGACTGTGCACCATATGGGGCAACTCAACCTGCCGCTGCTGGCCGATGCGCCCGACATTACCGTCGAGCTGATTCGCAGCGAGGCCGAACCCGGCGGCGTCAGCGAACTGGCGGTGCCACCGGTCGCGCCGGCAATTGCCAATGCGCTTCAGGCTGCTGCGGGCTTTCGCTTGCGCGCATTGCCGTTTACGGCGCCGTTATGAGCCGCCCTGCCGACCATCCGCCTGTCAAGCCGCGCAGAATCGGGGTGATGCTGACCAATCTCGGCACGCCCGATGGCCCCGACACCAAATCGGTCAAGAATTACCTGCGCGAATTCCTGTCTGATCGCCGCGTGGTCGAGCTGCCGGCGATCATCTGGCAGCCGGTGCTGCGCGGGATCATCCTCAACACCCGCCCGCAGAAATCGGCCGAGGCCTATCGCGCGGTCTGGTCCGACGACGGCTCGCCGCTCGCCGCCAATACCAAGCGTCAGGCGGCGGCGCTGAAGGATGCGTTCGGCCCCGACGTGATCGTCGACTGGGCGATGCGCTATGGCAATCCGTCGATCGAAACCGTGATGACGCGGCTGCACGACGCCGGCTGCGACCGCATCCTGCTGGCGCCGCTTTACCCGCAATATTGCGCGGCGACGACGGCGACCGCCAACGACAAGGCGTTCGAACTGCTGCGCGCGATGCGCTGGCAACCCGCCTTGCGCACACTGCCGCCCTATTATGACGATCCGGTCCATATCGAAGCGCTGCGCGCATCGATTGCCGAGGGGCTCGCGCGTCTCGATTTCGAGCCCGATGCGCTCGTCGTCAGTTTCCACGGCATGCCCGCGCGCACGCTCGCGCTTGGCGACCCCTATCACTGCCAGTGCCAGAAGACGGCGCGGCTGCTGGGCGAAGCCCTTGGCCGCGAAGTGACCGTGACTTTCCAGTCGCGCTTCGGCCCGGCGATCTGGCTCGAACCCGCGACTGATGCGACGCTGGAAGCCATGCCGGGCAAGGGGATAAGGAAAGTCGTCGTCGTCGCCCCGGGATTTTCGTCCGACTGTCTGGAGACGCTCGAGGAAATCGCGATTCGCGGCCGCGAGCAATTCGAGGAAGCAGGCGGGACGCACTTCGCCTATCTGCCCTGCCTTAACGATTCGCCGATCGGCATCGACATGCTGCGCACCTTGCTTGCACGCGAGCTTGAAGGTTGGCGCGCCGCAGACTAGCCTTTCCCCAACGAAGAAGAGGAGAGGTTTATGGCACGCGTTGCGATTGTCACCGGCGGCACACGGGGTATCGGCGAGGCCATCAGCCTTGGCCTGAAGGAGCAGGGCGTCACCGTCGCTGCCAATTACGCAGGCAATGACGAGCGCGCACGCGCCTTCACCGAACGCACCGGCATCAAGGCATACAAGTGGGATGTCGCCGATTATGACGCGTGCCAGGCGGGCGCGGCGCAGGTTGCCGAAGAACTCGGCCCGGTCGACATCCTGATCAACAACGCCGGCATCACCCGCGACGGCACCATCCTGAAGCTGACCTATCAGGCGTGGAAGGAAGTCATCGACACCAATTTGGGCGGCTGCTTCAACATGGCCAAGGCGGTGTTCCCGGGCATGCGCGAGCGCAAATGGGGCCGCATCGTCAACATCGGCTCGATCAACGGCCAGGCCGGGCAATATGGTCAGGTCAACTATGCTGCCGCCAAATCGGGCATCCACGGCTTCACCAAGGCGCTGGCGCAGGAAGGCGCCAAGTTCAATGTGACCGTCAATGCGATCGCGCCGGGCTATATCGACACCGACATGGTCGCTGCGGTGCCGGGCGAAGTGCTTGAGAAGATCGTCGCCAAGATCCCGGTCGGGCGGCTCGGTCAGGCCGAAGAAATCGCGCGCGCCGTGACGTTCCTGTGCTGCGACGGCGGCGCATTCATCACCGGCTCGACGCTCAGCATCAACGGCGGCCAGCATATGTACTGACGGGCGCAGGCCCGCGTGCCGCGGGCCGGTGCGCGGGCCAGCCCGCGCAGCGCCTGGCACGGCCGGCGGGTCGGGCGAAGTCCCGAACCCGGCCGACGGCGACACTTGTTCGACGCTGATGTCCAGCGCGTCGGCCTGTGCATATCCTAAAGCTTGGTCGTCATTCCCGCGAAGGCGGGAATCCATATTGGATGACGTGCGACAGCATTACGATGCTCAGCGCCTATGGATCCCCGCCTTCGCGGGGATGACGGGAGCGTCTCGAAAGAGCAGGCACTACGTAGCGTCCTTCGTTGAGGTCGCTTCGAGCAGACCACCCGCGCATCGACCATTTCTCGGCTTGGCACGAAGCGAACGGGGTGTGCATCACCCCCCAAACAACTAGGGGTGGGTTCCCTCCCGGAAACCCGCCCCCGCCCTCGATACGCTACGCGAGGGAAGATTTAGCGGCGGCAGCCGTCTTTGGCGATCGCATTGCCGGCGCCACCGACGATCGTGCCCGCCGCGCGGTCACCGCGGCCAGCGATGCCGTTGCCGAGCAACCCGCCGACGATCGCGCCGAGGATCGTGCCGGTGGTGGCGTCGCAGCGATTGCGCCGGTAATTGTTGCGGTAATCGTAACGGTAGTTCTGGCGGTAATCGCGCCGATCGTCCCAGCGGTTGTCGCGATAGTCGCGGTAGTCACGCCGATCGTAACCACGATCATCATAGCCGCGATAACCGTCATTCTGGTAATAGCCATCGCCACGATATTGCGCGGCTGCCGGTGCGACCGGAACAAGTGCCGAGGCCGACAGGGCAATCGCGACACTGGCGAGCGTGAACTTCTTCATCATCGCTGTCTCCATTTCAACTCTTCGGACCCTGGCAACATTGCCGTCGTTCGATGATGACGATTTAGCTGAACGCTTTTGATCGCAGCCTGAATGCGATCGTTATCGCGCGTTCAGGCAATCTTGCCCCTTTCATGCGGCGCGGGGGCTTCTATGAGCGTGCCGATGCGCCTTTGGCACTCGATCCTGCTAGCCTATCTGTTCGTGCCGTCGTGGACCGGAGCGCCACGCGGTGATGTGCCTGATCCCCGCATCCCCTTCCGGCTCGAACCGGCCGCCTTGTTTCCCGATGCGCCCGCGCGGCAGCGGCTTGGCGCGCTGACCTTCCTGCGCGGCTTCCGCTTCGTCAGCGGCGATTCGGCATTCGGCGGATTTTCATCGCTCGCGACCGACGGCGAGCGCTTCACGCTCCTCAACGACGGCGGCCAAGGCATCCGCTTCACGCTTGATGCGGCGGGCCAGTTGCATGCGCCAAGCGTCTTCACGCTCCCCGACGGCCCCGGCAGCGGCTGGGAAAAAAGCGATCGCGATTCCGAATCGATGGCAGTCGATCCCGCGACCGGCAAAATCTGGGTCGCATTCGAAACCAGCAACCAGATCTGGCGCTATGCCCGCCGATTCGCGCGTGCCGAGGCATTGAGCGCCCCCCGCGCGATGCGTAGCTGGCCCGAAAATCGCGGCGCCGAAGCGATGATGCGCCTGCGCGACGGGCGTTTCGTGCTGATCGACGAATCGGAAAACTGGCCCGGCAAGCCGGGGGTGGGCGGCATCGTTTTCGCGGGCGACCCGGTGCGCGATCCGCAGCGCGGCTTTCGCTTCAGCTATGTCGCACCTGCAGGCTTTCGCCCGACCGATATCGCCGAGCTGCCCGACGGTCGCTGGATCGCGGTCAACCGCCGATTCGCCGCATCGACAGGCTTCATCGCCTGCATCACGATCATCGATCCGCGTTCCCTGAAGCCCGACGGCATTGTGCAGGGTCAGGAAATCGCCCGTTTCGCACCGCCAGCGCAGCACGATAATTTCGAAGGAATCGCGGTCGTCCGCAGCGGCAGCGAGACGCGGCTGTGGATCATATCGGACGACAATCAGATGCGCCCGTGGCAGCAGAGCCTGCTGCTCGAATTCCGGCTGGACGACACGGCCGCGAGCGGGGCACCGCCCCGCCCGCCCCGGGCATCATCGCCTTAAGCGGCGGGCTGCAGCTTCTTCTTGATCTGGCGCTTCAGGCGGCGCGCGCGCAGCGACAGTTCATCGTCACCGGCCTTGACCAGCCAGTTGTCGAGCCCGCCGACATGCTCGACCGACCGCAGCCCGTGCGTCGAAACGCGCAGCCGCACGCTGGTGCCGAGCGCGTCGGAAATCAGCGTGACATTCTGCAGGTTCGGCAGAAAAGTGCGCTTGGTCTTGTTATTGGCGTGGGAAACATTGTGACCCACTTGCCGACCCTTGCCGGTCAGCTCGCAAATGCGCGACATCGCTATGATTCCTGAAAACACGTGAGCGTGGAAAGCGCGGGCCGATAGCGTGCGGCGCCCGATCCGTCAACCTGTTCCGGCGGAAAGCCGTGCAACCCCCGCCCTGGCCGCGCGTTGTTACGCACGTGATTTGATGGCTGACGGGAGACGATGATGCGATTTCTGCTCGGATTGGTTGGCATTGCTGCCCTGCTGTTCCTCGGTGCCTGGGCGCTGGGGCTGGTGACGCTCAACCAGACGCAAGTCGCCCGCGCCCCCGAAGTGAAGCTCGAAGGCGGACAGGCGCCGGGCTTTGCCGTCAATGTCGCGACGGTCGAGCTCGGCACGGAAAATACGACCGTTGCCGTCCCCACCGTGCGCACCGAGAATCGCACCATCGCCGTGCCGACCGTGCGCGTCAAAAAGCCGGCCGACGCCAACCAGACCGAACCCGCAAACTGAGCGTCACGGCTGGCGCTCCGCAAGGGCGACGCGCATAAGCGGGCAATGTTCCCGCTGCCCGAACCAATGCGCGAAGCCCTTGCCGCCGCCATGGAGGCGGCCGATGCCGGGGAAGTGCCCGTCGGTGCAGTCATCACGCGCGGCGGGCGCATCATCGCGCGCGCTGCCAATGCCCCGCGCCGCCTGAACGATCCGACCGCGCATGCCGAGCTGCTCGCAATCCGCGCCGCCGCCGCGCTGCTCGACCGCGACCGGCTCGACGGCTGTGACCTGTGGGTGACGCTGGAGCCCTGCGCGATGTGCGCCGGCGCCATCGCGCATGCCCGCATCGACCGCATCTATTACGGCGCCGATGACCCCAAGGGCGGCGCGGTCGTGCACGGCCCGCGCTTCTTCACTCAGCCGACCTGCCACCACCACCCGGAAATCTATCCCCATATCGGCGAACGTGATTCGGCCGACCTGCTGCGCGCTTTCTTCGCGGCGCGTCGCTGAACAATCGCAGCGGTTGTCGCGCACGCCGAAAAGCGGCAAAGGACGGGTCGGGCCATGCAACCTTTTCCCTGGATCGATGTCGCGATCATTTTCGCACTGGTGCTCGTCAACGGCATCTTCGCGATGTCGGAGCTGGCGATCGTCTCGGCGCGTCGCGCCCGGCTGGAGGCCATGGCGCGCGCCAAGGTGCGCGGTGCCAGCACTGCGCTGGCGCTCGCCGCTGATCCCGGCAAGCTGCTGTCGACCAGCCAGATCGGCATCACCCTGATCGGCATCATGGCCGGCGCCTATTCGGGCGCGAGCCTGGGCGGGCCAGTGAGCGAGCGGCTGCTCTGGCTCGGCATGGGCAGCGATCTGGCGGACACGCTCGGGTTCGGGTTGGTGATCAGCCTAACCACCTATGCCTCGCTGGTGATCGGCGAGCTCGTCCCCAAGCAGATTGCACTCCAACGGCCCGAAGCGATCGCGGTCATAGCCGCGGCGCCGATGCAATGGCTGGCGCGTGTCGCCGCACCGCTGGTCTGGCTGCTCGATTCGTCGAGCGCGTTCCTGTTCTGGCTGCTGCGGTTGCGGCGCGCGAGCGACGACAATGTCACTGCCGAAGAACTCCACATGATCGTCGCCGAAGCGAGCAAATCGGGGATCATCGAGGAGCATGAGCGCTCGATTATTTCAGGCGTGGTCCGGCTTGCCGACCGACCGGTACGCGAAGTGATGACGCCGCGCACCGACATCGAATGGATCGACGCGACACTGGATGAAGACGGCATTCGCGCCGCGCTGATGGCGGCAGGGCACAGCCGCTTGCCGGTCGCCGAAGGATCGGTCGATGCCGTCATCGGCGTCGTCCAGGCGCGCGACATCGCGCAGGCGCTGTTTCGCGGCGAGCCGATCGACTTGCGCACGCTGATGCGCCAGGCGCCCGTCGTGCTCGACCAGATCGACGCGATGGACGCGCTCGATGCCCTGCGCGCGGCCGAAGTGCCGATGGCGCTGATCCACGACGAATATGGCCATTTCGAAGGCATTGTGACGCCCGCCAATCTGCTCGCGGCGATTGCGGGCGAATTCGCGTCGGACACCGACCCCGATGTCGAGCCGTCGGTGGTCGAGCGGGACGACGGGTCGCTGCTGGTCGCAGGGCAGATGGCGGCGGACGCGCTCGCCGAACGACTTGGAATCACGCTGCCCGAGGACCGCGATTACGCAACCGTCGCCGGGCTCGCGCTCAGCGTGTTCCGCCACTTGCCGGGTGAAGGTGAGCATTTCACCGAACAGGGCTGGAAGTTCGAAGTCGTCGACCTCGACGGGCGCCGGATCGACAAGCTGCTTGTCAGCCTTGCGGGCAGCCATCCAGCGGCGGGCTAGCCTCAGCCGCCGAGCTTGCCGAACCCGGCTTCGAACGCCGCAATATCGCCCGCCGCCAGCAGCTTCGCCTGCTCGACCCAGCGATCGCGCGCCAGCCGCCCCGCGAGCGGCCCAAGCCGTGCATCGAGCGCTTCGGCCTGCGCCGGGTCGAGCGCGGCCAGACCGCCAATGCTCGTGATGCCCTGCTCGGCGAGCGCGGCGGCCGCGCGCGGCCCGAGCCCCTTGAGCGTCGTCAGCGGCAGTGACTCGCTCGACTCGACCGTGGCAGGCGCTGTTGCCTGAACCTCGGGCACCGCAACCGGCGCGAGCGGGATCGGCGATGGTTCGGGGGGCAAATCGATCGCGGCGGGCGTATCGCTGGTCGCTTCATCCGCGACCTCGGCATCGCGAATGGCGTGCTCGTGTCGCTCCGAATCGGCGATCGACGCTGCTTTGGCGCGACGCCGCATCGTTCCCCAAAGGATCGCGAGTATCGTGACGACCGCGCCGATCGCGATCAGCACCAGCGTCCCGATGTTTAGCGGCATGAAGTTGATCGCGGCGTTGGTGTTCATGCCCCTCGCTCCCTGCGCGCCAGTTCGCGCCAGCCAATGTCCTTGCGGTAGAAACCGCTCGGAAAGTCGATTTGCTCCACCGCAAGATAGGCGTTCGCCTGCGCCTCGGCGATAGTGTCGCCGAGCGCCGTCACCGCGAGCACGCGCCCGCCTGCCGCCTGCAAGTCGCCGTCGCGCCGCCGCGTGCCTGCCTGAAAGACGACGGCACCCTGTGCCTCGGCCGCTGCGATTCCGCCGATCGCGCCGCCGAGTTCGGGCGTCCCTGGGTAACCACTCGCGGCCATCACTACCGTCAGCGCCACACGCTCGCAAAAGATCGGCGGCGCGGCGGCGGCGAGCTGCCTGTGCGCCGTTGCCAGCATCAGCGCGAGCAAATCGCTTTCCAGCCGCATCATCAGCACCTGGCATTCGGGATCGCCGAAGCGCGCGTTATATTCGATCAGCTTCGGCCCCTCGGCGGTCAGCATCAGCCCGGCATAGAGGATGCCCGAAAAGGGCGTGCCCTCGGCTTGCATCGCCGCAAGCGTAGGGGCGACGATCTCCTCGATCGCGCGGCGTTCGAGCGCAGGTGTCAGCACCGCGGTCGGGCTGTACGCTCCCATGCCGCCGGTATTCGGCCCGGTGTCGCCATCGCCGACACGCTTGTGATCCTGCGCCGAGCCAAACGGGACGAGCGTGGTGCCGTCGGTCAGGATGAACAGGCTGGCTTCCTCGCCCTCCAGAAATTCCTCGATCACCGCACTTCCCGGTCCGTCGAAGATCGCCGCCAGCGCCGCCTCCGCTTCGGCGCGGGTAGCCGCCACGGTCACGCCCTTGCCCGCCGCGAGCCCGTCGGCCTTGATCACCACTGGCAAGCCGAAGCCGTCGAGCGCGACCAGCCCATCCGCGCGCGACCCCACCGACACGAAGCGCGCGGTCGGAATGCCGGCGCGCGCGCACAGCCGCTTGGTAAAGCCCTTCGATCCTTCGAGCTGCGCCGCGGCGGCACTCGGCCCGAACACCGCGATACCCGCCGCGCGCAGGCTGTCGGCGAGCCCCGCCACCAGCGGCGCTTCGGGGCCGATCACCACCAGCCCGATCGCCGCTTCATCGCAAAAGCCGCGCACCGCAGCGTGGTCACTCACGTCGAGCGCGACGCAGTCGGCATGCCGGGCTATCCCCGGATTGCCGGGTGCGGCATAGAGCCGCGCGAGTTGTGGCGATTGCGCCAGCTTCCACGCCAGCGCATGCTCGCGCCCGCCCGATCCGATCAGCAGGACGTTCATGAATACCCCTTTTCCCGATCCAAGCGCTGGCACTGCCCGGCTGGTAGCCGAGACCCCGCGCGGCGACAACGCGGCGCCGCTCAGCGTCTCCGAACTGTCGCAAGCCCTGAAGCGCACGGTCGAGAGCGAATTCGGCCATGTCCGGCTGCGCGGCGAAATTTCAGGGTATAAGCGCGTTGCATCGGGCCATGCCTATCTCGCGCTGAAGGATGACGCCGCCGTGATCGACGGCGTCATCTGGAAAGGCAGTTTCGGCGGTATCGCCTTTGCACCGCAGGACGGAATCGAAGTGATCGCGACCGGACGGCTGACGACCTACCCCGGGCGCTCCAAATACCAGATCGTGATCGAGCGGCTGGAGCTGGCGGGCGAAGGCGCGCTGATGGCGCTGCTCGAAAAGCTGAAGGCAAAGCTTGCCGGCGAAGGACTGTTCGATGCCGAGCGCAAACGCCCGCTGCCCTTCCTGCCGCGGACGATCGGCATCGTCACCTCGCCGACCGGCGCGGTGATCCGCGACATTCTCCACCGGCTTGCCGATCGCTTCCCGAGCCACGTCATCCTGTGGCCGGTCGCGGTGCAGGGCGAAGGCGCGGCGGCGCAAGTGGCGCGCGCCATCGCCGGGTTCGACGCGCTGCCGACCGGCGGGGCGATCGCGCGGCCCGACCTGATCATCGTCGCGCGCGGTGGCGGCTCGATCGAGGATTTGTGGGCGTTCAACGAGGAAGTCGTGGTCCGCGCGATTGCCGCCTGTTCGATTCCGATCATTTCGGCGGTCGGGCATGAGACCGACACCAGCCTTGCCGATTACGCCGCCGACCGGCGCGCGCCGACGCCGACCGCCGCCGCCGAATATGCGGTCCCCGTGCGCGCCGACCTGATCGCTGCCGTCGCCAGCCTTGCCGCGCGCACCGAACGCTGCGCGCGCCGCTATCACGAGCGCGGCCGCGAGCGGCTCGACGCGCTTGCCCGGCTGTTGCCGAAGCGCGACGCGCTGCTCGGACCACAGCGGCAGAAGGCCGATGATCTCGGCGCGCGGCTCGACCGGGCGCTCACCGCGCGCATTGCCCGCGCTCGCATGCCGCTCGACCGCGCGAGCGCCGTGCTGCGCCCCGCCATGCTCGAACGTCAGCTGAGCGTCGCCCGCGACCGGCTGGCGCGGACCGAGCGGCTGCTGGCGGCGGTCAATCCCGACGCGCTGCTGCAAAAGGGCTATGTCCGCGTCTCGACGCGCAGTGGTACGCTGGTCGCGAGCGCGGCGGCCGCCCGGGCAGCGGGCACGGTGACGCTGCATTTCGGCGACGGAAGCGTCGATGCGCGGCTTGAGCGGACGGGCGCCAAGCCCTATGACAAGGCCAAGCCCGACCAGCCTATCCTGCTTTAGCCGCCGCCCGGCTTGCGGCCTTTGGTGACACGACCCCATGCTTGTTTCGAACAGCAACCGCACTGCCCGCCTGCATTACATGGCCAATGGCTTTCGCGTGCTGTCGCCGGGCGACCATGTGTTATGCGCGGTCACGGGCGAGCGGATCGCGCTCGACACGCTGCGCTACTGGAGCGTCGCGCGTCAGGAAGCCTATGCCACGGCGCATGCGGCAATGACGGCGATGGTCGGATGAGCAGCGGGCGGGCCCAATGACCCGGCCGGCAGCAGCTCGCGGATCAACGCGGATCCGGATGACGTTCGGCTTCGGCCTGATCTTGTTGCAGGGAAGTTGCCTTGTTCCGGCAGTCGGGCGGTCGCCCGCCGCCGCGCCTGCGCCAGCGAATCCGCCTGCCGAGGCTGCGCCCACAACGGCCGCGGGCGCCGATTTCAAGCTCAACGGGCCGATGATCCAGGGCGGCCTGATCCTCGGCCAGGCGCCGCGCGCGACCACCGGCCTGACGCTCGACGGTGAAGCGATCCCGATGGACCCGGCCGGCCGCTTCCTGATCGCTTTCGATCGCGACGCCAAGCCGACCGCGCGGCTCGTCGCCACGCTGGCCGACGGTCGCCGTATTGAGCGTGCGCTGACCATTGCGCCGCGCGCGTGGAACATTTCGCGGCTGTCGACCTTGCCCAAATATCCGGTGCCCGAAGCCGAGTTCGAACGCGTGCGCCCGGCCGAGCTCGCGCAGATCAACGCCGCCCGCGCGATCGTCACCGATGCCGCAGGCTGGGACCGCGGCTTTTCCTGGCCAGCGGTCGGCCGCATTTCGACGCTGTTCGGATCGCAGCGCATCTATGCCAATGGCGAAGCGGGCAGCTATCATTCGGGGATCGACATTGCCCTGCCACAGGGGACGCCGGTCTATGCTCCGGCCGACGGCGTCGTTATCTTTGCCGCCGATCATCCCTTCACGCTCGAAGGCAATCTGCTGATGATCGATCATGGGATGGGCCTCAACAGTGCCTATCTGCATCTGTCACGGATCGACGTGCATGTCGGCGAACACATCCGGCGCGGCGAGATGATCGGCGCCATCGGGATGACGGGCCGCGCGACCGGGCCGCACTTGCACTGGAGCCTGAAGTGGCGCGACCGGCGCATCGATCCACTGCTTGCCGCCGGACCAATGCCAGCAAGAAACGGACAATAACATAGGTTATTTACCTAAGTTAAAGTGCCTATTTTTGCAAAAACCCAATAATTATTTATCTGAATTGTTACGCTAGCGTCCCCTGTTGCGTAGATGCGATAGCCGCCGGAATAAAAGTATAATCTTCAGCTCGCCGACATTTACAGTGGGCGCCTTTTCCCTATTCCAGTGATTATCGACACATGCCGCAGAGCATGATGTTGCGGTTCGTTAACGAACAAACTTATTCTTACGAGAGGGGCCCTCTATGTTTAGCATGCGTAACGATAGTTTCCGGAATGGTCTGCGCGGCGGCATCGCGCCGGCGGCACTATTGCTGTCGATGGTCGCCACCCCTGCCTTCGCCCAAACGGCGCCCGCGCCGAATGCGCCACAAGCCGGCGACCAGGGAGCCGACAACGACCAGGGCACTGAAGTCGTCGTCACCGGCACCCTGCTGCGCGGTGAAAAGACGCCGACGCCGACGACGATCGTCACGTCGGCGGAGCTCGACCGCCGTGGTCTCACCACGACGCAGGACGCAATCCAGCAGCTGTCGGCAAATAGCGGCCCGGCGCTGACCAACAGCTTTACCGCCAACGGCGCGTTCGCCGCCGGTGCATCGGCAGTGTCGCTGCGCGGCCTGTCGACCAACTCGACGCTGGTCCTGTTCGATGGTCTGCGCGCCGCTTATTATCCGCTCGCCGACGATGGTTCGCGCAACTTCGTCGATCTGAACACCATTCCCGACGACATCGTCGACCGCATCGAAGTGGTTCGCGACGGCGCGTCGTCGCTCTATGGTGCCGACGCGATCGCGGGCGTGGTCAACATCATCACCAAGAAGCAGTTTCGCGGGCTTCAGGCGCGCGGCTCGACCGGCATTTCGCAGCGGGGATCGGGCGCCGAATATCGCGCCAGCCTGACCGCCGGTTTCGGCGACCTGAAGAGCCAGGGCTTCAACGCCTATATCAGCGGCTTCTATTACCAGAGCACCCTGGTCAAGAATTCGGAAGTTGCCCGTCCCTACAGCACCGACGACCACCGCGACCTGATCCTGGGCGGCGAGGCGGACGGCAACTTCACCGTCAACGGCCGCGACGCCAACGGCATTCTGCGCAACGTCAGCCTGACCGGCGGTAGCTTTTCGGTCCGCCCCTATGATGCGACCAACACCACGCCGCTGGGCAATTCACAGCTGCTGAACCCGACGTGCGCCGTCGGCACCCTTACGGTGCTGACCCCGGAAGATCGCGCGGCTTCGCCTGGTAACGCGACGGCACCCGATGCCGTCTGCAACGTCGATCGTACCAATGCCTATGGCGTGATCGCGCCGAACATCCAGCGGTTCGGCGTGTCGGGTCGCGTCACCGCGCGCGTCAACGACACGACCGAGGCCTATGCCGAAGTCAATTTCGTCCAGAACAAGTCGAGCTACACCGGTTTCCCGGCGACCTTCGTCGGCACCGCGAACACGGGCATCTTCTTCCCGCAATTCTCGACGTCGAGCACGGCGGGTCGCGCGGCCGGTTCGGTGATCCTGGCGCTGCCGGTGTTCGTCTGCCCCGAACGCGTCAACTGCGCCACCTCGCCCAACCGTCGCCTCAACCCGAACAACCCGTTCGCGGCTCAGGGTCAGGTTGCGCGCCTGAACGGCTTGGACCTTACGCAGACGACGTCGAACGAAACGCTCAATCGCACTTATCGCATTGCGCTCGGCGTCAATGGCAACATCACCGACACCGTGGCATTCGATGTCGGGGCAGTCGCGATGCACGCCGACCTGCGCCAGCGCACCGATGGCTATAACTATATCCAGCGCCTGCTCGATGTGGTGGCCGACGGCACCTATAACTTCGTCAATCCCTCGGCGACGCCGCAGTCGGTGATCGATTATCTGACGCCAGTGAACATCACCAACGCGACGTCGGACCAGTATCAGGTGCAGGGGTCGCTCACCGGCTCGTTCGTCGATCTGCCGGGCGGGAAGCTGAAAGTCGCGGTCGGTGGCTCGATCCGTTATGAAGCCGTCGATGCGCCGAGCGCCAACAGCGACGAGAATGGCCCGTCGCAGCGCTACTTCACGCTCAACGCCTTTGGCACGCGGGGCAACCGCACGGTCTACTCGGCCTTTGGCGAAATCAACGCGCCGATCTTCAGCCTGCTGACGGTCAACGCTTCGGGTCGCTACGACAGCTATTCGAGCGGCCAGTCAGCCTTCTCGCCCAAGGTCGCCGCGCTGTTCACGCCGTTCCGCCAGCTCACCATCCGCGGCAGCTGGTCGCGCGGCTTCCGCATCCCGTCGTTCGGCGAAGCCAATGCGCTGCCGACCACCGGGTTCGTGACCAACAACGCATCGCTGTTCAACAACACCTATCTCGCGCAATACGGTTGCACGACCGACACCTTCAACACCTGCCCTGCGTACATCCGCAACGGCTCCTACGGCCAGACCACGCTGGCCAGCCCGAATCTGCAACCGGAAAAGTCGCGCAGCTTCAACGTCGGCTTCGATTTCACGCCGATCCGCAATGTCACGATCTCGCTCGATTATTACAACATCCGCAAAACGGGCGTGATTACGCAGCCGAGCAATTCCCCGGCACTGACGGCCTATTACACCGGCCAGGCAATCCCGGCGGGATACACGGTCATCGCCGACGCGCCTGACCCGAACTTCCCGAATGCAACGCCGCGGGTCGCATTCGTGCAATCGCAGCTGATCAACGCCACCAGCTATCAGACCGACGGTCTGGATCTGACCGTCAGCACCAGGTTCAACGTGTTGGGTGTCACCTGGCGGTCGTTGTTCGACGCGTCGTACATCCTGCGGCTCGAGCAGGTCTTCCCCGACGGCACGCGCGAGCGTTACGACGGCACGCTCGGCAACTTCAATCTGACCGCCGGCAGCGGCACCTCGAAACTGCGCGGGACGTGGCAGAACACGTTCGAATTCGGCAAGGATTTCGCGGTGACCGGCACCGCCAACTATTATGGCGGCTACAATCTGTCGGCGCAGGATCAGGGCACCGGCTACCGGGATTGTGGCCTGTCGCCGTTCGCAAATTACTGCGACGTCAGCGCGTTCGTGACGTTCGATCTGAACGCGACGGTCAACGTCAATGATCGCTTTACCTTCGCGATCACTGCGCTGAACCTGTTCGATGCCAAGCCGCCGATCGATCCGGTGACCTATGGCGCCAATTATTACAATGCGGTCCAGGGTGGCGGCTCGGGCAGCGCCGGCATCCTCGGCCGCTACTTCAAGGCAAGCGTCACGACCAAATTCTGATCGTCGACCGGCGCGTGGTTTGACGGGGTGGCCATTCGAACCGAATGGCCACCCTTTCTTTTTCGTTCGATGCGTTGTGCGCGCTCGCTGGGCGACATTGAGAAAATACAATCTGAACATAAAGTCGCGCCACGATCCGGCGGCGAAGCAAAAACGACGACCCCGCAAATTTATAGTTGTTTTTTAGCCAGTTAGGCAACTTTATAAGTCGTACTGCCAGTGCCGTGAGCGATAGTAATAGTTCGCGACATAAAGTTGCGCTGACGAAATGGGTTCTTCCCGCCAGCGCGGCCCTTCATTACACCTGTGGCGATCGACGGGATGTCTCCAACGGACGGGGACTCACGCCGCGGCACGTCCATAAGGACGGCCATGGGATCAACACACTAGACCCCACTATTCATGAGGCCACCGCTCTGGGTTCGTCCGAGCATGATTTGT
>NZ_LSIJ01000076.1 GCF_001556185.1 Sphingomonas sp. CCH10-B3 | reverse complement strand
GGCGTCACCAGCCATCCGCCACGCCGATTTCGCGCAAGCCTTTTTCAACGGTCTCCATTGCTTTTATTTTCAGATGTGGCCGCCGTCGCTGCCGACGCGGCGAGGCTAGCGGCAAATACCGCCAAGATGAACGTTTTCATGTCACTTTCCAATTTGATCGAGATTTAAAATCGGCAGAGCCGCAACCGGCGAACGGCTGCAGCCTGACACGGCTTGACTCGATCAAACGGTAGGCGGTTCGGGCTCGGGAGCGACGTTGAGGCCGGCAAGTGCCCGGCTGGCAGGCCAGATAACGATTTGAGATGCGATCGAGCGCTTCAGCACTCTTGCCGGCTCCTCAAACGTCATGGGAACAACGCATCCCATTTGGGCGATACACGCCAGCGTCAGTCCTTTGCATGGGTGTTCCGATGACGGATCCGGGGTCGCCATACCCGCGCAATCCATGCGGGATGGGGTGACATGGCTCATCGCCATCTTGGGTGAGAGCGATGGGCCGGCCGCATACGCAATTCCTTGGCCCAAAAGGCCAAGCAACGCTCCAACAAGAAGCAAGAGAGAAAGACGAGCTTTCAACACCCGGATACTATCCCAATTGTCAACGCCGAGGTCAATACGGGTGGTTTGCCGGGTGCCGTAGTGCCGGCATGAAGCGCCGGGGAAGATTTGCCGCTCACAAGACAACCTGTCGTTTAGGCGCCGTGGCTAGCAAAGACACGCCGGCCAGCGGCACCGAACGCAATGACGTCATAGGGCTGGGTTCTCATGCCGGGCACCTCCATGCCCGGTGAGCCCATCGGCATTCCGGCCACGGCCAAGCCGCGCACGCCTTTAGGATGCTGGGCCAGCGCGCGCTTCATGTCCGCGATCGGGACATGTCCCTCAAACGCCATGCCGTCGATGATCGCGGTATGGCAGGACGCGAGGTCAGCGGGCAGGCCGATCTTACGCTGCAGCACCTCACGGCGATCATCGTCGATGATCTGGACCTTGCGGCCGAACTGCTGACGCACCTGCGCCGCCCATTTCTCGCAACAGCCGCAACCCGGATCGCGGTGCATGGCGATGTCGGCCGCGGCCGATGCGACCGCTGGGATGGTCATTAGCAAGGCGGCGACGGCGCCACGAACACCATTCTTCATCATCAGCTCCTAAAAGGAAATCCCCGCCCTGCCGGGGGGTAGGGGGATCGACAGGGCGGGGCAGCGCTCCCTTATTGCGGGCGCTTGCCGTGCTTGCTGAGCCACGCCTGCAGCTCGGCAATATCCTTTTCCTGTTTCGTGATCGTCATCTGCGCCATGCGCTTGGTCTCGGCGTCGCGCGCGTCACGCACCGCAACGCGCGACATGGCGATGGCGCCTCGGTGATGCTCGATCATCTTGCGCGTCCACATTTCGGCCGCGTCGCCCTGCTTGGCCGCCATCATCTTCTGATGCATGTCCATCTCGGCCTGGCCGTAGGGATTGCCGGCCATCATGCCCGCCATGTCGTCGTGGTTCATGCCGGCCATCTGACCGTGGTTCATGCCCTGCATTCCGCCGCTCTGCTGCGCGAGGGCGGGCGTGGCGAGCAGCGCCAAAGCTGCGAATGTTGGTGCGAAGCGCATTATTGATCTCCCTGGGTTCTAAGACTTCTACGCGTGCGAGGCGGCTATCCCTCACCCGGGGTGCTAGAACGCGCGAGAAATTGTCAGGAAACAGGACTTTATTTCCGAGGGCTACGCTCCTGAGCCGCGTATATTATGCCTCGATCACGATGTTGCGACGCCGCGTTTTGGGCCATCGCATGTAGAGAAGCACTGCCCCCCCTAACCAAAGCGCAAGCCCACCGATCGCGAAGGCGAGCAGCCAGGGCGTGTTGAAGTTCTCGTGATTCGTCCAATCCATGATGTGAAGGCCCCAGAAGAAGTCGTAGAGCCGCCAAGTGCCGGTTCGGACAGCCGAGATCCGACCGGTGTCGGCCGCGACAAAGACGCGGGTGGAATCGAGGTCGGCGAACGCGACGCGCCAGGCGGGGAGCGTGCCGCGATATTCGGGGCTGGCGCGCTCGATCCGCTCTACCTTCGCCGCTGGTCGAGCACCGCCACGCCATGCCAAACGCGCGATCTCCTCGGCCTCACGAGCCGTTGGTGCTGGCAGCGCTTGGCCCGTCGCGGCGTCGAACAGGCGCGTTCCCTTGGCTGTCGCGACCTCGGCGACCGGGCGGCCAAGCCACATGCGATAGGTGATGGCCTCGATGGGCGCATCTGCTGCGCCTACGATCGCCGATGGTGGGGCGAACGTGCTGCCGCGGGGAAGGGGCGCCGCGGCTTTGCGGTCAACGAGGTGATCGCCATGCACCCGATCGATCGGCAGGAAGCTCATCAGGGCGCCGCTTGCGAACCATAGCAGGAGCTGCGCGCCGATGATGATCGCGAGCCATTTGTGCGTGCGGCTCGCGAGTAGATGCAGCCTCAGTTTCGCGCTTTTCAGAACCACTCCTCCCTCAACCTCGTCGCCGGGGTCACTTCATACCCGGCATGTCCTTCATCATCTCGTCGTGATCGGCCGGGGCGCTCGCGACCAGTGCCTTATACTGTTCGGGCGTCATGCCGGGGAGCTTGCGGACGAACGCGACCATATTCCAAATTAGGGGGTCGGGATGCGTCTTGCCCCATGCCGGCATGGCGCTGAGCTTCACCCCGTGCTTGATGATCCAGAATTGCTGGGCGGGGGTGAGATCTTGAGCGCGCGCGAGTTCCGGCGCCTGTGGATAGAGGCCCTGGCTCATCTCGGATTTCTCGACGCCGGGGCCGAGATGGCAACCGGAACACATTTCTCCGTAAAGGCCCGCGCCGACTGACACGCGCTGCGCCGATGCCAGATCGGCCGGGGGTGTTATGCCGCGCGCGCGTGCCTCAATCGACCGATCGCGCAGGCGTTCGAGCATTGAATAGACCGCCGGCGTGTGCGGTTCGTCGGCCGCGATGTTATACACGCCAAGGTAGATAAACGCGGCTGCGCCCAGCGCCAGGACGATCGCCAGGGCGCCTACGAACGGCAGGCTCGGGAAGTGCTGCCTTATCGAGCGCCTGCCGTCTTGAGCCATCTGTTCCTCCATCGATCAGAACCAGACACGAACGCCGGCGACGATGCTCTTGGACGTTGCGCGATCCCCATCGGCGCGCGCGTAGCGGGCGGTGTCGCCGAAGCGGCGATCCCATGACACGCCGACATAGGGGGCGAACTCGCGCCGGATCTCATAACGCAGCCGCAATCCAAGCTCGGCGTTGGATAGGCCCGATCCGATCCGGTTTTCCGGCACGTCCTGCGCAGCGAAATTGAGCTCGGCGCGCGGTTGCAGGATCAGCCGCTGGGTGATGCGCTGGTCGTAATAGCCCTCAAGCCGCCCTAGCAGGTCGCCCTTGTTGGACAGGAATACCGCGCCCTCTAGCTCGAAGAAGCCCGGTGCCAGCCCCTCCAGCCCGACGGTCGCATAGGTGCGTTTCGGGGACGGCCCCAAATCCTGGCGGACACCCGCTTGTAGATTGAAATAAGGGCCAATGGTCCGGCTATAGAGCGCCTGCACCTCGGCGCTCTCGATGCCCTCGCGGAAGGCTCCCTCGCCCTCAGACTTGATGAAGAGGCGGTTGATGTCACCCCCGAACCACGCCTCGCCATCCCAGCGATAGCCGTCACGACCGTTGCGGAATTGATACTCAGCGAGGTTCAATAGCACCTGGCTGAAGTTTTGACCGCCGTGATGCTGCTGAAGGTGATGGCGACCCATCGCCATCGCGTCCGCGCCGTAAACGCTGTCGGCCGCATGGTCGGTCGGCAGGGGCGGGGCGGGGGCGTTTCCTGCGGGAAGCGCGGTGCCAGTCTGCTGCACCCCATCGGCCGCCATGCCTGGCATTCCGGCCATTCCCGACATGCCCTGCATGTCGTGGCCGCTGTGCTGGTCGGCTGGCATGGTCATCCCCGGCATCGCCGAATGGTCCATGCCCTGCATCGGCTGCTGGGAGCCCTGAGGGACCGTTTGGCCGTTTCCGGGCATCTGCATCCCCGGCATGGCTTCCATGCCCTGCTGTGAGCCCTGCGGAGCCGCATGGTCCATGCCGGGCATAGACGAGTGATCCATGCCCGGCATGGTCCCGTGATCCATACCATTCATGCCGGCCGTTGGCGCGGCGCGGCGTTTCGTCGTCGAAGCTGATGGTCGCCTCGCAGGAGCTGACCTAGTCTTGGCCGGCTTGCCTTTGGCCGTGGGCTTCACCACCGGCTTCTTTTTCGCAGGCATCGGCATGGTCATGCCCGGCATTGCCGAATGATCCATGCCCTGCATCGACTGAGCGGCGACAGGACCGGCGATGCCGAGCATGGTGGCGGCGGCGAGCGCCGCGGTCAGCCGGTTCATGCCGCCTCTCCCGCGAACGGGCGAACGGTGACGACGCGCATCATGCCTGCGGTCATGTGGTAGAGATTGTGACAGTGGAACGCCCAATCGCCGGGTGCATCGGCGGTCAGATCAAAGGTCATCTTGCCTCCAGGCGGCACGTTGACGGTGTGCTTGCGCGGCGCATGATTGCCGTGCCCCGTCACCAGCTCGAAGAAATGGCCGTGGAGATGGATGGGGTGCGGCATCATCGTATCGTTGACCAACGTCACCCGCGCCCGCTCGCCTTTGCGGAACGGGATGGGGTCGGCGGGATCGCTCAGCTTCTGCCCGTCGAAGCCCCACATGTAGCGCTCCATGTTACCGGTCAGATGGATCTCGAACTGACGCGACGGCGCGCGCACGTCGGGGTTGGGCGCGAGCGAAACGAGGTCGCGATAGGTGAGGACGCGGTGATCCAGGCCCTCCAGACCCTGGGGCGGTTCACCGCTACGGTCCTTCGGCATCGGGGAGATGGTCTGCACGCCCGGCCCCATCTTCACGCCCGGCGCATTCTTCGGGTCGCGCATGTTCATGTTCATGCCGCCACCCGACCCGTGGTCCATCCCGGCCATGCCGCCAGCCTGGCCCGATCCGCCCGACATGGCACTATGGTCCATGCCGGCCATGCCAGCACCGCCCGCTGCCATTTGGCTATGGTCCATCCCGGGCATTACAGCGCCGCCCATCTGGCTGTGGTCCATGCCCGACATGCCGGACATGCCCGCCATCGCTGCGCCTGCCGCGACCGTCCCGTGATCGGTCGGCCCCTTCCAGCCCGTCAGCTTCCAAAGATTGCGCGAGGCGTTCTGCATCAAGGTGGGGTCCGGCCCGCGCGTGGCGACCGGGCTCTCGTCCTTCATGCCGGACATGCCCTGCATCCCGCCCATGCTCCCCATGTCCATGCCCATATCGGTCATGGTCAGCAGCGTGCGCGGACGAAGCGGCGGGACCGGGGCGACCATCCCCTCACGCGGGGCGAGCGTCGCCCGGCCCATGCCGGAGCGATCGATAGCCTCGGAGACGAAGCTGTAGGCCCGGTCCTCGGGCGTCACGATCACGTCGAACGTCTCGGCAACGCCGATCTGGAACTCGTCGATCTTCACCGGACGGACATTCTGCCCATCGGCCTGCACGACGGTCATCGGCAGGTCGGGGATGCGGACGTTGAAGTTGGTCTGCGCCGCGGCGTTGATGATCCGCAAGCGGACCCGCTCGCCCGGCTTGAACAGCCCCGTCCAGTTGTCATACGGCCCGTAGCCGTTGACCAGGAAGGTATAGGTCGAGCCGGTGACGTCGGCGATGTCGGCGGGGTCCATTCGCATCTTTCCCCACTCGATCCGGTCCTTGAGCGGCATTTCCCGACCCGCGAGCAAGCCCGCGAGGGTCGGCCGCTGATAGTTGAAATAGGCGCCGCCCATCTGCTTCAGCTTCCGGAAAATCTGCTCGCCGGTCATCTGGCTGTGGTCGGACAGCACGATCACATGCTCGCGGTCGAACGCGATCGGATCGGCACCGGCCGGGTCGATCACGATCGGCCCGTAAAGTCCGCCCTGCTCCTGCTCGCCGGAATGGCTGTGATACCAGTAGGTGCCCGACTGGATGATCGGGAACTCGTAGATGAAGGTCGAGCGCGCCTTGATGCCGGGGAAGCTGATGCCGGGCACGCCGTCCATCGCGAACGGCACGAGCAGCCCATGCCAGTGGATCGAACTGTCCTCGTCGAGATTGTTGGTGACGGAGAGGCGGACCTTTTGCCCCTCCTTCAAGCGAATGAGAGGGGCCGGCACCGTGCCGTTGACGCCGATTGCGGGCGTCGACTTGCCGTCGACGGGAAGTCTGAAACTGTCGATCGTCAGCGCGATGTCAGTGCCCGAGACGGTCGGCAGCGGTTTGACGATCCCGCCCGAGACAGGCTGCGCCCACGCGGGCATATAGGCGGTCAGCGCCATGCCACCGCCAGCAAGGGCGGCGCCGCGAAGCATCTGGCGGCGATCGATAGTGCGGCTCATACGGTCCTCAAGGCTCTCGAACGGGAGTGTCCCTCTAGCCTTGATACGCAGCTCAGGGCGCTATCCCTCAGCGCCCGCCCAATCGCTCCAGCAACTTCGATCGCGCGCGATAGAGGCGGGTTTCTACCGCCTTTTCGCTGATCGACAACACTGCCGCGGTTTCAGCCTGGCTCAACCCCTCGATCGTGCGCAGCACCAAGGATTCCTTCAATGCGGTCGGCAAGCCCGCAATGGCGCGCGTCACGCGGTCGAGTTCCTGTCGGTCGCCCGTCGCGTCGTCGATCGCCACCTGGTCGTCTGCAATGGCTTCGGCTTCCGGGCCGATCGGTGCGGCGAACGCCAGAAAGCGCCGCACGGTGCGCTTGCGCCCCCAATCGCGGCACTTGTTGATCGCGATCGTCGATAGCCACGCGCGCATCGATCGATCGCCGTCGTAGCGGGGCAGGGCCTGATGCGCCGCGACGAAGGTCTCCTGCAGAAGGTCCAGCGCCTCGTCGGCCTCGCCGACGCACGCGCGCACCATGCGGAAGATTGACTGCCGATGGCGGCGCATGATCTCGGCGAAGGCGGCTTCGCGCCCGGCGATGCTGAGGGTCGCCAGCTCGCCGTCCGTAAGCGTGGTCCAGTCGAGGCTCACGCGCCGAACCTCAACGTGCGTCGTCGGTGAGCGCCTTCACCACGGCCTGATCGAACTGGCCGGTCTGATTGGGCCGCAAGAGCTGGCGCATGGCGAAGATGTGCGCCAGCGTCGCTTTCTGGAGCTCGCCCATGACGGCGTGGCTCTGGTCGACCGCTGCGGCGACGCGCGGCCCGTTGCCATGCTCGGCCTCGATCGCTTCAGCGAGCCGGGCATTGTTCGCCCGCAATTCCAGCTCGAATGCGCGCCGCTGCACGGCGAAACGCTGCTCCAGCACTTCAAGTCGCGCTTCCTGGTTGGCGTCCAGCGCCAGCTTATGATGCAGCACGTCGTGCAGCTCCGAGCCGGGCTGGGCACGTGGCGGAAGTAGCGCCCGCCCCACGAACACACCGATGATCGCGGCGATGAAGCACGCGACAATGCCAAGCAGAAGGCGGATGCGGCCGCTCATTGCACGCCGACGAGCAGCGTGGAGGGCGCGAGCGGCGACACCGGCCCCAAGGGCGATAGCGAAGCCGCGCTGGCTTCCTTCGCGGGCACACCGGCACCGAAGATGCCCATGACGAGCGCCGCAGCGATCGTCATTGCCCCAACGCCTAAGCCGGCGCGCGCCGCTGGACGTGCGGCGACCCGCGCCAGCACGCGATCTTCCATGCCATCAAGGCTCGCGGGCACGGGTGCTTGCGCCAGCCTCATCAATACTGCGTCGAGGTCCATGTCGTTCACTCCACCCCTCTAGCATGGATTACGCAAGCGACGCGCCCATCCCTCAAATCCATCCGTGAGGGGTGGTCGATCGGGGCGCGTAATGAAGGACAGGAACCCTCCTGTCGAAAGGCCCCCTATGCGCCGCCTATCCGTTCTGACTGCTGCTGCCGCTCTCGTCATGTTCGCCGGAACGGCGAACGCCCATCCTAAGCTGGTGTCGGCATCGCCGGCCGCCAATGCGACGGTCGCGAAGCCCGCTCGTATCGAACTTCATTTCAGCGAGAAGCTGATGCCAGCCTTCTCCAAGGCCGATCTCACGATGGCAGCGATGCCCGGCATGGCAGCCATGAAGATGGCCAGCGCCTCCGCGCTCTCGTCCGATGGCCGGACCCTCGTCATCACCCCGAAATCGCCGCTCCCATCGGGTCGGTATAGCGTCGCGTGGAATGTCGTCTCGACCGACACCCACAAGGTCGCAGGAACCTACGTCTTCGCGGTGAAGTGAGGCGATGGGGGACTGGTCGCTTATCGGCGTCCGCTTCGCGCTCTACGTGACGCTGGCTGCGCTGTTCGGCCTTGCCGCATTCAGCCTTTATGGGCTGCGGGCGCGCGAGCGCGGCGACGCGCTCGCGCTGCGTCCCTGGTTCATCGCCAGCGCTGGCCTGAGCCTGTTGTTTTCAGGCGCCTGGGTCGTGCTGATGGCCTCCTCAATGGCCGGAACGCCGGCCTGGCCGATCGACCGTGAAGCAGTCGGCGCGCTGCTCACCGGCTCTGCGATCGGAGCAGCATGGAAGCTGCGCATGGTCATGGTGGCCCTCGCGGCGCTGGCAGCGCTGGTCGCGGGCGGGCGCGGCATCTGGCTGAGCATCGTCGCGCTCTGCTCGGCCGTGGCACTCGCAACGCTGGCGTGGACCGGACACGGCGCGATGGACGAAGCCGTGATGGGCTGGGTCCACCTCATCGTCGACATTCTCCATCTGATCGCCTCGGGCGCTTGGGTTGGCGCACTACTGGGGCTGCTCCTGCTCGTCTCCCGACCCGCGGCGCGCGTAGACGCGGCGCATCTGGGGCTGACGCACCGCGCGCTGCACGGGTTCGGCGCGATCGGGACGGTTGTGGTCGGCACGATCCTCGTCACCGGCCTGGTCAACGGCTGGATGCTGGTCGGGATCGGCAACCTCGCCACGCTTCCTGCGACGCTCTATGGTCAGCTCCTGATCGCAAAGCTGGCGCTGTTCGTCGCCATGCTAGGGCTCGCCTCGCTCAACCGCTTCCGGCTCACGCCGGCATTCGAGCGGTCGATCGCAGCGGACGATCACAAGGGCGCCCTCGGCGCGCTGCGGACAAGTCTGGCGATCGAAACCGCCTGTGTCATCGCGGTTCTCGGGCTGATCGCCTGGCTCGGGACGCTCGCGCCGCCTGCATCGGCGATGTGATGCGCGGCCGGGGAGCCCTCGCGGTCCCCGGCCGTTCACGGGGCCGCGCCTGATGGATCAGTCGATCCTGCTCGACGAGACGGGGAGGATGCTGGCCGTGGCCGGCCTGATCTGCGTGGTGCTGCTCGTGCCGATGATGATCGTCGGGCTGATAATCAGCATCATCCAGGCGGCGACGTCGATTAGCGAACAGACGCTGAGCTTCGTGCCTAAGCTGATCGCGCTAGGCGTATGTTTGGTGATTTTCGGGAGCGCAGCGACCGAGCTCCTGACCAAGTTCACGGCCGAGCTGTTCGCTGTGATCGCGAGCATGGGCCGTTGATATGCAGATAGCTGCGCGGGCGGGCGACCGCCCGCGCAAGCCCCGCTATGCCGCCATCCGATCGCAGGAATCGGCGCACTTCCGGCACGCTGCCACGCAATCCTCCATGCCGCCCAGGGCCTCGCAGCTCGCTGCGCAAGCCCGGCAGATCTCGGCACACTCGCGGCAGATATGCTGATGGTGGGCGGACTTGCGCGCCATGAAGTCGATCGCAACCGCGCAAATTTGCGCGCAGTCGGCCATGATCTTCATATGCTCGGGCGCGGCGTGCTGGCCGCCCATTTCGAGGCAATGGTTCATCGCCATGTGAAGACAGGTCACATGGCATTCGTGGCAGGCGTCCATGCACGCCTTCATGCCGGGGTCGATCTGGTGCATCGCATTATCTCCGTATGAGCCCCCGCCTGTTCCTAGATACGCGCGCCGCGCGATCACCCCTTGCCGCGATCTCCGTCGTTCGCGGCAAGTTACATGGCCCACCGACCGAACAGCGTCGCAACGATGATGCCCGCGCCAAGCATGATGAGCGTCAACACTGTCATCGCGGCGATCTGAGGTCCGGTCACGCGCGCGCCGGCCGCCATGCCGCTCATCCCTGCCATTGCGTCGTGTCCCATGTCCGGCATCGGCGTGGCCGATTGCCGGTCCGCGCCGACTTCGTGTCCGCCATGCCCCAGCGCGCGCACCGTGCCCATGCCGTGCTTCAAGCGCACGCCAACCAGCCAAAGGTTGATCGGATAGGCGACTGCGAACCCGACGAGTGTCGCCAGCGACATGACGCCCCAAAAGCGGAGCGAGCTGGCGTGCATCGCGGCCATGTCGCGGCTCATCAACACCACCATCGTCGGGATCATGCCGGCCATGACGGCATTCATCGACAGCCATTCGGGGATGAACGACATGCGAAGCGCGCCCCAATAGGAACCGCCCGCCATGTCGCGCATGAAAAGCGCCTGGAAAATCAGCAGTCCGAACGCGAAGCCGAACACATATTCCGCGATCACGTCCTGCCACATCGGCAGGCCGAGCGCCGTGGTGATCGCGGCTGCGGCGATGACGCCGGTTGCATCGCCCGCCATGCAATGGATGGCCGAGCCGAACGCCTGCTTCCAGAGCGGTCGAACGAAATCCTCGTGCCGCTCGTTCGCCGGCTCCTGGCAGGACAGGACATAGGCCGCGGCCATGATCGGGCCACCATAGAGCGTGACCAACAGCCACCCCCATTTCATCACGCGCAGCTCGGGGTTGCGGGTGAAGGCATCCCACGCGACGTAAGCGACCGAAAGGGCGGTCAGCACGAACCACCCGATCAGCACGGCGTCGAGCCAGGGGGCCGGGGATGGCATCGTCACGGCAGCACTCCTCTACATGCTAGAGGATACGCGGCTCTCCGGATCATCCCTTGCGCGGAGCGGGCTAGGCGAGCTTGCTGGAAACGGCCTTGATCGCTTTCAGTCCCGATCCGAACCGCGCGATGGCCTCCCGGTTCTTCTCCAGCTCGCCATAGGGCAGGTAGGATATGTCGAGGTCGGCTACGCGGCTGAACGCGGGCCGCTGCAACTGCGCGCGAACGTCCGTCTCGCGCGCGTCGGGCGCGACAAGGAACAGCCCCGCGGTCGCGTGAAGGTCGCCACCGCTCAAGGCCAGGTCGAGCATCCTGACGATGCCCGAATAGATCGAGGTCGAATGCTCCACCTCGAACGCCGCGGCGACATGATCGCCGGCCTTCTCAAGCCACAGCACGTCGATCAGCCGGATCGAGTCAGCGCCCTTCGACGTCGCGATCGTGTCGGGCAGGCGCTCAAGGCATCCTGCGCCCAAGGGTGATCCGTCGAAGGCGCGGCTGCGGTCGTTCGCGGCGATCCATACGTCATAGCCGAGCGCCAACCCTAGATCGCGAAGCCATGCCTGGATTTCGGTATGGGTGCGCTCGTTCTCGCCCTCGCGCTGAGCGGCCTTGCTGAGCGTGCGCGCTTCCTCGCGCGCCGCCTCAAGCCGCTGCCCCCAGCTCGCCAGCGTCGCGCCGCTCACGTCGAGGGGCGGAGCCGGATAGCGATCGGAGCCGATGTCGAACAACAGACCGCCGATCGCGCCTAAATCATTCGATAGCAGCTCGCGGAAGCGGTCGTTGAGATCGAGGATGCCGGTCCGCATCGCCAGAAAATGCTCCCAGCTCCCGAGCTTCACATTCGCCCCCGTCAGCGCGTTGTAGCCCTTAACGATTGCGGTGTTGAAGGGCGGCACCAGCGTCGGGTGAAGGAAGTAGAGGAGGTTGGCGACCGCCGGACCCAGCCCCTTGATGGGGTGACTACACGAAAGTGACGTATCTGCACGCTAAGGGCGAACAAATCCGGT
>NZ_LSIJ01000075.1 GCF_001556185.1 Sphingomonas sp. CCH10-B3 | reverse complement strand
AGGTCGAGGGAACCGTAATTATCTGGAGTGAAATCATGGAAAACCGAAGGAAACCTGCGTCTCTCGCCGCCACGCTCGACATAAACTGCGACTGCAAAGAATATGTGATCGACTATCTCGCCAAGAGCTTTCCTGTCCGGCTGATGGCCGTCTTCACCGACGAAAACGGCAATCCTCGCTCCGAGCCGATGAGCGACGAACATGGCGCGCCAGTATTGTGCCGATCGGCACTCGCCGCGCGCGACAGGATGATCGAACAGCTCTGCGCCTTGCCGCCGATCGCGACCGCGCTTGATGCCATCATCGAACGCTTCGGCGTCGATCAGGTGGCGGAAGTGACTGGCCGGACGCGTCGGCTCATCGTTAGCGGGGATGGCCATCAGAAACTCCAATCCCGATCGCCGCGCGCGAACGTCGCTGAAACCCAAGCATTCATGGACGGGGCCAAGCGCATCCTTGTCTTTTCCGACGCCGGAGGAACTGGGCGCAGCTACCATGCCGATCTCGCTGCGAAGAACCAGGCCCGTCGCGTCCACTTCCTGCTCGAACCGGGCTGGCGGGCTGATGCGGCAATCCAAGGGCTTGGCCGCACCAATCGTACCAATCAGGCATCAGCCCCGCTGTTTAGACCGGTAACGACCGATGTGCGGGGCGAGCGCCGCTTCATCTCGACTATTGCGCGGCGCCTCGACAGCCTCGGTGCCCTCACGCGCGGGCAGCGCCAGACCGGCGGACAGAACCTGTTCGATCCGGCTGACAATCTCGAAAGCATATACGCCAAGGAGGCGCTCCACCGCTGGTTCGGCCTGTTATTCACCGGCAAGCTCGAGGCTGTCAGCCTCGGACGCTTTCAGGAGCTGACAGGTCTCAGAATCGAAGCCCCTGACGGGTCGATGGTCGATGACCTGCCGCCGATCCAGCGCTGGCTCAACCGCATCCTCGCACTTCCCATCGCCTTGCAAAACGCGATCTTCGATGAGTTCATGGGGCTGGTCGAGGCGCGTATCGATGCCGCCCGACAGGCCGGCACACTCGACCTCGGCCTAGAGACCATCGCGGTCGAAGACTTCGCGGTCCTGTCCGACACGTTGCTGCGCACCGATCCGGGCTCGGGTGCGACCACCCATCTGCTGGAACTGGAAATCGCCAGAGTCCTGAAGCCGCTCACGCTGAAGCGGCTTGAGGAGCTTCACGGCCTCACTGGGCAGCGGCAACGGCCTGTTCGAAATGCCCGCTCAGGCCGGGTTGCCTTGTTCGTGCCCGCCCGCAGCATTCTTGCTGATGACGGCACCCGCGTTTCCCGCTTCGAGCTGCTGCGCCCGCTGAAGCGCAGCCACATCACCGAGGATCAGCTGGCTGAAAGCAGCTGGGAGGGGATCTCCGTCGACGCTTTCCGCGAAGCATGGGTAGCCGAGGTTGAGGAATCGCGGACCAGCCACAAGCGCGAGCGCCTCTATCTCGCGACGGGCCTCCTGCTGCCTGTCTGGGACAAGCTTCCTTCGGATTTCGTGAGGGTCAGTCGCATCTCGGCGGCGGATGGCCGCTCGCTGCTTGGCCGGGAGGTTCCGGTCCATTCTGTTCCGGAACTGTGCCGGGCGCTGGGTCTGGAACGCGAGCAAACGCTTTCCGCCGAAGAGATCGTCCAGACCGTCCTGACGACCGGCCGAGCCATGGAATTCGCTGGCCGTGAGCAGCTCATGGTCAAGCGCAGCCTGGTCAATGGTTCACAGCGAATTGAATTGACCGGATGGAGCGTAGCCCGCCTTGACTGGTACAAGGCCCAAGGCTGCTTTACGGAAATCATCCGCTACCAGACGCGGCTGTTCGTGCCGATCGAGGGCGCGGCGAGCGTGGTTGCCAGATTGGTATCATCCGTATAGACCGTTGCCAAATGGCATTGAGTGGCGTATATGATGCCATATGGAGATTTGCCATGCTGGCTCTGCAACCCGTTGATACTGCCGTTGCCGCTTTCCGTCCCGATCCGATTACCCAGGACGAGGCAGCTGCCATGTTCCGGGCAGTCCTCAATCTGTTCGGCAAATGGGAGCTGACTGACGAGCAAGCGGCAACGCTGCTCGACATGCCAGTGCGCTCCTATCGCCGCTGGAAGGCTGAAGGTGCCGGGCGCGTTTCGCGTGATGGGCGTGCGCGTCTCTCCAACCTCATGGGCATCCACAAGGCGCTACGTATCATCTTCTCGGAGGCGACGCGGGGCTATGCCTGGATCAGGGCAGCCAATGATGCCTTTGGCGGATCCAGCGCGCTTGATGTGATGCTCGGGGGCGAACTCACCGACATCATGCGGGTGCGCCGCTACCTCGACGCCGAGCGCGGTGGCTGGTGAGCGGAACGGCAGATATCCCGGTTTCCAGAGTTGAATGGAAGGGCGCTGTCAGGATCATCCGCAGCGCTTTTCCGCCGATCGATTTGTTCGAGGACATCGCTGATCCTGCCGACTGGTCGCTCCTGATCTCGGCGGAGCAGAAGACCAACCCTCGCATCATGGCGACGATTGGCAATCTGGACCTGGTCCCTGTCGACCGCCGCGTTGGCGGCAACGGCGCCTCCTACCTGATGGCGCCATTCACCCACGTCAGCACTGACAGGCCAAGTCGTTTTACCGATGGCAGCTACGGTGTGCTCTACGTCGGGGACCGGTTTGAAACTGCGCTGTTCGAGACCATCCACCACCATGCCCGCTTCATGGCACGGACAAAGGAAGCGCCTGGCTGGACTTCGCAGTTCCGGGAAATCATCATGGCGGTCGATGCAGAACTCCATGATCTCAGAGATGTAGAACCCGCGCCGGCGCTGGATCCTGAAAGTTACGCAGCATCCCAAGCCCTGGCTGCGAATCTCAGGGGCGCGGAATCCGACGGCATTGTCTACCCGAGCATGCGGCATCCTGGTGGGGAGTGCGTTGCACTCTTCTACCCGGACTGCGCGTCAAATCCTTTGCAGGGGCGCCACCTCGACTATCACTGGGATGGCGAGCGGGTTGACCTTGTCCGCGATGCCGGTTCGGGGGCTGTTTTCCGCATCGTCGATTTGCCGATCGATCCTGTCTGACCGCATGCGTTGGGCTTCCGGTCGAGTGCTGTAGGATCTGCGAGCACAGGGTCCGGCCAGCAGACTCAAGTCTGCGTACCAGCCTTCACGAGTTCATGAAGGGCTTTGTCCGGCGAAACCGGGCCCTTGTACAGCGGGCTACACGGTGTTTCCGCTAGCTTGGCGGAAATCGCCAGGAGGTCGTCATCATCGCCCTTTTCAAAGGCATAGGCGGCCAGCCAGAATTCGGCCTGCTTAACGAACTCACTGAGGATGCCTACGACACTCCGGTTCGCAGTCTTTGCGTACTGGACCTTGTCCATCCGCCAGACTTCCTGAGCGACGAATTCGCTTGGGACGCCGTGCTCCTTCAAAACCAGCGCCAAATGTGCCGGGAACCGTCGAGCAAGCGTGGCCGCTGGGGCTAGTGGCATAAGCACGGGAAGCAGCGTGCGCTCAGAAACCAGCAAAGCGACTTGCGGCTTCCAGAACAGCACCGTGGCATACCAATTGCCCAAGGCAGTTTCGCTTTGCCCGGGCTCAGCGATCTCGGGTTTGATCCGATCTAGCAGTTTCTTGGTGCAGTGGAGGTGGAACATGGCGGCTTAGGATAGAGCTCGCTGTCAGGCGCGTCCACCGAAGCTGCCGGCCTCACCGGAAGGATGGCACAGACCAACCAACCTCGGACCTACCAGAACCTTGCTGACACCCCTACGAGCGGCGCTGCGCAGATCGGCGCAAACTTTCTGCTTGCGTCTCTCTTACCAAGATAGAAACTGCAAAAAAGGGCACCAATTTTAGTCCTCTGGTCGCTCAGCTTGTTCAATTTGGATTTGACGACTGTATCGTCGCTGGTTCGAACGCCACTCAGGAATTTTGAAATGAAGGATTGGTTCCCATTCACGAGCTATGACTTCTATGCTTATCTGACGGCGGGAATGATCACGTTGGCGGCCGTCGATCGCGTGTTCCTTGGCTCGATGCTTGCCAGCCAAGCAAATTGGACTTTCGTCAACGGAGCCTTCTGGACTGCGGTCGCTTATCTCATTGGGCAGATCCTTGCGATCCCATCATCGGTTTTTCTCGAACACCTCCTTGGTCGGAGATGGCTGCGGGCGCCGTCGCACATACTGCTCGGGCTGGAGCCGCCACGCTTGCGAGAAACCGGCGTGCGCTGGGCGTTCGGAGCGCGCGAGTACGAACCGCTGCCTGTCGCGACCCGTAACAGCGTGCTACGCAAGGTCGCGGCCGCTCTTTCCGTGCCCGAGACTGACATGGAGGGAGAGGCTGCGTTCCACTGCGCCTTTCCTCATGCGCGGAACGTAGCCGACAGCGCAACGCGGCTCGACAACTTCATGAATCAGTATGGCATGTGCCGGAACGTGTCATTTGCATCTGCGGTGGCGGCTGGTTTGATGTTTTGGCGTTCGTCCCAGACCTGCGACCGCCTGGACTGGTTCCTCGCGATCGCCGCGGTAGTACTGGCGGTTGGCCTGTTCGGGCGCTTCGTGAAATTCTATGCGGCCTATACGCGTGAGGTCTTCCGCACCTACGACAAGGTAGTATCCGCGCCGACAATCCCGCCGCCCACGCCAAGCATGCCCTGATCGCGGACTATTCTTCATATTCCTCTGGATAGGGGCGGACGGGCAACGGTCCCCAGCCGATTCGCGGTGGCGCGTTCCAGCGCGTGGTTACGTCGCCTTCCTCGGTAGTAATGAAGCGAGCGCCCCGATGAACGAACGCACGCTCTACCGACCGTCGCGGGTGATCGGGATCTGCTTTGGCAGAGCTGCAGATCGCAGTGAAAGTCTCTTGCCCGGCGCACGGCCGTTGGGGCAGCCGCGGGCCCAGCCATCGGTCCAGCAACTCGGTCGACACGTTCCGGCGTGAGCCGTGATGTGGCACCTGAAAGCGATGGACCCCCGGCAGGAGGATGCCTGCCACCGGCGCGAAGTCCGCTGCCTCAGCCAAAGCGCCGCGACCCGCGTCCCCTGTCAGTACAATTCGCTGGCCGGCAATCACGGCGGCCTGAACGACGCTCATTTCATTTTCGGCGCTGGTTTCCTCCGGGGAAAACACCTCGTAGCCCCAGGCACCACGCGCGAAGTTCACCAGCGCGCGGCCAATTTGTGCCAACTCTTCGAGTAGACCGGCAATGGTGTTGCTTGGCTCACCCGCCAACTCCGGCGTCTTCTCCGACCGGAGCAGGCATTCGAAATAGCGCTGCGGAGTGGGCGCTAAGACGGTGAAGGCTCCGATCCGGGCACCCTGGAATGGCTCTTGAATCGGTACCCCCTTTTGGTCCGCAATCCGCTCGAGATCCGCGATGTAGGGGTAGAGCTGCTTCATCCGGCTCGCCAGCCGGTCGGCGGAATTGTAGGTCGGGAAATACGGCAGCAGCGCCTCGGAGTAGAGCCAAGGGCGCAGCATCCAAAGCGTGCCGACGTTGCAGCGTTCGACAACACCTCGGAGACCACAGGCGTGATCGCCATCAGGGTGTGTGACCACGACGTGATCGATCGGCTTGTTGTCGTAATGGGTGACGATGTGGTCGATAATCCTCTGCGTCATCGCGTCGAATCCGCCGTCAACAACGTGGATCATGCGCCGGCCGCCAACTTCGTAATGGACAGTAATCGCGTCGCCGCTCTTACGGGTCTCAACGTCAAGGAAGTCTATCTCGAAAAAATCGGCCATCATCCCCTCACGGTAGTTTCAGATGGGCCAGCGTCTCTTCCCCGGCGGCGATCACTAACAGGGTCGGACTCAGCGTCTCGGCATCGCGGGCGTGGTGCCGCATCATCGTGCCGTAATCGCGGCCGGACATGCTGGCGGATTCATTCGGATGGCTGTGCCAGCTGCCGCACAGATATATCCGCCCACGAGTCTTCAGCATGAGCCGCCGTTCCTCGCCGGTCGCGCCGGCCGGGCCGAGCTGTAGCGCCGTGGGCGTCGCGGTTGATTCAGGCGGCAGCGTCGTGGCCGTCGTCACCGTTATCACCCTCGCGGCCGGGTCCCACGCGCCGTAGAGGTATCCGCCCGTCTCAGAGGGCAGCGCCTCGGCGCGTGCGACGGTGATGCGCTCGAGCGCCAGCCCTGAGATCCTGACGCTCCACTCCGGTTCCGTCGCAGGCACTAGCGTTGTAAACGGGGGCATGGGGAGCCAACGCGAGCCTGTGGGGCGAAAGCGCTGGTCTACCGGATTAATCAAGATCCCCGCCTCGGTGCGGTCGCCCAAGATCGTCGCCGTTGCAACGGAGGCATGCTGCTCGATCGCGTGCAGCGGCAAATGAATGGTCTGCGACGTACAACCGAAGCCCGCCAGCAATGGGTCGGGGCCGAGCGGATGCATCGCTTCGTGCTCGAGCCAGGCCGCCACAGCAGGGTCGTCGGATGCTGAGGCAAAAAGCGTGCGCATCATGTCGGCGAAGCTCGGTGCGCCGGGCGGCGCGACGAACGTCACACCTAAGCGCCCCTCGTGGAACATCTCGGTCCGGACGACGGTCAGATCGATCTTCTCCCGCAGTTCGTCTATGCGCAGCCGCACCCGTTCGTCGGCCGTGGCGTCCACCACAAGGCGGTTCTTGACGGCCGCGGCCAACTCGTCGACTGACATCTCGATCACGTCCCGCTGGATCGCCTCGAAACGAAGCGACATGTCGCGGACGAGTCCGTGCACCAAGTCAGACGCCGAATGGCCCTTCGACTTGTATAGGCTGGAGGTGTCCGCGGTATGCCGGGTGAGGTTATGGGGCCGCAAAAGATCATGGTCGTAGACTACGGCGTCGTCGAGGCCAGACCGGGCAAGATGGTTGAACACCGCGCTGCCGATCGCCCCCACGCCGATCAGCGCCACAGGCGGAATCGCGTCGACACCGGCAACCCAGCGGTAGAGTTCGGGGCTCCCGGGATAGTCGCCAACGATCGTCTCAACCTTCGTGTCGAGCGCCACGATTTCCTTGAAAAGATCTTGCGATACGCGGAAGGCCCGTAACTCGAGCCTTCGCGCCTCAGGATTATCGGAATAGCCGAAGAACTCGCGCATGATCGGCTCCGGCCGCCACACCCCCAGCACGACGACTAGGCCCTTGCCACCTGCGGGCTCGCGAAAACAGTTGAAGTCGACACCTCGCGACAGGAGCTCGCCGATCGCGGCATCGAAGGACTGCTCGACACCGATGCGCTTCATGCCTTCAAGCAGCTCCGCGCCCGTGCGCCAGTCGCTGAAGATCGGCTCGCTCTCAAACTTTATCTCCTTGGGCCACAGAAAGACCCAGGGAATACCGCGACGTTTGCTGTCCTTATTGCGGAAGGCTAGCCCATCTCTCATATCCTGAGGCGCGAGCACTTGCGGAAAGACGGCGACGAATCGACCATTCTCCTCCTCCATGTTGATCGCGGCTCCCATCGCATACCCGTCTCCAAGATGGGCGAGGGCATGGTCTTGGAAGAAGTGCGGGACGACCTCGCCACCGCAGGGCTGCTGATCGATGCCGAAGGGCACGGGTTCCCAACCGTCGATCGTCAGCGTTCCCGTCTTAGCGTCGCGTAGGAACTTGCGCAGCCGCTCCATCACCGCCTCGATCCCCACGCGCTCGTAGAGCGGCTGCAGGCCACCCAGCGAGAGGCAGGGGGCGGCGAGGCCGCCCGGACCGGTAGAACATAGGTGCACTAGGTCGCGAGGGAAGTCCTCGCGCTTGCACAGCACGTGCGACGGCGCCGTTTCACCGAACCGCCGCCCGTGCCGATAGACGAAACAGATACGTTCGACGTCGCGGATATCCGCGACTGGTGGGTTCACCGTCGGCTCGCTGGCGATGTCGAACTCGAGCACCTCGCCGTCGTCGCTAACGAGCAGATCAAGCGATTCCGCAACGACAGCTGCCGAGGCCTCGATCCGCCGCGCCTCCAGCCGATGGACGTAGACGCCTCCCTTGGGATCCGCCATTAGCCGTATCCACCCCCGCCGCCGACCGAGGCGCCACCACCGCCCAAACCCACGGTCGCCGGCGCAGTAGTCGCCGCCAAGCTGGGACCGGTGGCGTTGAGGTTGAAGACGACGTGCGCCGGCTTGTCGCTGGTAGCGTTGCCGCCGGTGCAACGGAATCGGGCTCGAACGGCGTCGGTCACCTCGCCGCCGGCAGCAAGAATGCGCAAATAGCGTAGTTTGGCATGGTAGGACGGCGGGGTGTTGCCGCCGCGGATCACGCGCCGGCTGCTTGCAACGACGTAGCCATCGCCGCGCTGCTCTCCCAGCGAAGCGAGCGCACCGGCCGACTCTTCAAACTCCTCGTCAATACAACCTCCATTCCACACGCGTCCGATCGAACGGCGCGAGCAATGGTGGGGAGCGATCAAGATGTGCCAGGCGAGGTGGTCAGGATTGTGAGCGTGAACTTCGCTCTCGAGACGCTCCAAAACCTCTACCGAGGTGTCACCAGCGATCAGAATGTAATTCTTCCCCCAGCTGCGCGTCACTGACCACTGGATCACCAAGCTGGTCGGATTGGATGAAGTCTGGGGACAGCCATCCTCGGCCTTGGGAATATCCCATTCGGCCGGTGTCGGTGCGAGCAGCCGTCACTCCAGTCCGGTCGTGATGGTCCCGGTCGTATGTGTAGTGGTGTCCATGATGACGAGGCGGTTACCGTCGAGATTCGCCTGCCAAGTGCCACGCAGCGCCTTGCGCCGCTTGATCTCATCAACCAGTGGCTTTGATTGGCTGGTCTCATAATGCGGATTGGCACCGTAGGGTGAGCACCAGATCTCGTCGACGATGATCTTGGGATCGCTGTCTTCCGGGTCCGCGATCCAATCCTCGGGACGGCCGCAGTGGAACAGCTCGCAGAACCCGCCGACATGGTCCTTGTCAGGGTGTGTCGAGACAAAGACGTCGAGGTGGTTGTTGCCGCATGCCTTGCGGATATCCGGCGCGAAGTCGGGCACCTCGTCGTTCGTCTCGTCCTGCGCGCTACCGACACGGTAATGGACGTCGGTCAGCACCGTCTTATGGTGCGCCTCAATTAGGATGCAGTCGCCGCACCCCGCCGCGAAAACTGTCAGCTTGTGGTCACCGCGCATTGTGGTTCCAGCTCTTTGCCATTCGAGTTACTCCAATTAGTGGCTGACCGCCGCCACGGGCTTGCCAACGCCGCGACTTCACCTTCCAATAGTAAATGCGGGTGAGCACGCGAACTCAGACATAGAATTTTCCGTGTCCGAATATCACTGCTGATCCGCTTATACCTGTTGGGGGACTTGTTTGGTGCAGCACACCTTGGAAACGATGGACGAAGAGGAGACCGACTATCTATCGGTTGACGAGGTCCGGGAAATGATCCGGCAGCTCAACCCGGTCGATGCGACCAAGATCAGCAAAACAGCGCGATGGTTCTCGCTCCGGTGCCACATTCCGGCCGAGGATTTAAGGCAGGAGGCGTTCAAGCGCCTACTCTCGGGCAGCCGGCAGGTCCGGCGCCGTGTCGAATTCGTCCGCGAGTTGAGTGGCGCGATCAAAAGTATCGCGTCGGCCGAAATCGAGGCAATCAGGAACGGCCTACGCGAAGTTCGACCTACACCCGACGGCGTGGCGGCCCCTGACTTGGTCGATCCCTCTCCGTCGCCTGAACGACTCTTGATGTCTACGCGCGATGATGGCGAGGTGTTGGATGTGATTGGCCAGCTGATCGAGGATGACGAACAACTCCAACTGCTGCTTGAGGGGATATGTGATCAAATGCGAGGTGACCAACTGGAGGATTTGCTGGGCGTCGATACGCAAGGCCTGGCCACCGCTCGCAGGCGGCTGAAGCGCAGGCTGCAGAACGCCTTTCCGAAGGGATTGGAATCATGATCGTCAACGACAAAAAGAAAGTGAGTCCCCTGTCACTGATCGACGACTTCATGGTCGATGAAATATTGGACGACCACTCCGATGTGGTAGAGGACGGCGCGCTGGAGACGATATTGAAGAGCCTCGACAAGGCCGAACTCGCGTTGCGCAAGAGCCATCTCGTCGAAATTCGTGCTCAGATCGATCGAGAGCGAAGAGATGGTGGAGTTATCAACGTCGATGCGGAACGCATGCGTGCTAAGCTGCAGGCCGCAGCCAACGACACGGCTATGAAGATGACGCTGGCGGCGCGAAACGCGATCAGTGACGGTGATGACGACGAAGCGGGACTTCTCGAGGATCTCGCGGAGCTCGAGCGGGACGCTAACCAGGAGAAGAAATGACTCCTTCAGCGACTGCTGCGGAATTGGCGCTACAGGCCCTGGGAATTACAGAGCCAGAGGAGATCGACATTGTGTCCCCCGTCAGCACCAATGGCACAGATTTGAGGTTGTGATTTAAGGAGGGTT
>NZ_LSIJ01000074.1 GCF_001556185.1 Sphingomonas sp. CCH10-B3 | reverse complement strand
CCGGCGGGGCCACCCGCCCCCCCGCCGCCGGGCGCACCGCCCGGTCGTGCCTGTCCGCCGCCCTGGCCGCCCTGACCACCGCCAGGTCGGGCTTGTCCGCCCTGCCCGCCGCCCGGACCGCCGCCGCCGAAGATGCTGCCGCCGAATACGCTCTGCGGCGGCCGCCCGCCCGGCGGGATCAGCCCGATGAAGGGGTTGGGCCCCTTGCCCGCGCGAAACGCCTCGATCTGCTTTTGAAGCTTCGACTTGATCGCCATGGTGAAGTCGAAGCCATAGCGGAATTGCGTACTGCTCGTCTGGGCGAAGTTGATCGGTCGCGCGTCGATCCGCAGCAGTTGGCCAGTCGCGTCACGAGTGAAGCGATCGGGGAACGCCGCTTCGATTGCTGCCGTCGCGCTCGGGAAGCTCGCGACCGCATTGTTGACGCGCGTGTCGGTATAGCTTGCCGTGATGTTGAAGTCGGTCTTGGCGAAGGGCTTCAGCGTCAAGCCGAGCCGCTTCACCAGCCGGTCGCTCGCGCGCAGGTTGGGATTGCCGCCCGACAATGTGGTCACGGTCGCATTCTGGCCGAGCGTGAAGTCGAACACCCGCACGTTGAGCGTCGTGATCACTGGATTGCCAAGCTGCTGGACGCTCGGCGCATTGTCCTGCTGCGTCACCGATCCGATGAACCGCACCGCGTCGACCGGCGCCCAGTTGAAGCCATAGCCCAAGGTGCGCAGCGTGCCGAAGTCCGACAAACCATTGTAGGCAAGGTTGAAATTGCCCGACAACGAGCCGAGGAAAGGCAGGAAATCGCGCGCGCGACTAGCGATCGGCACGTCGAGGTTGAACTGGCCATTGGCGCTGGCACGGGCGAGACTGGCCGACTGGAAGACGCCCGCCCGCTGCGAATTGCTGTCGAAAGTCAGCGAGGTTCCCGCAACCTTGAAGCTCGCCGATACCTTGCCCGCGGGCAGCGTGAATAGCGATCCGTTGGCAAGCGCGTCGATGCCATAGCTGCTCGATGTCGACCGCGCGCGATTGGCGGCGAGCGGATCGAAGCTGCTCGGCGCGAATGGGCCGAACGGATTGGCGGTCGGATCGTTGGCATTCAGCCGCGCCTGGAACGCGGCCGTATCGACACCGACATCGGTCAGCGTTTCATTGTCGCTGCGGTCGTAGTTGGCGAGGATCGACCATTGCCACTTGCCGACATTGCCGTTGAAGGTCGCACCGAAATGCCCGGTAACGGTGTTCGACGACTGGCCGAGCGGATTGAAATCGCCCAGCGCACGATCGACCACGACGGCGCGGCTGAACGGCGAGAAGCGGTTCCCCACCGGCAGCGTCAGCGCGACGCTCGGCAGGCCGAAGGTGCCGCGGCTGTCCTGCGTTTCGATGCGGCCGTTGAACGTCGCCGACACATCCTTGAAGATCGTCGTTGCATAGATCAGGTTGGCGTCGAATCCGCGGCTCGCGGGCAGCAGGGTGCGGAACGGCGTCGGATCAGTGGCCGTCGCGCGGTTCGCGGTCCCCGCGAAATCGGCTAGCGTCGGATTGAGCGTGCCCGTCGGCACGCCCGCAATCGTCGTCAGCACGCCCGCCCGCGCCGAAAGCGCCGGGTCGATCTCGCCCCCCGTCAGCCCGACGACGTTGCCGGGGATCGAAAACGGGCTCGCCTGCGCGATGATGCCACGTTCGGCCTCGGTCAGCGCCGAGCTTTCCTGATATTCGATGTGCAGGTTGAAGCGCCCGCGCCGGTTGAGCGTCAGCACGTCGAATTCACCCGACGGCGTCGCGCGGCCGCCGCCGGTCGCGACGCGCCCCTCAATCTCGGTCGTGATTGCGCGGAAACGCGGGCGCAGGACGAAATTGATGACGCGCTGATCGGCCGAATAGCCGTATTTCAGCGCCACTTCCTCGGGCAGGATGTCGACACGCAGGATCGCTTCGGTCGGCAGGTTGCGTATTTCCTGAAAGCCCGAAATGCGGCGCCCGTTCAGCAGCACGACCGGCGGGCCATTGCCGCGACCCGATCGCAGCTGCGGCCCGAGTTCGGCGAGCAGATCATTGACCGAGCTGACGCCGTAGGACCGGATTTCGGCTGGCCCCAGCGTCTGATCGGGCGGGATGTCGCCGATGACCGAGCCCGGCAGATTGCGACCGGCGGTCACCGTCACTTCGGTGCCCTCGTCGCCTTCGTCCTGGACTTGCGCAGGCGACTGAGGAGTCGGGCGTGCCTGCGACGCCTGCTGCTGTGCGCAAAGCGCGCTCGGTGAAATGCCGGCAATCAGGACTGCCCCGGACAGGAAGGTACGCATTGCAAGTCTCCACGCCGACAAGTCCGGGGCCGCTATCAGCGACTTGTCGCAAAATTGTGTCAGAAACCGGCGGCGGTTGCGCTCGAGGAAAAATTGTCGCAACGCGCAATTTTCGGGAACATTGCGGACTGCTTTAGGTTAGGAGACGTCTGTGACGCGCGCGGAATTTCCCACATCGGCATTACCCTTCCGGTCGACAAAGGCCGCGGCCGCCGCGCTGTGCGTTGCAGCATCGGGCGCGCTGCTGCTGTCGGGTTGCGGCGGTGGGGCCGCCCAACCGAAGGACGCGCGCGGTGGGCCGGGCAAGAACCGGACGCCCGAAGTCGGTTATGTCGTCGTCCAGCCGGGCACGGCGCCGCTCGTCACCGAACTCACCGGACGCACCGCCGCTTATCAGACCTCCGAAGTCCGCCCGCAGGTGTCCGGCCTGATCCGGCAGCGGCTGTTCACCGAAGGCAGCTATGTTCAGGCGGGCCAGACGCTCTACCAGATCGATCCCAGCCTCTACCGCGCCAGCGGCGACCAGGCGCAGGCCAATCTGGCAAGCGCGCAGGCCGCCGCCGCTGCCGCGCAAGTCAAGGCCGACCGGTTCAAACCGCTCGCCGAGATCGAGGCCGTCAGCAAGCAGGATTACACCGACGCCCTCGCGCAGGCGCGGCAGGCGCAGGCGAGCGTCGCCCAGGCGCGCGCCGCGCTGGCGACGGCACGCATCAACCTGCGCTTCACGCGCGTGCCCGCCCCCATCAGTGGACGCATCGGGCGGTCGCTGTTCACGCAAGGCGCACTCGTCACGTCGAACCAGACCGAGCCGCTTGCGGTCATCCAGCGGCTCGACCCGATCTATGTCGACATCCGGCAGTCGGCTGCCGAACTGCTCGCGCTGCGCCGCACATTGTCGCAAGGCGGCGCGATCCCGACGCAGGCGGTGGTACGGCTGAAGCTTGAAGACGGCAGCGATTACGGCCTGACGGGGACGGTCGAATTCACCGAAGTGACCGTCGACGAAGCCACCGGCACCGTCACGCTGCGCGCGCGCTTCCCCAATCCGCAGAATCTGCTGCTGCCGGGTATGTTCGTGCGTGCAAATTTTGCCCAGTCGGTCAGCGGCAATGTCTATCTGGTGCCGCAACAGGGCGTCGCGCGCGATGCCAAGGGCAATGCCAGCGTGCTGATCGTCGGCGCAGGCAACAAGGTCGAACAGCGCGCCGTGATCGCCGACCGGACATCGGGTGCGAACTGGGTCGTCTCCTCAGGGCTGAAGCCGGGCGACAAGGTGATCGTCGAAGGCACCGTCAACGCCAAGCCGGGCAAGCCGGTGAAGCCCGTGCCCGCAGGCTCGCCGCAGCGGATTGCGCCGCCCGCCAACGGCAAGCGCGGCGGGTAATGCGCCGGTGATCTCGCGCATCTTCATCGACCGGCCGATCTTCGCCTGGGTGATCGCGATCATCATCATGCTCGCCGGCGTCGGCGGCATCCTGTCGCTGCCGATCGAGCAATATCCCGATGTCGCCCCGCCGCAGGTCAACATCCGTGCGAGCTATCCCGGCGCGTCTGCCGAAACGCTCGAAAACAGCGTCACCCAGATCATTGAGCAGCAGCTGACCGGCATCGACGGGCTGCTCTATTTCACTTCGTCGTCGAGCTCGCGCGGCCAGGCGACGATTTCGGCGACGTTCCAGAAGGGCGTAAACCCCGACATCGCGCAGGTGCAGGTCCAGAACAAGGTGCAGCAGGCGATCAGCCGCCTGCCCCAGCAGGTCCAGCAGCAAGGGCTGACGGTCACCAAGTCGAACCCCGACTTTCTGATGATCTTCGCGATCTACGATATCACCGACAAGCGCACCAATCAGGACGTGTCGGACTATCTGATCACCAATTTGCAGGATCCGATCGGGCGGCTCGACGGCGTCGGCGACACCAATGTGTTCGGCGCACAATATGCGATGCGGATCTGGCTCAACCCCGAACGGCTGGCGGCCTATTCGCTGATTCCGGGCGACGTGATTTCGGCGCTTCAGGCCCAGAATACCGAAATTGCGGCAGGCGAAATCGGCGGCCAACCGGTGCCGTCGACGCAGATGCTGAACGCGACCGTGACATCGCAGTCGCGGCTCAGCACGCCTGAGCAATTCCGCAACATCATCCTCAAAACGACGCGCGACGGTGCGATCGTGCGCCTCTCCGACGTTGCCCGCGTCGAGCTGGGCGCCGAGAATTACACGGTGCGCAGCCGCATCAACGGCCACCCCGGCGCCGGCTTTGCCGTCTCGCTCGCGCCGGGCGCCGACGCGCTCAAAACCGCCGAGCTGGTCAAGGCCAAGGTCGCCGAACTGACCAAGACGATGCCAACAGGCTTCACCGTCGCCTATCCGTCGGATTCGACGCTGTTCATCAAGCTGTCGGTCGAGGAGGTGGTGAAGACGCTGATCGAGGCGATCATCCTCGTCGTCATCGTCATGTTCGTCTTCCTGCAAAGCTGGCGCGCGACGCTGATCCCGACGATCGCGGTGCCGGTGGTGTTGCTCGGCACTTTTGCGGTGTTCGCGATCGCGGGCTTTTCGATCAACACGCTGACCCTGTTCGGCCTCGTGCTCGCCATCGGCCTGCTCGTCGACGACGCGATCGTCGTCGTCGAAAATGTCGAGCGGCTCATGGACGAAAATCCGGAGATGAGCCCGCGCGACGCGACGATCAAGTCGATGGAGGAAATCAACGTCGCGCTGATCGCGATCGCGCTGGTGCTGTCGGCGGTGTTCCTGCCGATGGCGTTCTTCGGCGGATCGACCGGCGTGATCTATCGCCAGTTTTCGATCACGATCGTCTCGGCGATGGTGCTGTCGGTGGTCGTCGCCCTCATCCTATCGCCCGCGCTGACCGCGACGCTGCTCAAGCGCCGCAGCGAGGAAAAGCACGACGGCTGGATTTCGCGCAGAACCGCTCCGGCGCGCGACTTGTTCAACAGCCGGTTCGAGCGGATGACCAATGCCTATGCGGGCACCATCGAAAAGATCGTCGACCGCAAGCTGATCTTTCTGCTGATCTATGCGGCCATCGCCGCGCTGCTGGTGCTGATGTTCGCGCGCCTGCCGACGGGCTTCCTGCCGACCGAGGACCAAGGCGCGCTCCAGCTTCAGTTCACGCTGCCGCCAGGCGCGACGCAGGTCCGCACCAATGCGGTGCAGGAGCGCGTCGAGCAATATTTCCTGAAGCAGGAAAAGGCCAATGTGAAGGCGCTGCTGACCGTTGGCGGCGGCGGTGGCGGCGGACCGGCGGGGCAGAACCAAGGGCGCGGCTTCGTGTCGCTGACCGATTGGGCCGATCGCCATGGCAGCACCAATGCCGCCGATGCGATTGCCCAGCGCGCGGCGCAGGCGTTTCAGGGTTTCCGCGATGCCCGCGTCAACGTGCTCGTTCCCGGCGCGATCCGCGGGCTGGGACAGTCGAACGGATTCACCCTCGAGCTGCTCAATACCGGCGGGCTGACGCGCGATGCGTTCAAGGCCGCGCGCGACCAGCTGCTTGCCGAAGCACTCGCCGATCCGGTACTGGCGCAGGTACGGCTGACCGATCTGGAAGACCAACCGACGCTCAGGGTCGATCTCGATCAGGCCAAGATGCAAGTGATGGGCATCGCCCAGGCCGATGTGAACGCCACGCTCTCGACCGCGTGGGGTGGTCGGTATGTGAATGACTTCAACGACCGCGGCCGGGTGAAACGCGTTTATGTTCAGGGCGACGCGCCCTACCGCGTCTCGCCCGAGGATCTGGCGCAATGGTATGTCCGCGCCTCCGACGGGTCGATGGCGCCCTTCTCGTCCTTCGCGCGCACGAGCTGGTCGGCAGCCCCGCCGTCGCTCGCGCGCTTCAACGGCATTTCGTCGTTCGAGTTCTCAGGCCAGGCGGCACCGGGCCGCAGCTCGGGCGAAGCGCTCAACCGGATGGAGCAGCTCGCCGCCAAATACACCGGCACCACCACCGCGCTCGCCGGCTTGTCGTTTCAGGAGCGGCTGTCGTCGGGGCAGGCGCCCTATCTCTATGCGCTGTCGCTGCTGGTCGTGTTCCTGTGCCTGGCCGCGCTGTATGAAAGCTGGACGATCCCGGTCGCGGTGCTGCTGATCATCCCGCTCGGGCTGGTCGGCGCGGTGTTTGCCGTCACCCTGCGCGGCCTGATCAACGACGTCTATCTGCAGATCGGCCTGCTGACGACGATGGGCCTTGCCGCCAAGAACGCCATCCTGATGATCGAATTCGCCGAGCAAGCCGAGAAGCAGGGCAAGCGCGTCATCGAGGCCGCGATCGAAGCCGCGCGCATCCGTTTGCGGCCGATCCTGATGACCAGCCTCGCCTTCATTTTCGGCGTGCTGCCGCTCGCGATCTCGACCGGTGCGGGCGCCAATTCGCGCATCGCGATCGGCACGGCAGTGATCGGCGGGATGCTGACCGCGACGATCCTCGCGGTCTTCTACATCCCGCTGTTCTTCGTGATCGTCCGCCGCACCGCGCGCGATACGTTGAAGAAATTCCAGCATGACAAGGCACCACCGCCGGAGCCCGCGGCATGAAGCGGGTCGCGCTCGTGACGCTGGTGCTGCTCGGCGGCTGCTCCTTCGTGCCGAAAGAGACACGCCCCGCCGCGCCGGTGCCGCCCGCCTTCCCCATCGGCCCGGCCTATGCCGCCAATGGCGAGGCGCTGCCGAGCGTCAGCTACCGCGACATTTTCCGCGATACACGCCTGCAAAAGATCATCGAGCAGGCGCTCGCCAACAACCGCGACCTGCGCATCGCCGCCGCCAATGTTGCGTCGGCGCGCGCGCAATATCGCATCCAGCGCGCCGAGCAATTGCCGCTCGTCAACAATAACAACACGGTGGCGGTCGTCGATCCCGGTACCGGACGCACCAACAACGGAGGCGCGCCCGTGATTGGCGGACAGCGCACCAACTACAGCCTCGGCCTCGGCGTCACCTCGTTCGAGATCGACCTGTTCGGCCGCCTCGCCGCGCTCAGCCGGGCCGAGCAGGCACGCTATTTCGCGACCGAAGCCGGCGCGCATGCCACCCGGCTCGCGCTGGTCGGCGATGTTGCCGCGGCCTGGCTGCAATATGGCGCCGACCGGAGCCTGTTCGCAATCGCCGAGCAGACCCGCGCCAACGCCGAGCGCAGCGTTGCGCTGACCAAGGCGCGGGTCGACGGCGGCGTCGCGCCGCGCACCGATCTCGCCCAGGCCGAACTGACGCTCGCGACCGCGCAATCGGACCTCGCCGAGCAGACCACCGCGCTGGCGCAGGACGTGAACGCACTCGAGCTGCTGGTCGGCGCGACTGTCGATCCGGCGCTGCTGCCGCCATCGATCGAGGATGCGGCGCCGACGGTCGCCGCCCTCCCCGCCGGGCTCGATTCGGGCGTGCTGCTGCGCCGCCCCGACGTCGTTCAGGCCGAATATCAGCTGCGCGCCGCCAATGCCCAGATCGGCGCCGCGCGCGCGGCGCTGTTCCCGCGGCTTTCGCTGACCGCCTTTGCCGGCCTTGCCTCGAACGGCTTGAGCCAGCTCTTCACGACGCGCGCGTTCAACTATTCGGCGACGCCGGGGATCAGCTATCCGGTGTTTGCCGGGGGCCGCAACAAGGCCGGGCTCGATCAGGCGCGCGCGCAATTCGACGCCGCCGTCGCGACTTATGAGCGCACCATCCAGACCGCCTTTCGCGAAGTCGCCGATGCGCTCGCGCGGCGCGGCACGATCGGCGACCAGCTCGCCGCGCAGGAGCGACAAGCCGCGGCCGCCGCCGACAGCTTCCGGCTGAGCGAAGCGCGCTACAAGGGCGGAATCGACACCTTCCTCGCCAGCCTCGTCAGCCAGCGCAATCTTTACCAGGCGCAACGCAGCCTCGCGACGACGCGGCTGACCGAAGCAGCGAACAAGGTCACGCTCTACCGAACGCTCGGCGGCGACGCGCTGCTCGATTCCTCGCCCGACGGGCCGTTGGCGGTGAGCGCGGCGAGGCGCTAAACTGCTGTCTTCGGGCAGCAGAGGGACCGACGATGTGGCAGCGCGTGACAGGCTATGGCGTGTTTCTGGCGCTTGGCACTTTCGCTCTGCAGTGGCTCGATTATCAGGCGGCGGTGCGGATGCGGATGGGCGACGTCTATCTGGCGCTGGTGGCTCTGCTGTTCCTCGCGCTTGGCATCTTCGTCGGCGCCCGCGCGCTGCGCCTTCCGGCACCGATGGCATTCGACGGCAATCCCAAGGCGATCGATGCGCTCGGTATTTCACCACGCGAACTGGCGGTGCTGCACGAGCTGGCGGCGGGCAAATCGAACAAGCAGATCGCGCAGTCGCTGAAGGTCTCCCCCAACACGGTCAAGACACATGTCGCGCGGCTGTTCGAGAAGCTCGAGGCGCAGCGGCGGACCGAGGCGATCAATCGCGCCCGCGAACTCGGCATTGTTCCTTGAGATATTTCGGGTGACCGGTGCCCAATCACCCTTTCGGGCGATTGCCCGGCACATGGGGCAAGGCAAAGAACACGCCGTTCCAACAAGGGAGGCATGGATGCTGCGCAATCTGTTTTTCTATGGCGTGATCGCCGGGGTGATCATCGCGGTGCCGACGTTCGGCCTGACGGTGCTGATGAAGGACAATCCCCCGACCCAATATGGCCTGGTGTTCGGCTATACGACGATGCTGGTCGCGCTGAGCGCGATTTTCGTCGCGATCAAGCGCCAGCGCGACGTCGAGGGCGGCGGCGTGATCCGCTTCTGGCCGGCGCTGGCACTGGGGCTCGGCGTCAGCCTGATCGCCGGCATCTTCTATACGGTCGCCTGGGAGGCGGCGCTTGCGGCAACGGGGATGGACTTTGCCAATGACTATGCCGACCATCTGATCGCGCCGGAAAAGGCCAAGGGCGTCAGCGCCGCCGCGCTCGCCAAATTCACCGCCGAGATGGAGGCGTTCAAGGTTCAGTACGCCAATCCGCTCTACCGCATGCCGATGACCTTTACGGAGATTTTCCCGGTCGGCGTGCTGGTGTCGCTCGTCTCGGCGGCGCTGCTCCGCAACAGCCGCTTCCTGCCGGCGCGGGGGGTGGCTCAGTGAAAGTCGCGTGATTTGGGGATGATGCGCACGTCGCGCGGGTGGCTGCCGCGCGGCACGTTGCTGCGGGGATGCTGCGGGTGGTCGAATTCGTCGGCGCGGCTGCGCTCGGTGGGCGTGTTGCCGCGTTCGGAAAGCGTATCGAGCATCGCCGTGCGGTCGATCACCCGGTTCGCCATCAGGTGGATCACGCCTTCGGGGCTCTTCTGCACTTCGCCTTCGACCAGCATCAGCCGCGACGCCATCACTTCGCGGCGATAGCGTTCAAAGCGACTCGCCCAGAGCACGATATTGGTGACGCCGGTTTCGTCCTCGATCGTGATGAAGATCGCGTTGCCATTGCCGGGGCGCTGGCGGACGAGGACAATCCCGGCGGTGCGGATGCGCTGGCCATTCTTTGCGGCACTCGTCTGCGCGCAACTGGCGATCCCCTCGGCAGCGAGATCGGCGCGGAGGAAACTCATGGGATGCGCTTTCAGCGACAGCCGCGTCATCTGGTAATCGGCGACGACATGCTCGGCGTCGGTCATTTCGGGGAGCGCATAGTCGCCCTCGCTCCCGAGTTCGCGCGCGCGCGCGGCGGCAAACAGCGGGAGTTCGCCGGTCGGGGTACGGCGCACGTCCCACAGCGCGGTGCGGCGGTCGAGCTCGAGCGACGCAAACGCATCGGCATCGGCCAGCAAGCGCAGCGCGCGTTGCGGCAAGTCTGCGCGGCGGGCGATTTCCTCGATTGCCGAGAAGGGACCGTTCAGCCGCGCCGAGGCAATCGCTTCGGCCCAGTCGCGGCGGAAGCCGGTGATCTGGCGGAACCCGAGGCGGAGGGCGTGGGCTGCGCTTCTTTCTAGCCCCTCCCCTTCAGGGGAGGGGCTTACGCTCCAACCCATTATCCCATTCGCTCGCATTGACATCGATCCCGCGCACCTCGACACCGTGCTCGCGTGCATCGCGGACGATCTGCGCGGGCGCGTAAAACCCCATCGGCTGCGAATTGAGCAGGGCGGCGGCGAACACCGCCGGCTGATGGCACTTGATCCACGACGAGACGTACACCAGCCGCGCGAACGACAGCGCATGGCTTTCGGGAAAGCCGTACGAGCCGAACCCCTCGATCTGCTGGTAACAACGCTCGGCGAAATCCTGCGCGTAGCCGCGCGCGACCATCCCGCCGACGAGCTTTTCCTGGAACTTGTCCATGCCGCCGACATGCCGGAAAGTCGCCATCGCGCGCCGCAACTGGTTCGCTTCGGACGGCGTGAAGGCCGCCGCGACGATCGCGAGCTTCATCGCCTGTTCCTGGAACAGCGGCACGCCGTAAGTCTCGCCGAGCAGGGTCCGCAGCTCGTCGGGGTCGTGCGGCGGCGCGGGCGAGGGGAATTCGACCTTCTCGAGTCCAGACCGCCGCCGCAGATAGGGATGCACCATGTCGCCCTGGATCGGCCCCGGCCGCACGATCGCGACCTGCACGGTCAGGTCATAGAGTTTGCGGGGCTTCAGCCGCGGCAGCATGTTGATCTGCGCGCGGCTTTCGACCTGGAACACGCCGATGCTGTCGCCCTTGCACAGCATGTCATAGGTCGCGACGTCCTCGGCCGGGATGCTGTCGAGCTCGTAATCGCCGAGGTCATGCTCGCGCATCAGCTCGAAGCTCTTCTGGATGCACGTCAGCATCCCGAGCGCGAGCACATCGACCTTCATCAGCCCCAGCGCATCGATGTCGTCCTTGTCCCATTCGATGAAGGTGCGGTCCTCCATCGCGGCATTGTGGATCGGCACCATCTCGTCGAGCCGCCCCTGCGTCAGCACGAAACCGCCGACATGCTGCGACAGGTGGCGCGGGAAATTGAGCAACTGGTCGACCAGCAATTTCATGCGCTGGATGTTGGGATCGGCGAGGCTGAAGCCGGTTTCGGCGAACCGCTTTTCCTCCATCGCGCTGGCATAGCTGCCCCAGACGGTGCTGCTGATCCGCGTTGTCACATCCTCGGTAAAGCCCAGCGCCTTGCCGACTTCGCGCACCGCGCTGCGCGGGCGGTAATGGATGACGGTCGCGGCAATCCCGGCGCGGTCGCGGCCATAGCGGCGGTAGATGTACTGCATCACTTCCTCGCGCCGCTCATGCTCGAAATCGACATCGATGTCGGGCGGCTCGCGGCGCTCCTCCGACACGAAGCGCGAGAACAGCAGGTCGTGCTGCATCGGATCGACCGAGGTGATGCCGAGCAGGAAACACACCGCCGAATTGGCGGCCGACCCCCGCCCCTGGCACAGGATCGGCGGATCGCAACTCCGCGCGAAGCGGACGATGTCGTGGACGGTCAGGAAATAATAAGCGTAATCGCACTTGCGGATCAGCGCGAATTCCTCGTCGAGCATCTTTTGCAGCCGATCGGGAATGCCGTCGGGGTGGCGCGCGCGCGCGGCCTCCAGCGAGAGATGTTCGAGCCACGCCATCGCGTCCCACCCCTCGGGCACCGGCTCATGCGGATATTCGTAGCGGATCTGGTCGAGCGAGAAGTCGATGCGCGCGAGCAGGCGGTCGGTCTCGGCGACGGCTTCGGGGCAATCGGCGAACAGGCGGGCGATTTCGGCCGGGGATTTCAGGTGACGCTCGGCATTGGCCTCGAGACGCTTGCCCGCCGCCGCGATCGTCGTGCCGTGGCGGATGCAGGTGAGGATGTCGTGCAGCGGCCGTGCGGCGGGATCGGCGAACAGCGCGTCGGTGGTCGCGATCAGCGGCACGCCGAGCCGCGTCGCGCGCGCCTTGGCCCGTGCGAGCAGGCGCCGGTCGCGGCCATGAAAGGCAAAGGTCGCGGCGAGCCATACGCGGTCGGGGGCGACGGATTTGAGGCGCCTGACTACCCTATCAACCCCTCCCACGTTCGTATCGAGCGAAGTCGAGATACAAGCCACAAGCGACACGACCTCCGCCTCCCGTGTCTCGATGTCTCGATCAAGCTCGACAGAGCCTTCGCTCGACACGAACGGTGGGGGTGGAGAAGGTCTGTCCTCCACCCGCAGCGCCACCACATTGGTCGGCGGATCGACCGCCAGCTCGTACCGCTCGCGCGCATGATGCAACGGCACCGTCTGCGCCGGATCGACGCTCGACTCCGGCATCACGATCAGCAGCAGATCTTCGGCATGGCCCAGCAGGTCATCGAGCGAGAGGATGCAACTCCCCTTCTGCGCGCGCAGATTGCCGAGCGTGAGGAGCCGGCACAGCCGCCCCCAGCCGCGCCGGTTGGCAGGATAAGCGACGATGTCAGGCGTGCCATCGGCAAACACCAGCCGCGCACCGACCGCGAGCTTGAAGTCGATCGGCGGTAGCCCCGCCTCCGCCGCCGCCTCGCACGCCTCACGCAGCGCCAGATGCGCGCGCGCCGTCCCTGCCACCGTATTGCGATCGGCAATCCCGATGCCGCTCAGCCCCAGTGCAAGCGCGGTGGCGACCATGTCCGACGGATGCGACGCCCCGCGCAGGAACGAATAATTGCTCGCGGCGACGAGTTCGGCGGGCATTATCTTGGTTCACGCGGCGCGGAGACGCGGAAATTGCCGACTCCTTTATTCGTCATTGCGAGCGCAGCGAAGCAATCCACGGCGTCTCGCGTGACACTGGATTGCTTCGCTGCGCTCGCAATGACGGTGTTTTGTCGTGAGCGGGAACCGCCCCGCGCCGCCGCGTGAACCAATTCTCCGCTCCCCTCACGCGAACAGCCCGTGCATATACCACCCCGGCGCCACCCGCTCGGCGCCGTACAGCCCATGCCGGAAGATCCAGAAGCGCCGCCCGCGCGCATCCTCGACGCGGTAGTAGTCGCGCGTCAGTCCGGCATTGTCGTCGCGCTTCCACCACTGCGCGGCGATCCGCTCCGGGCCTTCGAAGCGCGTCACTTCATGCACCCCGCGCCGCCAGCGGAAGCGGTGGGGCGGGCCGTCGGGGACTTCGGCGATGACGTCGATCATCTGCGGCGGATCGAACAGATGGATCGGCCGCGATGGTGGCTCGCCCGCTTCGGGCGCATCCCAGTCGATGGCTTGCGGCGCGTCGATCGCGGGCAGCGCGAGCACGGCCTGCTCGGGGATATGGCTGTCGCGCGGGCGCAGCCGGCGGAACTTGCCCTTGCCCGCGCGCGCGCTCAGCCGGTCGATCAGCGCCGCCAGCTCGCCCTCGGCCACCGCCCCGCCCTCAAGCTGCAACTGCGTGGGCGCCATCGGTTCGAGCAGCGGCACCGCGAGCCGGATCAGGTCGAAGCCGAACCCCGGATCGATTGGATCGGCAAGCGCGTCGAGCCGCTCGCCGAACAGCCGCATCACATCCTTGGCGCCCCGCATCGGCAGGCTCGCCTCGACGCTCAGATCGCGCGCGACGCCGTCGCTGCGATAGAGCCGCGCGGCATAGCGCCGCCCGCCCATGTGTCGCTCGGCGAGCGCGACTTCGGCCTCCGCCGCCAGTTCGCCGAGCATTTCCAGCGGTCCAAGCAGCCGCGCGAGCCGGTCGCCGACATCGGCGCCGAAACGCGCGACCAGCGGCGCACTCGGCCGCGCGGCGAGGTCGCCGATCGTCTTCAGCCCCGCGCGGCGTAGCGCGAGTTCGGTGTCGTCATCGGCCTCGAGCGCCGCGATCGGCAACCGCCGCACCGCCGCGGCTTCGTCCGCCGCCGGCGCGGTCTGATAGCGTGCGAGCGCCTGCGCCGCCTCGGGCGTGCCCGCCAGCGCATGCCGCACCTGCCAGCCCGCCGCCGCCAGCCGGGTCGCGACATCATCGGCGATCGCTTCGGCATCGCCGCAGCCCGTCACGTCGAGCGTCACGCCCGTATCGCTGTCGAGCGCCACCATCGGCGTGTAGCGGTCGCAGCCATCGGCAATGCGTTCGAACAGGTGCAGATCGCCCGCCGGATCGGCATCGATCACGACCAGATCGGGCTCGCGCGCGCGGGCATCGGCGAGCGTCAGCCCGGCCAGCCCGCGCCCGCGCTCGCAGGTCGCGACGATCCGCATGGCGCCGCGCTGCTTGGCGGTAAAGACCAGAAGAGCGTTGGGCGGGCTATCCGCTGCGCCGTTCGTGCGGCGCCAGCGGTCCGCCGCCAGATGTGGCCAGTAGAGCGCCAGAAAGCGCCGCGTCTCGGAAAATCTTCGCGTCACGGTCCCACTCCACACGCCAGCCCAAATCGGCGCGACCGCCGCGCTGGCGCAATAATTGAACATCGAGCGTCGGATGCCCCGGCGCCTCGGCGTCGAGCGGCGCGGCAGCGGCCGCCGCCACCGACCAGCGCGTGTGTGCAGCACTAGGCGACGGCTCGGCCTCGGCGCGCAGCATCAGCACGGTGACGCCCGAGGCTTCGGCGGCGACCGTCAGCCGCCGGCTCGCGGTAAGGTCGAGCACGCGCGGTTCGCGCCACAGCTCGATCACCGCGACCGCGACATCGGGGCAGCGCACGACGTCGTTGGCGACCTTGAGCAAGCTCGCCGGATCGTCGAGCACGCCGAGCACCACCCGCCCCGGATCGAGCCCGAGTTCGGCCAGCCCCGGCGCATGCAGACACCCCCCGCGCCGCTCGGCACTTGCCTCGCGCAGCCAGAAGATCGTCGCGGGAGTCTCGGCCCCCGCAATCCGGCTCGCGAGCATTGCCGCAAAGCCGCCCGCGCAACCGCTATCGTCCTGTCCTTGCGCGAACAGCTCGTGCACCCCGGCACGCGCCAGCCCGCCGCCGAGCGCGGAATCGATCCCCGCATGCCCGGTCGCAACCAGACACGGCGCCTCCTTGGCGCGCACGCGCTCGACAGCGGCAATGCGCTGCCGCAAACTGGCAATGATCTCCGCCGAATCGGGCATATCTGTTCCTGATATGTTCTTTTTCGGCTTGTGGCGAGCATGAGTCAAGCATCGCTGCTCCCCGGCTGACCCAATCGCGCACGCCCACGCCATTCCCAGCCACGGCCCGTACCGCTAAGCTTCGCCGATGACCGACCCCGTCACCCTCGCCGCGCTTCAGCTCGGCACCGATCCCGCGGGCACTGCCGCGACGCTCGATCGCATCCTTGGCTGTGAGACCGCGATCCTCGCTTCGGGCGCGGCGGTCGTGGTGATGCCCGAGGCGCTGCTCGGCGGCTACCCCAAGGGCGAGGGCTTTGGCACGCGGCTCGGCTATCGCCTGCCCGAAGGCCGCGAAGCCTTTGCCGCCTATCACGCGCAGGCGATCGACCTCGACGGCCCCGAAGTCACAGCACTCGCCGGCCTGTCGGCGCGCACCGGCGCCAGCATCGTCATCGGCGTAATCGAGCGCCAGGGCGCGACGCTGTTCTGCACCGCGCTGTTCTTCGATCCCGCCGAGGGCCTTGTCGCCAAGCACCGCAAGCTGATGCCGACCGCTGCCGAACGGCTGGTCTGGGGGCTGGGCGACGGATCGACGCTGCCGGTGGTCGACAGCCCTGCCGGGCGGCTGGGAGCGGCCATCTGCTGGGAAAACCATATGCCGCTGCTGCGCACCGCCATGTATGCGAAAGGCGTCGAGATCTGGTGCGCGCCGACCGTCGATGATCGCGACATCTGGCGCAGCACGATGCGCCACATCGCGCATGAAGGCCGCTGCTTCGTCGTGTGCGCCTGCCAAGTCCAGCCGAGCCCCGCCGCGCTGGGCCTTAGCCGCGACGGCTGGCCCGACGACAAGCCGCTGATCCGCGGCGGCAGCATGATCGTGGGGCCGCTCGGCGATGTGCTCGCCGGGCCGCTGGAAGGCGACGCCGGGCTCGTCACCGCGACGATCGATCCGGGCGAGATCATCCGGGCGCGCTATGACTTCGACGTCGTCGGCCATTATGCCCGCCCCGACATCTTCGAGCTGCGCGTCGACGAAAGCCCCCGCCCGGGTGTTGCCTTTGGTCGACACGAGGTTTGACGCTCGCTCCATCCGCATCTGGACTCGCTGCCACTACCCCCAAAAAGCACCTGTCGCGCCCGCGCCCTGCGTGATAGCGCTGCCGCGATGCAACCGCGTGCGGCCAATTTCATCCTGACGCCCGCCCCATGACCCAGGCCCCCGTTCTCATCATCGGTGCCGGCATGGGCGGCCTGAGCGCCGCCGCGCTGCTCGCCGCGCGCGGGGTGCCGGTGCTGGTGCTCGAGCGCCAGCCGACGCCGGGCGGCAAGCTGCGGCAAGTGCAGGTCGCAGGTGCGGCGATCGATGCCGGGCCGACGGTGTTCACGATGCGCTGGGTGTTCGAGCGGCTGTTTGTGGAGAGCGGCGGCGATTTCGCGCGCGAAGTGCGGCTCGCCCCCACCGAGCTGCTCGCGCGCCATGCCTGGGACGATCGCGGCATCTTCGACCTGTTCGCCGATCAGGCCGCGACCCAAGCCTCGATCGGCGATTTCTTCGGAAGCGCCGAGGTGAAGGGGTACAGCGCCTTCAGTGCTGAGGCCAAGGCGATCTACGACGTTCTGCTGAACAGTTTCCTCGAAGGATCGCGCCCGACCCCGATCACGCTGATGACGCGCATCGGACTGCGCCGCCTGCCCGACGCGCTGGCGATCAAGCCGCACCAGTCGTTGTGGCGCGCGCTCACCCGGCATTTCAAGGACGCGCGGCTGCGGCAGTTGTTCGGGCGCTATGCCACCTATTGCGGCGCCTCGCCCTTTGCCGCGCCCGCGACGCTGATGCTGATCGCTCATGTCGAGCAGCAGGGCGTGTGGCTCGCGCAGGACGGCATGCACGCGATTGCCCAGGCGATCGAAGCGCTCGCGGTGCGCAACGGCGCGTCCTTCCGCTATAACGCGGGGGTCGAGGCGCTGATCGTCGAGGGCGGGCGCGCGGTCGGGGTGCGGCTGGCGGATGGCGAAGAGATCCGCGGCAGCGCGCTGTTGTGCAATGCCGATCCGGCGGCACTCGCGGTCGGCAAGTTCGGCGATGCCGCTCGGCGGGCGACGCCGGGGGCCGAGCGGATGCAGCGCTCGCTGTCGAGCATGACTTGGATGGTCAATGCCCCCACCAGCGGCTTCCCGCTCGTGCGGCACAATGTCTTCTTCTCCGACGATTACCGCGCCGAGTTCGACGCGATCTTCGGGGCGGGCAAGCTCCCGGGCAAGCCGACGATCTATGTCTGCGCGCAGGACCGCGACGATCGCGGCGCGCGCGTCGGCGAAGGGCCGGAGCGACTCCAGCTCATCGTCAATGCCCCCGCCAATGGCGACGGCCCCGGCCCGAGCGCGGCCGAAGTCGCGGCATGCGAGGCCGCGACTTTCGGTTTCCTCAAGCGCTGCGGGCTCGACATTGCCTATACGCCCGACACCGCGCTGCTGGTGTCGCCGGCGAAGTATGAAGCGCTCTTTCCCGCCACCGGCGGCGCGCTCTACGGCCTTGCCGCGCACGGCTGGCGCACGCCGTTCCAGCGACCGGGCGCAGCGAGCAAGCTGCCGGGGCTTTATCTGGCGGGCGGCGGGGTGCATCCCGGCGCGGGACTGCCGATGGCGAGCCTGTCGGGGCGGCTCGCCGCGGAGCGGATCGTCAGCGACCTGACGCGGCGCTGACCTTGCGCGGCGGCGCGGTGCGGATGGTGAAGGCGATGATCAGCGACACGCCGACGATGCTCGGCACGGCCCAGATCAGCGGATTGAAGACATGGTCGGGCACCAGCCTGATCAGCCCGACCGACAGGAAGGCGGTATAGGCCGAAATCCCCATGCCGAGCAGCGATCGGAAATGCTGCTGGATGTATGCGCGAGGCTGCACCACCGGCGCCCAGATATAGAAAAGCTGCGTCGCCATCGCGATCAGTCCGATCGCCGCGACCAGCATCATCAGCGGCTGGCCGAGCGTGAAGCCGACGACGCCGCAATTGATCGCCGACGCAATCACGACCGCGAACAGCGCCTGATGTCGCACCCCCCGCAGTTCCGCACGGCTGCTCCGGTAGCGCGCGACCGCCAGCCCGTAATCGGCAAAGCCGATCGTCAGCAGCCCGAGGTACAGCATCATCCAGCCGAACAGCCCCGCGAACAGCGCGCGGTCCTTGATCATCGGCAGGCGCTGCTCGGGGCCATAGAGCGACAGCAGCGCCATCGCGATGGCAAGGCCGCCCGCAACCATCAGCGCGCGCGCGGCGACGTCGCCCCATCGGCGGTGGACCTTGCCGCCCTTGCGCGACGCGATCGGCGCCCAAAAGGCGATCAGCCCGGTCGCGCCCGCCAAAACGTGAAGGACGACGATGGCTCCGAACAGAGTCATCGTCGTCCCTCAGACATCGGCCGAACGGCCGGTTACTTGGTGCCGACCGGCGTCGATGCCGCAGGTGCAACGGGCGCCGCCGCAGCAGGCTTGGCAGGCGCCGTACCGGTCGCTGGCGCAGGTGCCACCACCGCGTTCGCCACCTTTGCGGGCGCGAGCATCGGATAGTCGGCGAGCATGCTCACCCCGGCCATCGGCTTGTTCAGCCCCTGGTGGCAGGTCGTGCAATTGACCTTGTACGGGTCGCCATGCGGTCCCTTGCGATTGGCCGGGAACACCGACGCGAGCGAGGTGATGTACGCATTGTTGGTGTCGCGCACCATGCGGATGCCATACCACGCCTGCGCCCGTTGCGGCCGGCTGTTCGACCAGCTGCTGAACGAATCCGTGTTGTGGCAATAGGTGCAATTGACGTTCAGCGACGACGACATATGCATCATGAAGGCATAGGTCTGCTCGGTACGCGCGATCGATCCGCCGGGCTTGCCGGTCGGCAAGGCCGTATTCCCCTGGACGCGGGCATTCTGGGCGCCCTGGATATAGAGCGAGAACGGATCATAGGGCAGCGAGGCATAGGCCACCGTCGGCGTCGGCGTATTCTGTCCGCGCTTGTTGCCCATCAGGCGGCCGCCGGGCTCGGGCGCCATCGCCCATTTATACTGCGGCACCGCATTGCCACGGTGGCACGTCCAGCAGGTGACGCCTGTGCCTTTCACGTGCGTCGACCAGTTGCCGTTGATGTTGATCGTCATCTGCAACATCCGCCGCGCCACGACCTTGGTATATTTCTCGTCCGAGGCCATGTTTTCGGGGTTGTGGCAGTAATTGCAGCCGACCTTGGCGGGATCGCCCTCAGTGGGCGCGATCCAGTTGTTCATCGACGCCATCAGATAGTTGAAGCGCTCGGCACTGACGCCTTTCAGCACCTGCACATTCTGATAGGTTTCGCCCGCCGTCGGGCCACCGTCGGCCGGCAGCGGGAACGGCGGCGCGGGGACCGGCTGCGCGGTCAGCCGGTTGACCGCGATGATCTGATCACCGCCCGTGCCGCGGAAGCCGGTCTGCTCGCTCTTCTTCGGGCCGAGTTCGCACCCGGCTAGGCCAAGCGCGGCGCCGCCGATCGCGGCAACGCGGAGGATGTTCCAAGGACCGCTCATTTCGCTGCTCCCGGCAAAGTGGCGGGATCGACCACGCCCGTCGAAGGATAGCTCGGCGCATAGCCGTGCTGCTGCGCCCACAGATACCAATTGTCGACCACGGTGCCGGTCAGCAGGATGCCGATGCCGCCGGTCAGCGTCGTCAGCACCGCGAACCACCACGCCCAGCGGTGGATCGATTCCATCGTCGCGTTGAAGCCCATCGTCCACCGCCAGAACAGAGCGGCGCGTTCGGACGCCGTCCCGCGGTCGGTAATCTGCTCGATTTCGCGTTCACCGCCATACCGACCAACGGCCAGGATCGTGCCGCCATGCATCGCAAACAGCAGCGTCGAGCCATAGAGGAAGGCGATCGAGAGTGCGTGGAAGGGATCGTAGAACAGGTTGCCGTAGCGGATCGAGAAGGCCGCGGTCCAATCGAGGTGGGGGAAGATGCCGAACGGCACCGCTTCGGACCAGCTGCCCATCAGCACCGGGCGGATGAAGCCGAGCACGAGATAGAGCCAGATTGCCGACGCGAACGCCCAGGCAACATGCGTCCCCATGCCGAGCGCCAGCGCGCGGCGATAAGTGCGCACCCACCACAGCAGGATCGACGCGGTCAGGAAGAAGCCAGCGATCAGCCACCAGCCGCCTTCGGCGAGCGGGGGCAGGATGCGCAGGCCATATTGCGGCCCCGGCGGCTCCAGCGCGAGCCAGGGCAGCTGACGGACGAACTGCACCGGGCTCCAGTTGACCGACGCCAGCATGTTGAGACCGATGATCTCGAACGCGATCACGCCGAACACCATCGACAGGACGCCGAGCCAGCCGAGATAGATCGGGCCGATCTGCGCGTTGCCGATCTTGCCCGCCCAGTACAGGAAGCCGGCGGGCTGCGTACGGGGGTCCTCGTCGCCCTTGGTTGGCGGCCCCATTTCCGGTGCAGCGCGGAGCTGCACCTGGGTGAAGATATTTTGATAGCTAGCCATGAGTTTCGCCCTCCCCTTCAGGCCCAGATCGGCAGGTTGAGCCACCAGGTCCACCATTCGGGCCAACCGCGAGTCCACAGCGGGCCAGAGATGATGATGCAGACCGCGCTCCAGAACACCGCGGCGATCGCGAGGAACAGGCCCAGCCGGTGGATGCCGAGCGTGCCGATCGAATAGCCGATCGTGTCGCGGAAGAAGGCGTCTTCATATTCGGGCGACTTCACATCCTCGCCCGGCTGCGGATTGACCGCCGACAGCACCAGCCCACCGTGCAGCGCGAGCGCGAGGGTCGTGGTGAAGAAGAAGCTCACCGCGATCATGTGCGCCGGGTTGTAGTGGAAGTGCAGATATTGGTAGCCGGTGTTCGACACCCAATCGAGATGGCTGAAGATCCCGTATGGGAAGCCATAATGCCACGCGCCCAGCAGCAGCGGGCGGAACACCACCAGCGTCACATAAGCGAGGATCGCGAAGCTGAAGCCGATCGGGACATGATAACCCATGCCCAGCTTGCGGCAGATTTCGACTTCGCGCAGCGCCCAAGAACAAAAGGCACCGGTCGCGCAGATCGTGATGATCTGCCACAGCCCGCCTTCCTTGAGCGGCGCAAGGCCAAGCCCATATTTCAGATCGGGCGGTGCGATACTGATAAGCCACGGGTTCCATGTCGGCCCGAGCGATGCGCCATAAATGATGAGCGCAGTGCCGAGCGTCGCGAACAGCGCGGTCGTGACCCCGAAAAAGCCGACATAGAAGGGGCCAATCCAGAAATCGAACAGATCGCCGCCGACGAGCGTGCCGCCTCTAACCCGGTATTTCCGTTCAAAACTTAAGAGTGCCATGGATCAGCTCCTTCTCCCGCCGGCTGACGACGGGATGGCAGTTAAATTCCTTCGTCGGGGACTGGACGGACCTGGGCGCTTTTGGCGCCAATCAGGTCACGTCCGCCCCACCGCACCTGGATGCGGCAATTGATTGCCCGAAGGCTGACTCAGGACGCAGCAGCGGCCGTCGTCGTCACCGCAGCGGCTGCTGCCGGCGGATTGGGTGCCTCGAGCCAATTGTAACGATTGGTGCTCAGCAGAATGAAGTGGATGAGGATCGCGAGCGTGAACAGGAACACTGCCAGCGCCGTAAGAATCCTGCGTCCATCGAAGGTTGTCCACATTCTCCACATGACTTGATCTCCTTAGTTGCCCTTGATCAGGCCTTGCCGGCCACCGGAGCCTGGATCGGCGCAGTCGCCGCCATGCCGGCCTTGTACGGCGCGGTCCCGGGGAACCACGGGCGCCACTGCCAAACCAGGAAGTGGGCGATCACAGCGATGAGGACGAAGACCCCCATGCTGATGGTAAAGAGGGAGTGGAACTCCTTCGCTTCTTCCGGGGTCATATAGGTCCCCGGCCCCAGTCTTTCGTCTGTCATATCGCAGATTCCTTCAGTTTCGGTCGTTCCGGCGAGATCAGGCGCGCGGGACGCGTCCCCCGACGGTATCCACCCGACGCGACGCGCCGTGAGGATGGTGGGTGCCGATCGGCCCGGCTGGGGGCCGCATGGCAAAGGGTGTGGCGAAGCGTCATACGCTCCGGCTTTCGCTGATCGCGAGCGCGAGGCGCTCGGTCGTGACCTTGGCTTCGCCCGCGCGGCGCGCCCCGCGCTCGGCGGCGTCGCGGATGCGCTTGGCGGCGGAAATGCGCACCAGCACCGGCTCACGCTCGACGACGGCATCGAGCGCGACCTTGGCCTCGTCTTCCCAGGCAAGTTCGCGCTCGAGCCGTGCCGGCGTCGCCTCGGCCTGGTCGAGCTGGGTGCTGAGCGGGATGATGTTGAACAGCGCGTCGAACAGCGCGTTGCACACTTCCTGAATTAGATAGGTCGCGCCCGAATAGCCCATGTACGGCGTGCCCGTGTGGCGGCGGATCGCAGCGCCCGGGAAGGACACGGGGATGTAGATGCTGCGCGCCCCCGCTTCGGCGAGGTACATCCGCTCGTTATAGCTGCCGAACATGATCAGCGGCGGGTTGCTGGCGATTGCTTCGCGGACGGCGGCATTGTCGGGCTTCACGCCCGCCGTGCGCCGGAACGAGAAGTGGCACGGCAGGCCCATATCGTTTTCGAGGAAATTGCGGATGCCGCGCTCATAGGTTTCGGTCGCCACCACCGCGAAGCTCGCGGTTGCGAAGAAATCCTGCGTCACCGAGCGCCACAGATCCCACAGCGGTTTGATCGTCGTGTGCTTTTCGCGCTCGATGAAGGGCTCGGGATCGAGGCCCGTCAGCTCGCCGAGTTTGCGCAGGAACAGCGTCGTCGATTCAAGGCCGATCGGTGCCTGCAGGTACGGCCGCTCCAGCGCCTCGCACAGCCCGCGACCGAATTCGCGGTACATGCAGATGTTGACATGCGCGTTCGCCAGCTTGGGCACATCGGCAAGATGGCTGCCGAGCGGGAACACCATGTTGATCTCGGCGCCAATGCCCTCGACCAGCCGCCGGATTTCGGCGAGATCGCTCGGCATGTTGAAGGTGCCATACATCGGCCCGATGATGTTGACGCGGGGCTTTTCGCCCTCCTTCAGCACCTTCGGGGTCGGCACTTTCTTCGGCCCGAACTGCGTCCACAGCCAGGTCAGCGCACGGTCGCCCGACTGCCACTGATCCTCGTCGATCGTGCGCGGCAGGAAACGCTGGATATTGGTGCCTTCAGGCGTCACGCCGCCGCCGATCATCTCGGCGATCGAGCCGGTCACCACCACGGCGGGCAGATCGGGATCGAGCGTCTTCCACGCGCGCTTCATCGCGCCTTCGGTGCCGTCGCGGCCGAGCTCCTGCTCGCCGAGGCCGGTGACGACGATCGGCAGCTCGTGCGGTGGCAGACCATCGGTGTAATGCAGCACCGACGTCACCGGCAGATTCTCGCAGCCGACCGGGCCATCGATGATGACCTGCAATCCCTTGATCGCAGTGAAGGCGTATACGGCGCCCCAGTAACCGCCCGCGCGGTCGTGATCGAGGACGAGCGTCATTGCTCGGTCTCCACCATTGGTTGGGGGATGACGAAGCGGAACAGCAACCGCCGCGTGGCGATCGGTTGTGCGCGCCAGTCAACCGGCAGCGTCAACTGCGGCACGGCGAACTGGCCGGAGTCGGCCGTCGATGCATCATCGACGACCAATTTGAGCTGGGGGCGTCGCGCGCTCATGTGCCGACGCTTTCTTCGGCCTTGGCCATCGCGATCCGCTTGGCGGCGTATTTGGCCTTGAACTCGGGGCGCTCGACCGGCGTTTTTTCCCAGATCCCGGCAGCATGGCCGGTGCCGACACCGTCGAAGAAGGCACTCATCCGGTCCATGCGGCTCTGGTTGGCGAGGGCGGCATTAACGACCATCGCCAGGCTTCCGGCGCCTGCCGGCCCCATCAGCGGGCGGGCCGAGATGAGATTGGTGAAATAGAGCGCCGGAATCGATTTCTGCTTGGCGTGCTGGACGACCGGCGTGGTGCCGATCGCGAGATCGGGGCCAAATTCCTCGATCGCCGCGATGTCCTGCTCGAGGCTGGCGCGGTATTGCACCCGGCAGCCATGCGCTTCGAGCCAGTCGCGGTCGGGATCCGACCACACCGTGCGCGGGCAGGCAGTGCCGACATAGGGCACATCGGCGCCGCTTTCGATCAGCAGCCGCGCGACCAGCAGCTCGGAACCTTCATAGCCCGACACAGTGATCCGGCCCTTGATGGGCTTCGCCGCGAGTGCCCCGGCAATGGCGGGGAGGAATTTGTTCTTCGACGCGTCGATCTTGTCTTGCGCAATGCCGCACGCCGCCCCGATTGCGTCGAGCCACGCCGCCGTCCCGTCGCGCCCGACCGGCGCCGAGCCGACGACACTGCGCCCCGCCGCTTCAAACTCGCGCACCGATGCCGTGTAGAAGGGGTGGATCGCGCCGACGACCGCGCAATCGAGCGCCGAATAAAGCTCGCGCCATTCGCGCGTTGGCACGACCGGGCCTGCCGCAAGGCCCAGCGGCTCGAGCATGATGCCGATGCCCGGCGGGTCGGCGGGGAACATTTCGCCCAGCAACGTCACCGTCGGCCGGTCTGCGCGCTGCTTGGGCGCAGCGACCGGGCCGAGTTCGGCTTCGCGCCGCGCATAGGCGAGCATCGCGCCCGCGAGCACATCCTTCGCCTCGGCATGCGTCGGAACGCCGAAACCGGGCACGTCGATGCCGATGACGCGCACGCCGTTGATCTGGTCGGGCAGCAATTGCAGCGGCACGCCGCTCGCCGTCGGCACGCACAGATTGGTGACGATGATCGTGTCGTAAAGCGCAGGATCGGCGAGGCCGTGAACGGCATCGCGAATATCCTCAAACAGCTTGCCGGTGACGAGCGTTTCGGAGGAGAAAGGCACATAGCCGACCGTGCGGCGCGCGCCATAGAAATGGCTCGTAAAGGTCAGGCCGTACACGCAGCACGCCGAGCCCGACAGCACCGTCGCGGTGCGGCGCATCCGCAGGCCGACCCGCAGCGACCCGAACGCCGGGCACATCGACTGCGGCTGATCGTGTGGGCCCCGAGATTGATCAACTGGGTAATCGGCGGCATAGCGATCGAGAATCTCGGCCTTGCCCGCCTGCGCGGCCGCCGCCTTCAGCGTCGCCCCCGACGCGCAGCCGCCCTCCGCCACGCCTCCGGAGAGGTCGATCAGGTCGCGGTCGCGTGCAGGGGTTTCGATGTCCATGCCGCTCAGACCGTGTCGTAAACGACTTCGAGGGTGGGCTTGGCGACGAAATCGACGCCGCGCATGTCGGCCTGCGTCGCGGGCTTGAGCGTGAAATCGGCGCCGGTCACATCGGCGCTGAACAGCCCGAGCAAGCCATCCTGGTCGAGCGGGGTCGGCCGCAGCGGCGGCGCTTCGGCGACGTTGATCGCGAGCTCCTCGAACAGCGGCGCCCATTGCCCGCCGGGCTTGCCGATGATCTGGTAATTGGCGCTTTTCTTGCGGATGTCCTCGTTGGCCGGGATCGCCGTCAGCACCGGAATGCCGACCGCTTGCGCAAAGGCATTGGCCTCACCCGTGCCGTCGTCCTTGTTGAGGATCATCCCCGCGACGCCGACATTGCCGCCCATCTTGCGGAAATATTCGACCGCCTTGCAGACGTTGTTGGCGACGTAGAGCGACTGGAGATCGTTCGACGCGACGACGATCACTTTCTGGCACATGTCGCGCGCGATCGGCAGGCCGAAGCCGCCGCACACCACGTCACCCAGGAAATCGAGCAGGACGTAATCAAAGCCCCATTCGTGGAAGCCGAGCTTTTCGAGCGTTTCGAAGCCGTGGATGATGCCGCGCCCACCGCAGCCGCGCCCCACTTCGGGCCCGCCGAGTTCCATCGCGAAAACGCCGTCGCGCTGGAAGCAGACATCCTCGATGCCGATTTCCTCGCCCGCCAGCTTCTTCTTCGAGCTGGTCTCGATAATCGTCGGAGTCGATTTGCCGCCGAACAACAGGCTGGTCGTATCGCTCTTGGGATCGCAGCCGATCAGCAGCACGCGCTTGCCTTGCTGCGCCATCATGTAACTGAGGTTCGCCAGCGCGAACGACTTGCCCGACCCGCCCTTGCCGTAGATCGCGATGATCTGCGTTTCCTTGGTCACCGGACCGGTCGGCACCGGATCGGGCTCGTGGCTGGCCTCTTCGCGCAGCTGGCCGGGGTCGAGCATGCTCATTGGCTTCTCCAGTCGAGGACCATCTTCAGGCAGTCGCCGCCGGCAAAGGCAGCGGGATAGGCCTGGTCCGCTTGCGACGCGGGACGGATATGGCTGACGAGGCCATCGAGGCTGAGCGCGCCGGTCTCGATCAGCGCGAGCGTCGCGCGCAGGTCGTCGGGCGTGAATTCGGCGGCGATCCGCAGCCGCGCCTCGCGCATGAAGGCGGGCGGAAAGGCGAAATCGAGCCGGTCATAGAAGCCCGCAAGCAATATCTCGCCGCCGCGCCCCAGCCGCGTGATCAGCGTATCGAGCAGCCCGCTGGCGCCGCTGACGTCGGCGATCGTTCGGTAATCCTTGCGATCGTCGTCGGCGGGGTCGACCACGGCATAGCCGAAATCGTCGCCGCGCCGCGCCGGGTCGGTTTCCCATACCAGCGGCGCCGGATCGCCGCGCGCAATCGTGATGCGCGCCATCAGGCGGCCGAGAATGCCGTGGCCGACGATCAGCTCGGGCGCGGCACCACCGGCAATCGCATGATGCGCGGTCGCGGCGAGCGCGATCAGGATGCCGTCGATGCCAAGCGACTCGGGCACTCCCAGCGCGCGCGCCGCCGGCAGCACGATTCGCGCCGCCGACCCGCCGAACAGGCCGCGCGCGCCAACATAGCAATTGGCGCCGGGCACGAAGACCCATTCGCCGATCCGTCCGCGCGCATCGTCGCCCGCATCGACGATACGGCCGACCGATTCATAACCAGGGACCAGCGGATAGCCCATGCCCGGGAAGGTCGGCATCTTGCCCGACCACAGCAGCTTTTCGGTGCCGGTGCTGATGCCGCTCCACGCAATCTCGACGAGCACGTCAGCGGCGCCCACCGGGTTCAGGGCAAGCGCACGGAGCGACAGCCTTTCGGGCTCCTCCAATACGACTGCCAGCGTTTGCATCGCCGATCCCCTAGGGTCGAAGCAGTCCCGAACGGACTCCCTCTAGTTCAATGTCAACTTACTTGGACAGTTTGTGATGTCAACTTTTTAGGACGCGATTTCTTACACGGCAGCAACAATCACGCGGACATTTATCGGCAGCGGAGTCGTGACGGTCCAGGAACGACGGAATCCTGCCGAGTCGAGCATCTGCCGTATCTCGCGCGCGCTGCGGGGCCGCCCTGAGCCCATCGCCCAAAGGTAAAGCCCGAAATAAGCATCGCCGATGGTTTCAGCCCCCCTGGTCTCGGCCATCGGCTCGGCAATCACGAGTCGCCCGCCGGGTAAAAGGGCCGCGCGGATGTTGCGCAGCAATTGTGCGGCGGGCGCGTCGTCATGGTCGTGCAACACGCGCACCAGCGTCACCAGATCGTGCCCCGGCGGGATTGGCCCGGCAAGGAAATCACCGCCATGGGTGGCGATCCGGTCACTCAAACCCTCGCGCGCGAAGGCATCGGCAGCGCGCGCAGCGACCGCGGGCAGATCGAACATCGCAAGTGCGAGCCCCGGCACCGCAGTCGCGACCGACCGGACGAACCGCCCCTCGCCGCCGCCGATGTCGAGCATGCGCTGATGCCGCGCAAAATCATAAGCGCCAATCACATCGGCGGCGACCAGCGGCTGCGATGCCGCCATAAGTCGCGAATAAGCAGCGACTTCGTCGGCGCTGCCCTGCCCTGCCTCGCCAGCATAATGCCAGAAACGCTGCAGCGCTCCACCGCCGCCGCCACGCCGCAGCAGCGCGACGGGGTCGGCGAGGTCGGCATAGAGCAAGCGGTGGTGCGCGATCATTTCGACGATCCCGGCATTGGCGCGCAGCGCAGCGCCGTCGCCGGTCAGCGCCCAGCGGCCGCCGCCGACCGGTTCGGTCATTCCGATCGCCGCTGCCGCCCGCATCAACCTGTCGGCGGCCGCGACCGGCATCGCCCATTCTTCGGCCAGCGACTCGATCGCGACTGGCCCCGCTGCCAACCGGTCGAACACACCGAGTTCGACGCAGGCAGCCAGAATCTGCGAAAAGATAAATCCCGCGACGCGATCGAAAATTGCGCGCGCGCGGCGTCGGGCAATCGGCCGTGTCAGCGGAAACCGCGCGGCAAAGCGTTGGAACGCGGGGTTCCCGACGATGCCGTTGCGCCAGTTGATCCAGCGCACACGCCAATTGTCGCTTGATTGAAACAGATTCATATGTCCAATTAGTTGGACGGTTGCCGATGTGCCGTCAATCGCCACCTTGGGGACGGATGCCCGTCCGCTGTATCGGCCCGCTGCATCGGCCCGCTGAATCGGAGAGTGCGCATGTCGACTGCCGAACCGTTCCGACCCAATGGTGCGCGACCGCTCACGCGCGGTACGCTCGATCCTGACTGGAGCCCGCTCTGGTCAGGGCTGGCACGCATCGGCGGTGTCCTGCCGCCGCAGGCCGAGCCCGCTGGCGAGCGCTGCGCCGTCCTCGAACGCGCAGCCTTGCCGCAGCTGCGCCCCGCCAGCCTGCGCTATCCCGCCATCGGCCCGCGTTTCGACGTCGAGGTGGGGCCAGGCGGCTATGCGTGGTGGTATGTCGATGCGACCAGCGATTGCGGCCGTTATGGACTGACGATCATTGCCTTTATCGGCAGCGTCTTTTCGCCCTATTACAAGATGAGCGGGCGCCACGACCCCGAAAACTTCTGTTCGATCAACGTCTCGCTGCACGGTCCCCGCGCCAATGCCTGGGCAATGACCGAGCGCCCGCGCGACCGGGTCGCCCGCGACGCGACCAGTTTCGAGGTGGGGCCGAGCGGCCTGCATTGGGACGGGAACGCGCTCTACATCCACATCAACGAGACTTCGGCGCCGCTGCCCTATCCGGTGCGCGGCATCGTCTGCGTCCGGCCCGAGGCGATCGGCACCACCGGCTTCCACCTTCACCCGGCGGGCAAGCATCGCTGGCATCCGATCGCACCGCGCGCGCGAGTCGAAGTCGCGATGGCGCAGCCCGGCACGGTGTGGCGCGGCGACGGTTATTTCGATTCGAACTTCGGCGAAGAATCACTCGAAGACGGGTTCGTCGACTGGCACTGGTCGCGCGCGCATCTGCGGCGCGACGTGGGGGTGCTTTATGAAGGCACCCGCCGCAACGGCAAGCGTTTCGAACTGGCGCTGAAAATGGACCGGCAAGGCAATTGGGAAGACGAAGTCCCGCCGCCGACCGCCACGCTGCCAAGCTCGCGCTGGGGGATCCGGCGAGTCACGCGCGCCGATGCCGGCGCCCGGCCCAGCGTGCGCAAGACGTGGATCGACGCGCCTTTCTACGCGCGCTCGGCATTGACGACGCGGCTGTTCGGCGAGGATGCCTGCGCGGTGCACGAGAGTCTGTCGCTCAATCGCTTCCGCAGTCCCGTGGTGCAGGCGATGCTGCCGTTCCGGATGCCCAGGGCGGGTTAGCGCCTAAGCCACGCCCGCCGCCACGAACCGCTCGATCAGCGCCGCTACCTGTTCGGGCGCCTCCTCATGCGCGAGGTGGCCTAGGCCCGCGAGGGTTTCGACCCGCGCGCCCGGCACCAGTGCCGCCGCGTCGCGCGCGCTTGACGGCGGGATCATCGCATCGCTCTCGCCATGCACCAGCAGCAGCGGTACGGCGAGCTTCGGCAAGTCGCGGTTGAGCGAATCGAGATCCCAATCGGCCATCATCGTGATCGCGCCCGCGCAATGCGCCGGTGTCGCGAACAGCCGCTGATAGAGGTTGGCGCCATCGGCATCGATCCTCGATCCGGTGCTGCGCTTCAGAAAACCGCCGACCTCACCCTGTTGCCGCGCAATCCCGGCGAAGATGTGCGGCGCGAACGGATTGACGAACAGCATCCGCGCGAGCGTCGGGAACAGCCGGGCGGCAATGCCGGGAAACGGCATCAGCGCCGAATTGAGCCCAATGATCCCAGTCGGCGTGGCGAGCCCGTCGAGCGTCATCCGCACCGCGACGGCAACGCCCGCCGAATGGCCGATGATCAGCCGCGGCGTCACGGTCAGCGCACCAAGCAGCTCGCTGACCGCGCGCGCCATTGCGGTCATGCTCAGGCCACCCGGCGGCCGCCCGCTGGTAAACCCATGACCGGGCAGGTCGGGCGCGACGACCGTGAATCGCTCGGCCAGCAACGGTAGCAGCGACCGCCAGCTATGCGTCGCCGCACCGGTGCCGTGGAGCAGCAACAACACTGGCCCCTCGCCCGCCACCTGCACATGCCAGCGCAGCCGCCCGACAGTGACAAAGCGACTCGCCTCGCGATTGGGCCAGTCGCGGCCTTCGCGTTCCCATTCGGGTCGGTCGCTAAGCATGTTGGGCTTCCTTCACGGCAGCGTGCATCGTCCGCGCATCGGCGCGCGGCAGTGGCAGATAGCGGGCGTGCATGACAGCGGCGAGTTGCGCACCTTCGGGGCGGGGGCGCGGCGAAGTATCGACGAAGGCAGTCGCGATCCCCGCCGCAGCGATCGCGCGCGCGGCGGCTTCGGCATCGGCATCGGCGCGTGCGCGGACGGCTGATCCGTCGAGCGCGATGTTCCCGCGCCCGTCGGTCAGGATGACCAGATAAGGGGTCCGCCCGCGCCGTGCCGCCGCCTCGGCCAGTTCGCGCGCGGCGTTGAGCCCGGCTGCCAGCGGCGTGCCGCCGCCGCCCGGCAGCGCCGCCAGCGCCTTCTTCGCCCGCGCCAGCGACCGCGTCGGTGGTAGCAGCAATTCGGCCTCGCTGCCCCGAAACGCGACCAGCGCGACCTGCGCGCGCTTCACATAGGCCTCGGCCAGCAGCAGTTCGACCGCGCCCTTGGCCTCGGCGAGCCGGGCGAGCGCCGAAGAGCCGGAGGCATCGACCGCGAAGATGGTCAGCGCCTCGGCGCGCGATTCGAAGCGGCGGATGCGCAGATCGTCGCGGCTCAGCCGGACACGACCGGCAGTGGCCCCGCGCAGCCCTTGCCACGGCGCGGCTGCCCGCAATGTGTCGATGATGCTTAGCCGCAGCCCGCCGCGCGGCATCCCGGCGCGTACCCCGACCGGGCGTCCCCGCTTGGGCGAGCGCTGCTTAGCGCCCTTGCCGATCGACGACGCGCGCGGCTTGGGCCCGCCTGCCGCCAGCCGCTTGAGCACGTCCTTGGGCAGCGCCGCCAGCGCGGCCTCAAGCAGAATATCGTCGAGCGGGGGCGCGTCCCCGGGCTGCTCGTCCTGCCCTTCGCCTTCGGGCGGCGGTGGCGGTTCGGATTCGGGCTCGGGCTCGGGCGGCGCCTCGCTTTCGGGCGGCGGCGGCAGCCGCGTCGCGCGCGGACCGAGCACCAGCCGCGCGGCGAGCGCCAGATCGGAATCGCTCACGGCATCGCGGCCATCGAGCCGCGCCGCCGCCCGCGCGGCGCGCAAGGCCAAAATCGGTGCACGGATCGAGTCGATGCCCAGCACAGTGGCGATCGACACCAAAGCTTCGAGCGCTTCGTCACTCGTTTCCACATTGCTTCCGTTTGCCCTGGGCTTGTCGAAGGGCAGAACTTCCTCGCGACCGCGCGAAGGAAAGGACGGGGCTTCGACAAGCTCGGCCCGAACGGTTGAAGGTTGGTGGCCGTGTAGATCGATCCAGAAGGCCAGCCGCTCGGCCAGCGACGCCGGGGGCCGCTCATCGTCCACACCTTCGTCGAGCGCGACCACAAGGAACCGCGCCGGTGCCGCGACCCGCAGGCCATCACGCTCGGCCACCGCCTCGCCAGTATCGAGCGCCCCCGCAATCGCGGCTGCCACGCCCTCGTCCAGCCGCTCAGCCATCGGCACGATCAGCGCCCCGCCATCGCTCGCCGCCAGCAATCCCGTGCGCGCGACCGGCCGACCTGCGCTCAGCGTCGCGCCAAGATCAAGCCCGCCATACAGCCCGTCATCGTCGATATGCGCAGGCAGCCGCTTGATCGGGGCCCCCGCACCCAGCGTCTTGTTCAGTTCGGCAACGACCCGGTCGCCAACCACGCCGCCACGCAGAACCATGCCGCCAAGCCGCGGCTCGATCGCGCACAGCCGGGCCGCAAGCAGGGCATCGGCCAGCGGATCGGCCGTCAGCCCGGCATCGCTCACGCGAACAATTCGTCCAGTGCGCGCTCGATCCGCGCGGTCGAGCCGGTATCGTCGAGCACGTTGCGCCGCAGCCGGTGCCGCAGCGCCAGCGGCGCGACTCGCTTCAGATGCGCCAGCGCGACCAGCCGATCGCCCTGCAGCGCCGCCAGCGCCCGCGCCGCACGCATCAGCGTCAGCTCGCCGCGCAGGCCATCGGCACCGACGGCGAGGCAAAGCTCCGACGCGCGAACCAGCACTTCGTCGGGAATCTCCACGGCGGCCAGCAGATCCTTGCCCTTGGCGATCTGTTTCAGCGTCTTGCGTTCGGCCTTGGCCCAGCTTTCGGCGAACAGCGCGCCGTCGCGTTCGAAAGCGTCGCAGCGGCGCAGAATTTCGACCCGCGTCTTCAAATCCTGCGGCGTCTTCACTTCGACCGACAGGCCGAAACGGTCGAGCAGCTGGGGGCGCAGTTCGCCTTCTTCGGGATTGCCGCTGCCGACCAGCACAAAGCGCGCGGCGTGGCGCACCGACAGACCCTCGCGCTCGACGACATTCTCGCCCGATGCAGCCACGTCGAGCAGCAGATCGACCAGATGATCCTCGAGCAGGTTGATTTCATCGATATAGAGAAAGCCGCCATGCGCGCGCGCCAACAGGCCAGGCTCGAATGCCTTTTCGCCATGCCCCAGCGCCCGTTCAAGATCGAGCGCGCCAACCACGCGATCCTCCGTCGCGCCAAGCGGCAGATCAACAAAGGGAACCGGCACCTTGCCCTTGCGCGGCGTGCCATCCTGATAACCCGCCTGATCCGCCGCCACCGGCGGCAGCAGCCCGGCGAGCGCACGAACCGCCGTCGATTTGCCCGTCCCGCGGTCGCCGAACACCATCACCCCGCCGATCCGGGGATCGACGGCGGCGATCAGCAGGGCGAGCTTCATCTCGTCCTGGCCGACGATTGCGGAAAACGGGAACGACACGCGCATGCCAAGCGTGTAACACGCACTGGACACACGGCAAGATGGACAAGGGCATGACGCCGATCATTATCGCTGCAGGCGTGGCGCTGTTTCTGGGCGCGGCCGGCGGTCTGCTCACCCCGATCGACGGCTGGTACCGGGCGTTGCGCAAGCCGTCATGGCAGCCGCCCGACTGGGCTTTCGGCCCGGCATGGACGATCATTCTCGGCCTTGCCGCATGGTCGGCGGTGGTCGCATGGAATGCGGCAGCGACCGGCGACCAGCGGCGCGACGTGGTCGTGCTGTTCGCGGTCAACGCGGTCTGTCACTTTCTGTGGAGCCCGCTGTTCTTCCGGCTGCGGCGGCCCGACTGGGCGCTGGTCGAAGTCGTGTTCCTGTGGGCATCGCTGGTGGCACTGGTGGCCGGTCTCTGGCCGATTTCGCCGTTCGCGAGCGCGCTGATCCTGCCTTATCTCGCCTGGGTCAGCTTCGCGGCCTTTCTCAACTGGACGATTGTCAGGCTCAACGCCCCGTTCGCGCCGGCAACCTAGGTCTGCCGCCTACAGACGCAGCCGTCATCTCCGCGGAGGCGGGGATCTATAGTCGCTACAGTCCGCGACGACCCGACGAGGCGTCCGGTATGGATGGCTGCCTGCGCGGAGATGACGATTCAATAGCGTGCAAACCCGCTCCGCCGGCGGCCGGTTGCTTCGTTCAGCGCTGTTCGGCCTGCGCTTGGGCGCGGGCTTGTTCAGCCATCTGGATGAACTGGTCGAGCACCGCGATGCGCTCGGTGATCGCCGCGCGATAGGGGGCGTTCGGTTGCGTCAGCGCGAGCGCGCGCAGCCAATCGGCGCGTCCCTCCGCCAATTGCCCCGACTGGATGTGCCCCAGCCCCTTGAAAAAGCGCGGAGCCGGGTGGCGGGGGGCAATCGCGATCGCCCGGTCGAAGGCAAAGCGCGCGCTCGGCGACATCATCCCGCCGTCGTGCGTTACATAAGCGCTGCCGAGGTCGGTCCACAGCTCGGCACTATTCGGATATTTGTTCACCGCCCCAATCGCGAGCTGGACCGCGCTGCGGGCGTCGCCGGTCCGCATCAGCGCATCGAACGCCGCTTCATACTGCGATTCGACGGTATATTTGCCCCACATGGACGTGCGCAGCGCGATCATCTCCGGCGCGGTTTCGATCGATTGCGGCTGCGGCTTGGGTGCTGCAGCGGGCAGCCCCGGCCGCCCCTGCAGCGCATAGCCCGCGCAGCCGAGCATCAGCGCCGCGCCGACCGTCGTCCATAGCTGGCGAGGCACGCGCAGCAGCGCCAGCAATCCGGCGGCCGCGATCGTGACCAAGGCGAGCATCACCCAGCCCATCAGCGAGGTTTCCGCTTGAAGGTGCCGCGCGCGATCCACAGCCCGAACGCGATCAGCGCGAGCGGCGCGATCCACAACGGCAAGGTCGCCGCCGACAGCGGCGGATCATAGGTGACATAATCGCCGTAGCGCGCGATCAGCCAGTCGCGGACCTGTTGCGGCGTCTCGCCCGCAGCGATCCGCCGCCGCACCAGCGCGCGCATGTCGCCCGCCATTTCGGCGTCGCTGTCGGCGATCGACTGGCCCTGGCAGACGAGGCAGCGCAGCGTCGTCATTAGCTTTTGCGCTGCAGCTTCCTGCTTCGGGTCGGGCAGCTGGGTATAGGCGAGCTTGGCGGGCGGCAGCGACGAATCCGCCATCGCGGGCGACGCCGATGCGATCAGCAGCAAGGCGAGCGCGAACCGCTTCACTTTGCCTTCTCCAGCGCGGCGAGAATCCCGGGCACGTCCTCGTCGCGGATGTCGCCGATGTGCTGGAGCACGATCTGGCCCTTGCCGTCGACGACAAAGGTTTCGGGCACGCCCGATGATCCGATCGCAAGCTGGACTTCGCTTTCGGGATCGCTGCCGACGGCGGCAAAGGGATCCCCATAGCGCGCGAGGAAATCCTGCACGTCGGCGGCCTTGTCGCGGATTGCGACCGCTTCGATTCGGGCGCCCGCCGCCTTCAGCTTGGCAAGCTGCGGCGCTTCGGCGGCACAGGGCACGCACCAGCTGGCGAAGACATTGAGCAGGCGTGGCTTGCCGTCCGTGAACGTGGCGCTGGCGACGCCGGGCTTGCCCGGGATGATCGGGTCGAGTTTGAACGCCGGCAGCGGGCGTCCGACCATCGCCGAGCGGATCGTCTTGTCGGCCGGTCGGGCAAGTCCCCAGATCGCGACCGCCACCAGCAGCAGAAAGCCGATCAACGGCAGCCAGAGCTTCACGCCAGCGCCTCCTCGCGCCGCGCGACGGTGCGGCGCTCGCGCAACAAGCGCCCGAGCAAGGACAACACACCGCCGATCGCAACGATGGCCCCGCCTGCCCAGATCAGCGTCACGAACGGCTTCCACCACAGCCGCAACTGCCAGCGCCCGGCATCATCCTGCTGGCCGAGCACGGTGTAAAGTTGGCCGTCGACTAAGGTCGCGATCGACGATTCATTGGTGGTGGTGACCGGATTGGCGAAATAGCGCGACTGCGGCGTCAGCACGAAGCGCGATCCGTCGCGCTCGACCCTCAGCTGCGCTTCGAGAGCCGACCAATTGGGGCCGAGGATCGGACGAATGCTCTGCAGTGTCACGGTATAGGGGCCGACGCGGTGCGGCTCGCCGATCTTCGCGGCGACCAGTGTCTGCTGCGTAAACGCGCTCTCACTTGCCATCCCGGCAAGGCTGACGGCGATGCCGAGATGCGCGAGCACCATGCCATAGATGAACAGCGGCGTGCGGCGCAGATTGCGGCGCCACAGCGGCGCGACGCTCGCGACCGCCAGCCCGGCGGCAAGCGCCAGGCCGAGGATCGGCAATACGCCAGCGCTGCTCGCGAAGACGACGAGCCCGGCGGCGATGACGCCGGTCACAACGATCGGTACGAACATCCGGCCCAGCACCGCGCCGCCATCATCTCGCCGCCAGCGCATCAGCGGCCCGGCCGCCATGATCGCGACCAGCACCAGCGCCACTGGCCCCGCCGCCTTGTTGAAGAAGGGCGGGCCGATCGACACTTGCAAGCCGAACACCCCGGCCGCGAAGATCGGATAGAGCGTGCCGATCAGCACCACGCCCAAGATCACCGACAGCAGCAGGTTGTTGGCGACGAGCGCGCCTTCGCGGCTGACGAATTCGAAGCCCTGCCCTTCGCGGATCGTCGCGACGCGGGTCGCGAACAGCAGCAGTGCCCCGCCGATGTAAAGCGCGAGCAGGACGAGAATGAACGCACCGCGCTCGGGGTCGACCGCAAAGGCATGGACGCTCGTCAAAATGCCCGAGCGGACCAGAAAAGTGCCGATCATCGACATCGAGAACGCGACCACCGCGAGCATGATCGTCCACGCGCGCAAGCCGTCGCGGGTCGCGAGCACGGTCACCGAATGCAGCAGCGCGGTCGCCGCCAGCCACGGCATCAGCGAGGCATTTTCGACCGGGTCCCAGAACCACCAGCCGCCCCAGCCGAGTTCATAATAGGCCCAGTAGCTGCCCGCCGTGATGCCGAGCGTCAGGAAAATCCAGGCGCCGAGCACCCAAGGCCGCATCGCGCGGGCAAAGGCGGGCCCGACATCGCGCATCACCATCGCGCCGACTGCAAAGCTGAACGCGACCGATATCCCGACATAGCCGATGTAAAGCGTCGGCGGATGGAAGGCGAGGCCGGGGTCCTGCAGCAGCGGATTGAGGCCGTTGCCATCGGCAAGCACCTCGGTCACCCGCGCAAAAGGATTGGAGGCAAACAACAGGAATGCGTAAAAGCCGAGCGCGATCAGTGCCTGGCTGCCGAGCGTCGCAACCAGCGTCTTCTCATTGATCCGTCGCTCGAGCAGCGCGACCGCGCCGCCCGCCAGCCCGAGGATCGTGACCCAGAGCAGCATCGAGCCCTCATGGTTCCCCCAGGCGCCGGCAATCTTGTAGATCAGCGGCTTGGCCGAATGGCTGTTGTCGGCGACCAGTTTCACCGACAGGTCGGTTACGACGAACACCCAGATCAGCAGCGCCAGCGCCAGTGCCACGACCAGCCCCTGCACCACCGCGACCGGGCGCACGCTGCGCTGCACATCGGGATCGCCGCGCGCAATGGCGATCACGGCGAGGATGAACTGCAAGGCGGCAAGCGCCGCCGCGATCCAGAGGGCCGCAAGCCCTGCTTCGGCGATCATCGGCGCTGGCTCACTGTTTCGGCGACTTTGCCGCGCCCATCTTGCCCGCCATTTCGGGCGGCATGTATTTTTCGTCGTGCTTCGCGAGCAGGTTGCTGGCAACGAAGCTGCCGTCAGGCTGGAACTGCCCTTCCGCGACCACGCCCGAGCGTTCCTTGAACAGGTCGGGCGTGATGCCCTTGAAGGTCACCGGCACCGTCGCCTTGCCATCGGTAACGACGAAGCTGATCGTCACGCCGTCAGCCTGCTTGCGGATCGATCCGCCCTCAACCATTCCGCCCAGCCGCACCGCGCGCCCGAGCGGCAGGCCCTGCTTGGCGACATCGCCTGGGGCATAGAAAAACGCCGCCTGATCCTTCAGCGCCGACAGCGCCAGCCCGCTCGCGCCTGCAATTGCCGCCAGCCCGAGCAGCCCGAGATACAACCGTTGATGCTTCGCCTTCACTTGCCGCGTCTTTCCGCTGCCGCCATAGCGCGCCAGCTCCATAGCGCCAGCGCCGTAGCGCCGATCAGCGTGACCGCATAGGCGGCGGTGACGAAAGGCCAGGGGTTCATTGGGCCGCCATCCGGCGCATCCGCGCCTCTGCCTTGGTATTGGCGAGTTCGGCGCGCATCCGCATCAGCACGATCGCCGCGAAGAACAGCGTGAAGCCGCCGAGCGTGAACGGCAGCGGCCACAAGATCGAACTATCGATTGTCGATTTGGTGACGCCGATGCTCTGCCCTTGGTGCAGCGTGTTCCACCACACCACCGAATAGCGGATGATCGGCAGCAGGATCGACCCCGCGATCCCGTACAGCGCCGGAATACGCCCATCGCCGCCGCGATCCTGATCGGCGCGCGACAGCGCCATGAAGCCCAGATAGACGAACAGCAGCAGCAACATTGACGTCAGCCGCCCGTCCCATTCCCACCAGGTGCCCCAGGTCGGTCGGCCCCAGATCGATCCAGTCATCAGACACAGCGCCGCAAACACCGCGCCGGGCAGCGCACAGGCTCGCGCGGCGGCCATCGCCAGCGGGTGGCGCCAGACGAGGAACACAAAGCTCGACACTGCAATCCCGCTCCACCCGGCCATGCCGAGCCATGCGGTCGGCACATGGATGTGGAGGATGCGGACTGTCTCGCCCTGGAGATAGTCGGGCGGGATCTGTGTGAGCGCGCCCCAGGCGCCATAAGCGACCAGCAGCACGCCAGGCCAGAACAATGCCGGAGTCAAAGGACGCGCAATCTTCAGGAAGCGCGCAGGATTGGCGAGGGCGTGAATCGACGGCACTGACAAGCTTCTAGGACACTAAATCCAACAAATCCACTTGGACATCATGATGCGTTACCCGTCACTGTCCCGGTGCGCTCGAGCTTGCCCCAGCCGACCCACCAGCCGCCGATCGCAGCGCTGATCGCACGCAGCACCACCCAATACATCAGCTGGCGATAGACGAACCGCTGGGCGACCAGCCGCAGCACCGGATAGCGTGGCTCGCGCCCGTCGAGGCGGTATGCGATGGCACCCGCGGCGATGTCGATGGTCGTGAAGATCAGCCAATAAAGTGCCATTTTGACGACATCGGTCTGCGTCTGCGCCCAGCCATGCTGCGCAACCCGATTCGCGGTCGCGACGATCGAAACCACCAGCGCGAGATCGATGAAGGGCGAAATCGCCGCGAACAGAATCTGGAACAGCCAGGCCTGCGGCATGCCGATCAGCGCCAGCCCGCGCGGGCGTCCGCTCGCCATCACGCCGCGATGCTTCCACAGGCATTGCAGCGTCCCGAATGCCCAGCGATAGCGCTGCTTGGCCAGCGCGCGGAAGCTTTGCGGCGCTTCGGTCCACGCCACCGCTTCGGTATCGTAGGTGACTTGCCACCCGGCGCGCTGGATCGCGATCGTCAGGTCCTGATCCTCGGCCAGCGTATCGACCGGATAACCGCCTACCGAATCGAGCGCGGCCCGCCGCCATGCGCCGACCGCCCCCGGCACGACCGTGATCGCGTCGAAACGCGACAGCGCCCGCCGTTCCAGATTTTGAGCGGTCACATATTCGACCGCCTGCCAGCGGGTGACGAGATTGACGCGGTTGCCGACCTTGGCATTGCCCGCGACCGCGCCGATCTTGGGGTCGGCGAACCAGCGCGCCAGCCGGTCGATCGTGCCGGGTTCGAACTGCGTGTCGGCGTCGAGCGCGATCACGATTTCCGCCGTCGCCAGCGTCAGCGCGCGGTTGAGCGCCGCGGCCTTGCCGCCGTTCCGGAGCGTCAGCAGCGTGACCTGCGGCTCGTCGCCAAATGCTGCCGTGACGATGTCGCTGGTGCCGTCGGTCGAACCGTCGTCGACGACGATGACCTGCAAGTCAGGATAATCGCTTGCGAGCACGCGGCGTACCGACGCCTCGATCACGCGCGCTTCGTTGAAGGCGGGGATGATAACTGACACCGGCGGCTGGTAGCTCGCTTCGGGCGGCGTTGCGCGGCGGCGGCGCAACAGCGCCACTCCGGCGATGATGACGGCGCGCGCAATGCCGAGCGCGATCGCCAGCGCGAACATCCAGCCGAACAGCCACTGGATGCCGGCCAGCAGCAGGAAGATGCCGATATCGGCGCGCACGGCCGCCAGATCGGATCCCTTGATCGTCGGCATCACCGCCTCGCGATTCAGCCCGGCGAGCGTCGACACCGGCACGAACCGATAACCGCGCGCGCGCAGTCGCTCGATCAGCTGGGGCAAAGCGGCGACGGTCTCGGCACGATCGCCGCCGCCGTCATGGAGCAAGACGATGTTGCGCGACACCTCCGGCGTCGCCGACACGACCGATGCCACCGTCTGGTCGGCGATTGCCTGCGCGCCGGGACGTTTCCAGTCGCCGGGGTCGGCATGCAGCCCGACGACGGTATAGCCCTGTTCCTGCGCCACCAGCGCGGGCAGCAATTCATCCGCCGTCGTCGGCTCGGCGTCACCGAAATAGGGCGCGCGGAACAGCCGGGTCGAGCGGCCGGTATAAGCTTCGAGCAGGCGCTGAGTCAGGTTGAGCTCGAGCTTGGTAATGGGCGCCGACGCCAGCGCGAGATTGGGATGGGTGTAGGTATGGTTGCCAAGCTCATGCCCTTCGTTCACCATCCGCTGGAGCAGCAACGGATTGGCGAGTGCATTCTCGCCGATCACGAAAAAGGTCGCAGGGACCTTCTCGCGCTTCAGCACGTCGAGGATTGGCGGCGTCCAGGTCGGATCGGGGCCGTCGTCGAACGTCAGTGCGACCAGCTTCGGAATGGCGCCGATGCGCTTGACCACATAAGGGGTCGGCAGCACGTCATAATGCACGTCGCGGATCAACCCTTGGGCATCGAAGCGCAACGTGCGGGCACCGCTTCGCGGCGTCGCGGTGATGCGCAATATCTCGCCCGATGATTCGACATCGGCGTTCGAAATCTCGTCGATCCGGCGAAGGTCGGGCAGCGTACCCCGGCGAAATGCCTGTATCGCAGGCCAGACGCCGGGGTCTTCGCTGCCGAGCCGCCACAGCGCGATGCTGCCGAGGCCGCTGGCGCGCAGTGCCTTCAGTTCGTTCCACATTGCGGCGGCATCGAGCATCCAGACCTGATGCCGCACGCCGCCTTCCTCATAGCCGAAGCCGCTGTTGCCGCTGACGGGATCGAAGACCACTGGCGCGTCGCTGTCATGCGCAGCGAGCCAGGCTTCCTCGATCGTCATCGGATCGGCGACGTCGCCGTGCCAGTCATAGCCGTAGCTGCCGACCGCAACGATCATCCGGTCGGGCGTCACCTCAGCAAGCGCGGCACGCAGGTTGTCGACATACCAACCCTGCGGCGCGATCGGCCCGGGATCGCCGCCTTCGGAATGGAAGTCGTAATTCATCAGGATGATCTTGTCCGCGACCCTCGCAAAGGCGCGCGGCGACCAGGCCGGGTTACCAACCGGCACCGCCACGAACACCGATGCACCGATCTTGTCGAACGCGGCATTGGCCTCCCCGATCAGTGCGCGATAATCGGCAACGGCTGACGGTGGCAGCAGTTCGAAATCGAACACGATGCCGGCCCAGCGGTGCGACGTTACTTCCGCCTTCAACGCGGCGAGGAATTTCGCCCGCGCGGGCTTGCTGGCGAACAGCGCTGCTGCTCCCGCGCCATCCCACTGGCCATTTTGCGCATTCTGGACGAGCGGCATTACGGCGGGACGACGCGGCGCCCCCGCCAGAATGCGCGCAAGCGGGGCATCTTGCGTTGCATTGAGCGCATGCGTCGGGCCGTTCACGAACAGCGTCACCGGCGCCACAATATCGATTGCACCGATGTTGCGGCTGAGCGATTCGGCACTCGATGGGTCCCAGGGAACGTAAAACGCCATCGTCACCGGCTTGCCCCCGGCGGCCGGTTTGCCGCGCGGCAGCCAGCTCCCGAGCCGATGCCGAAGCCCCGAAATCTGGCGGGCGAGCGGTGCGGGCTGCGCGCGTTCGAACGCCAGCGGCAATTCGCCGCCGCTCGGCACGCTGACGAGCGTCAGGATGAACACTCCTGCCGCAAGCGCAGCAAGCGCGATCACCGACCAGAACCCGCGCGACGTCCAGCGTCGGCGCGCGCCCGTCGGGTCGAAGAAAACCGGCTGATCCATGCCGGTGCCGTTACACTAGCGGGCTGGCCGTGGCACCTGATCGCAGCCGGAATTGCAGCAAATTAAATGAGGCTCAATCGCCACTCACCGGCACCGGCCCCAGATCGCCTAGCCCGACGGTGCCGCTCGCCATCGCCAGCATCGCGTCAAGCGACTTTTTCGCGCGCAGCCGGAGTCCTTCCTCGATCTCGATTCGCGGCGCCAGGTCGCGCAACGCGACGTAGAGCTTTTCCATCGTGTTGAGCGCCATATAGGGGCAGATGTTGCAGTTGCAGTTGCCGTCGGCCCCCGGCGCGCCGATGAAGGTCTTGCCCGGCTCGGCCTTTTGCATCTGGTGGATGATGTGCGGCTCGGTCGCGACGATCAGCGTGTCGCCTGGCATGTCCTTCGCAAATTGCAGGATGCCGCTCGTCGACCCGACATAATCGGCATGATCGAGAATATAGGCCGGACATTCGGGGTGCGCGGCGATCGGTGCATCGGGGTTGAGCGCCTTCAGCTTCAGCAGCTCGGTCTCGCTGAACGCTTCGTGGACGATGCACACGCCCGGCCACAGCAGCATGTCGCGCCCGGTTTTGCGCTTCAGATAGCCGCCAAGGTGCTTGTCGGGGCCGAAGATGATCTTCTGTTCGGGCGGAATCTGGCTCAGGATCTTCTCGGCCGACGACGAAGTGACGATCACGTCGGAAAGCGCTTTCACTTCGGTCGAGCAATTGATGTAGGTCAGCGCAATGTGATCAGGGTGCGCCGCGCGGAATGCCGCAAACTTGTCGGGCGGGCAGCTGTCTTCCAGGCTGCACCCCGCGTTCAGATCGGGCAGCACGACGATCTTTTCGGGGCTCAGGATTTTTGCGGTGTCGGCCATGAACTTGACGCCGCAAAAGGCAATGACATCGGCATCGGTCGCCTGCGCCTTGCGGCTGAGGTCGAGACTGTCGCCGACGAAATCGGCAATGTCCTGAATTTCGGGCTTTTGGTAATAATGCGCGAGGATCACGGCGTTGCGCTCCTTGCGCAGCCGGTCGATTTCGGCGCGCAAATCGAGTCCGGCTAGGCTTTCGCGGAGCGGCACGTTCATTCCAATTCCCCTCGCAGTGTCGGCGGCTCACATGGCCCCGGACGCCCGCCGGATCAACCCAGCGGCGATGGCGGAAATGCCAGCGGTGCGATCGCGGCGCCCGGCGAACCGGCGGTCACCGCCTCGTACAGCGCCAGACCGATCGGTGTGAAAGTGATCAAATTGGTCAGCGCCTCGGTGGCGATCATCCCGCCCAGCCCCCAGAACCACGCCGGGTGGACGCGCCCGTCGCGCCGCCAGTCGGCGATCATGCCGATGATCGGGAAGATCAGCAGTGTCCAGAAGGCCGCCTGATAGGCATATGGGATCAGCAGCGGCATCGGCAGCAACCGCCCGACACCGGGCCCGACCAGCAGCGCCATGCCGCAATAGTTGAGCCGCCGATGCCAGCCGGTGTGCTTGCGCTGCGCAATGCCTGCCCCGATCAGCGCCATGCAGCCGATCAGCGACAGCGGATCGAATACCAGCATGTGCAGCGGCTGGAAAAAGAACGGCACGGTCCCGGCCCGGACGTTCATCACCGTCACGGCGGTGCCGAAATAGAGCATCAGGCATAGCCAGCCGACTGCCACCCAGCCGAATCGCCGGTGCAGCGCGATCGGCCCCTGCGTCGCGAACCAGTTCTGCGCCAGATAGATCACGATCCAGCCCATGAAGATGATTGCATGCGCGTGGACGAGCAGCGGACGCGCGAAGGTCGAGCGTCCCATCGCCAGGTTGAGGCTGAACCCGGCGACGAGCACACCGGCCATCACGAACGCCATCGTCAGGAAAAACCGGTCGTCGTTGCGCTCGACGCCGTGCGGCGTTGCAATGGTTGCCATATACCCCCCCCGGAAACGATGCGTTGGTCGTTACCACAATCGTCCCCACGGCGAAACGGATTGCCCGCGAGGACGGTCGGCGTCAGCGCCTGTCGTTCATCACATCTTCGATACTGCGCGAAACGTCCCATTGCTCGCCGTCGATGCGCCGCCGTTCCGCCGGAAAGGTGACGATCACCCTTGCGTCACCGTGTCCAAGCGCCCGCAGCGGCTGGGCATAAAGCCGGACCAGTGCCTGTCGCGCCAGCTCGCGCGCCTGCGCCATTCGTGAGGGCGACCGCGCTGCTGCATTCGCCTTTTCGGTCGCATGGATCGAGGTCCGCTGCGCCAGTTCCTCCGCCGCCTTGCGCGTGACGAAGATGCCGGTCGTCTTGACGAGGCTGCGGCGTGCTTCGTCGATATTGGCGGGCGCCGGCGTAACGTCAGGCGCCTTGACGATCAGCGTCCGGGTCTTGTCTGACCATTCGATGTCGCCCGAGCCGATCCGCGAGACATCGACGAAATAAGCGACCGAATAGGGCATTTTGACGACTTGATCCGACCGCAGCCAGCCGAAGCCGCGAACATCGGACGCGGTGCTCTGCACCGTCCCCGAAAGCTCGGCGACTTTCAACGTGCTTGCCCCCGCCAACCGCGCCGAAATCAACTCGGTGAGCGGCGCGCCGCCTGCTGCCGGTTCGGTGACGGCATAGCGTTCGCGGTAGCGGTCATAGGCCAGGAAGGCGAGCGCCGCGGCTGCAATCAGCGCCGCCGCGACGACAAGCCAGCGCCGCGTCGCCGTCATGCGGTACGCCGCCAATGCGCGTCATCGCGTGCGACGATACCGCGTCCTTCCAGATCGATCAGATGCGCCAGCACCGATCCACCCGCCGCGCCCCACAGGCGCCGGTCGACGCCCGCATACATCCCGGCGACAATGTCGGGGACTGTGGCCGGTCCGGCCTCCAGTGCGCGCAGGATCTGCCCCTCGCGCGCCTTGCGGTGGCCGATCAGGTGACGGACATGCTGCGCCGGGTTGGTCACCGGATCGCCGTGCGCGGGGTAATAGACGCGGTCGTCGCGTGCCTGCAGCTTCGCCAGGCTCGCCATGAAGGCGGTCATGTCGCCGTCGGGCGGCATCACCACGGTGGTCGACCAGCCCATCACATGATCGCCCGAAAACAGCGCGCCGGTCTCTGGCAGCGCGAAGGCGAGATGATTGGACGTATGGCCCGGCGTCGCAACGGCTGTCAGTGTCCAGCCCTCGCCTGCCACGCTCTCGCCATCCAAGAGCACGCGGTCGGGCGCATAATCGGTGTCGAAAGCAGCGTCGGATCGGCCGCCCATGTCGATCACCAGCGGCGCGCAACCGACGATCGGAGCGCCGGTGGCCGCTGCCAGCGCGCGGCTCGCCGGGCTATGGTCGCGGTGCGTATGGGTGATGACAATCGCCGTCACCGGGCGACCGCCAATCGCTGCCAGCATGGCTGCGACATGGTCGGCATCGTCGGGACCGGGGTCAATCACTGCAAGGTCGTCCGTGCCGACCAGATGTGTCTGTGTGCCAGTGAAAGTGAACGGCGACGGATTGGGCGCAAGCACCCGCGCGACCAGCGGATCGAGCGCGACCAGCGCGCCGGTGGGGAGCGACTCCATGCCCGTCACATGGCCCTTCGCTCCGGGCAACTCAAGCTGCGATGGGCCTTAGCCGACCCCCTTTGGCAACGTTCGGTCCGGCGGGCTGGGCAGACCCGCCGGACCGGTTGAGGTCACTTCGCCTTGGCGGCGTCGGCCTCAAGCTCGGCGATGGCTTGGTCGATCCCCTTCAGCGCCGCAGCGCGGGCCGATTCCGACATGTCGCGGTTGGCAACGATGCCGGCGCGGGCGGCACGGACGCCCTCCAGCGCGCTCATCCGGGCATGGCGCTCGATCTCGCCCGAACGGAGCATGACAATCCGCGCATCGGCGGCGCGACGCGTGGCATCCTTTGCCAGCCATTCGATGCGGTTGCGGCAAATGATGATGATGTGCTTGCCGTCCTTCTGCTTGTTCTTGACGACGGGCTTGCCTTCGTCATCGGCGCACTTGCCGTCAATCACCTCCGGCACGATGACGCGGATCTTCTTGTCGGTCAGTGGGCGCGCGAGTACGGCCTCAATATCGTCGCCCTCGCTATCGATCGTCTCGACCTTCCCGTCCCTGTTGCGAATGATGATCTTCGTGCGGGTGTGCACTTCGGGCTTTGCCGAGGGTGCCGGCGGCGCGGGTGGTAGTTCGGCAAGCTTGGGCGGCGGCGGCAGATCGGCGGCTTGCGGGGCAACCGGCATCGCACCGGGCGCAGCCGGCGCCTTGGGCGCGTCGAGCTGTGCGATATCGACGCCGATCGACGCCTTCACCTGGCTGCGCAGCCGTTCGGCAGCCTGAGTGCCCGATGCCGTCAGCCCAAGCGAGACCAGCGCCACGGCTGCAACCGCCGCACCACCACTCGCAAGGCGCGCCTTCGAAACACGATCCTTCGACAACATCCTCAGTCTCCCTTTAAGCTCGTTGATAGTGTGCAGATGGCAAGCTGCCGACACGGCGCCGCCATGCGCGGACTTGACGATCGCGCGGCCATAAGCGTGGCGGACATTGGCAGCGCGCCCTGCCAGCACCCGCTCGTCGCACGCCATTTCCTGGTCAGCGCGGAACGCCCGGAACGCGCGCCACGCAATCGGATTGAACCAGTGCAATGCGAGCACGACCAGCGCGATCCAATTGGCGATCAGATCGCCGCGCGCGTGGTGCGTCAGCTCATGCGCCAGCGCCAACGCCTGTTCGTCGGCGTCGTAGCGATCCTTGAAGTCGCTCGGGAAAGCGACGTATTTGCGCCAGATACCGAAAGCGAGCGGTCCGGTGGCGCTGTCGCTTTCGATCACCTGCACCGGCCCGAACAGCGTGGCGCGAGCACCCGTCAGCATCCGACCCACGAACAGGCGATAGCGGATCAGGTGCCAGCCGATGAAGCCCGCCGCGCCGATCGCCCAGATCGCGAGCAACACCGGCCCATAATCCGGCGCCGCGACCACGTCCTGCGCCGGGGCGGCGCCCGTCAGGTCGACAAACATCACCGTGACCTGCTCGGCCGCGCGGCTGATCGGCGCGGCCGCGCTCGGTTGCCATTCGGCAGGCAGCGGCGGCAGCAACAGGCGCGCAACGGGCAACAGCCACAATGCATAGGCAACGCCCGCGCCGAACAGCCGCCGCACCGGCGCGCGCAGCACCAGCACGAGCAGCATCAACAAGGTGGAGGCGATCAGCGCCTCAATGGCCCAGGCGATCATTGCTTGAGCGCCTTCAGCAGCGCTTCGATCTCGGCGATGTCGCTGCTCGTCAGCTGATCGCGCTCGGCGAGATGCGCGACGAGCGGCGTCAACTTGCCACCGAACAGCCGATCGATCAGCTTTTGCGATTCGCCCGCGACATAATCCTCGCGCGCGACCAGCGGGCGATAGAGATAGCGGCGACCGTCTTCCTCATGCGCGATCACCTTCTTGGCGAGCAAGCGGCCGAGCAGCGTCTTCACCGTATTGGCGCTCCAATCGCGCGCGGGGCCGATCCGCTCGGCAACATCCTGCGCCGACAGCGGGGCCTGATCCCACAACACTTCCATCACCATATGCTCAGCATCGCTGATACGTTCGGTCATGCGAGAACCTCCTTCGACTACGTTCGTAATCGCACTGATTACGGCTGTAGTCAAGAGATGCGCCAACCGATGGAGCGCGGCTGTCGGAAAAGCTTACACCGCGCCCCGCTCAGCGGCGCTCGTTAACCATTCAACTGCCCGGAAATATGCGGGTTTCTCGGCTTGGCACGGCGAGTGCATCGCTATGTGCATGCCGCGTGGCATGCCGCTTCAGGGCGGATCGACTGTTTTTTCCGGTATCGCGTCGATCCGCCCACCCGGCACCCGCCGCAAAATTCGTTCAGCCTGCCGCAGTCGCCGCCAGATAGGCGCGGTCAGCCGCACGCCGCCCGGTGCGCGCCCGCAGCGCTGCATGGGCAAGCGCGCGCGGATAAATGTCGCTGAACAATTGCTCGAACGTGCGGTCCCAACTGAACTGCTGCGCGTGGTGGTGCGCCGCCGCGCCGATGGCCCGCGGATCGTTGCGCCAGACTGTCTCGACATTGCGCGCCATCGTAACTGCGTCGTCCACCGGCCCCAGCCGCCCGAGTTCCGGCGGCACCCGGTCGATCATCGCGCCGCTCGCCACGCCGACGACGGGCAGGCCCGATGCTTGCGCCTCGACGATCGAAATGCCGAAGGTCTCATCGGCCATACCCGATACATAAATGTCGGATGACGCCAGCGCCCGCGCCAGCTGCTCGCGATCGCTGACGAATCCGGGGAATGCAATCGGCAGCCCCGCGGCTTCCGCCATCATGTCCTCGCGCCGCTTGCCGTCGCCGACCAGCACCATTGCCGCGCCGAGCGAGGGCGGCAAATGCCGGAACATCTCGACTAGGGTCTGCGCGCGCTTTTCATTGTCGAGCCGCCCGGCATAGATCAGCAGCGGGCCGTCACCCGGCAGGCCGAGTTCGGCGCGATAGTGGGGGTCGCGCTTCGACGGGTGAAAGCGCGAGATGTCGACGCCGAGCGGCAGCACACTCGTCCGGTGGATCTTGCGCCGCGCGAGCACGCCGCGAATGTCTTCCGACAACGTGTAGACCCAGTCGAATTCGCGATAGGTGATCTCGGCATAGCCGTAGGACAGCCACTGAAAGCCGCGACCGATGGTGGTGCCGAACAGCTTTTGCGCGACGCGAAACACATGCGCATTCGGGAAATCGGTGCTGTAGCCCGCGACCAGCGCCGTTTCCGGCACGGCACGGCGGTGATGGATCGCCGTCCACGGCAGCACCCAGGGACAGAGCGATTCGACAATCGCCGGGCGATAGCGCGCGAGGATGTCGCGAACGATCTTGGTGCGCAGGATGAAACGGTAATTGGGGCTGCCGCGTACCGGATCAGCGCCGACTTCGGCCCAGATGTGGCGGCCGTCGACGACGATCTTGTCCTCGGGCCCGGGCACTATCTGCAGCAGCGAATGCGGCGTGTGCGCGAGCACATAGTCGCGCTTCGCCTTCAAATAGGTGCCGACCCCGCCGCCTGCCGTCGCCGACCAGCTTTGCGTCAAGTCGCAGATCAGCATCGGCGCGGGTGCGTCAAGCGGTTGCGGGAAGCCGCCCTGTTGCAACAGCATTGTTCAACGCCCCCGTTGTTATGATCTAGTGCGCGCCAACCAGACCCTTGGCTTCGAAGAGCTGCGCGAGCTCGCCCGATTCGAACATTTCCATCATAATGTCCGAACCGCCGACGAATTCGCCCTTCACATAGAGCTGCGGGATCGTCGGCCAGTCGGAAAACGCCTTGATGCCCTGGCGGATCCCCTGATCCTGCAGCACATCGACGGTTTCGAAACCGACGTTCAGATGCTGGAGAATGGCGACCGCGCGGCTCGAAAAGCCACACTGCGGAAACAATGCGGTGCCCTTCATGAACAGCAGGACGTCGTTCGTTTCGATCAGTTCGGCAATACGGGCGTGGGTTTCATCGGTCATGGCGGTCCTCAGTCAGGAAGGGCGGTCGTCAATTGTAGCGCATGGAGGACGCCCCCCATGCGCCCGCCGAGCGCGGCGTAAACGGCCTGATGTTGCTTGATGCGCGGCAGCCCCCGGAACGAGGCGCTGGTGACCCGTGCGGCATAATGGTCGCCGTCGCCGGCAAGATCGGTAATGACAACGTCCGCGTCAGGGATGGCAGCGCGAATCAGCGCCTCGATCTCGGCGGCGGGCATCGCCATCGGCTCAATCGCCCTTCAGCTGGCGCAGCGCTTCGCTCGCCTGCTCGCCGAGCGCGCGGCGCACGCCGGCTTCGTCGATCTCGACACCGGCAGCGGTCAGATCGCCAAACAGCTTGCGGATGACATCCTCGTCGCCGGCTTCTTCGAAATCGGCGTGGACGACGGCCTTGGCATAGGCTTCGGTCTCTTCCGGCGTCAGCTTCATCAGCGTGGCTGCCCAATGCGCGACAAGCTTGTTGCGCCGCGCCGTCACGCGAAAGGCAAGGTCTTCCTTGCGCGCGAATTGCGTTTCGAAAGCCCGTTCGCGGTCGTCGAAAGTGGTCATCGGCATCTTTCCGAATTGATTGTTGTTGCGCAAATAGGGTGCGGGACGCGCGCGCGCAACTAAGCCGCCACGCGCACCACGAGTTTGCCGATCGCACCGCGTGCCGCCATCTTGGCGATCGCGGCACCGCCCTCGGCAAAATCGAACACTTCGGTCACGCGCGGGTGGATCTTGCCCTCGCCCCACAGCCGGAAAAGATGGTCGATATGCGCCTGATTGGCCTCCGGATCGCGCGCGGCAAAGGCACCCCAGAACACGCCACAGACATCGCAGCTCTTGAGCAGCGTCAGATTGAGCGGCAGCCGCGGGATGCCGGCCGGGAAGCCGACGACGAGATAGCGCCCTTCCCACGCGATCGATCGCAGCGCGGGTTCGGCATAGTCGCCGCCGACCGGATCATAGATGACGTCGGCGCCATTGGGGCCGGTCGCGGCTTTGAACTGGTCGGCGAGCGCCTTTGACGCGTCCTTGTCGAACGGGGCGCGGCCATAGACGAGCGTCGCATCGGCCCCTGCCTCGCGGCAAGCCTGCGCCTTCTCTTCCGACGAGACGGCGGCGACCACGCGCGCACCGAAGGCCTTGCCTAGCTCGATCGCGGCAAGGCCAACGCCCCCCGCCGCACCCAGCACGAGCAGCGTCTGCCCCGCCTTCAGATGCCCGCGGTCGAGCAACGCGTGGATCGTCGTGCCATAAGTGAGGACCAGCGCCGATCCTTCCTCGAACGAGCGCCCCTCGGGCAGCTTGTACAGCCGCGCCGCATCGGTCACGACTTTCTCGACCAGCCCGCCGTGGCCGATCGTGCCGAGCACGCGGTCTCCAATCGCGAGCGCGGTGACGCCCTCACCCACCGCTTCGACCACGCCCGAAATCTCGCCGCCCGGCGCGAAAGGGCGTGCCGGCTTGAACTGGTATTTGTCCTCGATGATCAGCACATCGGGATAGTTGATCGCGCAGGCCTTAACGGCGACCAGCACTTGCCCCTTGGCAGGCACCGGATCGGGCAGTTCGTCCATCATCAGCGTTTCGGGTCCACCCGGCGCCTTCGATAACAATGCCCGCATCACGCTCTCCCGTTGCTGTCGTTCGCCCTTCCTTGCCGCGCTCGGCGCGACCCGTCCAGTGCGCCTCTAGTCCGCGGCGGCAGGAAATGCGGGCAGCTTGGCAACGTCGCGCGGATCATGCTGGATGATGACGGTTGCCTTGATATTGGTTGCAAGGCCCTTGAACCGCGCCAGCGACGCGAGTGTATCGGCACGGTTGGTATTGAACGTCGGCACGCCGTTGCTGGCAAGATTTTCCTGGAAATGGGCGAGGTCGCCGGTCAGCAGAAATGTGGCGCCGCTGCCGAGCTTGACGAGCAGGCTGTGATGGCCGGGGGTGTGGCCGGGCGTGTCGATCATGGTGACGCTGCCGTCGCCGAAAATGTCCTTGTCACCGCTGACCGGCACCGATTTGCCGGGGCCGCCGACCCAATTCTTGAGCGCGGTTGGATTGGCACCGAACATCGGCGGCGACGCACTCAGCGCGTCAAAATCACCCTTGCCGATCATCAGCGTTGCCGCCGGGAAGGATGCCGCCTGGCCCGTGTGATCGTAATGATAATGGCTGATGCCGATGGTCGAGATCTGTTCGGGCTTCACCCCGATTTCAGCGAGCTGTTCGACCACGGTCTTGGTAATCGTTGCCCCGCCCGTCTTTTGGTCGATCTTCAGGCCCTTGAAGCTGGCTGGCAGCCCGGTGTCCCAGATCATGTAGCTGTCGCCGTGCTTGATCAGGTAGCAACTCGCGACCAGCGCCATTCCCTTGCCGGGATAGGCGCGCGTGTCCGAAAACAGGTTGAGATCGGGGATATAGGTCGACCCGCAATCGAGCCGCCAGAGCCTGGTTTCGGCAGGCGGCTTGCCGCTCGCCGCAAAGGCGCAAGCGCCCGCCAGAATCGTGCCGGCCACCAGCAACACCAACGCTCGCTTCATCACCTGTCCCCCGCATTCGGTTGCCGCGTCGCCACTTGCGGGCGCTACGTACTGCCGAAGCTTAGGACTTTCGCGGCGGCGATGAAAGGCGGCAAATCGCGCATTCTAGAGGAGTTTCCTCCCGGCTTATCGCAGCGCGGGTTGCACGAGCGGCGAGACATAGCTCGCGTCATGCGCGAAGGGCAGCGGCGCGCCGTCGCGCATCGCCTGCAGCACGCTTGCAAAATCGGTCTGGCAGCGGAAGCCCAGCACCCGCTCGGCGCGCCGTGCGTCGTAAACACGGTCGATCGTCATCGGCAATTCCCAACCGCGCTGCGCATAAAGTGCTGGCGCATCCGGGAAATAACGCGCGACGACGGTCGCTGCATTCGCCTTCAGCGGCACCACGTCGGCAGGGGCGAAGGGCGTCGGCGCGGCGACGAGAAACAGATCGAAACCGAGCATCGGCGCGCGCTCCAGCGCCGCAAGATGCGCCGCGGCCGCATCCTCGACCGTCAGGCGGCGGTTGAGGAATTCATTCGCCTTGTTGTTCTCACCCGACAGCGTCAGGTCGGTGTCGTCCTCTTCCGGGAAAAACCGCCCTGTGCGCAGGATCACGCAGCGCAGCGCATGCCGCTGGTGATAGAGGCGACAAATCTGCTCGGCCGCGAGCTTGGTGATGCCATAGATGTTGCGCGGCTCGAGCGGCGCAAACCCTTCGTCGAGCCAGATCGCTCGGTCGCTGGCCCCCGCGCGCACCGCGGCCGAGATCATCAGCGAAGTGGTCGATGTGAAGACGAAGCGCTGCACGCCGTGTTCGACCGCTGCTTCGAGCAGGTTGAGCGTGCCGGTGACGTTCACGTCGACGAAGGCCTGCGTCGGATAGCGGACGATGTCCGGCTTGTGCAGCGCGCCGGAGTGAATGACGGCTTCGATCCCGGCATCGGCAAAGATGCGCCCCACCAGCGCCCGGTCGGCGACCGACCCCACGACATCGGTGTCCGCCCCCGGCGCCGGGTCGAGCCCGGTCACCTGATGCCCCGCCGCGCGCAACAACGGCGCGATGAAGCGGCCCAGCCAGCCCGACGAACCGGTAAGCAGAATACGCATGGCGGCGCCCTAGCGAGCCAATGTTACGGTTTCAAACTGCGGCAACGGCAACGGTGCGCTCGCCCGCATCGGCCCAGTCGTCCTGACGTCCCAGCCACGGATTGAGATAGAGCGCCGGAATCTTGAACAGCAGCAGTTCGCGGTGAATCCAGAAATCGACCGCGCGCTCGACCCACGACGCAGGCTTACGGCCAGTGCGATCGAGCCACGCCTGATAAGGCTGCCAATGGCTCGGCTCGTCGCGTTCGATGATGCGGAAGATCTTCATCATGACCGTATCGGACTTCACCAGCGGCGACCGCAGCAGCACATCGACCTGCCGCATACCGCGCTGCTCGGTGAGCATGATGACACGGCACAGCCGCTCGAACTGGCGCGGGTCGGCGATGATCGCCTGGGTGTCGAGCGCATCGATGCCGCGCCCGAACATGATCTCGACGAAGCGGTCGATATGGCCGCAAGTGCGATCGACCTTGAACGGTCGCCTGCCCTGCAGTTCGAACCAGCGCTTGAACATCACATAATGTTTGCGCTCGTCGGCGCGGTGCTTCTCGACCTCGGCAATGAACTGGCGGTCGTCGGGGCAGCAGGCGCGCACCGCCTCCAGCACACGGTCGATGCTCGTATAGCCGCGATGCTCGTTGTAAATGTACACCGAGGCGAGAATATCGAGATATCGCTGTCGCAACATTTTGAACATGTTGCAGCCCTACGCCTCGCCGCCGCGCCAAGCAACGCGGCTGCGCCCGGCCGAGGGTACGCTGTCAGGCCGCGACGCGCTCGACATAATGCGCGGTGGTCTTCGCACGCACATCCTCGGCCGTGACGCTTGGCGCCAGTTCGATCAGTTCGAACGGGCTCGCATGGTCGGGCCGGTGGAACACGGCGAGATCGGTAATGATCATGTCGACGACGTTCCTGCCCGTAAGCGGCAGCGTGCAGGCGGGAATGAACTTCGGGTCGCCGTTCTTCGACGTATGCTCCATCACCACGACGATGCGCTTGACGCCCGCGACCAGATCCATCGCGCCGCCCATCCCCTTGATGAGCTTGCCGGGAATCATCCAGTTGGCGATGTCGCCGCCTTCGCTCACTTCCATCGCGCCGAGCACGGTCAGGTCGATATGCCCGCCACGGATCATCGCGAAGCTGTCGGCGCTGCTGAAATAGACCGACTGCGGCAGCTCGCTGATCGTCTGCTTACCCGCGTTGATCAGGTCGGGATCGACTTCGTCGGGGTAAGGAAACGGCCCAATGCCCAGCATGCCGTTCTCGCTCTGCAGCGTCACGTCCATGTCGGCCGGGATGTGGTTGGCGACCAGCGTCGGAATGCCGATGCCGAGATTGACGTAGAAGCCGTCCTGCAATTCCTGCGCCGCGCGGGCGGCCATGTCGTCACGAGTCCAGGGCATCAATTTTGCTCCTTGCGGCCAAGCGTGCGCCACGCCTGCCAAGTTCCAATCGAATAGCATAAAGCATAGATCGCCACGATCAGCGACGACCAGATGACGAAGGGTGAGACAGCCTGTGGGATGACAACCATGGCAATCGGCAGATCGAGGCTGCGCCATACATAGATCGCACTGATCACCACGAGCCCGAGGCGCAGAAGTGGCAGCCTGCTGATCAGCCCCGCCCCCGAAAAAGCGTATGCGGCCCATATGCAGAGGACCGCCGCGATCACCAATGTCGCCAGATGCGGCCACGCCTGCCCGCGCTCGACCGCCCGGACAATGAGTGGCGGCGCACCAAAGAAGCGATACCAGTCCGCCCCGCCGACTATGCAGCCAAGATGCAGGAGTGCCGCCCCAATGCTCAACCAACCGCCGATCACGAGCCAGCGTTGCGCAGTCATTCGGCCCTCCGATAACACGAAGCGATGCAATGTGGCTTCGCCCGCATCGCTATTTTGCCTGTGGGGTGGTCTGCAGATAGGCTTTGGGCAGCGGGAACGCGGGCGTTTCGCCCTGCCAGGTGATCGACAGGATCCGCCACTTGCCGGCGACCCGCACGAGCTGGATCGAATTGATCCCGCGCGAAAATGGTGCGCCATCCGCCGTGCGGCGGCTCTCATAGGTTGAAAAGACATGGACGACATTGCCATAGCGTTCGGTGCGACGGCCAATCTCGCGCTCGAAAAAGCCATCCTTGGCGAACGCCGCACCGGCGCGGTCGATATAGTCCTGCTGCGTCAGCACACGCGGCCCCGCGTCGCCCACCGGGACCAGCCGCCCCTCGGGGACGAACAATGCCTTGAACCGCGCCCAGTCGCGCGGCCCGGCCGGACCGGAGATGACGTCGTAGAGCGCGGCAATGACATTATCGACCGTCGCGCCGTCATCCTGCGCCTGCGCCTGCGCGGCCGGTGCTTGCTGAGCCTGCGCGGGCATTGGAAGCGCGACTGCGAGCGCGGTGCCCAAAATAACCGCCCGCAGCATCACGCCGCCGCCCGCTCGCGCGTGGTCACGAATTCGATCTTCTTGTCGTAGGGCGCGCCCAGAATCAGGCGGTTCACATAGATGCCGGGCAGATGCACCTGATCGGGATCGAGGCTGCCGACCGGCACGATTTCCTCGACCTCGGCAATGCAGACCTTGCCCGCCGTCGCCATCGGCTGGTTGAAGTTGCGCGCGGTCTTGCGGAAAATCAGGTTGCCTGCTTCATCCGCCTTCCAGCCCTTGACGATCGACAGGTCGGCACGAATGCCGCGTTCGAGGATGTAATCCTCGCCGTCGAACTGCATCACCGGCTTGCCCTCGGCCACCAACGTGCCGACGCCGGTCTTGGTGTAGAAGCCCGGAATGCCCGCCCCGCCCGCGCGGCACCGCTCGGCAAGCGTTCCCTGCGGGCAGAATTCGACCTCAAGCTCGCCCGCCAGATACTGCCGCTCGAACTCCTTGTTCTCGCCGACGTAAGAACTGATCATCTTCTTGACCTGCCGCGTGCGCAGCAGCTTGCCGAGGCCCTCGCCGTCGATCCCGGCATTGTTGCTGGCGATCGTCAGCTCCTTGACCCCGGCATCGCGGATCGCGTCGATCAGTCGCTCGGGGATGCCGCACAGGCCAAAGCCGCCCGCGCACAGCGTCATGCCGTCGAACAACAAGCCGTCGAGCGCGGCGGCGGCACTGGGGTAGAGCTTGTTCATCGGCGGCTCCGGGACTCGGGTTGATTTGCCGCCGCTTAGTCCCGGCAACAAGCGCGGGTCAACTTATCCGGCCGCGCCGAACAGCAAACCGACGCCCGCCGTGATCGCCATGGCAATCGCCCCCCAAAAAGTGACGCGAATGGTTGCCCGCAGCACCGGCGCCCCGCCCGCGCGCGCCCCCACGATCCCGAGCGCTGCCAGAAACACGATCGAACCCGCGGCTATCCCGATTTCGAGCATCGGACGCGGCAGCACGAATATCAGCAACAACGGCAAGATCGCCCCGACCGCGAAGCTGCCAGCCGAAGCGAGCGCCGCTTGCACCGGGCGCGCCTCCAGATGCACGCTCAAGCCCAGCTCATCGCGCAGATGCGCTTTCAGACCATCCCTTGTGGTCAGCCGCTCGGCGACTTGCGCCGCCAGCGCGCGATCGAGCCCGCGCGCCATGTAGATGCGCGTCAGCTCCTCCAGCTCTGCCGCCGGGTCGTCGACCAGTTCCTGCGCTTCCTTCGCCCGGTCGGCAGCTTCGGTATCGGCTTGCGAGCTGACCGAGACATACTCGCCCGCCGCCATCGACATCGCGCCCGCCACAAGGCCCGCGACGCCCGTTACCAGAATCGCTGACTGGCTCTGCGCCGCCGCCGCGACCCCGATCATCAAGCTGGCGGTGGAGACGATGCCGTCATTGGCACCGAGCACAGCCGCGCGCAGCCAACCGATCCGCGCGACAAGGTGGCGTTCACGATGCATTTGATTTCGTCCTCCAATTGGCGATCAGCAACGCTTCACCGTTAGTCATCGCGACCTTCACCTTCGCCGCCCTCGCCGCCCTCCCCGCCCTCGGCATCTGGTCGGCGGTGGCAGCGCACGCAATTTTCGATGTTGCCGATGCCTTCCTCGGCATGCCGCGCGCGCAAGCTCGCCGGTTGATGCGCATGACAGCCATAGCAGCTATAAGTCGCATAGTCGGTCCGCGGATGACAGGTCGCGCAGGCCACCGCATGGTTGCGATCGAGCTGGAAATAGCGCGTGATCGAAGCTGGCCGGCGCCCACGCGCGGTCATTATGGCAGGTCGAACAATTTGCGCGGTTCGATTGGTGAAACGGCGTGTCTGGCGGCGTATGGCAGCTTGAGCATTGCGCTCGGGTCTCTGGCTTCAACAGGCTATGAGCGAAGCGCTTATCCGCGCGCCGCGTCAGCCGGGGTTCGGCATGATCCGAGTGGCAAGCCATGCAATTCGGTTCGACCAGCGATTGATGGAAGATCGGCGCCTTTGCCGCACGCGCGATGGGGGAACCGCGTGTTGTCAGCCTGCCGATGTCGGCAACCTTGTGACATACAGTGCACCGCGTCGGCGATGCCCCCAGAAACGGTGTGTGGCAGGCGAAGCAATCCTTGGCGATCGCCGAATGCGCGGGCTTCACCGGGCCGGGCGCGATCATCCGCTCAGGATGGATGATCGCAAAACCGATGATGCCGACGACGAGGGCGGCGATGACGCGCAGCAGCCAGCGGTTCATCACCACCACCGCCAAAACAGGCAAATCGACACAACGTGCGCCAGCGCGAGAACGGCAAAGGCCAGCGTGATCGGCAAGTGGATGACTCGCCATTGCTGAATAACGCCGAGCGTGATCGTGTCCCAATAGGTCCGCTCGTCGAGCTCGTCCGGCGACAGGCCCTGAGCAACCAGCGCCGCCTTGGTGGCCAGCAAGCTTTTGCGGGCGTGTTGTAACAGATACTTGCCCGTCAGACCGCTGCCGATGTTGATCGCCATTGCCCCGATGGCGAGCCAGCCCAGCCACGCATTGAAATGAATGCCGGCATGGACGAGGATCAGCAGCGATCCGGCCCAAGCCAGCCGCTCATGCCGCCGCAACAGCTTGGCGGGCTTGCCCCAGCTAATGATTTTGCGTTTGCGCGCCGAATAGATCAGCGAGGCCAGGATCAGCGCGACGCCCGGAATGCCGAGATACCGACCGATCCAGACCAGATCAAAGGCGTGTAGCAGCGCGTCGATCGCCAGCGTCGCCGCCGCCAACGCCAGCAGCATCGACGCAAAGGGTAAGACGCTATGCGTCAGGAGGCGTGCCTTCGCCGTTGCCAAGGATCCAATCCTACCGGAGCCGACGGCGCGACAGACGCGGAGTCGGGGTGTTAACCGGCGCTATCATCCAAAGTTCCGCACGACGCGGCATTGATCGCCGTCAATGACCGCGCAGACGCCGGAGCCTATCCCCGTCTTGGGCGTTGAGTCCCGAGTTTAGCTGGGAGGAACAGGATGCGATCGCTCATTGTTTATGCCGACGGCGAACCCGCCAATGCGGCGCGGCTGGAGGCCGCCCTCGATATTGCCCGGCTGACGAACGGGCACATCACACTCCATGTCAACACACCGCTCCAGCGCTTCGTCGCGATGGATCCGTTCGGCGGCAGCTACCTGCTCGCCGATGCCCTGGCAGAGGCGCAAGAAAACGAAGCGAAGCTGATCGCCAACCTGACCGCAACGCTGGAGCGCGAGGACGTGCCCTGGGACATGCGCACCAGCACTGGCATTGCCGCCGACGGACTGCTGACGGCCGCGATGCTCGCTGATCTGATCGTGCTGTCGCTGGGCAACAGCGAAGACGACGCCGCGTCCGATCCGGTTCGGCTGGTCGGCGACGTCGTGCTCGCTTCGCCTTGTCCCGTGTTTGCCGTGCCCGCAACGATCAAGCCTATCGTTACCACCGGCACCGCCATCGTCGCTTGGTCAGGCACGCCCGAATCGGCCAATGCGCTGAGAGCCGCCGTCCCGCTGCTCGCCGGCGCGCGCGACGTGAAGCTGGTCACCATCTCCAACGCGCCGGACTTTTTCCCGGCCACCGATGCCGCCTGCTATCTCTCGCGCCACGGCATCCACGCCGAAATCTGCGAGCGCCCGCACGACGACCAGCCGACGGCGATCGCGCTGGCCAACGCCACCGAGGCGCTCGGCGGTGACTGGATCGTGATGGGCGCCTATGGCCACGGCCGGTTCCGCGAACAGCTTTTCGGCGGCGTGACGCAGCGATTGCTGGAGACCGCGCAACTGCCGCTGCTGCTCAGCCGCTAGCCCTGACCTTCAACGAAGCGGCTCGGATCATGCCGAATACGCCAGCTTCAACCCCGGCCGCGCCCAGGGCATTGCGATCAGCTGGCCGGTGCCCGACAGCGTGATGTAGGCGGTTCGCATATCCGCCCCGCCCCAGCAGATGTTGGTGGTGAAGGGATCGGGCGTCGGCACGAATTCGACGAGGTCGCCTGCCGGTGAGATCACCGAAATGCCGCTTTCGCCGATCGTCGCGACGCAGATGTTGCCGCATGCCTCGACGCCGAGCGAGTCGAAGAATTTATACCCCGCGGGCCGGTAGAGAGGCATGCCCGCCCCACCGAGCCCAGCGGTCTGGTCCACCTTGCCGGGCTCGGTCACCCGGAACGCCATCAACCGGCAGGTGTAGGTTTCCGCCGCATAGAGCGTGTTGCCATCGGGCGAGAGGCCGATGCCATTGGGGTTCTCGCTCGGGAAGATGACTTCCTCCAGATGGCTCCCGTCGGTCTTTGCATAGAAAATGCCCGTGATGTCGCGCTCGCGCGGGCGGTTCTTGCCGTGATCGGTGAACCAGAAGCCGCCGTGCGCGTCGAACACAATGTCGTTCGGACCGCGCAGGATGCAGCCGAAATCGCCGTCCTTGTAGAGCACCTCGACCGCGCCGGTGTTGATATCGATCCGCTCGATCCGCCCGCCCGAATAGTCATCGGGTTGGCCGCTGGGGATCAACAGGCCACTCGGATGCTCATGGTAATTGAAGCCGCCGTTGTTGCAGCAATAAAGCTTGCCATCGGGGCCGAGCGCGAGGCCATTGGGGCCGCCGCCGGGCGTCGCGACCGTTTCCTTGGTGCCGTCGGGGCGGACGCGGGTGATGCGGCCGACAGCAATCTCGACGAGGATGACGCTGCCATCGGTCATCGCCACCGGCCCTTCGGGGAAGCGCAGACCGGTGGCGATGGTGGTGAAGTCGGGCATGATCTCTCCTGTTTCGCGCCAGCCTAGTCCTTGGCTATGGGGGTGCCAAGGAGAGCATGATGACCTTGCGTACCGGCGGCCGGATTCTCGTCGACAATCTGCTCGCACAGGGCTGCGACCGCATCTTTCAGGTGCCGGGCGAGAGTTTCCTCGCGGTGCTCGATGCACTCCACGACACGCCGCAGATCGACGTGGTGACGTGTCGGCAGGAAGGCGGCGCGGCGTTCATGGCCTGCGCCGATGGCACGCTTACCGGGCGACCCGGCGTGTGCTTCGTGACGCGCGGACCGGGCGCGACCAATGCGAGCATCGGCGTGCATGTGGCATTCCAGGATTCGCAGCCGATGATCCTGTTCATCGGAGACGTCGACCGCGGGATGCGCGACCGCGAGGGCTTTCAGGAAATCGATCTGGTGGCGATGTTCACCCCGCTCGCGAAACTCGCCTTGCGGATCGACGACGCGCGCCGCATCCCGGAATATGTCGCGCGGGCGTATAATGTCGCGACGAGCGGGCGGCCGGGGCCGGTGGTGGTTGCCCTGCCGGAAGATATGCTGCGCGATAAGGTGGAGGTCGAGGATATCGCCTTCCGCCCAGCCGGTGAATGCGGCAGCGCAGGTTCGCAGCTCGGAGAAATACTGCGCCTTGCCGAGCGCCCCATCATCCTCGCAGGCGGGGCGGGATGGAACGCGCGGGCTGGGCAGATGATCGCGCGTTGGGCGGAAGATCTCAATATCCCGGTGGCCGCTGCGTTTCGTCGGCAGGATTGCATCCCGAACACCAGCCCCGTCTATGCCGGCAACCTTGGTTATGGGCCCAACCCGAAATTGGTGAAGCGTGTGCGCGAGGCGGACCTGATCATCGCCATCGGCGCGCGGCTCGGTGAAGCAACGACTGACGGATACACGTTGATCGAACCGGCAACCGACCGCGGACCGACGATCGTACATGTTCACCCCGACCCGGCCGAGCTTGGGCGCGTTTATCCTGCAGTGCGAATCTGTTCGGGTATCGAGGATTTTGCCCGGTGGCTTGGACCGGCAGAGAATTGGTTCATCCTCGCTGGGCCGTTGTCCGCCGGGCATGAGGCCCACGCCGAATGGCTCGACTGGTCCACTCCCAAGCCCCGCGACGGCGTCACCCTCGACCTCGGCCTCTGCGTCGCTGCGATGCGCGAGCGCCTGACGCCCGAGGGCACGATCATCTGCAACGGCGCGGGCAATTTCTCCGGCTGGTGGCACCGCTATTGGCATTATGGCCCGCCCGGCACGCAACTCGCCCCCACCGCGGGCGCGATGGGGTACGGCGTCCCCGCAGCCGTAGCGGGCGCGCTGCGTTGCCCCGACAAGACCGTCGTCGCGGTTGCGGGGGATGGCGATTTCCTGATGAACGGGCAGGAACTCGCAACCGCCATCCAGCACGGCGCGAACATGCTCGTCATCGTCGTCGATAATGGCGGCTATGGCACGATCCGCATGCATCAGGAGCGCGAATACCCCGCGCGGCTAAGCGGCACCGCGCTCCACAACCCCGATTTCGCCGCGCTCGCCAAGGCTTACGGCGCGTGGTCCGAAACCGTCGAGACCACTGAGCAATTCGGCCCCGCGCTCGACCGCGCACTCGCGCAAAGCGGCGTCAAGCTGCTCCACCTGAAGACCGACATGGAAGTCATCACCAACGGCACGACGATCGACGCCATCCGTCGCGCGCATAAATAATGGGCCGCCCCGATCAAGTCAGGACGGCCCATCGATCAGCCGGGTAAGGCTAAAGCCTTAGATATCGTCGCCGAGCGCGCCCTTGACCTTGCCGACGGTCTGCTGCGCCTTGCCCTTGGCTTCCTGCGCGGCGCCATCGGCCTTGGTTGCCGGGTCGTCGCTCATCTGCTTGACCTTGCCGATCGCTTCGTTGACGTTACCCTTGATCTTGTCACCAAGCTCACCCATCGCTTTTCTCCTTCATCGATAGACTTCAGGAGAACTTTGGACGGCCCGTTCGGTTCCGGGAATAATCAGCTTACAGGCGTCACCTGGCGCAGAAATGCCTCGACCGCGCGCCAGTTCGCTTCATAGCCCGCCGGGTCCTTGTCCTTGATCAGCGTTGACGAGCCGTGCGTGCCGCCTGCTTCGGGCACATATTGCAGCTTGCGCGCGCCCGGCACCGCGGCGAGGATCGACCGCGCGGTCGCGATCTCCTGCGGGTCCTTGGCCGAAGTGACATAGACCGGCACCCGCAGCCGCGCCGCCGCGCGCGTTACCGGATTGCCATCGCCCAGATATTCGCCGGGCGAAAACGCCATCACCGCGTCGACATCGGCGGGATTGTCGGCGGCGACGAGGAAAACGAGTGCGGCCGAATAGCTGCTGCCCCACAGGATCACCGGCACGCCCTGCGTCCGGCCCCACGCGAGCGCGGCTTCGAGATCCTGACGCGCTTCGAGATAGCCGGTGGACTTGCCATTGCGGTGGACGGTCGAATTGTCGCCGAACAGATCGCCGCCCGATCGCTGGTCGATCGCATAAGCGGAATAGCCCATCGCCGCGAGGCGTGGCGCGATCGTCGCATATTCGTCCTTGCTCGATCCTGCCTGATGGAACAGCAGGATGACCGCCTTGGGCTTGGCGGCCTTGTACAGCCAGCCGGCGATGCTGGTGCGGTCATAGGTCTTGAGCATGTTGGGCTCGCGCGGCAGCGCCTGTCCCGAGCTCGCCGGGTCCGCGCCGCGATCACAAGCGGCCAGCGACAGCCCCAGCATCAGCCCCAACAAAACGCGCATACCCAATCTCCTGCGACGACCATCGCGGGGCGACTAGCAGGTCAGATAAGCCCCGCCAACGGACTCGACGGATCGGCATAGCGGCGCTGCCCCATTCGCCCGGCGAGATAGGCCATCCGCCCCGCCTCGACCGCCGATTTCATCGCCGACGCCATCAGCACGGGATCGCGGGCTTCGGCGATGGCGGTGTTCATCAGCACGCCGTCGCAGCCCAGCTCCATCGCCACCGACGCGTCGGAGGCCGTGCCGACACCCGCATCGACCAGCACCGGCACCTTCGCGCCTTCGACGATCAGCCGGATCGTCACCCGGTTCTGGATGCCGAGCCCCGATCCGATCGGTGCGCCCAGCGGCATGATCGCGACCGCGCCCGCATCTTCCAGCCGCTTGGCCGCGATCGGATCGTCCACGCAGTAAACCATCGGCAGAAAGCCTTCCTTGGCCAGCACCTCGGTTGCGCGCAGCGTTTCCACCATGTCGGGGTAGAGCGTCTTGGCCTCGCCCAGCACTTCGAGCTTCACCAGATCCCAGCCGCCAGCCTCGCGCGCCAGCCGCAGCGTGCGGATCGCTTCCTCGCCGGTGAAGCAGCCGGCGGTGTTGGGCAGATAGGTGATTTTCTTCGGGTCGATGAAGTCGGTCAGCATCGGCGCCTTGGGGTCGCTGATGTTGACGCGGCGCACCGCGACGGTGACGATTTCGGCACCCGATGCCGCGACGGCAGCGGCGTTCTGCGCGAAATCCTTGTACTTGCCGGTGCCGACGATCAGCCTTGATCGGAAGGTGCGCCCGGCGACGGTCCAGCTATCCGCGGGCATTGCGGGCGCATGATCGCCGCCGCCGACGAAATGGACAATCTCCAGCTCGTCGCCATCCTCGATTCGCACCTCAGCCAGCGTCGAACGCGGCACGATTTCGAGATTGCGCTCGACCGCAACCTTTTCGGCGGCCAGCCCGAGCTGTTCGGCAAGGCCTGCGATGGTCAGGCCTTCGGCTACGCGGCGATGCTCGCCATTGACGCGGATGGTGATGGTGTGGTCGCTGTGCATGACCGCCAGATATGGGGTGCACCCCCAAGTCGCAACCGAAAGGCCACCGCGTGCCCGTCATCTTCGTCCTCAACGGCCCCAATCTCAACCTGCTGGGTTTGCGCGAGCCCGAAATCTACGGCCATGATACGCTCGACGACATCGCCGGGATGCTCGAGGACCGTGCGCGCGTGCTCGGGTTCGAAATCGACATGCGCCAGTCGAATCATGAAGGCCATCTGATCGACTGGCTGCACGAAGCCCAGGCGAGCGAGGCCAAGGCGGTGCTGCTTAATCCGGGCGGCTATACCCACACATCGGTCGCGCTGCACGATGCCGTAAAGGCCGTCACGACGCCGGTCATCGAAGTGCACCTTTCCAACCCGCATGCGCGCGAAGCCTTCCGCCATACCAGCTTCGTCGGCCGGGCCGCGCGTGGTACGATCGCGGGATTCGGCGCGCAATCCTATCTGCTCGCGCTTGAAGCAGCGGCGCGCATCTGACAGAGGGATGATGAAACAGGGATTTTTGACATGACCGATACCAACGCCGACCAGCCCGGCGACATCGGGGCAATGCGGATCGACGTCGCGCTGGTTCGCCAGCTCGCCGAATTGCTCGACGAAACGCAGCTGAGCGAGATCGAAGTGCAGGATGGCGAGCGCAAGGTGCGCGTGTCGCGCAGCCTGACCGTCGCTGCCGCGCCCGCCGCGATCTTGTCGCCGACCGACACGAACGGCGCAGCGCCGGGCTCGGGCGACAGATAGGCGGTGCCGACCATCGGCGATTTGACCGCATTGGCATGATCGGGCGGGGCAGCGGCCGCCGGCGCTGCGGCTGGCGGCGCGGAGGCGGGGGCAGGGGCGGTCATCACCGGCGCGACAGCGGCGGGCGCGGCAGCGACGGTCAGGC
>NZ_LSIJ01000073.1 GCF_001556185.1 Sphingomonas sp. CCH10-B3 | reverse complement strand
GTTCCTCGATCTCGGCCAGCGTGACCTGTCGGCGACCGGCGAGCAGCCGCGCCACGGCGGCGTGGAGCTCGGCGACGTAGCGGCTGCGCGGGTTCACAGCGCTTGCTCCTCGACGAAGCCGATTCGTGTCTGCTGCCATCGCGATCGCGCGGTCTGGCGCGCAAGTGCCGCGTCGGCGGCCAGCACGCTGCCGTGCCAATAGGCGACGCCAAGGCGCGAGCCGACGAACACGTCCCAGCGCCTGTTGACGTCGATCACGTCGCGGACCCGCGCGCTCATGCTGCGTCTCCTGCACGCCGCGATAGCAGCGCGATCACTGCCGGCAGATAATCGTTCGTCAGGATGACATGCCCGTCCTTCTCGGCGCCCAGATCTGGCCGTATGACGAGCGTGATCTTTGGTTGCGTGAAGTGCCGGCCGATTACGTTGAGCGCCTCGGTCAGCTCCGTTTCGAGGGCGAGAGGGAGCGCGCCCATCACCTCATCCCCAGCGCGGCGAGATAGGTTTCGAGCAACATCTCGGCTTCCTCGCGGTGATGCTTTTCCATCTTCCGCAGCCGCATGATCTGACGCATCGTTTTGACGTCGTAACCGCGCGCCTTCGCTTCGGCGAAGACGTCCTTGATGTCGTCGTTGATACCCTTTTTTTCCTCCTCGAGGCGCTCGGCGCGCTCGAGCAACAGGCGCAGTTCGTCGGCTGCAACAGTGGCGCTCATGACAGGGTCTTTCCGAACAGGAGGGCGACCCAGGCGAAAGGCCCGGGCCCGCCGATGACGCGATCGATCGCGATCACCAGCAACTGGCCAACGACGAGGCCGGCGACGATCAGCGTGAGGCGGCGGCGCCAGCTGAGCCGCAATTCGCCAGAGGCAGTGCCACGGCATGCGTGGCAGGTGCACGAGGCGAAGCGGCGACGCGGGCGCCACTGGCGCGGGACGGCACGGTGGGGGAGCGCGATCGCGCTGCGGACAAGGGCGTGCTGTCTCATCGCACGCTCCGCCGGCTGTCCTGACGCGCAGCGCGCCAGGCACGGGCATAAGCCATGCCGCGCACGCGCTCGCTGCTCGGAAAGCGATGATCACCGTCGCTGCCGTAAAGCGCGTCGAAAAAGGGCTTGTTGGCGAGGCGCCAGGCGCGCGCGCGCGCCAGCTTGTGGCGAGTCGAGAGGCGCTTCATGCCGACGCACTCCCGCTCGCTGCCCTGACGACAGTGAAGCCATTGCCGCGATCAAGATCGACGCGGGTGTGGTGGCCGTTGAAGCGCTTCGCGCCCGGGTGCAGTGCGGCCTCGGTGATTTCGCACCGCGAACACAGGCCGTCGACAGCCCAGTGGCAGGCAACATGCGCGCCGTCGACTTCATGCACGCACGGATCAAACTCGCTGCAGCCGCAGGACTGGCAGAGCTTGGGCCAGGCAATGTCCATGCCCGCGGCAAGGTCGATCAGCCGCACCCAGACCACAGGGTCGATACGGAACGCATCGCCAAGCCGCAGGATCGCGGTCATCAGATCCTCGGTGACGGGCGAGGTGTCCTGCTCGACAGCGGCAAGCAGCTCGGCGCGGCTTCGCGCCGAAATGGCAGGATCGCTGTCAAGCATGAGCGCGAGCTCCTCGAGCTCGATCCCGGCCGCTTCGCGGCGTTTGCGCAAGTAAGTGCCGGGGGACATTGGCCCCGCCGGCGCGCTGCGCGTCGGCGGTTCTGGGGCCTGTTCTGGGGGTACGGAAATCGTCATTTCACGTCCTTTTTGGTTGCAGGAAATCGGCGCTGCCGATGGGGAGTTCGGCGCGTCGCAGGTGAAGCTGGGTGGAGAAGGGCGGCGCGTAGGCCGCGTCAGCCGGACAGGTCGAGCATGATTTCCCCCGGATTGAAGGCCTTACGCGCCATCCCGGCGCGGGACAGGCGGGACAGCGCGCCGCGCGATCGGCGCAAGACGTTACGGCAGCACTCGGCTAGGGCGTCGCGCGTTTGGCGGGCCGACATGAAGCCCGCGCGCGCCGGACCTTCGTCCAAGGACGAATGGGGCCAGGAGAGGAGCCGGTCGGCGCGCGCGGTACGGCCGACCGATGCGGGGCGGTCGGGTCCGATGGAGAATGCGGGTGCTGAAAATGGTGGCAGACTGTCGGGCTGACGCGCGCGAAGCGGAAACACAATCCCCGGTCCTGGGGTCCCCACGCGCGGGGATCGGCCGGTCTGCCAGCGGCCAATGGGGAAAAGCTGGAGCGCGATCATGCCGCCGCCCTTTCGGGAGCGCGGTTGTGATCGGGCGCGGGCTTGTCTCGCGGATGCAAGTCGGGGCGCAAATCGTGGCGCGAAATCCCCGTCAGATGCTCGACCTTGATGACGAGATCATGCGGGCATCCTTTGCCCTCTTTCAGTCGTCGCGAGATCTGACTTTGGCTCAGCCCGATCTGCGGCGCTGCGCGCGACTGATTGCCGAGCAACTCGATCGCCAAGCCAAACACCTCAGCAGGCGTCGAGCAGCGCGCAATTCGATCAGCGAGGTCAGGTGCGTTAAGCATGAGGTGGGTTCTATGCGTTTGTGCATAGGCGAGTCAACCCGAAAACTGGACGTGCAACTTATGCGCAAGCGCATAGGTTCGCGCGCGTGATCGTTGCCGACCGCCTTCGCTCGCGGATGGAAAGCCGCAAGATTAGCCAAGCTGAGTTGGCTCGTCGGCTAAGCATCTCGCAAAGTTCAATAAACCGGCTTGCCACCGGTGACGTTTACGCTTCAAAGCACATTTATCAAATTGCGCGAGAGCTGGGCACGTCGCCCGAATATCTGATGGGCGAAACTGACGATCCCGAGGAAGGCGCGCCGCCGCCGCCCGAGCTCGATTATACCGACCGCGAATTGCTTGAGTCGTTTCGCTGCCTCGCGATCGACGACCAGCGCGCGCTGCTGCAGATCGTGAGATCAATGGCGGGCAGGGGCAAAGCGCCGACGCTCCATGCGCCGGCGCTCAGCTATCGGGGAGAGGTTGATTGATGAAAGCGGCCATGGCGATCGCGCTGGCGTTTGCGCTTGCCGGGTGCGATTCGATACAGCGCGCGGTGTCGTCGGCAACAGGCGAAGCACCGGCCGCGACCTGCGCCTCGTCCTCGACCTATCGTGCGATCAACCAGGTCATCCTTGATCGCATCTGGCCGCCCGACATGCCTCGATCGCGGCGCATCGCCTATAGCGACATCGATGAGATGATGCGCACGGTCAAATTCGAGCAGCCGGTGCTTGAGGCAGTCGATGCGACGACGGGTTCGGTCAAATGCTCGGCGCAATTGGTGCTGCGGTCGACTCCGCTGTTGCAGTTCGGCGAATTCCCCGTCGATCTGCACGTGAAAGCTTTGCGCGATCGGCTGGTGCTGCCGATCACTTACGAGATCGTCCGCACGGCCGACGACGCCAAGCGCATCGTGCGGTTGGCGAACGAGGACGCAATCGCCGATTTCGTGCTGCGCTATGGCAAGGCCGCCGAGATCGGGAGGGATACGGCGCCGGTCGTCGACCGCGACGCCATCGCCGATGATGCGACACCGTCGCCGGTCATCAACGAGCAGGAAGCGCCGATCGACACGCGCGACGAACAGCTCGGCGACAATCACCTGTAAGCTGCGGCGCCTGCCGGTGAGCGCATTGGTAATGTGACAGTTTCACGCTATGTTCGGCAGCGGGAGGGCATGTGCTTGCCGATGACCGACGCCTCGCCATCCCATCTTCCGCCGTCCGACCTCGCCAGCGCGCCGCGGCTGCGCGCCGATATGGCGAGCCGCAAGCTGATCGTGCTCGGCTTCGTCACCCGCTATCTGTCGGATCATCCCGGATCGCCGAGCTATGGCGAGATCGCACGCGGCTGCGGCATCAGCCGAAGCGCTGCGAAGCGCATCGTGCGGCGGCTCGAAATCGATGAAAAGCTCGTGCGTGGCCATGGTGCACGGCGCGGGATCATGCTGCCGAGCACGCGCGACGCCGCGCTCGCGCAGTTGCGCGCGGCGGGGTACGTCGTCGACGAGGATGCGCGGCGCATCGCGATACCCGGCACAAAAACGACCCTGCCGCGCGTGCCCGAGCTGAGCGATAGCGCCAGGATGGGCCGCGACACCGGCGGCGCATCCGGGGGATTTGATGACCGACACCAATCCGGCCGAAGCGCGGGTCATGCGCGCGATCATCGACCGCTTTCACCGTCAGGCGCTCGCAGAACGCCGCGCCGCGCGGGCGGCGGCTGAGCCGGCGCCGTCACCTGCATCATCGGTCGGCTGGTCGACCAAGGCACCGCCAGCGCGCAAGCCATCGCCGATCGAGATCGAGCTGGCGCGCACGGCCCGCGCCAATCACGATGCCTGGGCGCAGCGCCATCCCGGGCGCGCCCGCGCCGAGCGGCAATTGCGCAAAGGCCGGATCGAGCGCGACAAGGCATTTGATCACAAGCGCGAAGGGACAGCGGCAACGCACGCGGCCGCCGCGACGCCGCGGCTCGGCGCACTGGCCCGGCTGTACGCGCAGGGCTCGATCGACGCCGAGCAGCTGGCCTGGGCGCATGAGATCGCGCTGGTCGCCGAACGCATCGGCGCCGATGTCACGGTAAAGACCAGCAGCGTCGAAACGCGCATCGATGCGCCGCGCTATGGCGATGGCGGCTTTCACGAGCGATTGGGGCAAGTGCGGCGCGAAGTCGCTTATGGCGCGTGGCGACGATCGCTCGGCAGCAATGCGGCGCCGGTGCTCGAGATGATCGTCGGCGACGCGTTCGGCTATAGCGTGATTGCCAAACGCTATCACATGCACAACCGCCGCGCGAAGGCGCTACTGATCGACGCGATCGACCGCTGGCCGGTGCATTATCTCGACGCGTGCCGCGCAATCGACGAAGCCGCGCTCGACCGCGCGCATGCAAGGCTTGCCTGAACGGCGCGATTAATTTCGAAGCGGCACAAAAAAGACCCTGCCAAAGTGGCCACGCAAGCGGCAAAAACGACCCCGCCACAATAGCGTCCGAAGCCCGCCCACGCCCGCCCCCGGCGTCTGGCGGGCTTCGTCGTCTGGAGGTGCTGCCCGTGCCATCCCCCCCGGTCCCACGGCCTGCCACGCCCTCCAGCGCCCAGCCGCAGCCTAGTCTCGCCGATCTGATTGAGCGGGAAGCGTTGACGCTTGAAGCGTTGGTACGCGAGCTGCGGCTGGGCAACCCGTTCAAGGCGCGGCCAGGTGCCGCCGCCGAGCTGATCGAAGAGATCGCGGCCAATCTGCGCAAGCTGGCGCGGGGCGCGCGGCGATGACGGTCGATCTCGGCGCGCTACGCGGCTTTCTGAACAGCAACGAAGCCAAGAGCGCGAAGGAAGCGACAATTTCCATCGCGAGCCTGACCGCGATCGAGCGCGAACTGAGCGAAGCGCGCGACGCGCTCAAGCGCCATGGCATCGATGTCCTCAATCGCGACGATTGCGAGGGTGTGCGGCAATGAGCGATTCTGAGATGATCGATGTCGGCGGTACGCCCTATCGCCGCGACGCCAAGGGCAATCTTGTGCCGCTCGCCTCGGTAAAGGCTTCGGATCTGTTGATGGACGAAACCGTCCGCGACATCCTCGCAAAGGCGCGCGAGATGTCGGCCGCGATCGGCGTGTTCAAGGCGGCGACCTTTGAAAAAGTTGGCGGCCTGCAGGCGCTGATCGCCCAGGAATATGGCGCCAGCATCGGCGGCAAGAAGGGCAACATCACGCTCGTGTCGTTCGACGGCTGCGAAAAGGTGACCGTGCAAGTCGCCGACCTGATCGAGTTCGGGCCCGAGCTGCAGGCCGCCAAGGCGCTGATCGACCAGTGCCTGACCGAATGGGCGGTGGGCAGCGCGGTCGAGCTGCGCGCGCTGGTCAACCGGGTGTTCTCGGTCGACAAGGAAGGGCAGATCAACCGCGCCGAGCTGTTCATGCTGCTGCGCGTCGAGATCGCCGATGAACGGTGGAAGCAGGCGATGCAGGCGATTCGTGACTCGATCCGGGTCATCGGGTCGCGGACCTACATCCGCTTCTATGACCGGCCCGCGCCCGACGCGGCATGGCGCGCGGTAACGATCGACATGGCAGCGGCGTGACGCCGTCAATCGATATCCGCGTCGACCTGAAGCCACTTCACAAGGCGATGGCAGCGCTGGGCGCGCGCCAGATACCGTTCGCGACCGCGCTGACGCTCAATGCGCTGGCCAAGGGTGTGGTGGTTGAGGAAAAGAAAGCGGTCGATCGAACCTTCGACACGCCGACGCCCTTCACCGAAAACGCGTTTCGCACCGAGGCGGCGACCAAGACCAGGCCGGTCGCTCATGTCGCGGTCAAGGACATCCAGGCCGACTATCTGCGGCCCTATGTCATTGGTGGGAAGCGGTCACTCGGCACCAAGAAGGGCATGCTGGCGCCGATCGGCGACAATGTGCAGCTCAATGCCTATGGCAACCTGACGAAGAACAAGCTGAAGACGCTCGCCGCCAAGCCCAATGTCTACATCGGGCCGATTGTGATGCGCGGCGGCAAGCGGATCAGCGGCGTGTGGCAGCGACCAACGCCCAAGCGCGGAAGGGCGGCGAAGGGGCCGCTCAAGCTGCTGATCAAATTCGCAGACACCACCCCCGTCAGAAAGCGGTTCGACTTCTACGGGGTGGCCCAGCGCTACGTACGCGCCAATGCCGCCTCGGAGTTTGCCACGGCCCTGCGCCGCGCCATGGCCACCCAGCGCCGCTAGCCCGGCCACCGATCAACTAGGCGCCCCGCCGCCGACCTCAAACCCTTTTGGGTCCTTCCCACCTTCTTTTGAAACGTGGGGAATTGCGCACTACGAAGCGTGCCCAGCTACAGGGTCAAAAAGTTGGTTGCGGTTGCGGTTGCGGGGTGGGGGAGTGCGATGCCGTTATCGCTCAGCGCCTATGCCGCGACGCACGGCGCTTCGCGTCAGGCGGCGGCGAAATGGCGGGATAGCGGCGTTCTTGTCCTTGTCGGCAAGCTCGTCGACGTCGAGAAATCCGACGCCGCGATGCGCGAGCACGGGCTCGGCCGGTTCAAGCGCGATGCCGCAACTGCCGCCCCGCAACCGCGCAGCGCAACCCGCAACCGCAACCCGGCCAAGCGCGACATCGAGGCCGAAGTCGACGAGGTTGTTACCGACCTGACGGCCGCCGTTGCGGACGGCGAAATCGACGACGAGATTGCGGGCGGCTTCATCGAGGAGCTGCTGCGGGGCGAGTTCCGCAACAAGGCCGGCGCCGTCGCCGTCAAGGAAAACGCGCTCGCGCTGAAGCATCTGCTCGCCGCGCAAAAGGCTGCCGGCCTGCTGATCGAAATCGAGGTCGCCGAGCGTGTCCTGTTCGACGATCGCCGCAAGGCGCGCGACGCCTGGATGAATTGGCCCGGCCGCTTCGGCCCGCTGCTTGCCGCCGATCTGGGGATCGATTCGGCGCAGCTGGTGGAGGCGCTGAAGCCCTATGTCCACGAGCAGCTCGACGAGCTCGGCGAGCCGGACCTCGACTTCGACGAACGAGAAGGCTGAACGGCTCGCGCGCGCCGTCCGTCGGGGATGGACGCCACCGCCGCGCATCAGCGTGCCCGAATGGGCCGACAAGTGCCGGGTCCAGGCAAAGGAATCGGGCAACAGCTCGGGCAAGTGGCGCACGAGCCGGGTGGAGATTGCCCGCGGGCCGATGCTCGCGGTCACCGAACCCGGGGTACGCAAGATCTCGGCGATGGTCGCCACGCAGCTGCTGAAGACGTCGCTGATCGAAAACGTTACCGGCTACCACATTCACCTCGATCCTTGCCCGATGCTGATCGTCCAGCCCAAGGACGCAGCAGCGCAGCAGTTTTCGAAAGAGCGCATCACTCCGTTCATCTATGCTACGCCGAAACTGCGCAGACTGGTCGGCAGGTCGAGCAGCCGTGATGCCGGTGACACGCTCGACTACAAGGCATTTCCCGGCGGGTTTCTGGGCATGGTCGGCGCGGGCTCGCCGGACAACCTTGCCCGTCGGCCAATCCGAATCGTCATGTATGACGAAGTCGACAAATATCTGCCGATCAAGGAAGGCGACCCGATCGCGATCGGCGACGAACGCCTTGCCTCGTTCGATTCGAATTCGCTGTCGATCCGCGTGTGCTCGCCGACGGTCACCGGCGAGAGCAAGATCGAGAAAAGCCACGAGCAGTCCGACCAGCGCCGCGCCTCGGTGTCCTGCCCCGATTGCGGGCACCGCCAGTTTCTCGAGTTTTTCAAACACGTCGAATGGCCGGGTGGCAAGGACGGTATCCCGCACCGGCCCGACAAGGCGGCGATCTATTGCGAGGCCTGCGGCACCGGTTGGACCGAGGGCCAAAGGCTGCGCGCACTTGGGACGATCCGCTGGCATCAGACGCGCCAGTTCGAATGCTGCGACGAGTTGCAGACCCCGCTCGACGCCTATGACGCGGCGTGGCGCGCCGACGACAAGGCGGCGGTCGACCAGGTCTGGGATTGGTGGGCGAGCAATCGTTGGGCGGTCTTCCGGGCCAAGTGCCGTCACTGCGGCACCTGGGCCGTACCGAACGAACATGCGGGCTTTCAGGCAAGCAAGCTCTACAGCCCCTGGGCAAATGACGCGCCGCCGAAGATCGCAGCCAAATGGCTCGCGGCCGAGAAGGACGAAGACACCAAGCTCACTTTCTTCAACACCCAGCTTGCCCTCACCTATCGCAAGAATACCGGCAAGGAACTTAACACCGACGCGCTGCTCGCGCGCTGCGAAACCTGGGCGGCGCAGGTGCCTGATGGTGTCGCGATCATCGTCGCCGGCATCGACGTCCAGGACTATCGCGTCGAGGTCGAAATCGTCGGCTTCGGCCGCAACGAGGAAAGCTGGTCGATCGCCTATGAAGTGATCGACGGCGAGTTCGACGACCCCAAGCTGCAGGCCCGGCTCGACGCCTATCTGCAGCAGCGCTGGCACCGCGCCGATGGACGCCCGTTCGCGGTGACGGCGGCGTGCATCGATTCGGGCGGTCACCACACCAACGCGGTCTATGATTTCGCCAAGGCGCGCCTCGGCCGCCAGATCTGGGCGATCAAGGGCGAAAGTGCGCGCACCGGCCAGCGCAACCCGGTGTGGCCGATCAAGCGACCGACGTCGCGATCAAAGAAAAGCTTCCGGCCGGTCATCATCGGCGTCAACGCCGCCAAGGATACGATCCGCAACTATCTCGCGAAGGACGTGCACGGCCCCGGCTACATGCACTTCCCGGCCGATCGCGATCTCAATTACTTCAAGCAGCTCACGGCCGAGCGCATCGAAGTCAAGCAGTCGGGCGGGCATAAATACCGCGTCTGGGTGCTACCTGATGGCCGCGCCAACGAAGCGATCGACTGCCGCGTCTATGCCTATGCCGCGCTCCACGGCCTGATGCACATGGGGCTGAAGCTCAACGCGCTGGCCGACAAGGTCGGCGCGATCGACGTCGGGCACGCGCCGTCCACATTAAATCATGTGGACGGTGGTGACGCCGACGCGACAGCGCCGGCGGCCGAGCCGCAAGTGAAGATCACCACCGTCGCCGATCCGGCGACGTCGAAAAAGTCGCTGGGCAGCCTGCTCGCGCGGAAAGGTCGGCCATGAGCATCTTCGCCGGCATGTCGCCCGATCAGCTGCAGGCGGCGCTGACGGCGGCTCAGGCCGCGCTTATCGAGCTGCAGAGCGGCAAGGCCATGGCAAGCCTGTCCTACACGCAGGGTGATGGCGCCAAATCGGTTACCCGCCGCGTCACCACGGTCGCCGAAGCCACAGCTCTGATCATGCAGTTGCAACAGGCGTTGGGGCTGCGCGGCCCCCGCCACACCCGTCGACTGGTCTATCTGTGACCGGCCAGGTACAGATCCTCGACGTCCATGGTCGGCCGATGGAGCGGCAGCCGTCGCGCCGTCGTGCGATGGCGCTGGGCGGCACCAACGCCAATTTGCCGTGGGATGCCGCTGATCGCGACGGCGCGCACATGGCAGCATGGCAACCCTATCTCTGGTCGAGCGACGGCGAGCTCAATCCCTATCGCGACACCATCGTCGCGCGCATCCGCGATCTCACCCGTAACGACGGCTGGGCGTCGGGCACGATCACGCGGATCCTCGACAATGCGGTCGGCGCCAATTTCCGGCCGATCGCCAAGCCCGACTGGCGGGCGCTCGCCGCGCACACCGGCATCAAGGCGTTCGACGCGAGCTGGGCCTATGAATATTCGAAGGCGCTCGATGCGAGCTATCGCACCTGGGCCAACGGGCGCGGGCGCTGGTGCGACGTCCAGCGATCGATGACGATCGGGCAGCAGCTACGCGTCGGCTTTCGGCACAAGCTGGTCGACGGTGACGCGCTGGCGCAATTGCAATGGCGACCCGAACGCTGCCGCCCCGGCAAGGCGCGTTATGCGACCTGTGTCCAGCTGATCGACCCTGATCGCATGTCGAATCCGCAAATGGCGTTCGACAGCCATATTCTGCGCGGCGGCGTCGAGGTCGATGACGATGGTGTCGCCGTCGCCTATCACATCCGCCGCGCGCATCAGGGCGACTGGTGGTCAGCGGGCGACAGCGCGCGCTGGGATCGTATCGAGCGCGAAACCGACGACGGCCGACCGATCATCGTTCATGATTATGATCGCGATCGCGCCGGGCAACATCGTGGCGGCAGCGGGATTCTCGCGCCGGTCGTCACCCGGCTGAAGATGCTGTTCCGCTACGACGTCGCCGAGCTCGACGCGTCGATCCTCAATGCGGTGTTCGGGGCCTGGCTCGAAAGCCCGTTCGACCCGGAATTTGCCGAAAGCGTGTTCGACGCGGGCGAAAAGATCGGCGGCTATCAGACTGCACGGCAGGATTTTCACGCCGAAGCGCCAGTGCGCATTCCCGGCGCCGGCGGCGCGATGCCCACGCTGTTTCCCGGCGAGCGCGTCGGCCAGCTCGACGCCAAGCGCCCAAGCGGCAACTTCATCGCCTTCGAAAAGGCAGCGCTGCGCAATATCGCTTCGGCCGCGGGACTGTCGGCGCAGCAGGTGTCGAACGACTGGTCGGACGTCAATTATTCATCGGCGCGCGGCGCCATGCTGGAATTCTGGAAAACCATGACGCGCCGCCGCGACGACTTCGCGATCGGCTTTGCGCAGCCGATCTTTACTGCCTTCGTCGAGGAAGCGCATGAGATCGACCAGTTGCCCCTGCCGGCAGGCGCTCCCGAGTTTCTCGAATTCCCCGATGCCTATTCGCGCGCCAAGTGGATCGGGCCGGGGCGCGGCTGGATCGACCCGGTCAACGAAGTAAAGGGCGCGATCCTCGGCATGGATTCGGCGCTGATGGATTATGACGAGCTGTGCGCCGAACAGGGCATCGACGGCGACGACATGATCCAGGCCCGCGCGCAGACGCTGCAGCGGTTCAAGGATGCAGGCCTTGAACCACCGACCTGGGCAGGCATCGCGCCGGGTGAATCGTCGGCGCGACCGCCGGCGTCGAAATCGATTACCGATCCGGAGGCGACATGATCCACGACCTGGGCTTTGTCGCCCAACGCCTGTTCAACACGCCGATCGCGGTGCACCCGCGCAAGGGCGAGATTGCGCTCGCCAGCCTGATGGCGCGTCTGGGCATCGACGAGATGGTGCGCGCCGATGGTCGCCCGGTGCCGCTTGCGTTCGATCAGGAAGACGAAGCTTTCGAGGCCTCGGGCCGATCGCACGATCCCGGCTATGACATGGTCGGCGGCATCGCGGTCATCCCGATCGAAGGGACGCTGTTTCAAAAGCGGTCCTCGCTGCGGCCCTATTCGGGTGCGACCGGCTATAACGGCATTCGCCAGGCCTTTCTGACCGCGCTGGGCGACCCCGGTGTCGACGCGATCGCGTTCGATATCCGCTCGGGCGGCGGCGAAGTGGCGGGCTGTTTCGACCTGGTCGACACCATTTTTGGCGCGCGCGGCGAAAAGCCGATGGCGGCGATCCTCAGTGAATATGCCTATTCGGCGGCCTATGCGATTGCCTCGGCCGTCGATCCGGGGCGCGTCTATGTCCCGCGCACCGGCGGCACCGGCTCGATCGGCGTGATCTGCATGCACGCCGATATTTCGCAAGGCCTGGGCAAGGCCGGGATCAAGGTCACTTTCATCACGTCGGAAGACGCCGATCGCAAGGCCGATGGCCGCAGCGAGTTGCCGCTTAGCGACGACGCCTTCGCCGCGATCAAGGCGGAGATCGACGCGATGGGCGTCATCTTCTGCGACACGGTCGCCCGCAATCGCGGGCTGACCAGCGACACGGTGCGCGGTCTGAAGGCCGGCACGTTCATGGGCGCCGCCGGCGTCACGGCCGGCCTCGCCGATGCCGTGATGGCGCCCGACGCGGCCTTTGCCGCGCTGCTCGCCGATCTCACCTGAAGCCAAACGGAGACCCACATGGCCAAGACAACCACTGCGGCGGAGACGTCTTCGTTCGCGCATCTGGTGAGCGCCGCGCTCACCCTCGGTCGCGGCAATCGCGCCTCGACCACCGACGACAACGAGAACAATCCCGGCGCCGATGACGACGAGGACAAGGACATGGAGTCCGACGATCCCGACAAGGATTGCGAGGATGACGCCGACGCCGACGCCGACGCCGAAGATGACGACATGGGCGGCGACGACGACATGGACGACAAGGAAAAGGCAGCGTTCCGCAAGGGTCGCGTGGCGGCCAACAAGCGCGCGCGCGCGATCTTTGCCTCGCCTGCCGCTGCCGGCCGTCCCGATCTCGCCGCCCAGCTCGCGTTCGATTCGCCGAAGTTGAGCGCCAAGGAAGCAATCGGCATCCTGACCGCTGCCGGACCTGCGCCGAAGGGTCGCGGCTCGCTCGACGACCGCATGGGCGCGCGTCGCGATCCGCGCCCCGGTAGCGACGGTGCGGCGTCCAGCACTGGCAAGGGCGGCACGGCGTTGTCGCGCCAGATGATCGCGATCGGCCAGAAGCTCGGTCAGGTCGTCAAGGACTGATCGCCCCCTTTTTTCGGAGATTTTTCCATGAGCACTTTCAATGATAATCCGTTCGCACCGCGAGCGGTGTCGGACGAATACGTTCCCGATCAGCTGATCGCCGGTCACCTCAATCTGATCACATCGACCGAGACGATCACCGGCGGCGCGCTTTACAAGCGCGGCACCGTGCTCGGCCAGATCACCGCGGGTGCGGCCGTCGCCGCCGCCAAGGCCGGCGGCAACACCGGCAACGGCACCATCTCTGCCGTGACGCTGCAGGGCGGTGCCAAGCCCGGCGTCTACGCCGTCCGCTTCACCGCAGCGACCGTGTTCAAGGTTGAGGATCCTGACGGCTATGTCATCGAGACGGCGGGCGCCACTGGCGCCGCCTTCGCCGATGATATCGGCTTCACGATCACGGCGGGCGGCACTGCCTTCGTCGCCGGCGACGGCTTCGACATCACCGTCGCGGCCGGCACCGGCTACACGATCGCCACGGCGGCCGCGACCGATGGCTCGAAGTTCCCGGTCGCGATCCTTGCCGACGACGTCGACACGACCGGCGGCGCCAAGCTCGGCCCGGTCTATCTGATGGGCGAGTTCAACGGCCGCGCGCTGACGCTCGGCGCCGGCACCACGCTCGCTTTTGCGACCGCCGAGCTGCGCAGGCGGAACATCTTCGTAAAGACCTCGGTCTCCGCTGCGGATCCGAGCTGACCTTCGACCCCTTTTCGCCAATCTGCGAGCCCGCCTTCACCGGCGGGCTCTTTTTTTAGGAGCCCGTCATGGCTGGCATTCTTTCCTACGACACGGCGTCGCTCGTCGCCGTGGTCCCCAATCTCAAGCTGTCGCAGAACTGGCTGCTCGACCGCTTCTTCCCCAACATCGTCGAGAGCACCACTGAGGAAGTCGCGATCGACGTCGACATCGGCAAGCGCCGCATGGCGCCGTTCGTGTCGCCGCTGGTCGCCGGCAAGCTCGTCGAGCAGCGCCGGTACCAGACCAACAGCTTCAAGCCCGCCTACATCAAGGACAAGCGCGCGCCCGATCTGCGCAAGCCGGTGCGGCGCCAGATTGGTGAGCGCATTGGCGGCGAGATGACCGGCGCCGAACGCGAGATGGCGAATCTGAACGCCGAAATGGCCGATCAGGTCGACATTCTCAACCGCCGCCTCGAATGGATGGCGTCGTCGGCGCTCGTGACTGGCTCGGTCACTATCCAGGGCGAAGGCTTCGATACCGTCGTCATCAACTTCGGTCGCCACGCCTCGCTGTCGGTTGCCCTTACAGGCGCGAATCGTTGGGGCCAGGGCCTCAACAATCAGGGCCGCGACCCCAAAATCGTCGGCCAGATCGAAGCCTGGGGCACCCGCATCCTGCAGCAGTCGGGTGCGGTATCGACCGACATCGTCTTCACCCCGTCGGCCTGGTCGTGGTTCCTGCTCGCCGAAGGTGTTCAGGGTGCGATCCAGTACCCGACGCTGGCGATGTCGGGCAACATGGTCGATCCGGGCCCACGGCCCCAGGTCGGCGCGGTCTACAAGGGTCGCTGGGGCAATTACGACCTGTGGCTCTACAACGACTGGTTCGTCAACGACCTCGACAACGTCGAATATCCGATGATCCCCGACGGGACGATCGTGATGACCGGGCCCGCGCTCATGGGCACCCGCGCGTTCGGGATGATCCTCGATCCCGAATTCAATTATCAGCCGATGGCCTATGCGCCCAAGACCTGGGTTGAAAAGGACCCGGCCCAGCGCATTCTGCTGATGCAGTCGGCGCCGATCGTCATTCCGAGCCGGGTCAACGCCTGCCTCGCTGCGACTGTGTGCGATCCGATCGTGGTGGCCGGCTAATGGCCGTCGCCGCCAAGCCGACCGCTCCGGCGGAGGCAATCGCGCCCACCGTGCTTGAGGAGCCGGGTCTGGACGGCACGTTAGCGGCCGAAGTCGCGCGCGGTCGATCGGTCGTGACCGACGACGGCCTGCAGCTGGCGGGCGCGACGGTGACGCTGCCCGAAGCCGAAGCGCGCAAGCTGATGGCGCTCGGTTATCTGGTCGATCCCAACGCGCCGGCTGCCGCCGAAAGCAACGGCCCAACCTTCGAACGCCGACGCGGTTGACCAATGGGCATCGACTGGGACCGCGAACTGCTCGCCCCGATCATGAATGTGTTCGGTGAAGGGCAGAGCGCGGTCCCGGCGAGCTGGCCGCTGTACATGCCCGCCAGTGGCGCGCCGTTCCGCGTCGAGGGTGCGGTTTATGACGATGCCTATCAGCTCGTCACGCTCGGCGACGATGGCGCGGAAAACACGACGACGGCGCCATGCCTGGGCGTGCGTCGCGCTTTGTTTGCCGCCGAGCCGAAACAGCGCGATCGCGTCGAGATCGCCGGCCGCGGGCTGTTCGTGGTCAAGGACGTGCGGCCCGATGGCCATGGCCATATCCGGCTCATTTTGATGGGGCCGCTGACATGACGACCGCTGCCGACATCGTCGACCTGGTTGAGGCGACTTTGCTCAAGACCGGCGCGACCGACGCGGGCAATCGCGTCTATCGTCCCGGTGACTGGCCCGCCCAGCCCGACAGCTATCCGCTGATCAAGCTGCGCGTCGTCAGCGAAACCAAGCAATCGATCACGCGAAGCGGATCGGTGCAGTTCACAACGACGCTGATGTTGCGCATTCTGGGCGAAGTATCGGCGCCGGTGTCGCTCGACGATCCGGCGGGCACGTCGGCGGCCGAAGCGGCACTGCTGGAGCTGTCGCGCCAGATCGAGGTCGCGGTGATCGGTTCCTATCCGCTTCAGCAGCGAGTCCAGCAGATCGCCAGCGTCTCCACCCGATTCGCTTTCGACGCCGAAGGCGCAACGCACCTGGCGGGCATTCAAAAGGATCTCGCGATCGAATTTTATCAGGGCGCCGAAGATTTTGCGCAGCCCGACACAGACGATCTCGATCGCGCGACCATCGGCGATCACCTCGACCTCGATCTCGCTCAATAGGAGCCGCCATGCAGATTGTTGCCGTTCCCGGACGCCTCGTCCGGGATCCCGAGACGCGTCGCGTCGTCGGGGATGATCCGATTTCCATCAACCCCGCCGATCCGCACTGGGTGCGCATGCTCGCCGATGGCGATGTCGCGCCGGCGCCCGCAGTCTCGGCCAAGTCCGGCAAGGGAGCCTGACCATGACGATTCAGTTCAAGAATGTGCCCGGCAATCTTCGGCTCCCGCTGTTCTACGCCGAACTCGATGCAAGCCGCGCCAACACCGCCTCGCGCGCGCAGCGCTCGCTGCTGATCGGGCAAAAGACCGGTGCAGGCACGCTCACCGCCGACTTGCCGGTCATCGCGCGGTCGCAATCGGAGTCGCGCGCGGCCGCAGGCGCCGGGTCGATTCTCGCCGCCATGATCGATGCCTATCGTGCCGCTGACAGCTTTGGCGAGCTGTGGCTGTTGCCGCTCGCCGATGACGGTTCGGGCACGGCGGCGACCGGCACCATCACCTTTTCGGGCACCACCACCGCGACCGGCACGCTGTCGCTCTACATCGCCGGACAGCGGCTGCAGCTCGTCATCGCGAGCGGCCAGACCGCCGCGCAGGTCGCGTCCACGGTCAACACCGCGATCGCCGCAGCGATCGACTTGCCGGTGACGTCCGTCGTCAACACCGCCGTCGTCACGCTCACCGCCAAGAACAAGGGCGATTGTGGCAACGACATCGATGTCCGCGTCAATTATCGCGGCACCGCCGGCGGCGAAGCGCTGCCGGCTGGCCTCGGTGTCGCGATCGTCGCGATGGCCAATGGCGCGACCAACCCGTCGCTCACCGCCGGCCTTGCCAATCTGCTCGACAAGGAATTCGATTTCATCGCGTGTTCGCTCACCGATGCAACGTCGCTCGCCGCGATCGCCGCGTTGCTCAACGACACCACCGGTCGCTGGTCGTGGTCGGTGCAGGTCTATGGCCATTGCTGGATTGCCAGGCGCGGCACGGCCGGCGCGGTCGCCAGCTTTGCGACCGCGCTCAACAACCAGCATCTGACGGTGATCCCGTACAATGACGCGCCGTCGCCGCCCTGGGCGTGGAGTTCGGCGTTCATGGGCGCCTCGGCGGTCGCGCTGCGCGCCGATGCAGGCCTGACGCTCCAATCGCTGACGGTGCCCGGTCTGCTGCCGCCGCCGCTCGCATCGCGGTACGCTGCCTCGGCCCGCAACAACACCTTGCTCTATGGCGGCTGCAGCTCGTGGGATGTCGATGCGACCGGCACCGTCGTGATCGAAAACATCGTCACGACCTATGTCACCAATGCGCAGGGGCAGGCCGACGACAGCTATCTCGAAGTCGAGGACATGTACCTGCTGCCGTTCGTGCTGCGGCGCATGCGCGACGTGGTCAACACGAAGTATGCGCGCGTCAAGCTCGCCGATGTCGGCGTGCGGCTGCTGCCGGGGCGCCCCGTCGTCACCACCGACACGATCCGCGGCGATTTGATCGCTGCCTATCGCCAGCTCGAGGCCGAAGGCTTTGTCCAGGATGCCGATGCTTTTGCGCGCGACCTGATCGTCGAACGCAACGCGACCAATCGCAACCGCGTCGACGTGCTGTGGCCCGCCATTCTCATCAACAATCTTCGGGTGTTCGCACTGCTCGCGCAGTTCCGGCACGCCGCATAAGGAGCGCTTCCCATGGCAGACGACAATCGCCTTGCCGGTTTCCTCTCGCTCACGATCGACGGCCGCAGCTATGCGGTCGCGGGCGAGGGGGCGTACCGGCTCAGCGCCAACAAGCGCGAGACGCTGACGGGGCAGGACGGCGTCCACGGCTATTCCGAAATGCCGCAGCCCGGCAAGATCGGGTGGAAAGGCCGCGACGGCGGCAGCACCCTCATCAAGGCGATCAACGAAGCGACCGATGCGACGCTGGTGATGAGCCTTGCCAACGGCAAGGTCATCGTCGGCCGCAACATGTGGCGCGCGGGCGACCCCATCGAAGTCAACACCGAGGATGCGACCTTCGCGGTCGAATTCGAAGGTGAAGATGTCACGGAGAATTGATGTGAGCGACGCCGACAACACCTGGACCGATGACCTGCCCGCCGAGCTCGTCGTCACCTTCAGCAAGCCCTATTCGATCGGCGGCGTCGACTATGTCGAGATGCGGCTGCGCGAACCGACCGCCGGCGAGATGATCCAGTGCGACGGCGTCAGCGGCTGGGCGATGGACGTCAAGCTCGCCGCGCTGGTTTCGGGCATTCCCGAAGTCGTCGTGCGCCAGCTCGCCGTGCGCGACCTCCTGCCCGGCACGAGGTACCTCGGCCGTTTTTTGAACTGACGCCACCGGATGCAGGCCCGCGTCTGGTGACGCTGGCGCGCATGTTCGGCAAGCTGCCCGATGAGGTCGCGACGCGACCCTGGTCGGTGCTGAACCGGTGGCTGGCCTGGGCAGGCGAGGTCTGACATGAGCGACAATGCCCAGGTTGGCGTCGATATTGTCGGCCACGACAAGACCGGCAAGGCGATCAGCTCGGCGCAGAAGCGCGCGAGCGAGCTGCAGAACAAAAACGCCAGGGCAAATGCCAAGGCTGCGCGCGATCAGCAACGCACGATCGGCCAATCGACGCGCGGCGTCGTGCGCGCCTTTGCGGATGTCGAGCGTGCGGGTGCACGCGCCTTTGGCAACCGGTCGGTGCTGAGCGGCGCCGCTGGGCGCCTCGGCGGCATCAGCGAAGCAGCGGCCGGCCTCGGCTCCGGCCTGGGCGAAGCGGCCGCCGCTGGCGGGGTGCTGCAGGGTGCCATTGCTGGCGTCGGCGTTGCCGTCGGCGCCACGATCGGCCTGATCGCGGCAGCGGCCTATGGCGCCTTCAAGCTCGCCGATGGCTGGGCCAAGGGGGCTGCCTCGATCGGTCGCACGGCCGAGACGATCGGCGTCGGCACCAAGGCGATGCAGGAATTCAGCGCGGCAGCCGAACGCGCGGGCGTCGATCGCGACAAGGCCACCGGCTCGCTCGGCGGCCTGTCACAGACGCTCAACGATGCGCGCTACGGTCGCAACAACGCGGCGATCGCGATGCTGTCGCGGCTCGGCGTCGCGCTCAAGACCAACGCCGATGGCACGGTCAATGTCGAGGCGATGCTGCCTGCGATCGCCGACGCGCTCGCGCGGCAGAACAGCTCGGGCCGCCGCACGGCCGCGCAGGCGCTCGGCATCTCGCTTGACGCGCTGCCCGCCTTCACCCAGGGCGGAAAAGCATTGGCGTCGGACATGGCCGACGCCGCGACCAACGCTCCCGTGCTGTCGGATGAAGATATTGCACTCGGCAAGAAATTGCGTCGGCGTCATGTCATCGTTGGCCAGAAGGTCGAGCGCGAAACGCTGAGCGCTGCGGGCCGCGCAGCGGCACAGGTAACCGACTCGGTGGAGACGGCCGCGATCAACCAGTTCAGCGGGGCAATCCGCGATGATTTCAAGCCGAGCGCGCAAACCAACAGGCGCGCGGCCGACAAGATGGAACGCGCCGCCGGCCAGATCGATCGCGCGATCAATCGGGCGGCGGGCGGGGCGGGTCGGCTCTCGGCGAGTCAGGTGGCGGCCAAGGCACGGCAAGGAATGCCGCTGCGAAAGAAGCTGATCGCCGCAGGTTTTTCGCCCGACGATGCAACGGCACTCGCCTCCAATTCGGTGCTCGAGAGCAACGCGAACTATAGGCAGCGCGAGCGCGGCGGTGGCTCAGGTTTTGGCTTGTTCCAATGGACCAACAAGAAGCGAAAGCAGGATTTCCAACGCCTGTTCGGCAAGTCGATCTACGATTCAACAGAAGACGAACAGATCAGGTTCCTTCAATGGGAACTCGCTAACACCGAAAAGGCGGGTTGGCGTAAAGCGCATGCCAATGGCAGCGATGCCGCAAGCGTCGCGGCCGGTTTCGCGCGGCACGTCGAGCGCCCGCTCAATGCCGATCGTGACGCCGCCGAGCGTGCTGCCGTTGCGAGCGCAATGGACGCGGGTGCCGTGACCCACAAACACGAGATCAAGATTTACGACCATCGCACCGAGGTGCGCAGCGCAACCGGTGTCGGCAAGCCATCGACGTCCTATGCCTTCGAACCGGTGCGTGGCGGCTAAAGCCACAATCCCCAATGCTGCCCCGCTGCGCGCAGCGCCCAGCGGATCAATCGATAACGACCGATCACATAGCCGATCATGAGCAGGATGATCAGCCATCGCCAGCGCGGGCCGCGCCGGACCTGAACATATTCAACCTGCGGCGTGACGGGCGCCTCAACAGCACGGTCTAGGGTGATGGCAACCGGGTCTTTGATCTGAACGGCTTTTAGCCAGTCATCGAGCGAGAGCATCTCGCCCGTGCGCGCGTCGGCGATCGATCGCAAGCGGTCGACGCGAAACGTGCGGTTGGCTTTGGCGGTCAGGCAGCGCGCCTCAATGTACAGGATCTTGAACTTTTGGGCGGTGTTGATCGTGCCGCGCAGCTTGAACGGCACGATCTCGCGGGTCGAGGCAACACCCTCGCCGTCGACATAATCGACGATGATGTTGCGGACGCCGCCGATCACGGTGGCTTCATACTCCCCCGCCTGAACGCCCATTGCCCGATCCGATCACAACCTCAGCCCGCTCGCAAGTTGGCCGAGGACTCCATTCGAGTCGATAGACTGAAGGGACCGAAATGGCGCTTTTGGCGAAAGGATTGCTGCCCGCGTCCTTTCGCGGGGCGCCCTTTGCCGTCATCAACGACGATGTCGGCGGCGGTCGCCGCGTCGTCGTCCATCAATATCCGGGACGCGACACGCCCTGGACCGAGGACATGGGGCGCGAGGCGCGGCGCTTCCGTTTTCGCGGCTTCATCGTCGATGGCGACGTCGTCTTTGCCGGCGGGCCAATCCAGTTGCAGCGGCTGCTGCTGCTCGCCGCGCTTGAGAAGGGAGGCGAGGGAACGCTCACCCATCCGACGCTCGGTATCCTCAACGTACGGGTGTCGCGCTTCAGCATTGGTGCCGATCTCGGCGCAGGGCGGGTGTCGGACCTCGACATCGAATTTGTCGAAAGCGGCAAGCGCCAGTTTCCCTCCGCGCTCAGCCAGGACAGCGGCTTGCTGTCGGCGAAGAACCTCGCGATCGCCGCGCTCGTCGTCGACGGCGTGCGCGCCATTGCCGTCGCGGCCAAGCTGGCCGCTGGCGGCGGGCGCAAGGCACTCAATTCCACCGGCGCGAGCTGGGCCACGCGCACTTTGTCGCTGGGTCGCGATGCGACGGCCCTGTCCGGCCTTGCGACGCAACTGCCGGGCAATTACGGGCGCTTCGCAGGGCGCGGCAATGTCGGCCGCGACGGGCGCGCGCGGAGCATCTACAGCGACGCCACGACGGTTGCCGATCTGGCGACGGCCGCGACGATCGCGCGCGCGGCGATGCTCGAGGCATCGATGGCGCTCGGCAAGGCAATCGCGACGACGGCGCTGGCCGATACGACCGATATTGCTTCGGCTGCGGCGGCACTGGTCGCATCGCTGGTAGCCGCCTGCGCCGATCCGGGTGATGCCGTCCGGCTGCTCGTCAGACTTGCTCGATTCGAATCGGAGCGTGCCGAGGCAAAGACGCAGATCGGTCGCGCGCTGGTTGCCATCCTGCAGCGCGCGATTGCGGCCGAGCTCGCGAGCGCCGTGGCTGATTATCAATTGTCGAGCACCGACGACGCGATCGCGCTGATCAACCTGATCGCCCCGCTGCTCGACGATCTTGCGACCCATGCCGCCGATGCCGGCGAGGATGACAGTTTTCGCGCGCTTCGCGCCATTCGCGCGGCGCTCGTCACCGAGCTGCGCCGCCGCGCCGGCCCCTTGCCGAGCCTGCGCAAGTTCCGCCCCGACGCGCCGCGCCCGTCGCTCATGCTCGCGCAGCGCTATTATCGCGACGCGACGCGCAGCGCCGAGCTCGAGGCGGAAACACTTGCGATCCATCCGCTGTTCATGCCGACCGAATTTCAGGGGCTTGCCCGCTGATGCCCGACCCGATCGCTAACGATGCACCAACCGAAGTCACGGTGACGGCGAAGGCTGACAAGCGTGACCCCAACGACGTCACCCTGTTCGTCAACGGGCAGGAACTGAGCGGCTGGGAAAATGTCGAAATCACGCTGCGCGTCGAAGGCTTCCCCAACAGCTTTGCCGTATCGGTATCGGCCAAGCCGGGACTGAACGCGAAGGCCGGTGATGAATGCCGCGTGCTGATGGGCAATGACCCTGTCATCACCGGCTATGTCGACCGCGACAGCGAGACTGCCGATGCGCGGTCGCACATGATTTCGCTGCTCGGTCGCGGCAAGACGCAGGACCTGGTCGATTGCTCGGCCGAGTGGGAGGGCGGCCAGATCGCCGACAGCGACGCGCTGCAGATCGCGACCAAACTGGCCCAGCCCTATGGGATTGCCGTCGAGCTGGGCGAGGGCGCCAGCGCGGGGCCGAAAGTGCCGCAGTTCAACGTCAATTACAGCGAAACGCCCGCCGAAATCATTCAGCGCGTCGCGCGCAATGCTGGGCTGATCGCTTTTGAGGATGGTGACGGCAAGCTGATCCTGAGCAGCGTCGGCAGCAAGACGGCCATGAGCGGCATTGCCTATGGCAAGAATGTGCTGCGCTTCAATGTAGAGAACAGCATCGACGGGCGGTTCAGCAACTATGTCTGCATGTATTTCAGCGTTGATCCGTTTCAGGATATCCCGGGATCGAACTTCTTCTATCAGGTGAACGATCTGAACGTGAAGCGGCACCGCCAGCTCGACATCTTCGTCGAAAGCGGCGCGGTCGACATCAAGGCCTTCACCGAAAAGCGCGCCCGCTGGGAGGCCAACCGGCGCGCAGGGCGTGGCAATCTCGTGCGCGCCACGGTCGACTCGTGGCGCGACAGCGGCGGGAAACTGTGGACGCCCAACACCTTGATCCCGGTCGAACTGCCGCGCAATCGTGGCGGCACCCCACTCATTTTGACCGAAGTCACGTTCCGGCGATCGAACGACAATGGCACGACAGCCGACCTGGTATTGATGCCCAAGGAAGGTCTGTCGATCGAACCGATCTCGCTGCAGCCGATCGCCGCGGTCGACGTGGCACCGGCACCGGCACCGGCGCAATGATCAAGGATTTTCTGCTCAACCTGTTCGGCGTCGGCCATGTCACGATGGTCGACGACGACGGCGAGCTGCAGCTCGTGCAGCTGACCGAGCGCGCGGCCGGCAGCGGCTTCAAGGATCGCATCACCGACAAGGTGCGCCGCGTGATGGAATTCGGCTTTACCAGCGTGCCCCCGGTCGACAGCGAAATATTGGTGATCGGCTTGCTCGGCGATCGCTCGGGCCGGGTCGCGATCGCGACCAGTCACCGGCCTTCGCGGATCAAGGGGCTGAAGCCCGGCGACGTCGCGATCTACGACGTGCGCGGCGCCAAGATCGTGCTGACCGAGGATGGCCTCCAGATCGACTGCGCGGGGCTTGCGGCCTCGATCGAGAATTGCACCACGCTCACGATCAAGGCGAGCGAGAAGGTACGGATCGAAGCCGATACGCTCGAGGTGACCGGCGACGTCGTCAGCCGCGCCGATGGCACCAACGTCAGCCTCAATGGCCTGCGCGACGCCTATCACGCGCACAAGCACACCGGCGTCCAGACAGGCAGCGGCTCGACCGGCCTGACCGACCACGACGTTTGATTGCCGTTTCGCTGCGGCGAAACAGGTGCGGTACCGGCCCGCTCCCCCACCCGGCCACCCAACGGAAGTATCATCTGGGTGGCCGGGTGGGGGAGCGGGCCGGCGCCGCGAACCGAAGCCGAAGGGTTCGCAAAACATGCCTGATCTCATCACGCGCTGGGACACCGGTCGCGGCGTCGGCGACTGGGTGCCGACTGCCGCCAATCAGGTGATCTGGACCGACGAGGACGGCAACAGCGTCACCGACCAGAACGGGCTGCCGATCAATTCCATCTTCACCGCTGGCGGCGATCTGCTCGGCGGCGACGATCTGATGACGGCAGTCGTGATCAGCCTGTTCACCGATGCCGTCGCCTCGGCCGACGACGTGATTGCCGATGGTTCCGACGATCCGCGCGGTTGGTGGGGCGGCCCGATCGGATCGAAGCTGTGGCTGCGCCTGCGTGCCAAGCAGGTGCCGGTCACGCTCGCGCTGGTCAAGCGCGACATCGAGGACGCGCTGGCGTGGCTGGTCGAAGACGATGTCGCCGCCGCAGTCGATGTCACCACCGAATGGACGCGCCCCGGCATGCTGGGTGCCCTGGTCATTATCCGGCGCGCCGATGGTACCCGCCGCGCGCTTGCCTTTTCCGCTGCCTGGAGCGCCACCTGATGCCTTTCCCGCGCCCTTCACTCACCGAACAGCGCGCGCAGGTCGCCGCCGATATCGACGCGGCGCTGCCCGGCCTCGAGGCGCGCTTCCGCTATTCGAACATCGGCATCATCGGCGACGTGCAGGCAGCGGCCGCGCACGGGCTCTATGGCTATCTTGACTGGATCGCGCGTCAGAGCGTGCCGTTCACGGCGACCGACGAATATCTCGAAGGCTGGGCCGCACTGGCCAAAGTGACGCGCAAGCCTGCCACAAAAGCCTATGGCACCGCGCGTTTTGCCGCGACGGCGGGCAAGTCGATCGCGGCGGGGCAGCCGGTGACGCGCAGCGACGGCGTGGCTTATGTGACCACGGCGTTGGCGAACGAAAGCGGTGGTCACATCGATGCACCGATTCGCGCCATGACCGGCGGCGCCGATGGCAATGCGCCCGACGCAACCGTGTTGTCGCTTGGCATCGCGATCAGCGGCGTCACCGGTACAGGTGCCGCTTATGGCGCGATCGGCGGCGGCATCGATGTCGAGCGCGACAACGAGCTGCGCAGCCGCATGATGGAGGCCTTTGCCAATCCCGAACAGGGCGGCTCGATCACCGACTATGCCCGTTGGGCACGCGAAATCCCCGGTGTCACGCGCGCGTGGATCCAACCGTCGATCCAGGGGCCGGGTACGATCGGCATCTTCTTCATGATGGACGCAGCCCAGGCAGCGCATGCCGGCTTTCCGCAAGGCACCAATGGCTGTGCGACTTACGAAACGCGCGACACGACCGCGACGGGCGATCAGCTCACCGTCGCCAACGCCATTTTTCCGCGCCAGACCGTCCAGTCGGTAGTCTACGCGGTTGCGCCCGTCGCCAACACGCTCGACTTCACCATTGCGGGGCTGACGGGCGCGAGCGATGCCACCAAGGCCGCGATCGCCGCGGCGATCGACGCAGCGCTCTATGCCGGCGCTGCACCGGGGGGCATTGCCTATATCGGTGACATTGAGGCGGCGATCGCCGGCGTGACCGCTGCGGCCGGGTTCGTTATCACCGCTGTGACGGGGTCGGCCGGAACGGTCGAGCATGGCGGTACCGGCAACATCATTTCCAACGCCGGCGCGCTACCGGTGCGTGGCACGGTGACTTACGCGTGACGCTGACGGCGCCCAAATTCGACGGTGACGACGGGTTCGACGGCAATCCCGTCTATACGCCGATCACGCCTGGCCAGCCGACGCCCGATCCAATCCCGGTCGTACCGACGCCGCCGGCGGCGCCGATCGCACTGCCGGTGGCGCCGCCGATCCCCGATCGCGCGCCAACCGCATTGCCGACGCCCGAGCTTGACGGCAATGCGCGCTTTACCGTCGAAGATTATACGGCGGCGCTGGCGGCACTGCTGCCCCGCGGCCGCGCCTGGTCCGAGGACCCCGACAGCACCCAGCGTAAGGTGCTGGCGGGTCTCGCTGCCAGTCTCGAGCGTCTCGATGCCGATGCATCGGGCTTGCTCGACACATCGTTGCCCGGGTCGATCTCGCCGATGCTGCCCGAATGGGAAGCGACGCTCGGGCTGCCCGACGCCTGTCTCGGCGGCACGCCGAGCTTTGCCGACAGGGCGGCGCAGGTCGCTTCGCGCTTCACCCGCAAGGGCGGGCTGTCGCGCCAGCGCTATATCGACTTCGCCGCGACGCTCGGCTTCGAGATCACCATTGCGACCTATTCGCCATTCCGCATCGGCCGCACGCCGATTGACGGGGTGAACGGGATCGGGGCGCCCGACTGGTATTTCGTCTGGGGTGTCACCGTCGTCACCAATCACGGCGGCCTCTCGCCATCGGTGCTGATGTGCGAGCTCGAACGGATCAAGCCCGCCGAGACCAAAGTCATTCTTCTCAGCTGATCAGGAAACACTCATGCAATTGATCGACGGGCCGACGCGCGCGGCCACGCGGCCGACGCCGCTCGCCACCGGTACCGGCGCCGCGTCGCCCGGCTGGTTCGCCCAGCCTGACCTCGCGGCAGGCATCGCACCGACGATCCCGACGCCCGATTGGTGCAACGGCATCCAGGGCGAGCTGATGAGCGTGATCACCGCCGGCAGCGTTACACCCGACAAGGCATCGATCACGAACCTGCTCACCGCACTGCAGACTTTGTTCGTGCCGGCGGGCGGCAGCAGCGGCGTGGTGACGGGTACCGATCAGGCGAGCATTCCGCTCGCAGGTGGTTTCATTCTCAAGGTCGGTCAGACGCTCGGCACGTCGAGCGAAGGTGCGCTGACGGTGACCTTCACCACAGCTTTCCCCAACAAATGTTGGGCGCTTGTCCCGGTGTCGGTCAACACGAGCGGCACGAACACCAAGGATATCTGGCCGCAGCGTCAGACGCGAACGGCAGCCTCAGTGACCCTGTTCATGAACCTGGGCGGCGGCGGCACCACCAATTCGATCGATGGCGTCGACTGGATCGCCGTCGGCAACTGATCGACCGCGTCCGACAACTCCATCAACCTTGCGAGTAAACCCATGCCCACTATCCCGGATTACGGGCCGCCGACGCGCGCCCTGTCGACTGCCGATCAGTTTGCCGCCTGGCAGGATGGCAAGCAGGTTGCTGCTACCGGTGCCGATGTTCAGGCATTCACTGCAGCAGCGTCGCAACAGGCAGCCGACGCGGCCGAGGCCGCGCTCGAAGAAATCAGGTCGCTAACAGCCGTCCTTGACGACATCACCAATTATGATGGCAGCTTCGTCGGCAAATATCCGGCAACGCGCGGCGGGATCGACTTCGTCCCCGACAGCAGTGCGCTGATCCTTCCGGCCGAGCGACGTCGCAGGATCGGGCGGATCGCGGTCGGCATTTCGTCGGTCGGCGATGGTCGGGCCGCGCTGACGATCGCCGAGGGCACGCTGCCCAATCTGACGTTCGTGCGCGCTATCCAGCTTCCCAATGCAACGGCGACCGGCCCCAAAATCTACGCGACCGATGCATCCGGCACGCCGTTGAACAACCTGATCGAGGAAACGCAGCATGTGCTGTTCAGCGCGCCTGCGGGCGGGGTGGGCATCAGCACCGATCTTGCCGATGCGACCTGCCATTTCACCTATCCGGGCGTGCTATCCAGCGGGACCGCCGCGCTGACGCCCAGTGTTGGCCAGCGGTTTGCGGCGGCCGTCGAAGTGCTGGAGCCGCGTGCCGAGATCCGCTCGTCGGTCCTGAGCGCGGAGCTGAACGATCGTATCGACAATGCCGGAGCCGGCGGCCTGCCCGACGCGCCGACCGAATGGCAGATCGAGTTCAGCTGCGGCCAGTCGAACGAGGCGGGCTATAACGAGGATCAGAACCCCCTCGTGCTGCCCGCCGGGTGGGTCAAACAGTATCACAACGGGGCGTTGAGCGAGGTGCTCGGCGATCCGATCGGTGATCCGAAGCCGGGCTACACGACGGGCAGCTCGATGCTGCCGGCGACGGCGCTCGAAATCATCAAGGCCCGCAAGGTCGGCGTGATCATCGTCCCGGCGGCGGCGCCGGGCTCGTCGCTGCTCGCGTCGTCGGACGCGGGGCAAGGCTTCGGGGATTGGTCGGCGACCGGGCCCAACAAATACACCGCCGCGATCGCCAAATTGAACGCCGCGAAGGCGGCAGCGACGGCCGCTGGCCTTTCGTGGTTCATGGGCGCCGTTCACTGGTGTCAGGGCGAAGGCGATGCCGAGGCGATCACCGCGGGGCGCAGCACGATCGAGGCATATACGGCGGCGTTGCCGGATCTGGTCGACCGGTTCGTTGCCGACTGCGACGGTGGCGAAGACCTGCCGTTCATCATAACGATCACCGGCCGCCCGGCCGCTTCCGATCCTGCCAGCTATGCCGCCGTGCGCGCGGCGCAGCGCGCTTTCATCAAGTCGAGGTCGAACGTCCACCTGGGCTTCGGCGGCGCAGTGAAGTTCTTCGCCTCGATGAAGGACTACATCCACTGGTCGACGGCGCAATACAACCTCGCCGGTACTGCCCGAGGCCGTGTCTCTGCGATCGTGACGGCGGGGCGGGCATGAGCGGCAAGCGAAGGTTGCCTCGCGCCGCTGGCACAATTGCGCTTTTCCGCGCGGCGCAAAATCCATTTCCGGAGCTTTGGCGATGACCGATCCCACGCCGCCACGCACACGTCGGTCGCGCGCGGCGACGCCGCCACCTGTCGCGTCCTCCGACCCCAACAGCCTGTTGCTCGGCAGGATGAGCGGTGAGTTGGAACAGGTGATGGGGGCGCTGACAAGTCTGTCGACCAAGGTCGATTCATTGTCGCGCGAAGTCTTTGCCCTCGGGCCGCTCGCGGCCGACATCCGTGAAATCAAGACGAACATTGTCGCGATCGAGGGGCGCATCCGCCAGCTCGAGGAAAAGCAGATGCAGCGCGATGGGCGCGACGGCCTGGTCGCGCTGGTCATGAAGTCGCCCGCGCTGGGCTGGTTTGCGAGCGCTGGCGCCGTGATCTGGGCCATTCTTTCCGGAAAGGTACACCCATGAAACTGATCGAAGGTTGGCGGCAGTTCCACCGTTTCTGGAGCATCCGCCTCGCGGCCCTTGCCGCTGCGCTCCCACCGCTGTGGAGCGCGATTCCGGACGACATCAAACACCGGCTGCCGGGCCCGACCGCGACGATCGGCGCGAGCGTCATCGCCGTCGCCATCATCGTCGCGCGCCTCATTCCGCAGGACACGGGGAGCAAGACCAATGCGTAGCATTCTACCGTCGCCGCCGCGCCCTGGCGCACCCCGCATTCAGCCGATGGACGATCCCAAGCCGTCAGGCACCGGCAAAACGCTGGCGGCGCTGCTCGGTATTCCGATCGCCGCCGTCGCCAGCCTGTTCGTCACAATCCCCGCCGACGAAAGCGGGCGCACCGTGAAGGCGACGGTGCAAGCCGATGGTTCGATCGCGATGCAGCACGTCGCGGGGAAGCAGTATCTGCGCGCCTACTTGGACATGGTGGGAGTTGCGACGGCGTGCGATGGCATCACCAAGGGCATTCGCCTCGGCATGACGTTTACCGAGGCGCAGTGTGCGGCGATGCTTGAGCGCGAGCTGATGGCGCATGCCGTGCCGATCCTGAAGTGCGTGCCGAAGCTTTACGGTCGTGAGCATCAGGTACTTCCGGCGATCGGGCTCACCTACAACATCGGCACCGCGGGATTCTGCAAGTCGTCGATCGCCAAGCTGTGGAACGCGGGCCAGTGGCGCGCAGGCTGCGATCGGTTCCCGCTGTTCAACAAAGCGACCGGCAATGCGGCGTGGGCGCGCAAGCAACAGGCGGTTGGCGAACGCTGTGAACCAATTTCGGGCGGGCGCTTTCGCTGTTCCGTCAAGGGGTTGACCAACCGCCGCGCCCGCGAGCGGGCCGAATGCCTGAAGGGGTTGTGACGATGGGCTATTTGCTGGTCGTCAACGCGCGCGCTTCGGTGCCCGCTGTCCTGGTCGAGAATCTCGACGATGCTCCCGCAGGCGCGTTCGAATTTTATACGATGGGGCGTGGCGAAAGGACCATCGGTGGCATCATCCTGAAATGCCCGTGCGGCTGCGGCACAGCGACGGCGATGCCGTTCCGGCGCGCGTCGGACGAAGATGCGTGGCCCGTCTGGTCGTGGGACGGCAACGAACAAACCCCGACCGCGACGCCGTCGCTGCTGATCTATCAACTCAACGAAGCTGGCCAGATTGTCGGGGAGCATTGGCACGGCTTCCTGACGGCCGGCGAATGGAGGTCATGCTGATGCCACTGATCATGTTCTTCACCCGGCTCGCGCTCGGCTGGGGGTTGCCCTCATGGGCGTCGAAGGCTTTCGGGTACATCGTCCCCATCCTCGGCGCGATTGCCGTCGTGCTGGGCGCCTGGGCGTTCTTTGCAAGCCATTATGAGCATAATGGCGCCGCCAAAAATCAGGCGAAGGTCGAAAAGGCCCACACTGCCCGCGTCATCGAAGCGCGCGCCGACGAACGTGCCGCCCAGGCGACCAGCGACGCGATCGGCCGCGGCGTCGCGCGAGACAATGCCGCCAGCACCGAATTCACCCGCACCAAGGTTTCGGAGATCCACGATGTCATCGCCAAGCTTCCGCCTGCGCCTGCTGGCGCTTTGCCTCCCGCTGCTCCCGTTGGTGAGCTGCGCGACCACGTCAACGCCGTCGTTGATCGCGCGAACCGAGCGGCCGAAGCTGCCGACGCTCGACCCTGAACTGGTCAGGACCGAACGGCTCAACCCGCTGATGGCAGCGCCGATCGGCAAGCCGCTGTTGATCGATGCCGCGCAGCTCGACGAGCTCTACACCCGCCTCGCCGAATATGGCGCGGCCGTCGAACGCGCCAACAAGCGCGCCGGCGGAGTGAAAGAGCGCGACCGCTGCGTCGCGGCGCTGTTCGCGACCGGCAAACCCGCGCCGGGATGCCCGGCGCTGCCGGCGCCCTAGGCGAGCGTTGTCATGAACTGGAGGTACTGATCGCCCCTGACCGGGTGCCAATGCGCCAGCGCGGCGTCAGCGGCGGCGCGCAGCGCCTCGGGAGCGCTTGCGCCGTTGCCACCCCAGCGCGGAAAAGCGCCGATCCGCTGCCACTGCGCATCGGCCTGCCCGCATTGCACTTCGGCTTGCCAGCCGACCCGGGCCGGCCGGGTAAACCAGCGCCAGCGCAGGTGTGCGCCGGCGCAATAGGCCGCCAGATCGGCGAGCGCTTCGGCTAGCGCAGGCTCGAGAGCATCCAGGCCGTCAGCATCAGTCCCACGATGACCAGCGCTTCGACCTGCGCCGCGCTCGGCCGACGCATCAGAGATCGAGGCCACGGCGCTCGATCTCCGCGAGCAGTGCCTCGACGCGTTCTTCACCGGGCGTGCCGTCCGTCGCCTGATAGGCTTCGATCAGTGCACGGTCGGTCATCTCGCTTGGAAGGGTGTCGGCCATGACGGCGTGATATCAGCCGCCGTTCGCCGCGCCAAGCTGGGGTATCGATGGGGGTATCGTGGCGCGTGGCGCCGCACGCAACTCAAGTATTTCCGGGATTTTCGGAAAGCGCGACGCGGAGGGATTGTCCGCGTCGCGCGTGCCCCGCCGCCTGACCTGCGCGACCACTCTCTCTAGCATGGAAGCGTTAGATGCTCACCAATGCCGTGGTCAAGGCCGCGCGCCCGGCTGCGCGTGCCTATAAGCGCGCCGACACCGGCGGCTTGTTCCTCTATGTCGCGCCGACCGGCCTGAAGTCGTGGCGCTATCGCTATCGCCTCAAGGGGCGCGAGCAGCTGCTCGTGCTTGGCCGCTATCCCGAGCTCGACGTGGGTGCAGCGCGTGAAAAGCGCGACGACGCCAAAGCGATGCTCGAGCGGGGCGAGGATCCGCGCGCCGCGCCCAGTGACGAGTCGACTCGATTCGAGACGATCGCGCGCGCCTGGGTGGCGCAGCAGCGCGAGCGATGGACGCCACGCCATGCGCTCGATGTGATCACCAGCCTCGAGCGCGACGCCTTTCCGGCGATCGGCGCGCTGGCGGTCATCTCGATCGATGCGCCGATGGTGCTCAAGCTGCTGCGCGACGTCGAGGCGCGCGGCTCGATCGAAAGCGCGCGCCGCCTGCGTCAGCGGATCGCCAAGGTTTTTGCCTTTGCCATGTCGCAGGGCATCGCCGCGACCAACCCGGCGGCGATCGTCGCCGGCGCGCTCCAGTCGGCCGCCGAGCCGCGCGAGCAGCCCGCCTTGCTGGATATTGCCGCAGCACGCCAGCTGATCGCCGACGTCGAGCAGCTGGACGCACCGGCGGTGCTGAAGCTCGCTTCCCGCTTTCTGGCGCTGACGGCCGTGCGACGCGCAGCCTTGCTCGGCATGCGATGGAACGAACTGGAAGGTGTAGACTGGTCGACCGGTGGGGTGACCGAGCCCATGTGGCGCGTACCCGCCGGACGCATGAAGCTGCGCGCCGGCAAGAAGGCACTGGCCAAATATGACCACGTCGTGCCGCTTGCGCCGGCGGCGATCGACGTGCTGCGCGCAGCGCGCACGATATCTGGATCGGCCGAGCTGGTTTTTCCGCGCCCGGGGGAAAACCTCCCGCTGCGCGGCGGCGCGCTGCGCGATCTCTATGTCGCGGCCGGTTATGCCGGGCGCCATGTGCCGCACGGCTGGCGCGCGACCTTTTCGACGATCATGAACGAGGCGATGCCCGTGGCGCGCGCCACGATCGACCAAGCGCTGGCGCACAGTCCGAAGGACAAGGTCGAGGCGGCGTATAATCGCAGCGCCCAGCTCGGCCGACGTCGCGAGATCTTCGACGCCTGGAGCAAGCTGCTCTTTCCTGACGACTGATGGCGCCTGTCGGCGCATGGGCGCATGCACGCATGCACGAAGAACGGGCATCATACCCGTTCTCGCCGGGCGAGCCGCAAGCGACGGCGTGGCACGGTTCGTGCTCTCCCCATCCCGGCAGCAGAAAATCCCGCCCGCCATGCTTGGCGGTCGGTCAACGGGGCATCCGGCATTCTCACCGGGCGATGGGGACAATCAATCAGCGCATCGGATCGCCTTATGCGATCCGATTCCTTTTATTCTTCATCTGGAGCGGGATTCTGACGCGATCCTTGACTCGCGTTCTCGGCAGAAGCGACACGGTCGCTGAGCGAAGAAAGCGCGGCGGCTAGAGCGGGGTCGTCGACCTGAAAGCCGATGCGCTCGGCCGTGCTGACGCGCGCCAGCATCGCCTGCGTTTCAGCCTTGTCGTTCATGACCGCCCAGGCGGCGTCAGCCGGAACCGGCGCCGGTGCCAGCATCCAGCCGAGCGTCTTGCGCAGCCAGTCGGGCAGCGGCAACAGATAGGCGTTCGAGATTTGTTCTACCTGCGGCCCAAACGGCTCGGGATTGTCGATCGGCCGCGATCGTCGCAGCCAGTCGACCAGGCCGGCCGTCTTCAGCCGCCGCAGTGCCGCATGCACCGTCTGGCGGCTGATGCGCAGCGCGCGCGCGATCGTCGCTGCCGCCTGGTCAAACCGGCCAGTCTTATAGTCGCGCGACTTCAGGATGTATTTATACACCCGCAAGCCATTGGGCCCGAGCGCGCCCCAGGGCTTGCCGGGTTGTTTGGAGTCGTCGTCATAACGCGCCGCCGCCTTGAGCCGGGCGCGCCGCTCCTGGGCGCCAAAGACGTTGTGCTGTTTCCACAAGCGCAGCTCGCGCTCGCCGGCATAGCGGCTGCCGCCGCGCACCGGCTGAAACGTACGCTTCTGGACTTTTCGCCCCGCGACGCCGGCGGCGACCGCACCAAAGCTGCGCGCGCTCATGCGGCACCCCCGGTCGCTTTGGCGACCAGTTCGCGTGCGCGTCGCAAAAGGTCCGCGAGCGGATCGTCGTCGGCATCGCCGGTGCCCGGCGCTTGATCGCACAACAGATCAGCCAGACAGGCCTCAACATCGCGTGCAAATTCGATCGCCTCGGGCGCGGTGGCGATCAGGCGCGCGTTGGTGATCGTTTCATCTTCGCTTCGCTCACCAGTCGGCCAAAGCATTTGGCAGGCCGGCAGCAAGTCACCGATACTGCTTACAGTGTCACAAACAACCCGTGCGCTGAACGGATCAACTGCCCATGGTGGAGGGGTGTGCTTCGCGCTCACGCTGCACCGCCTGACCGGCCTAGCCGAGTAAATCGCGGGCGGGCGCCATGTCCTTCATCAGCAGATCGGCCCAGGCTTGCGCGATCTCGCGCCGCCGCGGCATGTAGAGCGCGCGATTGTACGCCGCCTCGACGCCCTCCTGCACATGCGCCAGCATCAGGTCGATGATCGCACGATCGCCCGGGCGGTCTTCGATCGCGGCGCGTTCGTTCATCACCGTCGAAAAGGTCGCGCGCCAGCCGTGCGGCACATGGACGCCGCGAAAACCGCTTGCCAGATACAGCCCGCTCAGCGTCGAATCGCTGATCGGCACGCTGCGCTTGGTCGCGGCCGGGAATAGCCACGGCGACGTCGGCCCCGACAGCGCCAGCACGGCGCGCACCACATCGACGGCCTGCGTGCTCAAGGGGATCGCGAATTCGAACGCCGCGTCGCGCTTGCGTTCGCGCGTCAGCTTCATCTTCTCGGCCGAGATGCGCCACACCGGGGCGGGGCTGTCGAGGTCCTCGAACTCGTGCCGCTCCGCCAGCCGGATTACCCCCGGGCGCGCCGCCGTCAGCGCCAGCAGCCGCGAGGCGAGTTTGGTCAGCCGGTAAGCGGGCTGCAGCTCGACCTTGCGCAGGATCTGGCGCGCATGCTCGATCCGGGTCGCTGCAGGCCGGAGCTGGCGCGAGACGGGCGCGAGTGCGCGCTGGATCGTCGCCGCCGGGTCGTGCGTCGCCCGGCCCGTCGCGATCGCGTGCACGAACACATCCGACAGATGCTGCCGCACCCGGTGCGCCATTTCGCGCGCGCCCGTCGCTTCGATCGCGCGGATCGCCTGCAACACTTGCGGCGCGGTGATGTCGGCGATCGGCATCGATCCGATCAGCGGAAAGAGATGATTCTCGAATCGATCGAGGATCTGATCGGCATAGCGCGGCGCCCAGTTGGGTTTCCTCATCGCGTGCCATTCCTCGGTCACGGCGCGCAGCGACGTCCCCTGCGCCAGCGCCATGTGCGCGCGGCCGATCCGCTTCAGTACGCCCGGATCGCGCCCCTCGCGCAGCACCGCCCGCGCCGAATCCCGCAGCGCCCGCGCCTGCGCCAGCGATACTTCGGGATAGGGACCGTGGGTGAGCTGCTTTTCCTTGCCGTCGAATCGGTATTTCTGGCGCCAGGACTTCGACCCCGTGGGCAGCACCAACAAATGCAGCCCCTTCTCGTCGGCGAGCTTGTAAGCCTTGTCCCGCGGCTTCGCCTGACGACAGGCTAGGTCGTTGAGCACGTGATGCCCCCATCGGCGTGGCAGCATGCCCCCCCGGTGCCCCCAAATCGCTTGCGCTGCGATGATCCTTTATGATCCGCCATGCACCTGTGGTTTGCCGGTTTTCCGCGCCTAAGCAAGCAAATTGCGCCGCTATGACCCCTCGTGATCCTGTGGGGTGGCTCCCTGAGTAGGATTCGAACCTACGGCCGCTCGATTAACAGTCGAGTGCTCTACCGCTGAGCTATCAGGGAATGCGGTGCGAAGCGCGCTCTATAACTGGCGATTCAGCCTTTGCAAGCGTTCACGCGATGAATTGCTCCATCGTGATGCGGTCGTCGAGCGCATGTTCGGGATCGAACAGCAGCGTCAGCTCGCGCGTGCGGTCGATCGCGATCTCGACGCTGGCGACATCGCGGACTTCGCGCTGGTCGGCAACCGCGCTCACCGGGCGTTTGTGCGGTTCGAGCACGCGCAGCCGGATGCGCGCCTTGTCGGGCAGGATCGCGCCACGCCAGCGCCGGGGGCGGAACGGGCTGATCGGGGTGAGCGCGATCAGCGCCGAGCCGAGCGGCAGGATCGGTCCCTGCGCCGAGAAGTTGTAGGCGGTCGATCCCGCCGGCGTCGCCGCGAGGATGCCGTCGCAGGCGAGCTCGGGAATGACGATGCGGTCGTTGAGCGTCACTTCGAGCTTGGCCGTCTCGCGCGTTTCGCGCAGCAGCGACACCTCGTTGATCGCGGGCAGCGAGACCCGCTCGCCGCTCATCGTCGTTGCAACCATCCGCAGCGGCGTGACCTTGAACGCCTTGCTGCCCGCCAGCCGTGCGTCGAGGCCGTAAGCCTGCCAATCGTTCATCAGAAAGCCGACCGTGCCCAGGTTCATCCCGAACACCGGCAGCGGCGCGCCCGTGCGCTCGAGCTGACGGTGCAGCGTCTGCAGCATGAAGCCGTCACCGCCAAGCGCGACGATCAGCTCGGCTTGATCCTCCGGCAGCCATTCATAGCCATCGGCAAGCGCCCTTGCGGCTTCCTGAGCCTGCGGGGTCGGCGATGCGGCCAGCGCGCGCCGGGTGAAGGCGGTCATCCGCCGGTCACGCTCATGTGCCGCGCGACCGCAGGCGCGCTGCCGGGGGCGATGGCGAAGTCGTGGCGTTCGGGCTTGCGGTCCATCGCCATGTCGAGCACCGCGTCAAGCCCGGCAAGGCCCTGTTCGCGGATCACGCTTTTCAGATCGACCTGATCGTCATGGCCGAGGCACATGAACAGCCGCCCGTCGGTTGTCAGCCGCACCCGGTTGCAGGTCGCGCAGAAATTCTCGGTCAGCGGCGAAATGAGGCCCAGCCGCGTGCCCCAGGGACTGACCCGCCAATAGCGCGCCGGACCGCCGCTGCGGTGGTCGCTGGCGCTGAGCGTGAACCGTGCGGAGAGATCGGCGAATACCTGTGTCAGCGGCAGGAAGCGATCGGCGCGATCCTCATCGATGAAGCCGAGCGGCATCGTCTCGATCAGCGATAGGTCGAAGCCATTGGCACCGCACCATGCAAGCATGTCGGGAATCTCGGCCTCGTTCAGACCCTTCAGCGCGACCATGTTGATCTTGACGTTGAGCCCCGCGTCGCGCGCGGCAAAAATGCCGCCGAGCACCTGCGTGACGTCGCCGTGGCGGGTAATGTGGCGAAAGGTCGCAGGGTCGCGGCTGTCGAGGCTGACGTTGATGCGCCGCATGCCCGCGGCGTAGAGCGCGTCGGCATGATCGGCGAGCCGGGTTGCGTTGGTCGTCATCGTCAGCTCGTCTAGCCCTTGGCCGAGCGATCGACCCAGCCGCCTTGCCAGCTCGGTTACGTCGCGCCGCACCAGTGGCTCGCCGCCCGACAGGCGGATCTTGGTGACGCCGCGCGCAATGAAACGCTCGGCGATCAGCGCGATTTCCTCGAGGCTCAGCACTTCGCTGCGCGGCAGGAAGGTCATTTCCTCGGCCATGCAATAGCGGCAGCGCAGGTCGCAGCGATCGGTCACCGAAATCCGCAGATAGCTGATCGTGCGACCATGGCGGTCGATAAGGGCAGAGCCGCAAGCCATGGCGCAGAGCTAGGCTTTCGTGCGGGTGGCGGCAAGGGCATCCGCGTGGCACAATCCGACCAGACATATTCGGGAGAGAGCGATGCCCACCGACATCGAAGCGCAACTGGCGGATGCGCGCACACTGCGCACCGAGGGGCAGGCCGATCGCGCAGCCGCCGCCTATCGCGAGGCAGCCGATCTGGCCCGCCGTGGCGAGCAGCCGCAACTGCGCGCGCATGCCCTGCGGCATTTATCGGATCTGGCGCGGGAAGCGGGCGATATCGAAACAGCGCTCGCCAGCGGCCGCGAGGCGCTGTCGCTCTATCGCGCCGACCCTGCCGCGCTCCCACTCGATGTGGCGAATGCGCTGCGCGTGACCGCGCTCGCGCTCGGTCTGCGTGGGCAGACGAACGAAGCGGTGCCGCTGTGGCGCGAAGCGCGCGGCCTTTATGCCGGGCTGGGCATTGAGGCAGGCGTGGCCGAATGCGACCAGCATTTGCCGCGACGAGGGAATTGAAGCCCCGGCCCGCGGCGGCAGGGCAGACAGTGGCGCCAATCAACGGGCGCTGCTACGCTTACCCGAAATGACCGAAGCGTCCGCGCCCGATCCGAATTGCCAGGCGGTTCCAGACCCAGCGCCGCTGTTCATCCTGTCCTTTCGTCAGCGTGACGAATTGGCAGCGCTTGCCGGTCGTCACGGCTGGCTGGCGATCGCGGCACGGCGCGGCGACGGCGCTGTCGAGCGTTACCGGGCGAGCGGCGCGGCGCTCGCGGTGGTCGATGCGCGCGGCGCGCTCGGCGAAGGGCTGGCGGCGACCGCGGCACTCGGCAATGCCGTCGCCCAGCGCGGCGGCGCGCTGCTGGTGCTGGTGTCGCGCGGCGACGTCGGCGCGCTGGCGGCGCTGTATGAAGCGGGTGCTACCCATTTCCTGTCGAGCCCGCATAGCGAGGCCGAGTTCGTCGAGGCGCTGCGCTATGCCGCGCGCCATGCGGCTCGGGTCGCGGCGGATTGGCGCGGTGGCGAGATACCGGCGCCGCTCGGCTGGCGGATCGATGGCGCAGGCGTGGTACGGCTGACGCCGGCGCTCGCGCGGCTGCTCGATGTGCCCGCTGCGCCGACGCCGCGCGCGCTGCTGCGCCAATTGACGCCCGCAGACCGCGCGACGGCGCTCGCCGCCTGGCGCCGGTTGCGCGCCGGGGCGACGCCGACCGCCTTTGCGCATGATCTCGGCGCCTTGGGGCGCGTTGTCGAGCATCTCCATCATGATGCGGCGAGCGGCAGTACCGAAGCCGTCATCGAACGGCTCGGCGCTGTACCCGAGGCAGCGACGATCCTGCGCGATGCCTTGTCGGGGGTGCGTGACGCTGCTGGCGCGCGGCGCTGGCTCGACCGGCAATTGGGCGAGGGGCGGGCAGTGCAGGCCGCACTGATCGCGCTCAATCGCTTCGACATCGTCAACACGGCCTATGGCCGCACGGCGGGGGATGCGCTGCTCCGCGCGGCGCAGCGCCGGATCGAGGAAGTCGCGGCCGATCTTTTCGGGCGCGGCGCGGTGGTCGCGCGGATGGGCGGCTCCGAATTCCTGCTCGCCGCCGACGACAGCCCGCAGCGGATCGAGTTCGCCGCCGGACGCGTCGCGGAGGCACTGCTGCGCCCCTTTGTCGCGGGCAGCGCAGTGACGGTGCTGGGCTGCCGCATCGGCATCGCGCCCGCGCAGCTGCCCGGCGAGACGGCGGCCGACCTGCTGCGCCGGGCGGGCGAAGCGCTCGCGATCGCGCGTGCTTCCGACAGCCTGACGATCCATGTCGCGCGCGACGGCGATGCGGGGCCATCGCTCGATACGCTCGCGGTCGACCTGCGCAATGCGATCGAACGCGGCGAGATCGACATCCTGTTCCAGCCGCAAGTGGCGATCGGCAGCGGCGCCATCGTCGGCGTCGAAGCGCTCGCGCGGTGGGAGCATCCGCAGCGCGGCGCGCTCGGTGCGGAGACTCTGTTCGCGGCTGCCGACCGCGCCGATGTCGCGATCGCGCTATCGGACCATATCCAGCGCACCGCGCTCGCGCGTGCCGCCGACTGGCCGCCAGCGCTCGGCAAGCTGCGGCTGGCGATCAACCTGACCGCCGCCGACATCGCCCGGCCGGGCTTTGCCGATATCTTCCTCGACCGCATCGACGCGAGCGGCTTTCCGCGCGCGCGGCTGACGGTCGAGATCACCGAAAGCGGGCTGATCGAGGATCTGGGGATTGCCGCTGCGCTGCTCAGCGAATTGCGCAGCGCCGGATGTCGCGTCGCGATCGACGATTTCGGCACGGGCTATTCGAGTCTTGCCTATCTCAAGGCATTGCCGCTCGATTACCTCAAGATCGACAAGAAGCTCGCGCAGGACATAGCCGGGTCGACGCGCGACCGCATCGTGGTGCGCGGCGTGATCGACATGGCGCGCTCGCTGGGGCTGTCGGTGATCGCCGAAGGGGTGGAGACGCCCGAGCAACTCGATCTGCTCGCGAAGGAAGGCTGCCAATATTATCAGGGCTATCTCTGCGCCGAACCGCTCGATGTGACGGCGCTGGCAGCGCTGATCGCGGCACGAAAGGAATGACGATGGCGAAACTCGCTTGGGGCATGGCATCCGCAACAATTGCGCTGGCTGTGCCCGCGGTCGCGCAACCGGCCGAAAAGCATCAGGTCGAAGCAGCGATGACCGCCAGTGCCGCGGGATGGAACAAGGGCGATGTGAATACCTTCATGGCGGTTTACTCGGATTACCCCACCACCAGCTTCGTCACCAAGGAGGGGTTGCTGCGCGGCAAGGCGGCGATGACCGCGCGGTACAAGGCGCGCTACAGCTTCGACGATCCGGCCAAGCGCGGGGTGCTGAGTTTCAAGACGCTCGACTTCCGGCTCCTGGACGCGAAGCACGCGCTCTACATCGGCCAGTATCTGCTGACTTATCCGGGCGGAAAGACCGCGACCGGCCCGACGACGCTGGTGTTCGCAAAGGAAGCGGACGGCTGGAAGATCATCGCCGACCATAGCAGCTGAGGCGCCGCTAGGCCGCCCCGCCGTTGCGGGCAGCGAGGTCGGCGATCTCGACCAGGGCGAATCCCGCGCCGATGCCGCGCGCCAGCGCCTCGAACAGCGCAACCGCATTGGGATCGATCGGCCCCGTTTCACGCCAGTAAGCGCAGATGGCGTGGGTCGGCGGGTGGTCGCCGATCGGCACCGCGACCAGGCTGCGGATGAAGGTCGCGAGATAGACGTTGAGCGGAATGTCTTCGACATGGGTGATGTCGGGAACGACGATCGTCCGTTCCTCGGTCATCGCGCGGCCGGCAAGGCATTTGTCGATCGGGAATTGCAGCCCGGTCCACAGCGGCTCGACCGTGTCTTCGGCGAGATAATCGGTTTCCTCGCCGATGCGCTTGACGATGGTGATGCCATCGGCGCGGGCGATGCGGCGGGCAGCGGCATGGGCGAGCGCGACGACCTCGGCGGCGGTGGCGGCCTGCGCCATCGCGCGTACAGTGTCGGCAAGCAACGCCCAGCGTGCGGCAACCGTCATCTCGGTCATCCGTACAAGCCCCCGTCAGATTTCTTCGGCTGTGTGCGTAACATATTCCGTGACTGAAACAAAAAAGCGCTCATCCCGCCGCCTTGGCAAGCCCCCTTGCGAGTTGCAGCGCGCCGTTGAGCCGCGCCTTGGGATCGCCCCAGGCGCGGGTCAGCACGAGCTTCGAATCGGGTCGCAGTTTGGCGATGCCGCCGAGCCGTTCGACATAGGCCAGCAAGCCGGGGACGTTGGGCGGGTTGTCGTCGTGGAACGCAACCAGCGCACCGCGCGGGCCGACGTCGATCTTGGCGACGCAGGCCTTTTTCGCGTGCAGCTTGATTTCGATCAGGCGGACCAGATTCTCGGTCGCGTCGGGCAGTGGGCCGAAGCGGTCGATCAGCTCGGCGGCAAACGCCTCGATCCCCTGCGGCTCGTCGATGTCGTTCAGGCGGCGGTAGAGGCCCATGCGCAGGTCGAGATCGGGGACATAGTCCTCGGGGATCAGGATCGGCGCATCGATGGTGATCTGGGGCGAGAAGTCGCGCGGGCGCTGGGCGAGGCCACCCGCCTTCGCGTCCATGATCGCTTCCTCGAGCATCGACTGGTAGAGTTCGTAACCGACTTCGCGGATGTGCCCCGATTGCTCGTCGCCGAGCAGATTGCCCGCGCCGCGAATATCGAGATCGTGGCTCGCGAGCTGGAACCCGGCGCCGAGCGATTCGAGATCGGACAGCACTTTCAGCCGCTTTTCGGCGGTCTCGGTGACGATTCGGTCGGCGGGCGTCGTGAGGTACGCATAGGCGCGCGTCTTGGCGCGACCGACGCGCCCGCGCAGCTGGTAGAGCTGGGCGAGGCCGAAGCGGTCGGCGCGGTGGATGATCATCGTGTTCGCGCTCGGGATGTCGAGTCCGGACTCGACGATGGTGGTCGACACCAGCACTTCGAACTTCTTGTCGTAGAAGGCGCTCATCCGCTCTTCGACTTCGGTCGGTGCCATCTGGCCGTGCGCGACGACGTAGCGGATTTCGGGGACATGCTCGCGCAGGAATTCCTCGATTTCGGGCAGGTCGGCGATGCGCGGGGTGACGAAAAAGCTCTGCCCGCCGCGATAATGTTCGCGCAGCAACGCCTCGCGCAACACCACCGGGTCCCACGGCATCACGTACGTCCGCACCGCGAGCCGGTCGACCGGCGGCGTCTGGATCACCGACAGTTCGCGCAGGCCCGACATCGCCATTTGCAAGGTGCGCGGGATCGGCGTGGCGGTCAGCGTCAGGACATGGACGTCGCTCTTGAGCGCTTTCAGCCGCTCCTTGTGGGTGACGCCGAAGCGCTGTTCCTCATCGACCACCACCAGCCCGAGCCGCTTGAAGTCGACGCTCTTCGCAAGGATTGCGTGGGTGCCGACGACGATGTCGATCGTGCCGTCCGCCAGCCCCTCGCGGGTCGCCTTGGCTTCGGCGGCGGTGACGAGGCGCGACAGCCGCCCGATCCTGAGCGGAAAGCCTTCGAAGCGTGCCGCGAAGTTGTTGTAATGCTGGCGCGCAAGCAGCGTCGTCGGGCACACCACCGCGACTTGCAGCCCCGCCATTGCCGCGACGAATGCTGCCCGCAGTGCGACTTCGGTCTTGCCGAAGCCGACATCGCCGACGATGAGGCGATCCATCGGCTTGCCCGCCGCCAGATCGTCGAGCACATCACCGATCGCGCGGTCCTGATCGTCGGTTTCTTGATAGGGAAAGCGATCGACGAAGCTCGGATAGCCGCTCGCATCGGGCTCGGCGACTTCGCCGGGGCGCAAAGCCCGCTCGGCGGCAATTGCGATCAGCTCACCCGCGATTTCGCGGATGCGCTCCTTCATCTTCGACTTGCGGCGCTGCCACGCCTCGCCGCCGAGCCGGTCGAGCGTGCCCGCTTCGTCGCTACCGTAGCGGCTGAGCACGTCGATATTCTCGACCGGCACGTAGAGCTTGTCGCCGCCCGCATATTCGAGCGCGACGCAGTCGTGCGGGCTCTGGCCGACCGGGATCGAGGTGAGGCCGGTGTAGCGGCCGATGCCGTGATCGACGTGAACGACGAGATCGCCGGGCGAAAGCGTCGCCAGCTCGGCGAGAAAGGCGTCGGCCGACTTGCGCCGCTTGGTGCGGCGGACGAGCCGGTCGCCGAGCATGTCCTGCTCGGTCAGCACCGCGACATCGGGCGCGGTGAAGCCATGGTCGAGCGGGAGGACGATCAGCGCGACATTCCCGCTCGCGGCGAGGCCAAGCGCGTCCTGCCAGGTCTCGGCCTTCATCAACCGCTTAAGCCCATGATCGGCAAGCAGCCCCGACAGCCGATCGCGCGCACCAATCGAATAGCTGGCGAGCACGAGCTTGCGCTTTTTCATCACCTTGGCGGCGTGATCGGTCACAGCTTCGTAGATATTGGCGCCCGATGCGCGTTCGGGGGCGAAATCGCGTGGGCCGTCGACATCGAATTCGAGGACGCGGTCGCTCGCGGGTTCGTGGAACGGCGTGACGAGGTGGACCTTGGCCGCGCTCAACCGCTCCTGCCATTCGGTGGGCGCGAGATAGAGCTGGTCGGCAGGTAGCGGGCGATAGCTGCCGGGATCGCTCGACTGCGCACGCACGCGATTGGCGTGATAGTCGCTGATCGCCTCGAACCGGCTTTCGACCGCGCTGGCGACGCCCGAATCGCGCACGATCACCGCATCGTCGCCGAGATGATCGAACAGCGTTGCGAGCTTCTCCTCGAACAGCGGCAGCCAATGCTCCATGCCCGCCAGCCGCCGCCCGTCGCTGATCGCCTGATAAAGCGGATCGCCCGTCGCCGTCGCGCCAAAGCGGTCGCGGTAGCGCGTGCGGAAACGCTTGACGCTGTCGTCGTCGAGCAGGGCTTCGGACGCGGGCAGCAGCGTGAAGCCCTCGACGCGGCCCGTGGTGCGCTGGTCGCCGGGATCGAAGGTGCGGACCGATTCGATCTCGTCGCCGAAGAAATCGAGCCGCAAGCCTGCCTCGGCGCCGCTCGGGAACAAGTCGACCAGGCCACCGCGCACCGCGAATTCGCCCGAGTCGGTCACCGTCTCGACGCGCATATAGCCGTTCGCCTGCAGCAGGCTGGCGACGCGGTCGCGCCCGATCCGCTCGCCGGGGGCAAGGGTGGCGACGAGCTGGCGGATGCGGAAAGGGGTGAGCGTGCGCTGCGCGGCGGCGTTGGCGGTGGTGAGGATCAGCTGCGGCCTGGACCGCTTGGCCTGCAGCTTGTGGAGTGCCGCGACGCGCTCGGCCATGACGCGCAGGGTCGGCGAGGCGCGGTCATAGGGCAGGCAGTCCCATGCCGGATAGGCGATCGTCTCGATCTCGGGCGCGAAATAGGGCGCGGCGCCCTCGATCGCGCGCATTGCGGCTTCGTCCGGCGCGATGAACACGGTGCGCCCACCCGCGCGCGCGAGATCGGCGAGCAGCCACGGGAGGAAGCCGTTGGGCACGCCGCTGAGGGTGAGCGGGGCGGGGGCCGAGAGGAGAGTCGTCAAGTTGGGCATTGGAAGATCCGAAAGCCCTCTCCCCCTGCGGGGGAGAGGGTTGGGTG
>NZ_LSIJ01000072.1 GCF_001556185.1 Sphingomonas sp. CCH10-B3 | reverse complement strand
TTCTCATGATGTCCGCCAAATCGTTGTCTGGCGCACAAACCTTGAGGTGACGCCTTCAACCGCTTGGTCTTCTTGTCGATCGAGAAATAGCCATCGTGTGTCTTGGCTACCGGAATCGCTTCGAGGTGCTTGCGCCAGGCAGCCTCATCGAGCGGAAGCTCAGCGAGCACCAACGCAACTGCCTCGGCATATTCTTCCTCGAACATGCGGGCATATTCGCCGTTCTGATCGTCGCGGCTGTAGTCGCGGTACTTGGCCACCTCGTCGATGAAGAACAGCGACAACACCTTGACCCCTTGGGCAAAGAGCTGACGCTCCTTTTCAAGATGGGCGCGGATCGTTTCGCGGATTTGAATCCGCCGGATGTCCCGCTCCGAGAGGTCACCATAAGCCTCGCCAGCCTTAAGCGTGATCCCATTGGTGAACTCGACGGTGTCGGCGGTGGCATCGATCTGCGACACGACGAAGTCACGGTACTGATCCAGCCCGCCTGACAGATCGTAGAGGTCATCGCGGAACTTCAGACGTTTCAGCCGGCGCTTGATCGTTCCGGTGGTGTCCTTGATCTCCATCTCCAGACGGGCAAAGGGCCCGCCCTTGCCGCGGCCGACCGTCTCAATCCCCTCGAGATAGAGATAGGCCGTCGTGCCGGTCAGTCCCTTCAGCGCAATACCCCGGACCTGGATCTTCTTCACCAGCTTCTGGTTGTAGGCGTCCAGCGCATCGAGCCGGTGGATCTTGGTGTGCTCGGTCCGGTGCGTTGCCGAATAACGCATGATGAACAGAGGGCGGAACTTGGGAAGCGCTTCGACCGTGGCCTTGCCTTCCATCTTTTGCGGCTCATCGAGGATTAGGATCGGCCGGTTGGCGGCGATCACATCGATCGGCTTGCGCGACTGGAAGTCATCGAGGGCGTCATAGATGCGGCGGTTATCCTTGCCGCTGGCGTTGAAGGCCTGGATGTTCATGACCATCACGTTCAGTCCGGCATCGGACGAGAAGCTCTCGAGCTCGTGCAGGCGCTTCGAGTTGTAGATGAAGAAGCGAGCCTTCTTCCCGTAGGTTTCGGTGAAGTGCTCCGCTGTGATCGAAAGCGACTTGGCGACACCCTCGCGGATGGCGATGCTCGGGACGATGATGATGAACTTCGACCAGCCATAGCGCCGGTTCAGCTCGAACATCGTCTTGATGTAGCAGTAGGTCTTGCCGGTCCCCGTTTCCATCTCGACATCGAGATGAAGCGGTGCGGCGGCGGCCATATTCTTGAGATAGGCAGCCGGAGCGGGCACCGCCCTGCCCTTCGCGTCCCGCGTGACAAAGCTGGTCAGGGATGGCGATTGTGGGAGATTTTGCCGGCGCTGGACCGCGTTGATGTTCGTCAGCAACTGCGCGTCGGTGAGCGCGATATCGGGGTTGCGGAACCCTTCATCGTCAAACGCCTCTGCCTGGTTCCGCTTGCCCGGGTCGATCCTGTAGGCTGGACCGACGCTGAAGGGCTGGCCCGCAAAGCAATCGACCACCGCGTCGACGGCCATGGTCTGGTAGGGCTGAACCTTGAATTTGAGCTTCATGGCCGACGCAGGCCCTTTCTGCATTCATAACTTTGGAGAGAGAATTTTCCACTGTGCAGAAAGAGGGAACCGACGGAATCCCTTGGATTTATCCGCCCGACCTTTCTGCAAGAGGCCGCAATCATCGTGGCTTTCTTTCTGCAAGCATCCATTGCGGCGCCGCCCGCGGACCCTTGTTCACGATCACCCCCTGGCGCCGCAGCTTGGTAAGCAGGTTGGCAATCTTCTTGGTGCGCTGTTCGGGCGTGAGGGCGTCGCTCAGCTTGTCGAGCAACAGCTGGTCGACCTCCCGACGTGTGGCACGGCCTGCGCCCGCGAGATAGTCAGTCAGTAGCTTAGCATAGAACTCATCATCCTGCGCGCGGGTGCGGACATAGTCGGCCATCGTGGCCGTTGCCGCTGCCACCGTCGCTGAGACATGGAAGTTCGGTTTGCGCCCCTCGATGAGCTTCCGGCGGCGCAGGTGCTTGATGGCATCGTCGGTAATGGGCAGCTTCTTCTGTACCCGGTCAAGATTGACGACATCGACCAGATCAAGCTCGGCCTGCTGCATCAGCAAGCGGCTATAGGCGGGGTCGACCACGCGGCCATGAATTGTCAGGCTGACCGCGGTCGGATCCTTCACATCATAATCGGGCAACGGGAAGAACCGCCTCCGCTGCGCCTCATAGATGCGCTGAATGCCATACCCCATCTGGTCGATCATATTGAGCTCGGCCATTGCCTGGACCAGCCAGCTGTTACGATAGCGGCGCGGGGTCGAGCGGGCACCAGTGGCATAATCCGTGGGCTCGCCATCCACGAAACCGCCCTCGCTCTCGAAAGTCAGCCTATCGAGGTATTCGGTGACGACGATACGGCCGTTGCGGGTGTAGTCCTGGTGGGCGATGCAGTTGTGCAGGGCCTCAAGAACCACGCTTTGGTCATATTTCGACACCTCATGCGCCAGCAGCTGGTCCTGTGGCAAGATGCGGATCTGCACGTTGCGGATACGGGCAAAGACCTCGGAGGATGTGAGCAAAAACGGCGGGTAGAAATGCTCATAGGCCTGCTCTTCCCCGCGCAGGCTCCAGGTGATCTCGGCCGGGTGCGGACTTAGCTTCCCTGCCGCCTCCATCTTGCCAAGCAGCAGCAGTGCTGCGCGGGTTATCGCGCCATTCTGGGTGACCTTCGCTCTGTCGAGGAAGGTAGCGTCACTCCAGCCTGCCACTTCTTCTGACGAGACCCGACGTGCATGCTTCTCAGCAAATCGTTCTCGCGCAACAGAGATCGCCTTTGGGTCAAGGTCGGCCAGCGCTGCCCCTTCGACCACCTGCGCCGTCCAATCGGTTGCGATAGTCTGGTTGCGGATCTCGTCCAGCTTGTCTGGTGGCAGAGCGATCAGGCTCTCGCCCGCTCGCCCATAGGCGTGGCCGCTCCAAGTGATTGGCATGCCCCGCGGCGCTGCCGGCACTTCGAACAGTATGACGCGGCCATCGGGATGCAGCAGCTCGTGGATGTCGCGGAAGGTGATGCTGCTCGTTCCGTCTAACACCTGCTTCTTCGTGGCCTGCAGGTGCTCGGAACTTTCCTTGTAGGTTGTGCCCACCACCTGGCGGGTATTGTTATCGACCCCGAACACGATCCATGCGCGATCCATGCCGCGCAGGTTCGCCTCGTTGGCCAGGGCCGAGAGATATTTGCCCAGGTCGCTCACGGAATAGCTGTCTTTACCGCGCTTGAACTCCACCACCTCATCCTCCCAATGGGCGATAAGCTGGGCGAGCAGAGAAGTGAGCGCGGCCTGATCCATCGCTCAGATGGCCTTCAGTTCGGTGCCCGGCGAGAGCTGGCGGAAGAGCTGCTCGGCGTTGATGCGATCGGCATCGCGGGCAAAGCTGGTGTCGCGGAACACGGCGCGCAGTGGTGCGCGGGCGGCGATCTCCTTCACCAACTCATCGGTGACGCCAGTGTCGAAACAGGCGATCAGCGCATTGCCATCCACCGAATAAACGGTCTTCCCGTGCAGGGCTTCGCGGTTGATCGGCAGGGTCAGCTCCACACCCCAGTCGATCAGCACCTGGAACAGCAGATCCTCGCCGGTGCGATCAGGCTTTACGCTGTCGACTTGCCCGAAGAGCTCGTCCTGGCTCACCTCGTCAGGGCGGTAGTAAACGTCGCTCATGTTAGAGCTGTCGACCTTGAGCACGCGAAAGCCGACGTCACGGTTCCAATCGCCGTGACATTGACCCGCAAGCATCTTTTTGCCTGCGCGACGGATTCGTTCTTTGGAAATCTCGGCAATCGTTCCGAGGCCTGCCTTTGCAGCCTCTGATGAACCGCCGGTTTCTTCCGGCAATTGAACCAGCACAAATTTACGGTTGCCGCCATCGATTGCGTTTTGGGCCATGACAGCGTGAGCCGTCGTTCCAGACCCCCCGAAGAAGTCGAGGACTACTCCATCCCTAGAGCTTCCAGCCTGGACAACGTGCCGGATCAGCCCCTCCGGCTTTGGATTCTCGAAAACCACTGTGTTGCCAAAGATTTCCCCCATTTCGAGGGAGCCAGACGTGTTATAAGGAGCAAAATCCCATAGCGTCGTCCACGTAGCACCGTCTTTCACATCACAGAGAAAGCGCTTGAGCTTAGGTGAGCTATCATCACCCTTCCCAAAGAATATCTCGTCTTGGTCGATTAGGCGTTCAACTTTCTCTTTATTAAAATGCCAATTACCATTATTTGGCGGATAGAATTCCTTGCCTGTTCTAGGATTTCGGATGGGGTAGTATAGGGCAGCGCTATATCTTCCGCCCTTGACGTTGGAAGTTAGGTCGCCCGCCACCCAAGGCCCTTTGGGGTGACCATCGGGGTTCTTATATCGTGCAATCTGTTCCTCGCTTCGAGGCCGCAAGTTCAACGCATCAATCGAAGTTCTGACATACACAAGAATATAATCATGCTGAGCGCCTATAACCCGATCGTTTGGCGGAGTATTGCGCTTCTTCCAGATTATCTGTGCCGCAAATTGCTCCTCTCCGAAAATCTCATCACAGATCTTTCTGAGATTTGAAACTTCACCATCATCGATTGATACGAACATAACTCCATCGTCCGCGAGCAGACGGCGAGCTAAGCGGAGGCGCGCGCCCATCATACTTAGCCAATCCGAATGGAATCGGCCATTCCCTTCAGAGTTTGCAACCAATCGACCTCCACTCGTGTCTGATTGATTTGATTTTCTCAAGAAGTCTTCAGAGCTTTCGGAAAAATCATCATCATAAATGAAGTCGCGCCCAGTGTTGTAAGGCGGATCGATATAGATCAGCTTGACCTTCCCGAGATAGCTCTCTTGCAAAAGCTTCAAGGCATCTAGATTGTCGCCTTCAATGAAGAGGTTCTGGGTCGTATCGAAATCCACGCTCTCCTCGCGGCAGGGCCGCAGGGTCTTGGCGATGGGCGCATTGGCAGTGAGCAGCGCCTCGCGCTTGCCGGGCCAGTCGAGCCGATAACGCTCCTGCGGGCCTTCGACGATATGATCCGAAAGCGTCTGGCGCAGCTGATCGAAGTCAACGGCGAGCCGGATGTTGCCCTGCTCGTCGGCGGCCTCTGTCACGCAATCAGGAAAAAGGGCGCGGATCTTGGCAATGTTTTCCTGAGACAGGTCCGGGCTGTGCATTTTCATCTTGTCCATGGCCCGAATTCCTAGCGGCCACGGTGGCTTTTGTCGAACAGTCAGCGGCACTTGATCGGCAAATTTGGATGGGGCAGCCATGGGAGCATCCCGCCCAAAGGATGGATGTCGATACCCCTTAGCGGCTACGCCAGCGTCCACCGCCCATCCAATGCAATCAGCCCCTTAGATCCCCGAGCTTTGCTTTCGCCGCCCGAAGCGCCGCATTGACCTCAACCTTCCGGTTGAACTGCTTTTCCCTCGCCAGAGCATTTTCAAGCCGCTTGATCTCACGCTCAATCTGTGCGGCCTCTTCTGCCCGGGCGACACGCGCTGCAATCGGCTCGTCGTCGCTTCGCTTTGGCGGTAGCATGGGCTCGAGCAGCCGCGCATAGAGCGTGCCCATGTCCAGCGCGGTGGGCAGAGCCTGACGCGGTGCGTCCCCCGCGTCCCAAGCGGTGAAGGCGTGCGTTGCGGTAACCCACTTGCCCGCCTCCGCCTGGCTTGGGCGCTTCCACGCCATTGCCATCCGAGTGCGCCCGGCATTGTTGAGCTCGAGGATCAAGGGCCGCGGAATGGCCTTCTCGATCGCCACCAGAACTGCCGGTTCGACGTCCGGCGTATGCAGGTCGATCGCAATAACGGCAATCTCCTCGACGTCTGCCGAAGGTCGTAGGTTCAACCGATCCGCGCGAAGCACGTGGTGTCCCCCGTCAGCACCAATGGCACAGATTTGAGGTTGTGATTTAAGGAGGGTT
>NZ_LSIJ01000071.1 GCF_001556185.1 Sphingomonas sp. CCH10-B3 | reverse complement strand
GGGTGCAGGGTGGAAGCTATTTTATAGGCACCGTCGAGCTCGCGACGGCCGCTGCGCTGATTATCGGTGCTTTCAACAAGACGGCCTCCGCTCTCGGCGCGGCGATGTCATGCCTGACTTATGCCGTGACACTGACGTTTTTCCTGAGCACGCCTGGCGTCGCCGAGCCGACCGCTGGCGGGTTCCCGGCGATTTCGGCCGGAACCGGACAGTTCCTGTTGAAGGACTTGGTGCTTCTTGCGGCATCAGCGTGCCTTCTACTTGCGTCCATACGGACAGCAGACGTGTGACGGCAAACACATGATTGTCGGGTGGCTCGCGCGCACGATGTATGAGAACGGGCGTACATCGGGTGAGACGGATGCGAAAAGTTGATCGCGTAGCTGTAGGCGCTTGCAATCATATCAGTGTCTGCTCGCAAACAGCCTGATTTCCTGCTCACGCTATCTGCCACTGGCGGGGAGCGTCCTGCTCGAATTATCTGCCAGTGTGCTCGCCATCATCCGGCGCTGCTTGCAAACGGGACGTTGTGCTCACGCTCCCAGCCAATGGGTTCTCCAAACCCGTCGCCGGCAGGCGCTTTTGTGAAGCGGGTTTCCAGAACAGTTCTGACAAGCGGCGGACCGCAGAAATGCGTTGCGATCATGGTTCGCCGGCAAAGTCGTCAGAAAGGAAGGTTTTTGCGAACAGCGGCCGGCGCATAGAAGGGGCACCGATATACGCTTACGACTGAATGAGCCGAACCGCGCCAGCCGCGATCGTCCCGATTGGGATCGACGTTCGGGAAATGCACTCTTCTCCCGAAAAGCGATCAGGTTTGAGTGCCATCCGCCTCGAATGTTGAGACAGGCGCCGGAGAGAGAGGATTAGGCAATTGATGCTCTGATGCCGATGAGGAGCCGCAGCCCGTCATCGCAGTGCAACTCAGGCCGGAGCGTAACCGGTGCGGAGGCCCGGAGATGTCGGCAAGCGGGCGCCCCAGCGTTCTACATGTCCGCTTCTTTCGACCCGCACCGGCTGCGGCAAGTCTAGGAGCGGCAACAGCCCTACGCCGTCCAGCCACGCGGACACGGCGTGCTGCTGCTCGTCGCCGAGCGCGGCGAACACGTCCGTGACCCGCTGCCACAGGAAGAACAGGTACGGCTGCACGCCGCTGGCGAACGGCACGCCCCCGAACATGGTGTCCACCGAGCCGAGCACCCGTTGGTGCGGCTTGTCGGTGACCGGCGCGCCCTCCTCGGGGTCGGTGTCGGCGACGAACCGGCACAGCCAGGCGGTCTTGTCGGCCAGCTCCGGCAACAGCTCGTCCGCCATGTGCCGGAACAGCGGCACCAGCGTCTCGGGCAGTTCGTCGCCGCCTAGGTAGCAGGTCGGATACTCGCCATACTCCGGCAGATCGGCATCGGGCGCGTTCATCCGTTCGACCCAGCGCGCGACCTTGGGCGCACGGCGGCGCATCAGGTCGGCAGGAACCGGATCGCGACCGAGATGCGCGAAGAGCGGGCCGAGCAGGCCATAATCGCCGAGCGATGGCTGCCCGCCGAACAGATAGGGATGCCGGCACAGGTGTGCTTCCAGCAGGTCGAGCAAGGTGAGGTACGACGCCTCGATCGCAGGAATCGTGTCCCGCGTGACGCCGAGCATCGGCAGGTAGGACTGCATGCGCGCCATGACCTTGGCCGCACCGTCCGTTCCCGATCCGCCGGTGAACGCGTCGGTCAGAAAGGTCCGCTGCTCATCCAGATACGACCAGCGATAATGCATGGCGTGGCGCGTCAGCGTGACCACGGCGTAAAGCTCGGCGACATGCGCCAGCACGCGCTGGCGCGCGCCCGGCGGACGGGCCGACACCGGCACGCCGCGATCCTCGAAATGGTCGAGGATGTCGACCGTGTCCTGGATGACCTCTCCGTCCGGCGTCACCAGCACCGGGATGATGCCGCGGCCGATCCGGGGCACGATCTCCGCCCTGAAGCGCGGATCAGCCGGGGTGCGCTCGACATAGGTGAAGCCTTGTTTGCGCAGATAGGCTCGGCTCTTGCCCGTATAGAGCGAGTGCGGGACGCCGTAGAGAATGTGGGGTGCCATGTAGCCATCATGCAGCCGCGACGCGGCGTGCACAACGGGGGTTGAGTAGCAACGGAACAGAAAACCTACATAAGGCGCGGCTTCAGGCATCGTCGATGCCCGTGACGCTGGGATCACGGAGCGGCCGCAGCTCGCCGCGCGCGACCATGTCGGGGATGGTGAAGGCGTAGCGCCCGAGCATGTTGATGTGTTGGGAGCCGAGCGGCGAGAGGCGCGCGACGTCCTCGTCGAGGATCACATGACCTTCGGTGCGGAGCTGGTTGAGCGCGGCGTCGATGTAGATCGTGTTCCAGAGCACGACCAGATTGACGACGAGCCCAAGCGCGCCGAGTTGATCTTCTTGCCCTTCGCGGTAACGCTGACGAAGCTCACCGCGCTTGCCGTGGAATACGGTGCGGGCGAGCTGGTGACGGCTCTCGCCCCGGTTGAGCTGGACCAGGATGCGTCGCCGGTAGGTTTCGTCATCGATGAACCGCAGCATGTAGAGCGACTTGATGAGGCGGCCAAGTTCCTGGAGCGCGCGCGCTAGCTTGGTCGGGCGATCGTTGGTCTGAAGGACACGGGTGAGCCCAGTCGCGCGCACGACGCCGAGTTTCAGCGATCCGGCCAGGCGCAGCAGGTCATCCCAGTGCTCGACGATCAGCTTGGTGTTGATCCTGTTCGACGCGAGGTCGTCCAGCACACCGTAATCGGCCTTTCCATCGACACGCCAGAACCGCGCGCCGCCGATATCGGCGATGCGCGGCGAGAACTGGAGCCCGAGGAGGTAGAAAACGCCGAAAATTGTGTCGGTATAGCCGGCCGTATCGGTCATGATTTCGCTTGGCCGCAATTCGGTTTCCTGGTCGAGCACGACCGCCAGCAGATGGAGGCTGTCGCGCAACGTACCGGGGACCGTCACGGCATTCAGCCCGGAAAAACGGTCGGAAACCAGATTGTACCAGGTGACGCCGCGTTCGCGCCCGAAATAGCGCGGGTTCGGGCCGGCGTGGATCGTGCGGACCGGCACGGTGAATCGCAGCCCATCGGCCGAGGCGACCTCGCCGCCGCCCCAGGCACGGGTCAGTGGAATCCTGTTATGCGCGGCGACCAGTAGCGCGTTGGCCGCCGTCAGCGTTTCGGCCCGCATGAAGTTCTGCTTCACCCAGCTCAGCCGCGACCGGCGCAAGGCGGGGACCTCCGAGCGGACAAGCGGCTCGAACCCGGTATTGGTTGCCTCCGCGACAAGCACTGCACAGATCGTGGTCGCTATATCCTCAGCGCGCGCATTGCCCTCACTGGCATGAGTGAACGCTGCCCCGAACCCCGTTCGCGCGTGCATCTCCAGGATCAGCTCGGGGAGATCGAGCCGCGGCAGTCGCGCATCGATCGCATTATGCAGGTTGGTGAGGCTCAATGGCTCGTCGATCTTATCGAGCGGTGCGATTGATAGGTCGGCGGCGCTCGCGGTCTTCGTAATTGTCACGGCATCGTTGTCCGGCACGCGCGCGGCTGTTTCGCGGTAGGCAAGATCGAGCCGCGCCGAAAGTTTGGCGATTTCCTCGTCGCCAGCGACCGCCACGCCGACCGTGCGGCATACCGTCGGTCGCGCCGCCTCCCAGCCAGCTCCCGTCAGTAGGCCCTTGCGAGGATCGGCATAGCGAAGTGAGCGAACGGGAAAGACGTCGCGGCGACGGATGGCGCGGCGTAGTCGGTCGAGCGTACAAAGCCGGTATCCGATCAGATCGAATGCACCGTCCGCGGTCTTCAGCTGGCGGGCCCAGGCCTTGGGTACGAAAGATGTTGGTACCGGTCCACGGCGCTTTTCACCCTGGTGAACTCTCCGCAGGTGATCGACCGCGTCCAACAGCGGCTGCCCCGCTGGCGCCGCCGCAAGATCGAGCCCAGCAAGCATCTTCGGCAGATAGCGCATCGTGCCAGTCTGCTGGCGCAACTCGACGAAGTAGCTCTCGTCGGTCGGCCGGGCGAGCAGGTTCACCTGCGCGACGGCCTCGGTCAGCGCTGCCCGGTCGACGAGCGCGAACACGGCTGCGCGGACCTCGGTGTCGCCGATACTGTCATCGAGCAGCACCGCCCCGACATCGCGAAGCCGGAGCGATGCGGCGTCGAGATCGCGCAGTGAGCGCATCCGCGCCTCCTTGGCGTTGATGCGCGCATTGGAGAACATCTTGGTCGACACGGCGTCGAACAGGTCGATGACATCGTCGCTGGCCGACGCTTCAAGCGTCCGGATGAAGGCAACCAGGGTCGCCGCGCGGCGATCGTCCGGCAACCGGGCGACGGCCTGCGCTTTCGCGGCGCCGGCAAATCGCGCTAATGCGGCGGCCTTGCCGGGCGGTACGCGGTCGAGTTCGGGCAAGCCTGTGGTGAATGTACGGATTTCGGTCAGTCGGTCGATGGCCCGGCTGATCTCAGGGCCGCTTTGCAGATATGGCCCATCACGGAGTCGATCGAGCGGGCTTTGCCGTCCATCTTCGGCAACAGCGACGAGCGTATCGAGCCGGGTACGTTGCTCTGACGTCAGCTTGTCGACCAGGCGGCGATGGACGTGCGCGGCGACTCGCGTGCGGACCCGTGCGATATCGCGCTCGAGGACGGACAATCCCGGTAACATCACCTTGAACTCGAGCAGCCATGTCGCGGCTGCGTCGAACAGGGCCGACGGTCGATCGGTGCCCGTCCAGCACAGCGCATACAGGAAACGATGCAATCGGAACGCGACGCCGGGATCGGAGAAGACTCGGTAGCCATAATGAATGCGGATGCGCGGGCCGTGCCGCCATCGTCCCTTGGTCGCGCAATATCGCGCCATTAGTTCGGCCGATCCGTCGATCGCCAGTTGGTCGCCAGCAAATCGCGTGACGGACGCAGGTATTTGCGCCGGATCTTCGAGAAAAGTGCCGAGCAGCCTCAACGAGCCAAGCTGCACCGCGACACCGAGCCGGTTGTGGTCGCCGCGGTGTGCGCCGATGAACGCCCGGTCCGCATCGTCGAGATGAAAGTGCCGCGCCAGCTGTTCCGAGGTCGGATCGCCTACGAAGCGACCATATCGCAGTGCCTGGTCGTCCGAGAGAAAGCTGACTGGCACCGCTTCACGCTATGCCGCTGCCGCGGATCTGGTCCCGCGCTTGGCCAACAGTTCGCTGGCCCGCTCTCGCGGCTGTCCTTTGGCGTCGACATAGGCATAGAGTGTCGACACCGATACTCCGAGCTGGACAGCGACGTCGCGCGCGGCATTGTCGCGGTCTGCCATCAACGCCATTGCGGCCTTCAACTTCTGTTTCGTCATCACCCGTGGCCGCCCGCCCGCGCGGCCACGGGCCCTGGCCGCAGCCAGCCCTGCCATCGTGCGCTCGTGGATCAGGTCGCGCTCGAACTCGGCCAGGGTTGCGAAGATGCCGAACACTAACCGGCCCGTGACGGTCGTCGTATCGATATCGCCGGTCAGCACCTTCAGGCCGACGCCGCGCTTCTGCAGATCTCCGACCAGCCCGACGACGTGAGGCAGCGACCGTCCAATTCGGTCGAGCTTCCAGACAACAAGAGCGTCGCCATCACGCATGATATCGATTGCCTTGTCGAGCCCAGGCCGTTCGGTCGTACGGCCCGAGCAAACGTCGTCGAAGATCCGGTTGCATCCGGCACGATCGAGCGCATCACGTTGCAGATCGAGATTCTGCTCGCCCGTCGACACCCGCATGTACCCGATCAGCATCGACGCCCGCTCCCTCTTGCATCAATCTATCGAACGATGGGTTTACCGGCTATAGGTTTCTGGACGGGTAGATGTGAGATTGAAGGCCGTCCAGTGGGTCGATCGCGTTCGTCGGACCGCTTCGCATCAAACCGGGGTTTGTTGTGACCGCATGGTTCAGCGTTGCATCTGGCCCTCGAGCAATGTATGCACGATAATGTCAATACAGGAAGTTTTGTGATATTTGAGTGGGACGACGACAAGGCCGCTGCCAACCTGCGCAAGCACCATGTCGCATTCGAGCTGGCTGAGCTGGTCTGGGATGATCCCGCCCATATCATCGTGTTTGATCGCTATGAAAACGACGAAGAACGCTGGCACGCGATTGGCTTGGTACGCGGCATATTGATCTTAACGGTCGTCCACACGCTCCCCACGGGTGACGATGAGAACAGCATACGTATTATCAGCGCCCGAAAAGCGACAGCCGATGAAAGGAAACGTTATGAAGCACAAGATGACTGAGGCTGACATAGCGGCCCAAATTGCGCAGCTAGTGGACATGCCTGACACTGACATCGACACGGCGGATATTCCCGAGGCACCGATTGAGAATTGGGCTTTGGCAAAGCGTCCCGGTCTTTACAAGCCGCGCAAAAAACCCGTTACCCTGCGGCTCGATACCGATGTGGTGAGCTGGTTCAAGGATCACGCGCAATCGGGGGGATACCAGACCGAAATAAACCGCGTGCTGCGCCGTTATGTCCATGACAACGCGGACCGGAGATAAGCGGCTGCTTGGCTTATGTAGGTTTTCTGTTCCGTTGCTACTCAAACCCCTAATTCGATCGGTGATGCCCACTGCGAGGGCGCCGAACAGATTGACGAGCCGGTC
>NZ_LSIJ01000070.1 GCF_001556185.1 Sphingomonas sp. CCH10-B3 | reverse complement strand
CCCCCGGACCAAGGCCCGCGCCGCCGCGCGCCTCGCCGCCGTTCAGGCGCTCTACCAGCACGACATGGAAGCAACCCCGATCGTCCGGCTGCTCCACGAATTCCACCAGCACCGCATCGGCGCGACGATCGAGGACGCCGAATATGCCGAAGCCGATGTCGATTTCTTCGACGATGTCGTGAAGGGCGCGCTCGCCCGTGGGATGGAGATCGATTCGCTGATCACGGCCAAGCTCGCGACCGGCTGGAGCCTCGACCGGCTCGACAAGCCGATGAAGGCGATCCTGCGCGCCGGCGCCTATGAACTGATCGCGCGCGCCGATGTGCCGGTGGGCGCGGTCATCACCGAATATGTCGATGTCGCCCACGCCTTTTACGACAAGCGCGAGACGGGCTTCGTCAACGGGCTGCTCGACGCGATCGGCAAGGATGTGCGGCGCTGAGCGACGATTGTTAACCCGCGCCGGCTAATGCACTCCGGTCATTGCAAGGGGCCGCCGATGCGCTTCATTCTTTCCAGCCCGATCCTGCTTCTGCTCGCCGGGTGCGGCAGCGCCGGGGCAAGCGGCGGCGCCGCGCCACCGGCCCTTGCCAGCGAGATCGCGGCAGGGGAATGGGAAATCACCGGCCCGCTCGGCGGGCCGGTGCCATCGGCGAGCAATCCCGAGCCGCCGATGACGCGCAAGACGTGCCTCAGGCCCGCCGACACCGGCGCCGTGACCGCGCGCGCCGCGCTGCTCCAGCTGGTGCCGATCGGCAGCTGCAAGACCGACGAGCTGACCATCAAGGACCATTATCTCAGCGGATCGCTGGCATGCCGGGGCGTCGACGACATTCCCGACCACAATCAGACCGTGTCGGGCACTTACGGCAAAGACTGGTTCCAGATGACGATCGACATCCCGGTGTTTGGCACCACCGTGCGGCAGACGATCGACGGCAAGCGCATCGGCGATTGCTCCTGAAGCATTGGACCATGCGCGCCGGGTAGCGCCCGCCTCGCCCAGGATGACGGCGCGGCAGCGGATCGGCTTGCTGCGCACGGCGCCGGGCGATAGCCTCTCGCCCGCGCCAACGTGGGGAAATTTACCTTTGTCTTCCAGCCCTGAAGCCGCGCAGCACTGCAGGCCATGACCGAAGCCGAGTTCCTCGCGGCACTGCGCGCGCTGCCGCTCCATCCCGGGGCATTGGGGCTGGCGGACGATGCGGCGCGGCTGGGCGACTTCGTGCTGACCAGCGACACGATCGTCGAGGGCGTGCATTTCCTGAGCGATGACCCGCCCGGCGACGTCGCCTGGAAACTCCTGACGGTGAACCTGTCCGATCTCGCCGCCAAGGGCGCGGTGCCTGAGGGGGTGATGCTCAGCTATCCGCTCGGCGACAGCGCTTGGGACACGGCGTTCGTGGCCGGGCTAGGCGAGGCGCTGCGGGCGTTCGACTGTCCGCTGATCGGCGGCGACACGGTGAGCCTGCCCGCTGGCGCTCCGCGCGTGTTGACGCTGACCGCGATCGGCCGCGCCGGCGTCGCGACCCCGGCGCGGTCGGGGGCACAGGCGGGCGATACGCTCTACGTCACCGGCACGATCGGCGATGGGGGAGCCGGATTGACGATCGCGCGCGGCAAGACCGGGCCGGCCGAGCTGCTCGCTGCCTATCGCCGCCCGCAGCCGCGCCTCGCCGAGGGGCAGGCGCTCGCGCCCCATGTCCACGCGATGATGGATGTGTCCGACGGTCTGCTGATCGACGCGCAGCGGATGGCGGCGGCGAGCGGCCTCGCCGTCACGATCGGTCTTGCCGCTATCCCGCTCTCGGCAAGCTTTCGCGCCTTCGCAGGCGATGACCGCGCGGCGCGGCTTGCCGCGGCCACGGCTGGAGACGATTACCAATTGCTGTTCGCCGCACCTCCCGGTCAGACACTCCCGGTCGCCGCCACCGCCATCGGCCGGTTCGCGCCCGGCAGCGGGCTGGTCGTGGTCGACGGCGCGCAAAGCCTGCCGCTGCCGCCGCGTCTCGGTTTCGAACACTAGGGCGAACACCGCTTGCCTATCGCGCCGCGCCAAGGCTAGGTTCGCGGCCATCCAGAACGAAAGTGCCCGGCGTCCGCCAGAGGCAGCAGGATAAGGGGAATGCGATGCTGATTGTCTATGCGGCCATGGCCTGTGGCTTGCTGGCTGTGCTCTATGGTTTCGTCACCAGCCGCCAGGTGCTCGCAGCACCCGCCGGCAACGAAAAGATGCAGGACATCGCCGCCGCCATTCAGGAAGGCGCACAGGCCTATCTCGGCCGCCAGTATCGCACGATCGCTGTCGTCGGCGTCGTCGTCGCCGTACTGATCTGGCTGTTCCTCGACCGGATGGGCGCGCCCGTCTCGACGATCGGCTTCGTCATCGGCGCGGTGCTCTCGGGCGTGGCGGGCTATGTCGGGATGAACATCTCGGTGCGCGCGAATGTGCGGACAGCCGAAGCCGCGCGGACCTCGCTCCAGGGCGGCCTCACCATGGCGTTCCGATCGGGCGCGATCACCGGCATGCTGGTGGCAGGGCTTGGCCTGCTGTCGATTTCGGGCATCTTCTGGTATCTGATCGGCCCCGGCGGCAATGCGCCGGGCAGCCCGATCGTCGTCGCGGCACTCACCGCGCTCGCGTTCGGCGCGTCGCTGATCTCGATCTTCGCGCGGCTCGGTGGCGGCATCTTCACCAAGGCAGCCGACGTCGGCGCCGATCTGGTCGGCAAGGTCGAGGCGGGGATCCCCGAGGACGATCCCCGCAACCCGGCGACGATCGCCGATAACGTCGGTGATAACGTCGGCGACTGCGCAGGGATGGCAGCCGATCTGTTCGAAACCTATGTCGTGACCTTGGGCGTGACGATGATCTCGATCGCGCTCGCTTTGCGCGGTGCCGACAATCTGCTTGCGGTCATGGGCCTGCCGCTGATCGTCGGCGGGGTGTGCATCATCACCTCGATTATCGGCACCTATTTCGTGCGGCTGGGCAGCGGCACCAACATCATGGGCGCGCTCTACAAGGGGTTCTGGACCAGCGTCGTGCTGTCGATCCCTGCCATCTACTTCGCCACGCAATATGCGCTCGGCGACATGAACACCGCGATCGGCGGCAACAGCAACATCAGCTTCCTGAACGGCGCCACCCCCGAAGCCGTCACCGGCAATGCCGCCGCGTCGGTCACCGGCATGGCGCTGTTCTGGTCGATGATGATCGGGCTGGCCGTCACTGGCCTCTTGGTGTGGATCACCGAATATTACACCGGCACCAATTTCCGCCCGGTGCGCAGCATCGCCAAGGCTTCGGAGACCGGCCACGGCACCAACGTCATTCAGGGCCTCGCGATCAGCCTTGAATCGACCGCGTTGCCGACCTTCGTGATCGTGATCGCGGTGATCGCGGCGTACCAGCTCGCGGGCGTGATCGGCGTGGCGTTTGCCGCCACCGCAATGCTCGCGCAGGCGGGCATGGTGGTCGCGCTCGACGCTTATGGCCCGGTGACGGACAATGCGGGCGGCATCGCCGAAATGGCCGGGCTGCCCGATGACGTGCGGCACAAGACCGACGCGCTCGACGCGGTCGGCAACACCACCAAGGCGGTGACCAAGGGCTATGCGATCGGCTCGGCAGCACTCGCCGCGCTGGTCCTGTTCAACGCCTACACCAGCGATCTGGCGAAGGATTTCCCGAACCTGACGGTCAATTTCCAGCTCTCCAACCCCTATGTCATCGTCGGGCTGCTGCTCGGCGCGCTGCTGCCCTATCTGTTCGGGGCGATGGGGATGACCGCGGTCGGCCGCGCGGCGGGCGCGGTGGTCGAGGAAGTCCGCGACCAGTTCCGCAACAACCCGGGCATCATGGCGGGCACCAGCCGACCCAATTATGCCCGCACCGTCGATCTCGTCACCAAGGCGGCGATCCGCGAGATGATCGTGCCCAGCTTGCTGCCGGTGCTGTCGCCGATCCTCGTCTATTTCATCATCACTGCCGTTGCCGGTCAGGCCGAAGGCTTTGCCGCGCTCGGTGCGATGCTGCTCGGCGTGATCGTGTCGGGGCTGTTCGTCGCCATCTCGATGACCTCGGGCGGCGGCGCATGGGACAATGCCAAGAAGTACATCGAAGACGGCAACCACGGCGGCAAGGGCAGCGAAGCCCACAAGGCCGCGGTCACCGGCGACACCGTCGGCGATCCGTACAAGGACACCGCGGGCCCGGCGGTCAATCCGATGATCAAGATCACCAACATCGTCGCGCTGCTGTTGCTGGCGGCCGTGGCAGCGGCGAGCGGGGTCGTCGGCTGAGCCCCTTGATCGGCCGGACCGTGGCGATAAGCTTTCGGTTCGGCCGATATCTTAGGGGGATATGACGATGGTCTCTGTGAATTTGCGCCTGTTCGCCGCGCTGGCGGTGACGGCAAGCAGCGTTGCTTGGACGGCGCCGGTCGCGGCACAAGTGAAGCCGGCCGCCGATTGGGAAGGGAAGACCGTCCCGATCGAGGTTTTCGGCCAGTTTCCTCTGGTTGCGGGCGCGACGCTGTCGCCCGACGGCCGCTGGATTGCCGCCAAGATTCGCGCACAGGGGCAACAGGTGCTCGCGATCCTCGCCGTGGGCCAGCCCGGCGTGCAGCCGCGCATCATCGCGCGTGATTCGGACTTGTCGGGCGACAAGATCGGCCAGCGCCAAGTCATCAGCTATCGCTGGCTGAACAATGAAGTGCTGCTGATCGGCATCAGCTCGCGCGACAATTTCGGCGGTGATTGGTTCGACAACGTCCGGTTCGCGTCCTACGACCGGACCAGCCAGAAGGTGCTGCCGCTCGGCTGGGACAAGGCCTTTGCCGGTACCAGCCTGCTCTGGGCGTCGCGCGACGGCCCGCCGCGCATCCTGCTCGAACGCATCAACCCCGCCAACGGCACCGAATTGCTCGGCAAGCCCGAGGTGGTCGAAATCGACGCGGTCACCGGCAAGGAACAGATGGTGATGCGCGCCAATCCAGTGGTTTCGGACTGGTCCGCGGACGAAGCCGGCGTGGTGCGGATGGGAACGTCGTTCAGCGGCGACACCGGGCGCCTGACCGTGCTGTACCGCCCCGATGCCAAGTCGGGGCTGAAGACGATCTTCAGTGAAGTCATGGGCCTCAACGCGCGCCCTTCGGTGCCCGACGTGATGCTGAAAGACGGCACCGCCTATACCGTCAGCGCCAAGGATGGGTATGAAGCGCTGTACGAATTCGACCTGACGACCATGAAGATCGGCAAGAAGGTGTTCGGCGTCGACGGTTACGACATCGACGGTCCGCTGGTCGCGCGCGACGGCAGCTCGATCAACGGGGTCCAGTTCACCACCGGCCGCGGCCAGCAACTGTATTTCAGCCCCCGCATGAAGGAAATTCAGGCGGTGCTCGAAGAGCCCTTCGGCAAGGGCAATGTGCGGATCGTCAGCAACGATGCCGCGCAGACGCGCATCCTGTTCCAGGCGAGCGTGCCGGGGCAGCCGCCCGCGACCTATCTGTTCGAAACCGCGAGCGGCGCGACCGGGCGGCTGGCGTGGTACAGTGACACGCTGAAGAACGCGATGCTCAACCCCGTCAGCACGGTGCGCTATGCCGCAAGCGACGGCAAGCCGATCGAGGCGATCCTGACGATGCCGCGCCACCGCGCCGGCCAGAAGAACCTGCCGCTGATCGTCCTGCCGCACGGCGGCCCCTGGGCGCGCGACGATGCCGATTGGGACGCTTACGGCTGGGCGCAGGCGCTCGCCGAATATGGCTATGTCGTCATCCAGCCCAATTATCGCGGCTCGACCGGCTATGGCACGGCCTGGACCAAGGCATCCGAAAAGGCCTGGGGATACCGGATGCAGGATGACCTGAACGACGCGGTCAGCTGGCTCGCCGGGCAAGGCACGATCGATCCCAAGCGCGTGTGCATGATGGGCTGGTCCTATGGCGGCTATGCGGCGAGCCGGGCGGCGCAGCGCGACGGCGCCAAATATCGCTGCGCCATTTCGGGCGCGGGGGTGCACGACCTGCCGGCGATGGTGCGGTACGACAAGAATTACCTCGGCACGTTCCGCGCGAAACAAGCGTTGGGATCGGCAGGCGAGCTGGTCGATGTGTCGCCGGGGCTGCACCCCAGGGATTATTCGATCCCGATCCTGATCGTCCACGGCGCGAAGGACATTCGCGTGCCGGTGTCGCAATCGCGCGATCTGGTCGCGCGGCTGAAGGGGGCGGGCAAGGTCGAAGGGCGCGACTTCGTCTATCTCGAACAGCCGCTCAACACCCACAATCTGCTGCGCGAGGAAGACCGGGTGCAATTGCTGCAGGAAGTGAAGAAGTTCCTCGATCAGCATAACCCGGCGTGAGGCCCAAGGCCAACGCGCCAGCGTTGGCTGCGGCACCGCCACACGCCCGGCCGGCGGGGGAGCGAGCTCGCCCTCGCTCCCTCGACCGACGAGTGACAGGTGAGCAATGCCCCGCATTGCTCAGGCCATGCCGGGGGCATGGCCGACCTGTCACTGGCTTTGCCGCGGCGCCATGCCCCCACCTCCCCGCC
>NZ_LSIJ01000069.1 GCF_001556185.1 Sphingomonas sp. CCH10-B3 | reverse complement strand
CGAAGGCACGGCAAAACCTTAGCGTATATCTGGGTCCGTTCTGTGTACCGACCCCGGACAGGACCGCGCTCGGCGTCGCGATCGCGAGCGCGCAAGGGCTCGCTGCGACCAGTACCGCCATCGCGCGATAGAAGCTGTCGCGGAACGGCTCGTCGATGACCACCCAGGCGAACAGCAGCAGCACCGACAGGATCAGGACGGCGGGCACGAAGATGCGCTCGAACCGATCGGTGAAGCGCTGCGTCGGCGACTTCTGCGTCTCCGCCTCGCTCACCATCTTCACCACCTTGGCGAGCGCGGACTCGTTGGATCGGCGCGTCACCTCGATCTCGATCGCGCCGCCGCCATTGATCGTGCCGGCAAAGACGCGGCTCTCCGCCTCGACCGCATCGGGCTTGGCGCGGGCGGCTGCCGCGTCCGCGACCGGCACCTTGTCGACCGGGATGCTCTCGCCGGTCACCGGGGCTTGGTTGATCGCGCTCGTGCCCGTGATGACGAAACCATCGGCGGGAAGGCGTTCGTTTGGTCGGACGATAGCAATATCCCCGACAACCATCTCCTCGACCGGGATTTCGCTGGTCTGCCCGTCACGTCGCACGGTCGCGGTTTCGGGCGCGAGCTTCGCCAGCGCCTCGATCGCCTTCTTGGCGCGTCCCATCGCGTAATGCTCAAGCGCATGGCCAAGGCTGAACAGGAACAGCAGCAGCGCGCCTTCGGCCCATGCGCCCAGCGCAGCGGCGCCGGCGGCAGCAACCAACATCAGCGTGTCGATCTCGAACTTCTTCAGCCGAAGATTGTCGATTGCCTCGCGCAGCGTGAAGAACCCGCCGAAGAAATAGGCTGCGATGTAGCAGGCGGTCGGCAGCCAGTCCGGTGCACCGGTGGCCAGCTTCTCGATCGCGTAGCCAATTCCCAGCAGCGCGCCGCAAGCGAGCGCAAAGATCAACTCGGTGTTGGGACCAAGAAAATCGGCATGGCTATGGTCGTGACCGTCGCCAGGACCGTGTTTCTCCTCGCCCGCCCCGTGCCCACCGGGACCATGGTCATGGCCGGCATGGTCGTCGGCGGCGACCCGCTTGCCCACCCGGACCTTCAACTTGCGAAGCGCCGAACGCACCTCCTCTTCGGTGGTCTCGCGGCGGTCATATTCAACCCGGACAGACCCACTGGTACTGGCACTCGCCTGCACCACGCCCGGCAGCGCGCATAGCGCGTCACTGACGGTGCGCGCCCGACGCTCGTGGCTGATCCCCGTCACCTGCCAGATCGCATGGCCGTAGCGTTCGGTGATTTCGGCGCCCGCGGCGCGCACCATCTCGCGCAAGCGCGGCAGCGGCAGCTTGGCAGCGTCGAAATGGATGCACAGGGCCGCCGGCGTGTCGCCGTCGAGGCAGATCACATGCGCCCGCTCGACGCCTTCGCGCTTTGACAGGGTTGATACGAGACGGTCCAGGCAAGCGTCGGCCGCGTCAGGAAGGTCCGGCAACAATACTGGAATATCGAGTTCGAGCTTGTCGTTCATGACGACCTCCTTTCGCTTTTCTTGGTTTCGGCGCGCGCGTCGCGCAGGATTTCGACACCGCCCTTGATGGCGATGATGGCGGTAGCGAAGCCGACCAGAAGGTCCGGCCAGTTGGTGCCCAGCCACAGCACCAGCACGCCCGCGATCAGGATGCCGCCATTGGAAATGAAGTCATTGAAGCTGAAGGTGGTGGCGGCCCGTAGGTTAACGTCCGGATCCTTGAGCCGCTGGAGCAGCCGCAGGCAGAGGTAGTTTACGACGCCGGCGATCGCCGACATGACCATCATGGTCGGTCCGATCGGCTCGCTCCCCTGCACATAGCGTCGCCCGACATCGATCAGGATGCCGCCCGCAAAGATCAGCAGCATTACCCCCGATGCGATCGCGGCGCGCGTCTTCCACGTCTTACCGTGGGTCAGCGCGACGAGGCTGAGAGCGTAAACGGCGGTGTCGGACAGATTGTCGACGCCGTTGGCGATGAGCGCACTTGAATCGGCGAACGCGCCGGATACGAAAAAGCCCGCTGCGATTGCTGCGTTCAGCAGCAGCACGATCCAGAGCGTGCGACGCTCCTGCGTGCCCGCGTTGTCGTTGCTCGCATTCATCCCATGATCTCCTCGAGCGTCAGGAGGGCGAGGAACCCTACGAAGAACATCGAGCTGATGAGCGGGGTGTCAGGCTTCTCGTGCGCCTCAACCAGCAGCTCTTCCGTGACGAGGTAGAGCAGCGCCATCAGCCCAAAGCTCAGGAAGCCAGCGACCATTACCGGCGAGAGCGTGGCGACAGGAACGGCAGCGAGCGCGCCGATCGGCAGCAGCAGCGCCAAGGCCGAGACGATCACGATGATGCGCAGGCGCGAGCGATAGGTTTCCGCCAGCTCGTTGGTCAGTGTCAGACCCAGGAAGAGCACTTCGAGTGTCAGCGCGATCGTCAGCAGAAATCCCGCCTTCTCGCCCGCGACGAACGCAAGGCCGAGCACCAGGCCATCGACCAGGATGTCGATGCCGATCGCGGCGAGCAGCGCCATCGGCCCCTTGAAGCGGGCCTCGAAAGCCTTGAGACCCAGCATCGTTACGACGCCCGCCGCCCCGCCGATCAACGTCGCGCTGGGCGAAGCCTCATGCTTGACCTGCGGCAGGATTTCAGTCGCTGCCGCCGCGAACACGACGCCGGCAGCAAGATGCTGTAGCCCCGCCACGAGGCCAGGATTTAACTTTGTGCGGCTCGCGATGATCGCGCCGATTACGACCGCCAGCACAGGCGCAAGCGTGTAAAGCAGTGCCTGCATATCCTATGATCCCTCCGGGGTTCGGTGACAGACGTGGATTTTCCCGCGCCGCATGAAGGCGATCGCCCCGCCCGCCACGACCGCCCGTGACTGGTTGCCGCGAAATTCATCACCGGTTCGCTGGGCGCGCAGGATCTCGGTCCTGCCCTTCGGCAGCCAGGTGACGGCCATCTTCAGGCCGTCGTCGATGAAGTCGACATCGGCGCGGGTGCCGTCGTCGCAATACATGATGCGCTGCGCGATCAGCCTTGGCGTCACACGCTTGTCATGAGCCGGTTCGACAGGTTCGCTCGGAGCCGGGTTGCACGCCCCTACAATCACGCCGGTGACGAGAACGGCGCCAACGCGCGCGATCGTGAGCCCGGGCAGATGCAGCAAGGCGCGCATGCCCATCACCACAGCACCCCGTGATCAGGTGTCAGCGGCTCGGGGGCCGGAAGTCCCGCGGTTTGGAGAAGGTCGATCTCGATCGTGCGGCACATGGCCGTGAGCGGGACATCGTGGACGCTATTGGCGAACGGATCGGTCAGATCCTCGCCGATGCTCAGCACCGCGAGGAAGACGAGTCCGATCAGCGTCGATCCGATCGGCGTGGCAAGGCCCAGGGATTCGACCAGCGCGATCGGGAGCAGCACGCAGAACACACGCGTGAAGAGGTTCGGGAAGAACCGAAAGCCATTGGGCAGCGGCGTGTTCTTGATCCGCTCCATGCCGCCCTGCGCATTGGCGATGTCGATCAGGACGCGCTCCACAGTTGCCTGCTGGATCTCGGTGATCCGACCTTCCGCGAGCGCGTCAGCGTAAATGCCCGATATGTCCTCCAAGAGCGCATTGGCAGGGTTCAGGCGAGTGACCGCCATATCGGCGACCTCCGTTCCGGCGACCCGGGCAATTTCTTCATAGGGCGACTGTCGGCGAAGCTGGCAGCGCATCGAGTGCGCAAAGGCGATCTGCCTCAGGATGATGTGGTGCCGTATCTCACTGCCCTCGGGTTCCCCCTTGGTCAGGCTGCGCGTGATCCGGGCCAGACTGCGCGAGGAATTGATGAGCGCGCCCCAAAGAGTTCGCGCTTCCCACCAGCGTGCATAAGCGGCGTTGGTCCGAAACCCCATGAAGAGCGCGATGGCAGTGCCGAACAGCGCCGTCGGCAAAGGCGGTTCCTTGATCGGGGTCATCATGTGGAATGCCGTCACCGCCACGTCCCACACGAACAGGATCGTGAGGGGCTTCCAAACCTCGACAATAATCTGCGTAAATCGTGGCCTTGTGCCGACAATCATACCAATACCGCCTTAGTTATCTCCGCGATCGTCATCCGATCGGCATGTTCATGATGTCTCGATATGCAGACAGCAGCTTGTTCCGGACTTGCAGCGTCGCCTCGAACGTAATGGATGCACGGCTCTGGATGAGCGCGACGGTCGCAATGTCGGTGGTTTCGCCCCGTTCATATGCTTCGGTGACGACATCCTCCTGCTCCTGGGTCTCGTTGACCTTCGCCACCACGGCATTGAGGGTGTCGGCAAAGGTTGAGGCTGGAGCGGTCGGCGTCACGCCGGGCGGTGCCGTCGGCTGCGCCTCGCGCAAGGCGCGGCTTCGCGCGATCACTTCGGCGCGAATGGCCATCACATTCGAGATCGACGTGTCAGACATCGTTTCTCTCCCGTTGCAGTGCGACGTGTCGGAAGACAGGACGGTTCATCGGGTGCCCTCCCGTTCGCAGGTCCGCGTGCGGCCTTCGCCTTCCACGATGGTGAGCTGCGACCCCTTGAAGGTCGCGGTGGCTGTCTCGCCGACATATTGGAGGCCCTGCGCTGGCGCGGTCAGCGTCATGGGCACGGCGCTGCTGGAGCGCCGCAAATCGATCTGCAGGCCGTTGTCCTTGTAGTCGACGAACAGCGGTTCCCCGTCGGAACAGCGATAGGGATGGCGCCCCATTTCCCCGGTCGCCACGGCGCTGTCGGACGAATGGATTTGCTGCTCCGTTGGCGGGGCTGGCGGCTTGCTTTCCGTGCAAGCCGCCAGCCCGATAACGAGGATGAGGGCGGGCAGAACCCGCTTCAACGGCGTCATCGCGCCTTCCTCCTGTACCGGGAGGGGACGCGCTGACGATTGATCCCACGGGCAGGCTGACCCACCCGCCAGCGCAGATAGGTTGCGAGGCGATCGTCAGCCTCGATCATCAGGGACCGCAGGCGACGCAACATCATCGCCGCGAACGGCAAAGACAGCGCCCCGCGCAGCGTGCAGCTATGTGTTAGCCTGGTGCCACCGTCGTCCCCTGCCAGCTCGTACCGCTCTTCGAGCGTGAACAGATAAGGGATGCCGCAGGACCAAGCGAAGGCGTGCGGCTTATCGAATCGATCAATCCGTGCTGGCGTCCGAATTGGTCGGGTGATGCCCTGGATCGCGAAGGTACATTCCGTCTCGCCAAGCTGGCACGGGTTGTCGAGGAATACGAGCGGACTCCAAGCCCGACGATGATCCGGATCGGTGATCGCCGACCAGATCCGCAGTGGCCCGCCGTGAAGCATTGAGCTGGTTATGGTGCGAGGCATATCCCCATCTCCCAGAGATGAGCGGGGCGATCGCGGATCGCCCCGCTCACCCTTCAGGCCAAGTCGTTCACGAAGGTCTGACCGTGGTCGTCCCCTTCATGCTCCTCATTGTAGTGCTCGGGCTTCTCGATCACTTTCTGCCCGAACCGGGCGTAGAGCGTCGGCAGCACGAACAGCGTCAGCAGCGTTGCCGAGATCAGGCCGCCGATGACGACGGTCGCCAATGGCTTCTGCACCTCCGCGCCCGCGCCTTCGCCAAGCGCCATCGGCACGAAGCCGAGGCTGGCGACGAGCGCGGTCATGACGACGGGCCGCAGACGCTGCATTGCGCCGACATGGGCCGCCTCTTCGCGCGATAGCCCCGACCGGATCAGGTCCTGGATCGAGCTGACCATCACGAGGCCGTTGAGGACCGCGATGCCCGACAAGGCGATGAAGCCAACCGCCGCCGAGATCGAGAAGTCCATGCCCCGCAGGAACAGCAGCAGAACGCCGCCCACCAGCGCGAAGGGCACGCCGGTGAAGACGATCGCGGCATCGCGGACCGATCCCAATGCCCCGTAGAGGAGCAACAGGATCAGGATGAAGCAGGCCGGAATGACCAGCTTCAGACGTTCGCTTGCCGATTGCAGGTTCTCGAACTGGCCGCCCCATTCGAGATAGGCACCAGCGGGCAGCCGAACCTGGCTACCGATCGCCGCCTGCGCGTCCGCAACGACACTGCCGACGTCGCGACCGCGCACATTGGCTTGCACCACCACGCGACGCTTCCCGTTCTCGCGGCTGATCTGGTTGGGACCATCGACCACCTTGATGTCGGCGACGCTCGAAAGCGGCACATAGCCACCCCCCGCCAACGGCACCTGCACCTGTTCGAGAAGGCCGATGTCCGCCCGTTGCGCTTCAGAGAGCCGTATCACGACCGGAAAGCGCCGATCGCCCTCGAAGATCTGGCCCGAGGTGCGCCCGCCGATTGTCGCGGTGACGATGTCCTGCACATCTTGGGCAGTGACGCCCAGACGCGCCATTGCGTCGCGATTGACGCGAATGTCGAGCATGGGCAGGCCCGTCGTTTGCTCGACCTTCACGTCCGCTGCGCCCTGCGTCTTGCGCAGCACCGCAGCAACCTGCTCGGCCGTCCGGTTCATTTGTGTGAAGTCGTCGCCGAATACCTTCACCGCGATATCGCCGCGAACGCCGGCGATCAGCTCGTTGAAGCGCATCTGGATGGGCTGGGTGATCTCATAGGCATTGCCCGGGAACTTCGCGAGATTACCCTCGATCCGACTTACCAGCTCCTCCTTGGGAAGGTCGGGGTTCGGCCAGTCCTTCCGCGGCTTCAGGATGACGAACATGTCGGTCGCGTTCGGCGGCATCGGGTCGGCCGCCAGCTCGGCGGTGCCCGTCTTTGAATAGACGAACGCCACCTCCGGTTGCTTCGACATCATCCTCTCGATCGGCACCTGCATCGCCTGACTCTGCTGGACCGACGTTGCCGGGATGCGGAGCGACTGGATGAGCAGATCGCCTTCATCGAGCTGCGGCAGGAACACCGAGCCGAGCGTGGTGAAGGCAAGCGCCGCCACCACAAGGCTGCCGACACCCGCCCCGATCGTCAGGGTCGGGCGCTTCATCGCCCGGTCGAGACCGGGTTCGTAGCGCTTCTTCAGCCATGTGATGATGCGGCCGTCCTTCTCCTCCACCTTTTTGGACAGCCAGATCGCGATCATGGCGGGGACGAAGGTGAGCGACAGGATGAAGGCGAAGCCGAGCGCGATGATGACGGTGAGCGCCATCGGCACGAACGTCTTGCCCTCCACGCCGGTCAGCGTGAGTAGCGGCACGTAGACGAGGATGATGATCGCCTGTCCGTAGACCGAGGGCCGGATCATCTCGCGCGCGGCGGCTGCCACGGTCGCGAGCCTTTCCTTGACGCTCAGCAATCGGCCTTCATGATGCTGTTGCTCGGCAAGCCTTCGCAGCGCGTTTTCAACGATGATGACGGCGCCGTCGACGATCAGACCGAAGTCCAAAGCCCCAAGGCTCATCAGATTGGCCGAGACCCCAGCGCGCAGCATACCAAAGCCTGTCAGCATCATGGTGATCGGGATGACCAACGCCGCGATCAGGGCCGCACGGAAGTTGCCGAGCAGCAGGAAGAGCACGACGATGACCAGCACCGCGCCTTCGGACAGGTTTTTCGCGACCGTCTTGATCGTCGAATTGACCAGCTCGGTGCGGTTCAGCACCGGCTGAATTACGACGTCAGGAGGCAGCGAAGCGTTGATCGTCTTCAGTTTCTCAGCGACCGCGGTCGACACGATGCGGCTGTTCTCGCCGATCCGCATGATCGCCGTGCCGACGACGACTTCGGTACCGTTCTCCGATGCCGAACCCATGCGGATCGCCTGACCCGTCTTCACAGTCGCAACTTGTTCTACCGTGATCGGCACGCCGTTACGTGTCGCGATCACGGTCCTGGCCAACTCGCTGGCATTGCGAACGAGCGCATCCGAGCGAACAGCCAGACCTTCGCCATTGCGATTGACGAAGCCACCGCCGACGCTGGTGTTATTGCGCTCCAGCGCATTTCCCAGGTCCGTCAGCGTGATGCCGAGCGAGGCCAGCTTCTGCACGTCGGGCACGACGAGGAACTGCTTGGCGTAACCGCCAATCGAGTCGACACCGGCGAGGCCCGGTGTGGTCTTCAGAAGCGGCGTCACGATCCAGTCCTGCGCGGTGCGCAGGTAGGTCGCCTTGTCCTCTTCGGTCGTCAGTCGCTCGCCCTCTGGCGTGATGTAGCTGCCATCGGGCTGTTGGCCCGGTTCACCGGGCTTGTGCTTGTCGTCCTCGCGATGATCGAGACGAACGGTGTACATGTACACCTCGCCCAGGCCTGTCGCGATCGGACCCATTTCAGGGTTCACGCCGTCGGGCAGATTCTCTTGCACGCCCCGCAGACGCTCGCCCACCTGCTGGCGGGCGAAATAGATGTCCGTCGCGTCCGAAAAGACCGCCGTGATCTGCGCGAAGCCGTTGCGGCTCAACGAGCGCGTATATTCCAGGCCGGGGGTGCCGGCGAGCGCGGTTTCGATTGGAAACGACACCTGCTTCTCGACCAGCTCGGGCGAGAGGGCAGGCGCGCGGACGTTGATCTGGACCTGATTGTTGGTGATGTCCGGCACCGCGTCGATCGGTAGCCGGTAGAGGGAAAAGGCGCCGATGGCGGCGACGATGACGGTGAGGAGCAGGACTAGCCAGCGCTTCTCGACCGCCCAGGTTACGATACGGGCGATCATGGCTTAATCCTCGTGGCTCGCTTCGCCCTTGCCGATCTCGGCCTTGAGCGTGAAACTTCCGGTGGTGGCGATCTGTTCGTTGCCGGTCAGGCCCGACCGGACGATCACCGTGTCGCCCGACGCATCGCCGAGCTGGACCGGGGTCGCCTTGAAGCCGGTGGGCGTGCGCACGAACACGACCGACTTGCCCTCGAAACTCTGGACCGCCGTCGTCGGCACGCGGACCGCCCCGCTCCCGCCGCTGCCCGTGAGCTGCACGGCTGCCGTCACAGGCTCGCCGACCCGCCATTCGCCACCGCGATTGTCGAGGGTGGCGAGCGCAGGCACGAGCCGCGTCTGCGGATCAAGCGCCGGCGACACGAAGGTCACGCGGGCGGTCGCCTGACGGCCTGCCGCCTTCACCAGCACCGTATTGCCGGGACGCACCCGGCCCGCATCCTCGGGCTTGAGATTAAGCGCGATCGACACCTGGCTCAGGTTGGCGATGCGATAGAGTTCGGCATCCGCCGCGACCGTTTGTCCCAGCGTCACGGGGCGCGCAATGATCTGGCCCGAGATCGGCGCGGCAATGCCGAGCCGGTTGAGCCCGCCGCCGCCGACACCCGCCGCCGAAACCATGCTCTGCGCCTGCGTCAGGGCGATCCGCGCCTCCGTCGCCGCTGTGCGGGCGGCGATCAGATCCTGTTCAGGGGAGACTCTCTGCGCGAACAGCCGCTGTTCGCGCGCGAGGTTCGAATTAGCGAGCTGAAGCCGCGCCCGCGCCGCCTCGACCTCGCCCTTGATCTGCGCCGCCTCGCGGCTTTCGATGACCGCAATGGTCTGGCCGCGTCCGACCGATTGGCCGAGGTTACGGGTGAGCGCGACCACGCGTCCCGCAATTGCGGCCGAGACGACCTGCGTTCCCTGTGGGTCGCCCTCGATGATCGCGGGCAGCTCGATCGTCCCGGCCCCGCCGATGATCGGCCGTCCGACCTGGACGCCCGCTGTGGCGATCTGGTCGGCACCCAATGTGACGACGCCTTCACCGGCATGACCGCCTTCAGCACCGCCCTTTTCCGTGCCCGCTGCCGTCTCATTGGCAGCTGCGCCTTCGGCAGTTGCCTCGTTTCCGCCATCCTTGCCGCCGCAGGCAGCCAAGAGCAGGGCGAGCGACGCCGCGCCCGCGAGATAAAAGCTCTTCATCACTGATTCCCCCCATTGGGCGCACGAGCGGTCAGTCGCTCCACTTGCGCGCGGGCATTCTGGTAATTGGCAAGCGCGTCGATCGCGGCGACCCGCGTTTCGGCGAGCGTGCGTTCAGCATCGAGCAATTCGAGCTGGCCGAACTTGCCCTCGCGATAGCCGATCCGCGCGATGCGGGCGGCCTCCTGTGCAGCCGCCAGCGCCGGCCCCGACGCCGCACGAGCCGTCGTTGCGGCATTGGCCGCCTGCGCCTGCGCGTCCGTGATCGCCTGTTCGATGTCGAGCGCGGTCACGCGGCGCTGCGCATCCGCCTGGGTCCGCTGCGCGGTCGCCTGCGCAATCGCGGCGCGACCATTGTTGAACACCGGGATCGGGATCGACACGCTGAACACCGCCGCCATGTCGTTGGTCGCTTCCAGGCGGCGGATCGACGGCCCGACGTTCAGGTCAGGCACGCGATTGGCGCGCGCGAGCCGCACGCCGGCTTCGGCAATGGAGAAATCCGCGTTGGCTGCCGCCAGCGCGAGTGTGCCGGTCGTGTTGACCGGTGCCAACGGCCCATAGACGTTCACATCGGGAAGGCGATCGAGCAGCGTGTCATCGAGCAGGCCGTCGATCGGCCGTCCGATCCGACGCGCCAGATTGGCGCGGGCCGCCTCGGCCAAGCGAAGCTGCCGCTCCACATTGGCGTCGGCATTGATACGCGCGACATCCGCGCGCTGTTGCTCGAGTGGCGATGCCCGCCCTGCCTGCACGCGAACGCTCGCGGCCCGCAGCGCATCGCTGGCGATCCGGGCCTGATCGCGGGCTGTCATTACCCGGCGATCGGCCGCGACCGCTTCGACATAGAGCTGCGTTACCTGAAGCCGGACATCCGCCGCGATGATCGCGGCCTGGATCTCGGCCCGGGACAATTGCGCATTGGCGACCGCGACGCGGGCGCCGCGCTTGCCGCCTAGCTCGATCGGGATCGCAAAGCCGACCGTGGTTTCCGCGCTGCGGACCCCCCGATACGGCCCGGAGCCGATGACATTCTCGACTTGGCCTTGAACCACCGGATTGGGCCGCAAGCCGGCGACTGTGCGACCTGCACGGGCCGCGTCGATTCCAGCTGTCGCCGCTTCCGCAGCAGGGGCCGAACCGCCCGCTGCACTGACCGCTTGGTCAAGCGTGTAGACCGGCGCATCCTGCGCAACAGGCGCGGACGGTCCGACCTGCGCCTGCGCCATCGTGGCGCAAGACGCTGCGGCCAGCATGGCCGCGAGGATACGATTCATGAAAATAGGACTCCTGACGATGATCGACAGGGGCGCGCCAACGCACGCCCAAATCGGACGTCAGGCTTGGGGGGGCCTCAAATGGACCATGCCGGTGCGGCCGTCGAGCGACGCAGAGGCGGAGATTGTCGGCTTGGGCACTGTGAGGACGGGGGTATATTCCATCGTCGTGCGCGCAGGCGCGCCGACGTCGTGTCCGTGACAATAATTGTGATGATGCGGGACATTCTTGTCCGAGTCCGATGGCACCTGATCGATGTCACCGGCGGTATGGACCGTGAACTCAACGCCCGCGATGCTTCCCCCCGCCAGATCGGCGGCATGGGCCATGCCGGAGAAGCTGGTCAGGACCAGCATCAGGCATGTCAGGAAAGGCAAAAAGGCTCGCACTAGCTTGCCTCTATCACGGAAGGGTTTTCATGTCATTGCACTAATTCGAACCAAGGGTCACTGAGCCGGAACCCGAGCGGGATCGGTCGCGCCCGTTCCAGGCGAACCCGACCGCAATGGCGACCGCCATCAGGAGTTGCGCCAGCACCGATTGCCAAGTGGGAAACACGCCGAGCATCGACAGCCGTGGCACGTCCGCGAGCGGTGCGATGTTGATAAGGCCGGCTTCCTGGAGCGCGGCGACGCCTTTACCCGCCAGCACGACGGTCAGGACCGCCATGAGCCAGGAGCTATAGCGGAAGAACTGCGCGATCGGCAGCTTGCGACTGTAGCGAAGCATGGCCCAAGCGATCAGGCTGAGCAGTCCAATCGCCGACCCGGCCCCCGCGAGAAGCATCCCGTTGTCACCTTGCGCCGAAAGCGCGGCATAGAACAGGATCGTCTCGAAGACCTCGCGATAAACTACGACGAACGCCAGCCCGAACAGGAACCAGCCCGACCCGCCCGAGAGCGCCCGCGACATCTTCTCGCGAATATAGCGCTGCCACTGATCGGCCTGCGCCTTGCCGTGCATCCAAATCCCGACCGAGAGCAGCACGACCGCGGCGAACAGCGAGCCAAACCCTTCCGTCAGCTCCCGGCTCGCACCGCTGATCCCGATCGCATAGGTGGCGACCGCCCAGGTGATCCCGCCCGCGATGATCGCGCTGACCCAGCCGCCATGCACGTACCGCAGCGCCTCGCCGCGCTCGGCTTTACGCAGGAACGCGATCATGGCGACAACGATGAGCAGGGCTTCGAGCCCTTCACGCAGCAGGATCGTGAACGCGCCCAGGAACGTGGACGCTTCGGTGGCGGCATCAGGCGCGAGCGCCGCTTCCGCATCGTCGAAAAGGCCGCCCAGTACTGCGACCTTCTCCGCGAGATCATCGGGCGACGCGCCCCGGTCGATCGAGGCGCGGAACTCCCCCATCGCGCCCTCGATTCGACCCATCAGCGTCGCGTCGCGCGCGGTGAGTGTTGGCTCGATCGGCTCGAACCCATCGAGATAGGCCGACAGCGCCAGCTCTTTCGCCATGCGCGCATCGCCGCGCCGCGCAGCCGCCACGCTTTCGGCGAGTTTGGCGCGGGCGACCGCGAGCGAGCCGGGAGCCTGTTGTATCACCTGTTCGGGATGACGACGCAGGAACGCGAGCACGGCGTCAGCCTTGGCGTCGCCGATCGCCGCGCCGAGCGCGGCCGGGGTGAGCGCGACCAGGGTTTTCAGGTCCGGAATGCGCCGGCGAAGGGTCGGGTCGGATTTCCAAAGCCGCTCGCCGTCGCGCGCCTGCGCATCCGTGAAGGCGAAGCTCCCGGCTCGGAATGCTAACGCCCAGCGCTGATCGTTGGGCAGATCGGCGAAGCTCTGCATCGCGGTCCCGTCGATGCCTTGCGTCACCACCTGATAGAGCGCGAACACGCTGCGCTGGCGCGCGCGCTCGGCATCGGTGAAAGCAATCGGGGGCGTAGCGAGCTTGGCGGCGTCAGGGCCACGGCCGTTGCCCGTCATCCCGTGGCAGGACGCGCAGGATTGTCGGAACAGTGCATCGCTGGAGACGAGGTTCGGAGCCTTATCGGGCGCGAGCGGCACCGGGTAGGCGCGCAGCAGATCGGCCGCGAGCCCGTGCGCCAGTGTTGCCACCTGTTCAGTCGATCCCTTTTCCGCGATTACCGCTTGGAGGTTGGCGGCCCGCTGAATGAGGGCTTGGCGCTCCGGCTTCGCCGGCAGGCCTTGAAGCCGTGTCGAGACCGACGCGGCAAACTCATTCATTTCGGCGTATTCCGACGCGCTCTTGATCCGACCGTTCGCGACCGCGCCTCCATAATCGACGGCCATATAGTCGAGCAGCCGCCATGCGGTTTGCACGTCGCCGGGTTCGGCGAATGCCGCAGCAGGGATCAGCAGCGCAGCGAGCGCGGCGAGCAGCCGCAGCGAGAGCATTGCCCGGATCAAGGTGAGCAGACGCACTACCGCTCTCCCAGTTCGCGCCGAGCGCCAGTGACGATTTCATAAGCGGAGTGGAGGAACAGGAGGGCGATGAGGCCGGCGACGGCGAGGTCCGGCCAGGCGCTTCCTGTCCACGCCACCAGACCGGCCGCGGCGATCACCGCGACATTGGCGAGCGCGTCGTTGCGGCTGAACAGCCAGATCGCGCGAACATTGGCGTCCCCTTCCCGGAAACGCGCAAGCACCAAGGCGGACACGACATTGATCGCGAGCGCGACAACGCCGATTGTGCCCATCAGTTCGGCATCCGGCGCGGTTGCGTTCAGGGCGCGCCAAATCGCGAAACCGATTACGCCCACGCCAAGCGCACCGAGAAACAACCCCTGCGTCAGCGCGACCTTTGCCCTCGCCCGTGCGGACCAGGCAAGCGCGAGAAGACCGATAAGGCTGATCGACCCGTCCCCGAGAAAATCGAGGGAATCCGCTTTCAGCGCTTGGCTATCGGCGATGAACCCGCCGAACAGCTCGGCGACTCCGAAGCCGAGGTTGAGCACCACGACGGTCAGCAGCGCACGGCGATAGGCCGGATCGGTTTGCGCGCGCGCGGGCTCCCCGTGGCACCCGCAGCTTTCGGTAGAAGCATTCATGCGGCCTTCCTTACCACCTCCAGTCGCTGTAGAAGCAAGCGAAATGTGCGACACGTTCGCATAAGCAAGGATGGCATGATGAAGCCGGTGATGATTGGGCAGCTCGCCAGCGAGACCTCGACGAAGGTGACGACGATCCGCTTTTATGAGTCGATCGGGTTGCTCCGATCCGCCCCTCGCACGGCGTCGGGTCGCAGAACCTACGATGCCAGTGACATTGAGCGTTTGCACTTCATCCGCAACGGTCGCCGGCTTGGCTTCTCCGTCGACGAGATCCGTTCGTTGATGGGGCTGGCGCAGAACCCGGACCAGGATTGTGGTGCCGCCTCAGCTATCGCTGCTCAGCACCTCAAGGATGTGGAGGAGAGACTGGCGCAACTCGCGGTGTTGCGGGATGAGTTGGCAATGCTCAGCCAGAGCTGCACCAAGGCGCGCATGGCCGATTGTCGGATCATGAAGGCGATCGGCAAAGGCCACCCTCAAGCCGATCAATAATAATCGGCCAGCCTGAGCTCGCGCACATCACCCGAGGCCATCGTCAGCTTTACGAGGGTGCCAGCAGGCCGGGAGCGCACTTGCCAGAGCTCCCCACGCGTATAGTTCGCATCGATCGAATGGCCGTTCACCGCCACGATCCGGTCGCCGACCGCCCAGCCAGCCTTTTCCGCGGGACTGTTCGCCGCCACATGAACAACGGTGAGCGCCGTTGGTGAGGCTGCGAGGCCAAGGCCGCTACGGTCCTTCAGCATCGGCAGGCGACGACGAGGACCGAGTGGCCGGAGCCACACGAATCCGGCGGTCACGTCGAACACCACGTCGAATTGAGCGATCAGCGGTAGGCCGACATTGCCAACCGTGCTGGTGGAGAGCCAAGCTCTCATCCCGAGTGTGGGGACGTTCGAGACGCCAAGCCCTTCGATGTTGATGTTCTGGATCGTGAAAGCATCGTTGATACGCACACCATCGACGCCGCCGATCGCCGCGGTCGAGACGAGCTTCCCGTTCAACAGCCCTTGATCGCGGGCATAGGCCGACGAGAGCATCAGCGCGGCCGAGCTGCCAAGATCGATCATCAAGGGCACGGGAGACAGGCCCTCGACGGAGGCCCGGATGAACAGCTCCTGCTTGGCACCGCGTCCGAGCGCGACAGCGCGCCAGTCGGGGCCGGCGAGAAACGTGCCTGACTTGACGACCGCCATACGCCTGTTCGCGAAATCGAGCGCGATGCAGCTGCCCGTGAACATATCGGCACCGAGGAGAACGTCGATCGGTCGTCCGAAGGCCGCCGACACTGAACTCAGATCACCAACAACGGCAAAGGGTAAGCGACGGGTTTCGCGGGCGAGCTGTACGTCGATGTCGCGGACCAGCAGCACCGGGGCCTTGGCGCTCAGCCCGCTAATCATGCGCCGCTCACCATTGTTCAAGCCGAGCTTCGCCGCGAGCGCCGTGCTCATGATCGACGCGCCGCTGCCACTGTCGAGCACCGCCCGCGCCGGCACTCCGCGCACTTGTGCCGAAACAAGGAGGGTATCACCCGTGCCGACTTCCAGCGGCTCCCATTCGAGGTGAGCCGCGCCGAAGTTCCACGAGGCCGCAGACCGGGAAGTCGTTAGCGTCCGCGCTCGTGGTGTAATTTCTGGTGTAGATTGAGATGATCGCATGG
>NZ_LSIJ01000007.1 GCF_001556185.1 Sphingomonas sp. CCH10-B3 | reverse complement strand
CAACCCTCCTTAAATCACAACCTCAAATCTGTGCCATTGGTGCTGACGGGGGACAGCTGGGCCAGGAGTTCACATCGCGGCTTTCGACCATGGCGTCCCAAGCCCGCGCCAACAGCGAGAGCTATGCCAATGTCGCCACGGAATCGACGACCAGCGCCGTCACGAAGTTCCGTGAGCTCAGGGACCAGTTCAGCCGCGGCGCATCCTTCGAGAGCGCGACTGGCACCTCGAACTCCGACAGCATCCAGACCGCATTCAGCGAGGTCGATCAGGCATCGACCAGTCTGCAACGGCAGTTTGGCCTGTCGCACAGAGCGGCCGATGACATTTCAACGGCCTGGTTCCTCGGTGGTGAAGCCGGCGCCAAAGCGGGCATCTCGAACGGTGTCGCTTCGGCTAACGTCGGCCTAAAGGGCGGCGGGACACGTACATGGACCGACAGCGACATCGGCATCGCTTCGGAAGACCGTTCGCGGATCTTTGGGAGCCTGTCCCAGATGTCTGACAGCCGCAATTGGTCGAGCACCCGCGATGGGTTCATTCGCTCAGTCAGTACCTCATCAAGCTCGTCGATCTCGACAACCGCAAGCGGTATGAATGCCTCTCTGACGGAAGCGCAGAGCTTCACTGTCGAGGCTCGCCGAGCCGAGGAGCTTGCCAATCGTCTCGAGAGCCAGGCGTCTTTCTTCGAAGGAAACAGTGCTGCAGGCAGTCTTAACCTGTCCCAAGCCTACCGTGAATGGGGTCTCGCCGAGATCGAAAGCAACCGCGATTTCTATGGCAATGCGCGGTTCGATGACATCACCTTCCAACTCAGTCCGGAAGGCCAGGCATTGCAGGCAAAGTTCGTCGAAAGTTATGCCGAGCAGCTTCGCGACGGGATCGACGATCGCCTTGTACTCGCCCCCGGGTTGCCCGTATCCCGTCCAGCGGTCTCTGGCGCGGGATCAGTGCGCGGCCGAGCACAGACCGGTGGCGGAGCTTCCGGGTCGGTACCACGGGTCGGTGCCGGCGGTCTCCAAGAAGAGGTGCAAAGGGCTCAGGCGGCCGGTCGCCAGAAGATTACCGGCTCTAGGGGGCGTCTGGACGCGATCACCAAGGGAGCCCAAGGTGCCAGTGCAGAAGCAGCGGATGATGTGAAGGAGTGGTGACTGCAACGGTCACCACAGTCCGAAAGACGCGCCAGCCAAGTACGAAAAACCAGCTGCAATGACGACCAGAACCGCTAGCGTGAGACTGCGCGCCCAAGGGTCGGCCAAGGACTTCTTGATCTGATACTCCATCAGACGATTGTCACGGATAGCTTCGCTAACTTCCGCAAAGCCTGACCAAGGCGATGCCGCATCAACCCCATCGAGGTTCGGCATTTCAGGCTTGCGATTTTCCATGGCCTTACATTCCAATGTTTGAAAGAACCCGGACGAGAACATAACAAGATCGGTGGTCAATTTGCAAGTGACGAGAACGTGAATGGACGGGCGAATTTACCAGCAGTCTGAAAGGATTTGCTCGCGATTTTGTGTAGCAATCCTAAAGCAGGGTTGTTGAGGTCGTCGCGAACGAAGGGCACGATTACGTGTGCTTTCGCACGAGAAATCGCCACATTGATGAGCCTTTCGCCATCGCGGCCTTGCAAAAAATTTGATGTTCCGTCCACCGGATCAAAGATCACGAGGGTCCGCTCGCTTCCTTGTGCTCGGTGAACAGTACTGACTGAAATTTCGGGATGCCGTCGCCTGAGAAAATTCCGGATCAGCGTTCGTTGAGCTCGAAAAGGCGTCAGAACCATAATGTCCTCCGCATCGACATACGAGCCAGCCAGATTATCGATAATGGTTTCGATGAGCTTGGCCGACTGAAAACGAATGAAGCCACCGTAGCTTTGCGAATACGTCGCTGGCTCTGAGACTTGATCGAAGCAAACTCGCGGGATCTCGCGTCCATCTACGAAAAAGGGGCTGCGCTGCTTCTTCCACTCGGGATCAGCCAGCGCCTTTCGACATACCTTGAGTTCGCCGTCATAGAATGTCGTGCTTACAGCCTGGCAGATTCCAACTGCCATTCGAGACTGCTCGTTCAGCATGGTCGTTGGAACATGGGCGAACAGATCGAATGCCGTTTTCCCAAGAAGGGCCTTTTCGCCCGCCCCAGCGCTTTGAACGATCGGCGACAGCTGACATGGATCACCGGCAAATATGGTCTGCTGCCCCATTGCCGGCACCATGAGGGCGGCTGGTCCAATCACCTGACTGGCCTCGTCGCAGATCACAAAATGCCAAGGGCCCGCCGCGCGCAGGGTTTCATGCCAAGTGATCGCCGAGGAAACGGTAGTCGCCACAAGCCTGGCTTCGGACGCGACGGCCGAGATATCTGCGCCCAGCTCCTTGCGGAGTGCGCTCAATTTGTCCTTCCATCTGATGTGCTCGCCGACTTTGCTCTTCGGAGGTTCGGATGCCTCAAGTAGCAAGAATTCCGTGCTCTTTTCGGCAATACCTGGTGCGAGCAGGTGCGGGCGATTTACAAACTTCCGTGGGTCAAAATAGGCGCCCACCCGTTTGGTCGTTTTCGCGATAGCTGGCTTGTCGATGCGCCCAAGCCAATCATCGATGGAAACCAGTGCCGTGTCCACGGCGACATTCGTTGGTCCCAGCAGGAGTATGCGAGATTTCGGAAATCTCTTGAGCAGGTAGGCGCCCAACGCGCCAATCGTATAGGTCTTGCCAGTTCCCGGCGGACCGATTGTGATTGAACATCGATATGCCGAGTTCTGGACGGCCTCCACTTGCCTTTCACGAAGATCTGCAAAGCTATCGCCAAGCGGAAGAACTGGCTGGAGCGGCTCTGTGTCTTCTTTCGTCTGGCGTAGTCGTTTGGCTGCTGTCCGTCGTCAGAACATTTGGCACAGGTCGCGGCGTAAATTAGCGGAGTGCGGG
>NZ_LSIJ01000068.1 GCF_001556185.1 Sphingomonas sp. CCH10-B3 | reverse complement strand
ACCCCGCCCCTCCCCAAGGGCACCGGCAAGCCGCCCGAGCCGCAGGGTGAGGCCGCCGCCGTCATGGTCCCCGTCAACGCCACCTTCGCCGCCATCGCCGCGCGCAATGGCGAGTTGCTGCGCCCGCTCGCGCGCGAGGACGGCAATTTGTTCATCGCCAACGAGGCCGCCGACGGCACGCGCAAGATCATCCGCCGCCCGATGACCGAATTCTTCGCCGGGCTGAAGCCGGGGCCGGAGAAATATGAGGAGCGCCTCTACGACCCCGCGATCGAAGTCGATGGCGACGTCGCTTTCGTCTGGGGGCGGTTCAATTTCTACATCGACGGCAAGCTGCACCACTGCGGCTATGACCTGTTCGATCTGGTGCGCGAGAACGGCACGTGGAAAGTCGCCAACATCAGCTATTCGAGCCGCACGACGGGGTGCAGCGAGTAACATGATCAAGTCCCTCCTCATCGCCAATCGCGGCGAGATTGCGTGCCGCATCATCCGCACCGCGCGGGCGATGGGCGTGCGCACCGTCGCGGTCTATTCGGATGCCGATGCCAAGGCGCTCCACGTCCGCCAGGCCGATGAGGCGGTCCACATCGGCCCTTCCCCGGCGCGCGAAAGCTATCTGGTCGGCGAGAAGATCATCGCCGCCGCCAAGGCGACGGGCGCGGAGGCGATCCACCCCGGCTATGGCTTCCTCTCCGAGAACGCCGACTTCGCGCAGGCCGTGATCGACGCCGGGCTGATCTGGGTCGGCCCCAAGCCCGACAGCATCCGCGCAATGGGGCTGAAGGATGCCGCCAAGGAACGCATGATCGCGGCGGGAGTGCCGGTGACGCCGGGCTATCTCGGCGAGGACCAGTCGCCTGACGTGCTCGCGGACGAAGCGAGCAAGATCGGCTATCCGGTGCTGATCAAGGCGGTCGCGGGCGGCGGCGGCAAGGGGATGCGCCGGGTGGAGGCCGCTGCCGACTTCGCCGACGCATTGGCGAGCTGCAAGCGCGAGGCGGCATCGAGCTTCGGCGACGACCGGGTGCTGATCGAGAAATACATCCTGTCGCCGCGCCACATCGAAGTGCAGGTGTTCGGCGACACTCACGGCAATGTCGTCCACCTGTTCGAACGCGATTGTAGCCTGCAGCGCCGCCACCAGAAAGTCATCGAGGAAGCCCCCGCGCCGGGGATGTCCGAGGAAACCCGCGAAGCGATCTGCGCGGCGGCGGTCCGCGCGGCGAAGGCGGTCGATTATGTCGGCGCGGGCACGATCGAGTTCATCGCCGACGCCAGCGAGGGCCTGCGCGCCGACCGCATCTGGTTCATGGAAATGAACACGCGCCTGCAGGTCGAGCACCCCGTGACCGAGGAAATCACCGGCGTCGATCTGGTCGAATGGCAGCTGCGCGTGGCGAGCGGGGAGCCGCTGCCGAAGCAGCAGGACGAGCTGAGCATCAACGGCTGGGCGATCGAGGCGCGGCTCTACGCGGAAGATCCGGCGAAGGGGTTTTTGCCGAGCGTGGGGCGGCTGGACCACCTGACTTTGCCGCAGTCTGGCGTTGAGAACGTCGCTCTCTATCAATCACCAAGGATCGAGACGGGCGTCGAAGAGCGAGATTCCATCTCTCCATTTTACGACCCAATGATCGCGAAGATCGTCAGTTGGGGCGAGGATCGTGCGAGTGCAATTGACGACTTGGCTCAAGCCTGCGGATCTGTTGAATGCGAGCCGGTTAAGACCAATGCGTGGTTCTTAAAGCGCTTGCTCGATCAGCCGGCTTTTCAGGCGGGCTCTGTCACCACTGGCTTTATCGGCGATGATATCGAGGCGCTTGGGAAAACGCCCGAGCCAAGCGATCCATTGTTACAATATGCGGCTGATGATCTTGCTTTCAGTCCTGCCAATATGCCCGGCGGATGGAGCGATTGGAGCCGTGAATTTGTTCAGTCGCGCTTCGGATTTCGTCTGAATGCTCCCCCGCAGCGCGAAGTTCGATTGAACGTCGATGGAGCTTTGCGGAACGTCGAAGTTCACGACGAAGCGCTGTGGTATGATCGGACCCGGACCAGCGTCATCGATGGGCCGACGACAACATATTTTGAGGACGGCGTTGCCTTCAAAATCAGCGCGTTTCGCGGCGCAGGTGCAGGAGAAGGCACAGCCGCCGACGGCGCCCTCCTCTCCCCCATGCCGGGCCGCGTCACCGCGGTCGATGTCGCGGCGGGGGAGCGTGTCACCAAGGGCCAGCGGCTCGTGACGCTCGAGGCGATGAAGATGGAGCACAGCCTGACCGCGCCCTTCGACGGGACGGTCGAGGAACTGGGCGCCACCGCCGGCGCGCAGGTGAGCGAGGGGACGGTGCTGGTGAAGGTGGTGCGGGGGGGGGTATCGGAATAACTAGGCCGTCACCCTGAACTTGTTTCAGGGTCCAACGTGCCTGATGCGCGAACGGTGCGACGGCGCGGTGGATGCTGAAACAAGTTTAGCATGACGGTCCAACCATAGAACCAGCAGGAGAGCGGCCATGCCATTCGATTTCACAGGCAAAAACGTCATCGTCTTCGGCGGCACGTCGGGCATCAACCTCGGCATCGCCAAGTCCTTCGCGCGCGCCGGGGCCAACCTCGCCGTCGCCAGCCGCAGCCAGGACAAGGTCGATGCTGCCGTCGCCGCGCTCCACGGCGAGAAGCAGGCGCTGGGCTATGCGCTCGACGTGCGCGATTTCGACGCGGTCAAAGCCGCGATCGAGCATTTCCGTGCCGAACGCGGCACGATCGACGTCCTCATCTCGGGCGCGGCGGGCAATTTCCCCGTCCCCGCCGCCGCGCTCTCGCCCAACGGCTTCCGCTCAGTGATGGAGATCGACGCGCTCGGCACTTTCCATGTCATGCGCGCGGCCTATGAGCATCTGACCAAGCCCGGTGCGAGCGTCATCAACATCTCCGCCCCGCAGGCGTGGATCCCGATGGCGCTGCAAATCCATGTCTGCGCGGCCAAGGCGGGGGTCGACATGATCACCAGGACGCTGGCGATCGAATGGGGACGCGAAGGCGTGCGGGTGAACAGCGTCTCGCCCGGCCCGATCGACGGGACCGAGGGGATGGACCGCCTCGCCCCCACCCCCGAAGCCAAAGCCGCGAGCGCACGCGCGGTGCCGCTCGGGCGGCTCGGCACGGTCGATGATGTCGCCGACGTGTGCCTGTTCCTCGCGAGCGACTATGCGCGCTATGTCTCGGGCGTGGTGCTGCCTGCCGACGGCGGCTGGACGGCGGGGCGCGGGTTCGGCGCGCTTGGCGGCTGAACGACCTCGACGGCTTCGTCGGCGCCCGGCCATTCGAGCGTCGCGAGCTGGCTGTCGAGCAGGCCCGGCGGCATGAAGTGATCGCGCGTCGCCACCCGGCGGCGAAGTTCGTCGATCGGCACGTCGAGCAGCACGAAATGCACCGGCGCCACGATCCCCGCGCGCAGCCGATCGCGGTAAGCACGCCGCAGCGCTGAACAGGTCGCGACCACGCTCCCCCCCTCGCCCAGCGCCGCATTCACCGCCGCCGCGATGCGGTCGAGCCACGGCCAGCGATCCGCATCGGTCAGCGCGATCCCGGCGTGCATCTTGGCGATGTTCGCGGCGCCGTGGAGATCGTCGCCCTCGACAAACCGCGCGCTGGAAGCCGTCGCCAGCGCCGCGCCGTAAGTCGATTTTCCGCACCCGCTCACCCCCATGATGATCGTGACACTCGGCAGCGGCTGGTCCATGACCCCAGCATTGACGCGCCCGCGACAGGAGACAATCGTGCCCGGCAAATTTTACGACGAATGGCAGATCGGCGAGCAGATTGAGCACCCGCTGCACCGCACGGTGACCGAGACCGACAATCTGCTCTGGTCGACAATGACGCACAATCCGCAGCCCCTCCACCTCGATGCCGAGGCGGCGCGCGCGAGCGAATTCGGGCAGATCCTCGTCAACGGGACCTTCACCTTCAGCCTGATGGTCGGGCTGACCGTGGCGGAAACTACAATGGGAACCCTTGTCGCCAATCTCGGCTACGACAAGCTCGTGATGCCCAAGCCGGTGTTCATCGGCGACACGCTCCACGCCACCAGCGAGGTTACCGAGCTACGCGACAGCAAGTCGCGGCCCGACGCCGGGCTGGTGACGTGGCGGCACCGCATGATCAATCAGCGCGGCGAGACGGTGTGCGAATGCCTGCGGACGGCGTTGGTGAAGCGGGTCAATTAACCCTTTTGCCAGGCAATCGTCTCGCTTGCGGAGAATGGCGGCTGCGACACCTTGGCAAACCAATTCATGTCGAATCCCGGCAGTGCGCCAAGGTGCTCAAGCAAGGAAGGCCAACTGGGGTCTTCCTCGTGGCAGAACCAAACCAGCGAGCCCGAATGGACGTCGCAGCAGATCAGATCAGTGGTGATCTCATCGCGCTTGAAGAAGGTAACGCGATCGACCGCGTCGAGCGGCAGGCACTCATGCCAGATCGGCTCAGGCTTTCGTCGCATCAAACGGTGAAGCTCTCCCCGCAGCCGCAGCTGCCCTTGGCATTGGGGTTCTCGAAAGTGAAGCCGGCCGCGAAATCATCCTCGACCCAGTCCATCCTGCTGCCAACCAGATAGAGGATCGACGCGCCATCGACGAACAGCGTGCCACCCGGCGTGTCGATGCGTTCGTCGAACGCCTTGGCTTCGCTGACATAATCAACCGAATAGGCGAGCCCCGAACAGCCGCGGCGGGGCGTCGACAGCTTGACGCCGATCGCGCCATCGGGCGCGCGCGCCATCAGCTCGGCGATCCGTGCCTCGGCAGCGGCGGTCAGGTTGAGCGCGGCGGGGCGCTGGCGGGTCTTCTCGTCGGTCATATCATGTCATCCGTTTGCTTCGAGCGCAGTCGAGAAGCCTTTGTCCTGAACCCCGTTTCTCGACTTCGCTCGAAACTAACGGGTTGGTTTTTCGGCAATCAAACTCGATCAAAGTAGCACTTTGATCGAAACTTACAGCATGCCCATTTCCAACCGGGCCTCGTCGCTCATCTTGCTCGGGTCCCAGGCCGGGTCCCACACCAGATTGACGTCGACCGATCCCACCCCCGGCACCGCGCCGACGCGCAGCTCGACTTCGGCGGGCATGGTTTCGGCGACCGGGCAATGCGGCGTCGTCAGCGTCATCGTGATCACGGCATGGCCATCGCTCGTCACGTCGACGCCGTAGATCAGCCCGAGGTCATAGATGTTGACCGGGATTTCCGGGTCATAAATGTCCTTGAGCGCAGCGACCACGGCTTCATAGGTTTCGCCGCCGGGTTCGCCGGGAGTCACACCCTGCGGTGCCTGTTTCAGGAAACCGTCGAGATAGTCGCGCTTGCGCTCGAACGTTTCCGCCGCCGTCTCGACCCGCGCCTTGGGCGGCGTGGGGACCGACTCGACCTGTTCGACGTCGAAATTGCTCATCCGAAAATCCTCGTTACCCGTTCGATGCCCTTGATCAGCGCCGCGACATCGCTCGCGTCGCTATACACCCCAAAGCTCGCGCGCGCGGTCGCGGGCACGCCGAGCATGTCCATCAGCGGCTGCGCGCAGTGGTGCCCGGCGCGGATCGCCACGCCTTCCTCGTCGAGGATGGTGCCGATGTCGTGCGGGTGCACCCCGTCGATCGCGAAGCTGACGATGCCCGCCGAGTCCTCCGGCCCGAACAGCCGCACCGAATTGATCCGCGACAGCGCCGCGCGGGTTTCGCGCACCAGTTCGGTCTCGATTGCGTGGATGCGGTCGAGCCCGATGCTCTCGACATAATCGATCGCGGCGTGCAGCGCGATCGCGCCAACGATATGCGGCGTTCCCGCCTCGAACCGACCCGGCGGCGGAGCGTAGGTGGTCCGCTCGAAGCTCACCCGGTCGATCATCGCGCCGCCGCCCTGATAGGGGGGCATGGCGGCGAGCAGGTCACCCCGCGCCCACAGCACACCGAAGCCGGTCGGGCCATAAAGCTTGTGTGCCGAGAAGACGTAGAAGTCGCAGTCGAGCGCCTGCACATCGACATGCATGCGCGGCACCGCCTGGCAGCCATCGAGCAGGATCTTCGCGCCCGCCGCATGCGCGATCTCGCCCGCGCGCCGCGCGTCGAGCACCGAGCCGAGCACGTTCGAGACATGCGCGAGCGCGACCAGCTTGTGCGCCGGCGAGATCATCGCCGCCATCGCGTTCAGATCGATGCGATGATCCTCGGTCAGCGGGATCACGTCGATGTGCGCGCCGATTTTTTCGGCGACCAATTGCCACGGCACGATGTTGCTGTGGTGCTCAAGCTGGCTCAGCAGGATGCGGTCGCCCGCCTTGAGCTGCTCGGCGGCCCAGCTCTGCGCGACGAGATTGATGCCTTCGGTCGCGCCGCGCACGAAGACGATTTCGTTCTCGCTGGCTGCATTGACGAACCCCGCCACCCGCCGCCGCGCGGCTTCATAGGCCAGCGTCATGTCGGCGGAGCGCTTGTAGACGCCGCGATGGACGGTTGCGTAGTCGGCGCCATAGGCTTGGGCGATCACGTCAATCACGCCCCGGGGCTTTTGCGCGGTCGCCGCGCTGTCCAGATAATGCCAGCCGGGGGTAAGGCCCGGGAAGTCGTCCCGGACAGCGAGCCGGGCTTCTGCGGGCAAAATTGCAGTATGCGAGGTCATGGTATCAAACCTCCGCCGTCTGAAAGCCGCTCGATCGCCAAACCACTAACGTCACCCTGAACTTGTTTCAGGGTCCAACCCTCCACCGACGGTGCGCTCGCCGGTGGCGCAGTGGATGCTGAAACAAGTTCAGCATGACGGTTGCGGGGATTCGTCGCGCTCACAACATCCGCTCCAGTGCCGCACTCGCCGCCGCCTCGATCGCTTCGCGCGCGTCCGCATCGGCAACGCCGTCAAACACATCGGCGATGAAGCCGCGCAGCAGCAGTGCCTTGGCCTCGGCGGGCGCGATGCCGCGGCTCATCAGGTAGAACAACGCATTTGCATCGAGTTCACCAACGGTGGCGCCATGCGCGCACTTGACGTCATCGGCGTAGATTTCGAGCTCGGGCTTCGCGTTCGCCGTCGCGGTGCGCGCGAGCAGCATCGCCTTCACCGACTGCGACGCGTCGGTCTTCTGCGCGTGGGGTGCGACCGCGACCTTGCCGAGATAGGATCCCGTCGCCTGCCCGCCGAGCACCGACCGCACGACCTGGTTGCTGGTCGCGTGCGGTTCGATATGGCGCATCGTCGTGACGATCTCGAGCGTCTGCTCGGCCCCGCCGAGCATCGCGCCGCCAAGCTCGAAATGCGCGCCTTCGTGGAGCGTGACGTCGATCGTCACCCGCCCCAGCCGCCCGCCGGTGTTGAGGATGTGGAACGTCGCCCGCGCGCCTGCGCCGAGCACCACGGCATAATCATGGATCGCCACCGCATCGCGCGCGGCATCCTGCACGATGACGCGCGCGATTTCCTCGCCCGCGGCGACCTCGATCCGCTCGGGCGCGGGGACAGGCCACACCGAGGCTACAGCGTCGAGATCGCTATAGCGCCAGGACTCGTCGCGGCGCGTGGGAAGGGCGAGCGCGTCAGCCACGCCGCACTCCGTCACCCTGAACTTGTTTCAGGGTCCATCGCGCAACCAATCGCGTGCGCGCCTTGGGCACCATGGATGCTGAACCAAGTTCAGCATGACGGCAGCAGATGAGCGTCGGTGCGCTCACGCCACCACCCCCGCATAGCCCTCGGCCTCAAGCTCAAGAGCCAGTTCCGGCCCGCCGGTCTTCACGATCCGGCCATCGGCCAGCACATGCACGACATCGGGCCGGACATAATCGAGCAGCCGCTGGTAATGCGTGATCAGGATCACTGCCTTGTCGGGCGCGCGCATGATCCGGTTGATGCCATCGCCCACCGCGCGCAACGCATCGATGTCGAGCCCGCTGTCGGTCTCGTCGAGGATCGCGAGGCGCGGCGCGATGATGCCCATCTGCACCATCTCGTTGCGCTTCTTCTCGCCGCCCGAAAAGCCGACATTCACCGGCCGCTTGAGCATCTCATAATCCATGCCGAGCCCGGCGGCCTGCGCCTTGGCGAGCTTCAGGAACTCGCCGCCCGACAGCGGTGCTTCGTCGCGGCCCTTACGCTGGGCGTTGAGCGCCTCGCGCAGGAACTGGACGTTCGAGACGCCGGGGATTTCGACCGGGTATTGGAAGCCGAGGAACAGGCCGGCCGCGGCGCGCTCATGCGGATCGAGGGCGAGGAGGTCGAACCAGTCGCCATCTTCAATCCCCCTCCCGCTTGCGGGAGGGGTTAGGGGTGGGGAGGCGCGATCCTCAAGCGAGCCGTCCGATGTCGCCGAAAGCCCACCCCCAGCCCCTCCCGCAAGCGCGAGGGGAGCTAAGAATTCGACGGACCCCGAAGTCACCTCATACCCCGGCCGCCCGCCGAGCACATAGCCGAGCGTCGACTTGCCCGCGCCGTTCGGCCCCATGATCGCATGCACCTCGCCCGCATTCACGCTGAGCGAGAGGCCCTTGAGGATTTCCTTGCCGTCGATTTCGGCGTGGAGGTTAGTGATTTTGAGCATGTTCAACCTTAGCAAACCAATTTCTTGGGATATCGATAATCTTCAATCACATATCCCGTGCCATTATTTCGAGTGATGTAAGTAATGAGGCAACCTGGGCTATCGAGTACCATTGCAGGCGTAGAAGTTGTTTGAACGACGGTCATATTTCCGAACGAAGATGCCACCGCTTGTCCGCGTGCAGGCGTGACGATTGTTCCCCCTCCCCACCGGAACTGGTACGCTCGCCGACCATCCGGGAACTCGAACACATTCTCGGGCTTGCCGTAGCTAATGAGCGCATCCTCAATCGGCTTACCGACATAACGCTTCATTTCCGTCGAAACACAGCCTCCAAGGCTGAACGACACAAGTGCGACGACGTAGGCAATTTTCATGCGCCCCTCCCCCTGCGTCTGGCCACCTTTGGACTCAGCCCTCGGACCGCCTCGATCCTGCCGTCACCCTGAACTAGTTTCAGGGTCCAACCCTCAGCGGGCGATGACGCAGCTTGCGGCGCCATCGATGCTGAAACGAGTTCAGCATGACGGTTGGGGTGAACGGAGACGGCGGCGATCATCCAACCGACCCCTCAAGGCTAATCCCCAGCAGCTTTTGCGCTTCCACCGCAAATTCCATCGGCAGTTGTTGCAGCACTTCCTTGGCGAACCCGTTCACGATCAGCGCCACAGCCGCCTCCTGATCCAGCCCGCGCTGCATAGCGTAGAACAACTGGTCATCGGAAATCTTCGACGTCGTCGCCTCATGCTCGATCTGCGCGCTCGGGTTGCGGACTTCGATATAGGGCACGGTGTGCGCGCCGCATTGGTCGCCGAGCAGCAGCGAATCGCACTGGGTGAAGTTGCGCACGCCCTCTGCGGTCGGCGATACGCGCACCAGCCCGCGATAGGTGTTGTCGCTGCGCCCAGCCGAAATCCCCTTCGACACGATCGTCGAGCGGGTATTCTTGCCGAGGTGGATCATCTTGGTGCCGGTGTCGGCCTGCTGGCGGTTGTTCGTCACGGCGACCGAATAAAATTCGCCGACCGAGCCATCGCCCGCGAGCACGCAGCTCGGGTATTTCCAGGTGATCGCGCTGCCGGTCTCGACCTGCGTCCAGCTGACCTTGCTGTTCCTGCCCTGGCACAACGCCCGCTTGGTGACGAAGTTATAGATGCCGCCCAGGCCATTCTCGTCGCCGGGATACCAGTTCTGCACGGTCGAATATTTGATCTCGGCATCGTCGAGCGCGACCAGTTCGACGACGGCGGCGTGGAGCTGATTCTCGTCGCGCATCGGCGCGGTGCAGCCTTCGAGGTAGCTGACATAGGCGCCCTTGTCGGCGACGATCAACGTGCGCTCGAACTGGCCGGTATTTTCGGCATTGATGCGGAAATAGGTGCTCAGCTCCATCGGGCAGCGCACGCCTTCCGGAATGTAGACGAACGTCCCGTCGCTGAAGACCGCGCAGTTGAGCGCCGCGAAATAGTTATCGTGCATGGGGACGACTTTCCCCAGCCACTTCTTCACCAGCTCGGGATATTCCTTGATCGCCTCGCTGATGCTGCGGAAGATGACGCCTGCCGCCTCCAGCTCCTTGCGGAAAGTCGTCGCGACCGAGACCGAGTCGAACACCGCGTCCACCGCGACACGGCGCTGCGGCAGGCCGCCCTCGCCTTCGCCGGGCGCGCTTTCGACGCCTGCCAGCAATTTCTGCTCGGCGATCGGGATGCCGAGCTTTTCGTAGACGCGCAGGATTTCGGGATCGACCTCGTCGAGCGAGCCAAGCTTGGGCTTGGCCTTGGGCTCGGCGTAATAATAGGCGTCCTGATAATCGATCGGATCGATCTGCAGCTTGGCCCAGTCGGGCGTCTCCATCGTCAGCCAGTGGCGATAGGCCTTCAGCCGCCAGTCGAGCATCCACTCCGGCTCGCCCTTCTTGGCGGAAATGAAGCGGACGGTTTCCTCGCTCAGCCCCTTGGGGGCGAATTCCTGCTCGATGTCCGAGCTGAAACCCCATTCATACTTCTTGTTGGCGGCGGCGATCGCCTCGGCGTTCTTGGTGGCCATTATGCGATTTCCCTCGACAAACTCGCCAGCGATACGCCCGCTAGCGCCCCGCGCACCGCGCCGTTGACGGCGTTCCAGTGCGGCTTCACCCGGCAATTCTCCTCGATCAGGCAATCGTGGCGGCCTTGATCGACGCAGGTCGTCAGCGCGATCGGGCCTTCGACGGCTTCGATGATGTCGGCAAGGCTGATGCTCGCAGGCGGACGCGACAGACGGAACCCGCCGCCGGTGCCACGGGCGCTTTCGATCAGCCCCGCGCCCGACAAGCGGCTGACAAGCTTCTGCACCGTCGGCAGCGGAATGCCGGTCTCGTCGGCGAGCAGCGTCGCGTTCAGCCGCCCGCTGACGCCACAATGGCGCGCGGCTGCGCTCATCATTACGACGGCATAATCGGCGAAGCTGGACAGGCGCATGATTTCCAATCGGACAAATTCGATCTGATTGCCAAATGGGCCTTTGCAGCGTTCGCGTCAACCGGCCCGAAGGGCCATATCCCCTTCTTCTTTGCGTTCTTCGCGTTCTTCGCGTGAAAAGAAAATTGGTTCACGCGAAGGACGCAAAGAGCGCGAAGGGCGCGAAGAGTTGCTCCCCCGCTTAGGCCCTGCCAAAGCCGATGCGATGTTTTCGCTCTTGCGCCCTGCCCTGTTCGCCCTTGATGCCGAGCGTGCGCATGGGCTGACGATTGAGGGGCTTGCGGCCTGGGCGAAGCTCGGGGCGCCGTTCTCGGCCCCGGTCCCGGACCCCATTTTGCACACGCGCGTCGCCGGGATCGACTTCGCTTCACCGCTCGGGTTGGCCGCTGGAGTCGACAAGAATGCGCAGGCGATCGACGGCTGGTTCGCGCTGGGCTTCGGCAGTGTCGAAGTGGGCACGCTCACGCCACTGGCGCAGCCCGGCAACCCGAAACCGCGCATCTTTCGCCTCGTCGAGGATGAAGCCGTCATCAACCGGCTCGGTTTCAACAATGGCGGCATCGACGCTGCCCTGCCCCGCGCAAAGGCCGCCAAGCGCAAAGGCGTGCTCGGCATCAATGTCGGCGCCAACAAGGACGCCGCCGACCGCATCGCCGATTATCGCACCGGCGTCACCAAAGCCGCGCCGATCGCCGATTACATCACGATCAACATCAGTTCGCCCAACACGCCGGGCCTGCGCGATCTGCAGCACGGCGCCGAACTCGCCGAACTGCTCGCCGCCTGTAGCGAGGCGCGGGGCGCGACGCCGCTGTTCCTGAAGATCGCGCCCGACCTCGACCGCGCGGGCATCGACCACATCGCCCGCGCCGCGATCGACGCCGGAGTCGATGCACTGATCGTCAGCAACACCACGATCAGCCGCCCACCGCTGCGCTCGGCCAATGCCGGCGAAACCGGCGGCCTGTCGGGCGCCCCGCTCGCCGCGCTTGCCCGCGCCAAGCTCGCCGAAGCGCGCGCGGCGACCGGCGGCGCCATCCCGCTGATTTCGGTCGGCGGCATCGACAGCGCCGAGGAAGCCTATGCCCGGCTGACCAGCGGCGCGGCGCTGGTGCAGCTCTATTCCGCGCTCGTCTATCGTGGCCCCGGCTTGCCGCGCGCAATCAACACGGGGCTCGCCGCGCTGCTCAAACGTGATGGCTTCGGGAGCATCGCTGAAGCGCGCGCTGCCAAAGCGCTTTGACGCTACGGCAAATCTGGCTAGGGTCTGCGGCCATGAAACTATCGACACTCGCGCTTGCCGCGCTGCTGCTCGCTCCCGCCCCGGCGCTCGCCCATCCGGCCAAGCCGAAACCGGCCGCACCGGCGCGCGGCGTCGTCTCCGCCGCCGATCCGCGCGCAGCCGAAGCCGGTCGCGAAATCCTGCGCGCGGGCGGCAGCGCCGCTGATGCCGAACTGGCGATGATGCTCGCGCTGACGGTCGTCGAGCCGCAATCGAGCGGCATCGGTGGTGGCGGCTTCTTCGTCTACCAGCCGGCGGGCGGTAAGCTGGTGACGATCGACGGCCGCGAAAAGGCGCCCGCTGCGGCCACGTCCAAGCTCTTCCTCACGCCCGACGGCAAGCCGATGCCGTTCTTTCAGGCGGTGCCCGGCGGCAAGTCGGTCGGCGTGCCGGGCAATATCCGGCTGATGGCGATGGTCCACAAGCGTTTCGGCAAGCTGCCGTGGAAAGCGCTGTTCGCCCCCGCGATCAAGCTGGCGGAAGAGGGCTATACCGTCACCAAGCCGATGGCGGCGGGCATGGGCTATGTCAGCCAGGTCTGGGCCGATTTCCCGGCGATCAGCGCGCAATATACCCGCGACGGCAAGCCGCTGACCGAAGGGGCGCTCGTCAAGAATCCCGAGCTTGCAAAGACGCTGCGGATGATCGCCGACAAGGGGCCGGACGCCTTTTACACCGGCCCGATCGCGCAATCGATCGTGACCGCGGCAACCACCGCCAAGCGCAACCCGAGCGACATGACGCTTGCCGATCTTGCTGCCTATCAGGCGAAGGAACGCCCGCCGATCTGCGGCAGCTATCGCGGCTACAAGATTTGCGGGATGGGCCCGCCGTCGTCGGGCGCGGTCACGGTGCTCCAGATTCTCGGCATGCTCGAACGCTTCGACATGAAGAAGCTGGGCGCCAGCAATCCGGTGTCGTGGCATCTGATCGGCGAAGCGATGCTGCTCGCCTATGCCGACCGCGAGAAGTATCTCGCCGACAGCGATTTCGTGTCGATCCCGCTGAAGGGCATGACCGACAAGGCCTATCTGAAGTCACGGTCGATGCTGCTTTCGCCCGACAAGGCGCTCGGTACTTATGAGGCCGGCACGCCGCCCGGCGCCGAGCCGCGCACGGCGGCGCTCTCCGGCGAAGTCGCCGGCACCACCCATTTCGTCGCGGTCGACCGCACGGGCAATGTCGGCACGATGACCTCGACGGTCGAAGGGCCATTCGGTAGCCAGATCCTGAGCGGCGGCTTCGTGCTTAACAACGAGCTCACCGACTTCACCTTCGCGCCTGAAAGGAACGGCGCGCCGGTCGCCAACCGCGTCGAAGGCGGCAAGCGCCCGCTGTCGTCGATGTCGCCAACGATCGTCTATGACGCCAAGGGTCGCCCGATCTTCACGGTCGGCGCGGCGGGTGGCAAGACGATCATCATGCAGGTTGCCAAGGCACTGATCGCGCATCTCGACTGGGAGATGAATGCACGCGATTCGATCGGCCACGGGCTGGTCTATTTCACCGGTACGACGCTGATCCTCGAGCAGGGGACGGCGCTCGAGCCGATGAAGCCCGCGATCGAGGCACTTGGCCACAAGGTATCGGTTGGCAAGCTGGGGCTGAAGGCCAATGCCGCCGAACGCACACCGAAGGGTTGGGTCGGTGCTGCCGATCCACGCAGCGTGGGTGTTGCACTGACCGAATAACCGCGGACTGCCAACGGGCAGCCGCGCTTGCTGGAGAGACGATGCGCAAGCTCGAACATTTTCCCAACCTCGTCACCATGTTCTTCACGCGTGCGCGGCAGGGCGGCGACAAGCCGTTCCTGTGGGCCAAGAACGGCGGGGCATGGCAATCGATCAGCTGGCGCGAAGCCGCCGAGCAGGTGGCGGCGCTGTCCGCCGCGCTGAAGGCAATCGGCCTCAATCCCGGCGACCGCGTCATGCTGGTGTCCGAAAACCGCCCCGAATGGTGCATCAGCGACCTCGCGATCATGGCGGCGGGGTGCATCACCGTCCCGACCTACACCACCAATACCGAACGCGATCACGCGCATATTCTGGAAAACAGTGGCGCGCGCGCGGTGATCGTGTCGAACGCGAAGCTCGCCAAGACGCTGCTCCCCGCCGTGCTGCGATCGTCGCAGGCGCGGATCGTGATCGGGCTGGAGGATCTGCGCGTCGGCCAGTCGGGCGCCGTTGCCTATCACGGCTGGCACCAGTTGATCGCCGACCATCCCTCGGGCATCGACGCCGCCGAGGCCGCCGCCACGTTCAACCGGGCCGACCCGGCCTGCATCATCTACACCAGCGGCACCGGCGGCGCCCCGCGCGGCGTGGTGCAGCACCACGGCGCGATCCTGCACAACGTCAACGGCTGCTGCACCGTCATCAGCGAGGATTTCGGCTGGGCGGACGAAGTTTTCCTGTCGTTCCTGCCGCTGTCCCACGCTTATGAGCATACTGGCGGCCAGCATTTCCCGATCGGGCTCGGCGCGCAGATCTACTACGCCGAGGGGCTCGACAAGCTTGCCTCCAATATCGAGGAGACGCGCCCGACGATCATGGTCGTGGTGCCGCGCCTGTTCGAAGTGCTGCGCCAGCGCATCGTCAAGCAGGTCGAGAAGCAGGGCAAGCTCGCGACCTTCATGATGAACCAGGCGGTCGGCATCGGCGGGCGCAAGGCGGCGGGCAAGCGCGGGGTGCTCGACGGCGTGATCGATGCCGCGCTCGGCGCGACCTTCAAGCCGCGGATCGGCAAGCGCTTCGGCGGACGGATCAAGGCGATGGTGTCGGGCGGCGCGCCGCTCAATCCCGAAATCGGCATCTTCTTCGATTCGCTCGGCATCACGTTTCTGCAGGGCTATGGCCAGACCGAAGCCGCGCCGGTCATCTCGTGCAATCGCCCTTCGGTCGGCCTGAAGCACGACACCGTCGGCCCGCCGCTGGTCGACACCGAAGTCCGCATTGCCGAGGATGGCGAGATTCTGGTGCGCGGCGAGCTCGTGATGCACGGCTATTGGCGCAACGAGGAAGAGACGCGCCGCGTGCTCAAGGACGGCTGGCTCCACACCGGCGACATCGGCGAGATCGACGCCAAGGGCCGCATCAAGATCACCGATCGCAAGAAGGACCTGATCATCAACGACAAGGGCGACAATGTCGCCCCGCAGAAGGTGGAGGGGATGCTGACTCTCCAGCCCGAAATCCTGCAGGCGATGATCGCGGGCGACCGCAAGCCGTACATGGTCGCGGTGCTGGTGCCCGATCCCGAATGGACGCAGGAGTTTTGCGCGAAGACCGGCACTAGCTGCGACTTCGCCAAGCTTGCTGATAACCCCGATTATCGCGCGGCGCTGGGCGCGGCGGTCGAACGCGTCAACAAGGACCTGTCGGTGATCGAGCGCGTGCGTCGCTTCGTCATCGCCGATGCGCCCTTTGCGATCGAGAATGAGCAGCTCACGCCGTCGCTGAAGATCCGCCGGCATGTGCTGAAGCAAGTGTACGGGCCAAGGCTCGACGCGCTCTACAAGGCCTAGGCTTGCGACGCGGCGACTCCGCTATTTCAGATTCTGGATGATGCCCGAAGAAGTCTCGCTCGCCTTCTTCATCAGGTTGGACAGCGTCGACATCATCTTCGACATGCGGTCCATCGCCATCTGCAGCCGCAGCGATTCCGTCTCGCCCATCTCGCTCATCGAATCGAGTTCCGCCTTGGTGTCGGCAACGGCGCGGTCGATTTCGTCGCGGCTCGGCGCGCCCGCCGCTGGGGCGTAGCTGGCGCGAAGCGTCTCGGCGCGGGCGAGCAGGGCGCGGGCATCGGCGGCCAACCGGTCGCGCCGCCGCACAATCGCGATCTGCGCGACTCTTGCATCGCTCGGGCGCAGCGCGCGCACGGTCGGTCCGGCGACCTGCAGCGGCATCAGCAAGGCAAGCATGGCAGCAACCATCGGCGCGCTCCTTCGGGCCGATCATAGCACGCCGCCGCCTTCCCCGCTGCAACCATTCGCGCGCCTCGCGCATTGAGCGGGCACAATCCAGGTTAGGAGAATGGCAATGCGCTCGATCACTTTGGGTCTTGCGGCCGCAACGACGCTGTTGGCGGGCTGCGTGTCCGACGGCGACGGCTATTACGGCGGCCGTCCCTATTACGCCGACCAATATTACCGCGACGGGCCGAGCTATCAGGAACGGCGCCTCGGGCGCGGTGACCGCATCTATCGCGGGCGCGACGATCGCTATTACTGCCGCCGCAACGACGGCACGACCGGGCTGATCGTCGGCGGCGTCGGCGGTGGCGTCCTCGGCAACATCATTGCCCCGGGCGGATCGAAGACGCTCGGCACAATCCTTGGCGCAGCGGGCGGTGCGCTGATCGGTAACGCGGTCGAAAAGGACCAGAACCGCGGCGAAATCCGCTGCCGCTGAAGCATAGCTTCCCCCCATCAGGAGACAGCAATGACGATCACCAAGACAGCGGTTGCCGCAGCGCTGGCGCTCGGCACGATTCCGACGATGGCCGACGCCCAAGTCTGGCAGCCGATCGGCGAGCGCAAGGTCAATCTGTCGCAGCGGATCGATCAGGGCATCCGTTCGGGCGCGCTCAATCGTGCCGAGGCGCGACGGCTGACGGTGCAGCTCGATGATCTGGTCCGGCTCGAACGGCGCTACCGGATGACGCGCCCCGGCCTCACCCGCGCCGAGCGAGTCGACCTCGACCGGCGCTACGACAATCTCAGCCGCCGCGTACGAGTGCAGAAGAACGACTATCAGGTTCGTCGCTGAACGATCATGCGCCGGGGCCAGCCTTGCCAAAGCTGCCCCGGCGCCCCATATGACCAACCGCTACAGTCGCAAATCGACGGTTCCTGGCGCTTTGCGGCACCTCTTTCCTTCTTTCCCTGCTGCCGAGGCACCGGGCGTGTCGGCATTCGGCACGCTCCCGAACAGAAGGAACAGATTATGTCGATCCAAGGTACCGTCAAATTCTTCAACGCCGACAAGGGCTATGGCTTCATCGCGCCCGATGGCGGCGGCAATGACGCATTCGTGCACATCACGGCCGTCGAACGCGCCGGCATGGCGACGCTGAACCAGAACCAGCGCGTGTCCTACGAACTCGAAGCCGATCGCCGTGGCAAGCAAGCCGCGGTCAATCTTCAGGCGGTCGACTGAACCCCTAATCGGGCCCCCGCGTGCCGTCCGCGCGCGGGGGCTCTTTCTCCCGGATCCCTCCCGCCACGAAAGGCCCGTCGCCGATGGCCGATGATCCCAAATTCTATCGCGCGCGCGCCGCGGCTGAACATGCCGCAGCCGAGGCTGCGACGCTCGACAATGTCCGCAATCGCGCCGAGCGCGCCGAACGCGCCTGGATCCAGATGGCCGAGCGCGCCGAAAATGTCCGCGCCCAGCGCGACGAGCGCGAGGCCGCAGCCGCGGCCCAGCGGATAGCCGCCGAATAGCTTGCCGCTGCGACAGGCTGTGCTATCGACCGGTCAAAATGACCGGAGAGCCGATGCCCATGCGCCTGATTATCGCCGCCATTCTTGCAACCACCGCCGTCCCCGCGCTTGCGGCGCCGGTCAATTATGGCGGTCTCGCTATTGCGCCCGTTGGCAATCGCATCGCCACCGTGGAGACCAGCGGCGGCAAGGCGAAGATCGTTATCCGCACGCTCAAGACCGGCGAAGTGGTATCGACGTTCGATCCGTGCGCAACGTGCAGCTATTCGGGACTGACCTTTGCCGCTGACGGCACGCTCGCCTTCCTCGCGCGCGACCGCAGCAAGGGTGAGATCACGCTCGACATTGTCGAAGGCGGCACGGTGCGCGCGGTCGCAACCGTCCGGGGCATTGCCCAGACGCCGCGCTTCTCCCCCGACGGCAAGCGCATCGCGCTGCTGGTAACGATCGGTGCCGCCAAGGAAGCTGGTGCCGCGCAGGCTGGCGTGCGCCAGGTCGGCGAAATCGGCGAGAAGAACGATGCGCAGCAACTCGCCGTGTTCGACCGGACCGCGACACTTGGCCCCGATGCGGTCAAGCCGCTGTCGCCGGCGGGTCGCTATGTCTATGAATATGACTGGACGCCCGATGGCAGCGGCTTTGTCGTCACCTCGGCGCTCGGCAATGGCGACGCCAATTGGTGGGTGGCGACGCTCGACCATATCGATGCGGCGACCGGCGCGGTGCGCATGATCGCCAAGCCGACCACGCAGCTCAACTTCCCCCGCGTTTCGCCCGACGGCAAGTCGGTGGCCTTCATCGGCGGGCTGATGAGCGACTTCGGCTCGGTCGGTGGTGACGTCTTCACCGTGCCGCTCGCCGGGGGCACGCCGGTCAACATCACCGAGGGCGCCAAGGCGACCGCAACCGCGATCGACTGGACCAAGGGTGGCCTGCGCGCGACGTTGCTGCGTGGCGACATGGCCGAAATCGTTGCCGTGACCGACAAGGGCTATGGCGCGGCGATGTTTGCGCGGCCCGCGAGCTTTGCGGCCGGAGACGGCCGCGCCGCCTTCAGCGACGACGGCAAGTTTGTCGCGACCGTCGTGCAGGACTGGACGCATGCGCCCGCGATCTTTGCCGGCCCCGCCACCGCGCCCCGACAGATCACGCACGACAATGATGCGGCACCTCCCGTCGTTACGGCGCGCAGCGTGACCTGGACCAACGAGGGTTTCACCTCGCAAGGCTGGCTGCTCGCGCCGGTGGGCGCCGATCCGGCCAAGAAGGCGCCGATGATCACGATCGTCCACGGCGGTCCGGCGGCTGCCAGCGTGCCCAATTTCGTCGAGCGCGGCGGCGCGGCGGAACTGATCCGCGCGGGCTTCTATGTCTTCCTGCCCAATCCGCGCGGCAGCTATGGTCAGGGCGAAGCGTTCACCGCGGCCAACCGGCGCGACTTCGGCGGCGGCGATCTGCGCGACATCCTCGCGGGGATCGATGCGGTCGAAAAGGTGGCGCCGATCGACGACGCTCGGCTGGGGCTAACCGGCGGCAGCTATGGCGGCTTCATGTCGATGTGGGCGAACACCCAGACCAATCGCTTCAAGGCGATCGTGGCGGGCGCCGGGCTGTCGAACTGGGTCAGCTATTATGGCACCAACGGCATCGATCAGTGGATGCTGCCCTATTTCGGCAAGACGCTGTACGAAGATTATGAGGCATACGAAAAGCCCTCGGCAATCTACCAAATGAAGAACGCCAAGACGCCGACCTTCATTTACGTCGGCGAGCGCGACATCGAAGTGCCGCCGACCCAGTCGGTCGAATATTGGCATGCGCTGCGCGATCAGGGCGTACCGACGACGCTGGTGATCTATGCCGAGGAAGGCCATGGCATCCGCAGCCCGGCCAATGCCATCGACTTGCAGAAGCGCACGATCGCTTGGTTCGAGAAATATCTGGGGTCCGCGAAGTAACCGCCGATGTGCAACGAAGTCGCGCGCCGGATCGCCCTTGGTCAGCTGCGCGAGGACTGGTCACAGCTCAGGATCCCGCTGCTTTTCCCAGAGGGCGCGCCGAACATGGCGCCGCTCGACAGCGTCCGCATCACCGACCCGACCGTGATCGTGCGGGCGGGCGCCGATGGCGCCGCCGATCTGGTCACCCGGCGCTGGAGCTGGCCAATGGCGAACGGCCGCCCGCTGTACAATTTTCGGAGCGAGGGCCGCCGCTTTACCAACAGCGCCACCGGTGGCCGCTGTCTGGTGCCGGTCGACGGCTTCTATGAATTCACCGCGCCCGAAGATCCCAAGAGCAAGCGCAAGACCAAATGGCTGTTCACGCCCACCCCTGGCGGTCCGCTGGCAGGGGATTATCTGATGATTGCCGGGCTGTGGCATGCCGACTCGCGCGTCGGCCAAGCATTCACCTTGCTGACGTGCGCGCCGGGGCCCGACGTCGCGCCGCTGCACAGCCGTCAGGTCGTGCTGATGCCGCGCACACACTGGGGGGCATGGATCGGCGGCGACGTCCCATCGGCCGAACTGATCGCGCCATCCCCTGCCGGCAGCCTGTCAGTCGCGCGCGTCGGCTAAACGGTCAGCGCAGCGGCTTGCCGCTGTCCTTCCATTTGTCGAGGATCTGGCTGTCGGGCAGATTGTCGGTACGCGCAGGCGTCGGCGCGCGGGCGATGCTGCGATCGACATAGGCAGGCTGGATGGCGCTGGCGGGAGTCGGGGCAGGTAGTGCGGCGGTGCCCGCAGCGGCAATCGCCAGCGCGGGCGTTGCGGGCGCGACCGGCGCGATCCGCGCGTGCGGTCCCGGCACCGGCTCGCCACCACGATAGGGCACGCTGAGCGAGGCGGGCGTGCCCCAATAACCCTGCCAGCGGTGGAAAAAATGCGCGCCGATTACCGCCGTCATCACCATTTGCCGGTTCCAGCGCGGGGTGACGGCATAGGTGTGGTAATGCGTGGCGGTGCCGACCTGCCCCTCGACCGTGCCGGCGAGCATCAGCGCGGCATTGTGCAGCGCGCGCGCCCAGCCGCTGCGCGACGGCACCCGCGCCATCGCGCCGTCGCAAGCGAAGCTGAACTGGCAGCCTGATTTTTCCGACCCCTGATAGACGACGCCGCATATTGTGCCGGGGAAGGCCGGGTGGCGGACCCGGTTGAGAATGACTTGGGCGACCGCGCGCTGGCCCGCATCGGGTTCGCTCGCGGCTTCATAATAGATGGCCGTGGCGAGGCAATTGAGCGCGCGACCGTAATCGCTGCCGCCCGCTCGCGTCATGACGAACGGCCGCGCCGGGTGAATCGTGCCGTCGAGCGTCGGCGACGCGACATAGGTCGACGGGATCGGCAGCGTCGGCAGCGGCGCCGTTCCGGTGGTGCCGCTTGATGGCGCCGCGAGCGCCGCCTCCTCTGCCCCTGGCCGGGTGACGGTTTCGCTGGCATAGATCAGCGCCGCGCCGGGAAAATGGTCGCTCGCCTCGAAACCCTTCGGCTTGGCGGGCACCGCCGCGCGCTGGGCCGCGACGGTGACGACGACGATCGCCGCGCGCGCCGACACCGCCGCCATCGCGACGATCAGCGCGACCAGCAGCAACTGCGCGCGCGACATGCCCGACAATCGATTCACCTGCGCCCGAATCCGATGGTGCGTCAAAGATGTCGCATATCAATCGGCAGGGCTTAGGGAAGGCCTAAGATCAGCGCGTCTATTGCTGGGACGTTTTATGGTTAATGCAACCTTTCGCGTTACTTGAGCGCGCTTGAGTCGAGATTGAGCTTGTCCGCCGGGATCAATTCAAGATCGGGGTAGGTCTTGCGCAGTTCATCGACGAACAGCTTGGCGTCGCCCACCACGACGATGCTGGCCGCCGTCGGGTCGAGCAGCTTCGCCGCCGCTGCTTGTACGGCTGCCGGATCGACTGCCGCGACGCGCTTGGTATAGTCGCCAAGATCGCTGAGCGGCAGATCCTGCACGATATAGCTGCCGACGGTGCCGGCGATCGACCCGGTGGTATCGGTCGCGCGACCGAAATTGCCGACCAGCACGGCCTTGCGCGTATCGAGTTCGGCGGCGCTCACCGGCTCGGCGCCGAGCCGCTTCATTTCGGCCAGGATGATCGCGACCGTCTCAGGCGCCGACGGATTTTTGGTCGAGGTGCGCGCCGTGATCGTGCCGGGTTCGCGGCCCGCCTGCATCCCGCTGCCCGCGCCATAGGCCAGACCGCGCTTGATGCGGATTTCCTGATTGAGCCGCGACGAGAACCCACCACCGAGCACGGTGTTGGCAACAGAAGTCGGGTAATAGAGCGCGTCGCGCCGCGCGATGCCCGGCCGGGCGACAACCACGCCCGCCTGCCCGGCGCCCGGCAGGTCGACCACGATCACGCGCGGCTTGGGATAGGCGGGCGCCGTTCCCTGCGCGATCGGGGCGCTGCTGCTTTGCCAGTCGCCGAACTTGGCCTCCGCCAGTTCCTTCGCGCGGGCGGGGGTGACGTCGCCGACAAGGACCAGCGCCGCCTGTCCCGGCGCCCAGACGCGCGCATAAGCAGCGCGGACATCCGCTGGCGTAATCGCCTTAAGCGAAGTCGCTGTGCCCGACAGCGGATGGGCGTAAGCGGCATTGCCCAGCGCGGCGCGCGCCGCGACCAGTGCGGCGAGTTGGCTGGGGTTCTTGATCGCTACCTGTACGCCGTCGATCGCCTGCGACCGGGCGCGTTCGATCTCGTCGGGCGCGAATACCGGGTTCCGCGCAACATCGGCGAGGATGCCGAGCGCGGGCGTGGCCTGATCAGCCTTCACCGTCACGGCCACGGTCGCCCCGTCAAAGCTGGCATCGCTCGAAATCGAGCCGCCAAGCGATTCGATCTGGCGCGCGATGTCGGTCGCCGATCGCGTTTTGGTGCCCTTGGTCATCAGGTCGGCGGTCAGGCTGGCAAGTCCGGCCCGGTCGGCGGGGTCGATCGCGCCGCCGCCACGGGCGACGAGCAGCGCGGTCAGCAGCGGCAAGTCGTGCTTTTCAACGACAACGACCCGCAGGCCATTCGCCAGCCTGAATTCATTGGTGACGGGCGCGCTGGCGGCGATGGCCGGCCCCGCGGCGGGTACTGCCACGCGCTGAGCGTCGGTTGCGGGCGTCACGATCTCCACCTTGCCCGGCGCGACCAGCGGCTTGACGACGACAGTGTCAGCGATCTCGATCCGGTCATTCACCGGGAATTTGTCGGCTGGATTTTCGGGAAGATAGTGGATCGTCGCGGCGCGGCTATCGCGCAGATATTTGCTGGCGACGCGCTGGACATCGGCAGCTGTCACCTGCGCGAGCGCGGCAAGCTGCTTGTCGGAGGCACGCGGATCGCCGTCGACGATGACGGCAGCGGCGATCGTGCGCGCCTTGCCCTCGGGCGTCTCGCGCGCTTGCAACACATTGGTCAGAATTTCGTTCTTCGCCTCGGCCAGTTCGGCGGCAGTCACCGGCACGTTCCGGACGCGCGCGATTTCACGCAGCAATGCCGCCTCGCCGTCGGCAGCCTTCCTGCCGCTCGCCAATATCGCGAACACTGCGAGATTGCCCGGCCCCTGCTTGCTGTCGAGAAAGGTCTGCGCGACCTGTGCAATCTGGTCGCGGTAAACCAGCGATCGGTACAGGCGCGAGCTCTCACCCTGCGACAAGATTGCGTTGAGCACAGTCAGCGCCGGATTGTCGGGATGATTGTCCGGCGGGATCGGATAGCTGATCATCACTGCCGGCAGCGGGGTGTTCGCTTCCTGCACCACATAATGAGCAGGCTTCGTGCGTTCGGGCTCGACGACGTTCACACGCGGAATCGGCGTGGTCGGGCGCTTGATCGGGCCGAAATACTGATCGACCCAGGCGTCGAGCTGCTTCTCGTCGAAGTTGCCCGACACGACCAGCACCGCATTGTCGGGCCGGTAGTAGGTTGCATGGAAGGCGCGGACATCATCGATCTGCGCACTCTGGAGGTCGTCGAGGCTGCCGATCGTCCCGCGTGCATAGGGGTGGCGCGTGTAGGAAATCGCCGGATAATATTGCGAGAACAGCTTGCCATAGGGCTGCGCATTGGTGTTCTGGCGCAACTCCTCCTTCACCACGTCCCGCTCGGAAGCGAAGCTGGTGGGCTCGACGACCAGGCTCGACATGCGGTCGGCCTCGGCGAACAGCAGTCGCTGCAAGTGGTTGGCCGGGATGTTTTCGTGATATTCGGTGTAATCGTCGTTGGTCGATGCATTATTGTCGCCGCCGACGTCCTCGGTCAGCCGGTCGAACTGTTCGGACACCAGATTGCGCGTCGCCTTGAACATGAGATGTTCGAACATGTGCGCAAAGCCCGAGCGACCCTTGGGGTCGTCCTTCGATCCGACATCGTACCAGACCTGCACCGATACGTTCGGCGTCGAGGTGTCGCGGATCGCATAGACGCGCAGGCCATTGGCAAGCGTGCGCTCAGTGAAAGCGATCGGCTTGATGGGAACCGCTGCGGGTTTCGTGGCAGGCTGAGCAGGGCGCTTGCCGGGGGCCGCTTCGGCAGCAAACGGAACAGCGGCAATGCCCAGCAGAAGGGCGGCACGAACCAGACGCATCAGGCAATCTCCCGGGTCAACGACCGCGCGAAGGTGTCGTAGCTGTATTGCCTGTGTCAATCGCCGATATCGTGCGGCAGGCGCCGTCAGCCCTTCTTGCGACCGCTGTTGGCATAGAGCAGCGCGGCCGCCAGTGCCGCCGAGCCGACGCCCACGCCGATCGCGATTGCCGATACCGGCCAGCTCTTTTCGGCCTTGGCCTTGGTCTCATCGGCAGCGGCGGCAACGCGCTTGGCGGCATGCGCGGCGGCTTCGATCTCGTTCATGTCCTTGGGTTCGTCGCTCATCGGGCGCATCCTCTTTTGCTTCTATCCGCTGGCATAAGCCGTTCTAAACGCATCGGCAAAGCTCTTGAGCCGCCCTTCGGCGATTGCCGCACGCAAATCGGCCATCAGTGCCTGATAGAAATAGAGATTATGCTCGGTCATCAGCATTGCGCCCAGAATCTCGCCGACCCGCACGAGGTGATGGAGATAGGCGCGGCTCCACGTCGCGCAGACCGGGCAGGCGCAGGCGGGATCGAGCGGCCCCTCATCCTCGGCAAAGCGCGCATTGCGGATGTTGATCGGCCCGGCGCGAGTGAAGGCTTGCCCGGTGCGGCCGCTGCGCGTGGGCAGCACGCAATCGAACATGTCGATGCCGCGCTCGACTGCGCCGACGATATCGTCGGGCTTGCCGACCCCCATCAGGTAGCGCGGCTTGTCCGCAGGCAGTTGGCCGGGCGCGAAATCGAGGCAGCCGAACATCGCCTCCTGCCCTTCGCCAACCGCAAGGCCGCCGACCGCATAACCGTCGAAGCCGATGTCGATCAGCGCCTGCGCGGATTCAAGCCGCATCGTCTGATCGAGCGCGCCCTGCTGGATGCCGAAGATCGCGGCACGCGCAGCGTGTTCGCCACCGCCGTCGAAGGCATCGCGCGACCGACGTGCCCAGCGCATCGACCGCAGCATCGCGGCGTGCTGCACCTCGCGGGTCGCGGTCGTCGGAACCAGCTCGTCGAAGGCCATGATGATGTCTGAATCGAGCAGCCGCTGGATCTCGATCGAGCGTTCGGGGCTCAGCGTATGCCGCGACCCGTCGAGATGGCTTTTGAACGTCACGCCATCTTCCGAGCGGGTGGTCAGGTCGGCGAGGCTCATCACCTGATAGCCGCCGCTGTCGGTCAGGATCGGGCGATCCCAGCCCATGAAACCGTGCAGCCCGCCCAGCCGCGCGACGCGCTCGGCACTCGGGCGCAGCATCAGATGATAGGTATTGCCGAGGATGATATCGGCGCCGCCCTTGCGCACGTCCTGCGGCTTCATTGCCTTGACGGTCGCGGCGGTGCCGACGGGCATGAAGGCGGGCGTGCGGATCGTCCCGCGCTGCATCGTGATGCTGCCCGTGCGTGCCTTGCCGTCGGTGGCTGCAATCGTGAAGGCGAACCGCGCGCTCACGCCCATGCACCGTGCAGTTGGCAGGCATCGGCGCCGCCAAGGCCGATCTGGATCGTGCTGTGATCGACGCCGAAATCATGCTCCAGCCGCTCCTCGACCGCGTGCAGGAAAGCGTCACCGGGATGCCCGCCCGGCATCACGAGCCGCACCGTCAGCGCGACTTCGGTGGTGCTGATCGGCCAAATGTGGAGGTCATGGACCCGCTCGACGCCGTCGAGACCGCGCAGCATTATCCCCACGGCGCCTGCATCGACACTGGTCGGCACAGCATCGAGCGCCATCCCGATCGAATCGCGCAGCAGCCCCCAGGTACCCCACAGGATCACCGCCACGACGACAAGGCTGGCGGCGGGATCGATCCACGCCCATCCCGTCAGCAGCACCAGCCCGCCTGCGACGACCACCGCGGCCGACACCGCCGCATCGCTCACCATGTGCAGATACGCCGCGCGGATATTGATGTCGCCGTGCCGCCCGCTCGCGAACAGCCATGCGGTGACGGCGTTGACTGCGATGCCGACCGCCGCGACCGCCATCACCACCCCGCCCGGCACCGGCGGCGGGTCAGCGAAACGGCGCGCAGCTTCCCAGCCAATCCCGCCGCACGCCAGCAGCAGGAACAATGCATTGGCGAGCGCCGCCAGTATCGACGATTTGCGCAGGCCGTAGGTAAAGCGCGGCGAGGCTGGACGACGCGCCAGCGCCGCGCCACCCCACGCAACCGCAAGCCCCAGCACGTCGGACAGATTATGGCCGGCATCCGCCAGCAGCGCGACCGAGCCTGCCAGCAGGCCGCATGTCAGCTCGATCGCGACAAAGCCGAGGTTGAGCGCGACGCCCAGCGCAAAGGCGCGGCCGAAATCGACGACAACGCCGTGGTCGTGTGCGTGATGATGATGGCCGTCGCCCATGCCGGTTAGTCGGCAGGTCCGAGCAGCGCCGCCACGACGTCGTCGGGCGTCTCGAACGTCAGGGCGGGCGACAGCGCGGCGAGTGCATCGCGGCGTGCATAGCCCCATAGCACGGCGGCGGCATCGATCCCGACCTTGCGCGCAGCAGTAATGTCGCGCGTTTCGTCACCGATCGACACGACATCGCCGGCGGCCAGCCGCGCGCGGCGCAGCACCCGGCGATAGCGTGGCGCCTTGCCGAACAGCGATGCGCCGCACTCGATCTGTTCGAAGCGCGCGATATTGTCCGCGCCGAGGATCGCACGCGCATTGTCCTCGGCGTTCGATGTCACCATGGCCAGCCGCACGCCCGCTGCCTGCAATGTCGCCAGCATCGGCTCGACACCGTCGAACAGGCTGATCTTGTCGGTCTCGCCTGCCAGCCTTTTGTGCAGATGGCGGGCGATGATCGGCAGCTTCCAGCGCGGGATGCCGAGGTGACGGATCACTTCGCGCGTCGTGTGGCCGCGCAGCCCCTCAATCTCGTCGGGCGGCACACGGCGAAAGCGGAACCGGTCGGCCAGATCGTCGGCAATGGACAAAAACCAGTCGCCGCTGTCGGCCAGCGTCCCGTCGAAATCGAAGATCGCCATCTTGTAGCGCGGCGTAGCGGGCATCAGGTCGCCGGTCATTGGCGCGGCGGCCGTTGACG
>NZ_LSIJ01000067.1 GCF_001556185.1 Sphingomonas sp. CCH10-B3 | reverse complement strand
GAGGGCATAGCGTGGGAGGTACGCCAAGCAACGCTAAGGACGAACAATACCGGAACGGCGTGCAAGGGCATCACCTGCGGAGGCCGATGATGCCCAGCTCTTGCCACATCCACGTAAAATCATAGGTAGCCATTGGCTCGCCGACCCCGGATTTTGCTGCGCCATTCTCTATATATTTGAGCCAGTCGGCCACTTTCGCCCGGCCAGCCTTCGTGCGGGCCAGAGCGCGCGGCGTCTTGTTGCCAAGGGCAGGCACCGCTTCATCAAGCGTTTTGGTATATTCGCGTGTCAGCATATCATGAACGATGCGCTCCATTTCGTCCGGCGGGATATCGAGCGGCTCTTCCTGCGGAGCGCGGGCGGCGTCATCAGCCATGAACTGGGCCAGAGTCCGGATTTCGGTCATAGGTGTGCTCACGCAATCACCAAGCCATTCGCCCATTTGCGCAATCGCTTTCTCCGCACGGGCGGCACTATTGACCTCAACGATCAGTTTGCGTCCCGCCAACTCGACATTGGCGAAGACGGGTGTGCCGTCCTCCATGGTCGTCACAAAAGCCTGCCCGCCTTTGGCCGTTCGTGGTTTTCTCTCCTTCGTCACCGGCACCAGCCAGTTCCAGAATGTGTCGCTGGCAGGCTCCAGCCATTGTGCCGCGTTCAGCCTGCGAACCACGCTCTTGCCGATCACGCCCTTGGCCAGGGGGAAGACGATGCGGTGGAACACAAGATCATCGCCATCGGCGTTGACCATATCCGGCATGGTGCCAGGCATGGCTTTGCCCAGACAATCGAGCAGCCACATGTTCGTGAACATCGGGCCTGATGCCCGTAAAATAGCATCCCGGTCGGTCTGGTTTAGTTCGGAGGTGTCCTTTGCATCGTCCGCAAGCCGGCCAAACGCGTCGATCAGTTGTAGGGCGCCATCAGCGCTGAACGGCAACAGCGCGCCCGAGATGCCATGGCGACCGTTCACATCGACAACCCGTGCAGCGATCTTGTCCCAGTTGACGAGGGTCTGTGTCGCGCCGTGTTCGCGGACCGTGACTGGCGCAACATCCCGCAACAGATCACGCAAGGTCATCGACTGACCGGGGACGACCTCGCTAACCTCATAGAGCGACATCATCGTATCCCGCAGCGCGCGCATATAGGCCTTGTTCGGCGCCTTCTCGTTCCAGCCTCGGCGCTTGAGATAGTCATCGACCAGATTGCGACCGTCAGGTTCCAGTTCCTGTGTCAGCAGATCTTCAAAGGCGCAGCCCCATAGCGGCCCTTGCCAATGATCACCGATGATCTCGAATATGGCGTCGGGTTCGAGGCCGGTCGCTTCACATGCCGGACCGAGATGCGCGGACAGCATTTCATCCATCGCCTCGTCCCACGGAGCACGATCCGCATATTTCATCAGCCCGGACAGATCGTGAGCAGATTTCAATCTGGACATTCAGGCAGGCCTTTCCACGCCAAGGCGGCGCATTTCGCGATAGATGGTGGATCTGCCGATGCCGAGTTGCCGTGCTGCCTCTGTCGGCGAGATACGGGCTTCGACCAGTTTGATGGCCGCATCCACCTTGGACATGTCGAGCGGCTGACGGCCAGGCTGCTTGCCCTTGGCGCGTGCAGCGGCGATCCCATCGCGGGTCCGCTCAGAGATTAGCCGCCGCTCGAAATGGGCGATAGCTCCGAACACATGGAAGATGAGTTCGCCGGCGGCCGACGAGGTGTCGATTTTTTCCTCAAGACTCAGGAGGGCGATGCCTTGGCTGCGCAAAGTTTCGACTGTGGCGAGCAGTTCAGTCAGCGAACGCCCAAGCCGATCGAGGCGGACCACGGCGAGCGTGTCACCCTTGCGGGCATAGGCGATCAGTTCGGCCAGTCCAGGCCGCTCCATGCTTTTTCCCGATATTACATCGGTGAACACCTTGATGGCGCCGGCATTCTCCAGTCGCATGGTCTGGCCCGCCACATCCTGATCGCCGGTGCTGACGCGGGCGTAGCCCAGAATGCCGCCCATCTATCGTGTCTCCCAAACGGTCGTTCTGTGGACGCTCTGAAGGGCGACCGCTTCACCCCGCCCATAGCCGTCCACATACTATGTCTCTTTACTCATGGCTGTCCATAGGCGCAGTTGACCTTTTGTGGACGGGAATCGGCATGACGAAGCGCAAGCATCAACTCCTGACCGAGAGCGAGCGCAATCAGATCCTTGCCATCCCGACCGATCGCGACCACTTGGCTCGGCTCTACACCTTCGAGCCTGCGGACATCGAGATCATCGGCGCGCGACGGGAACGACGGAACCAGTTGGGCGTCGCGCTGCAACTCGCGCTCTTGCGCCACCCGGGCATCACACTGGCGCAGTTGATACAGAACAGGGGAGCGATGCCCCATGATCTCGCCGCCTTCGTCGCAGAACAGCTTGGCCTGCGCGTCACGGATCTGGCTGACTATGCGGCGAGGGACCAGACCATGACGGACCATGCTCGCGAGCTAGCCGCGCGCTTGGGACTGCGAGGGCCGACGCGTGCCGATATTCCGTTCATGATCGAAGCGGCCACGAAAACGGCATGGGCGACCGACAAGGGGATGACGATAGCGACCGGTGTTGTCACCGCCCTTCGTGAGGCCCGGATTCTGCTGCCGTCCATCTCCACCATCGAGCGTGCCAGCAGCGCGGGGCGCGCGCGTGCCCGCAAGCAAGCCGCCTATGCCCTGATCGACGATCTCAGCGCTGAACAGGTCCACGCCCTCGACCAGCTCTTTGACGACGCCGGGGGCATGAGCCAGCTCGCTTCGCTCAAGACCATTCCCATCGCGGCAAGGCCCGATCATATCCGCCAGATTCTCGACCGCCTGCGGCAAGTGCGGAAGATCGGCATCTCCCCGGACGTGGCTGGCCGCATCCACGCGGACCGCTTCCGGCAATATGTCCGGGAAGGCCGTGCATCGCCTGCCTATATGATCGAGCGATACGTTCCCTCCCGGCGGCGCGCCACGCTGGTTGCCTTCCTGCTCGATCTTGAAGAGCAGCTGACCGACAGCGCTCTGGAGATGGCGGACAAGCTGATCGGCAGCATCTTCACCCGCGCGAAGAATGCCCAGGCGCGTAGCTATGCCGCCACATCGAAGAACGTGGCGCGGCTGATGCTGATCTTTCGCAGAACGATCGATGCGCTGACCGATGCGGTCGATACTGGCGAAGATCCAATTGAGGTCCTGGACGCATCGGTCGGGTGGAACACCCTGATGAAGGCGAGGCCGGAAGTGGCGAGCATCGCGGAAACCGCCAACCTCGATCCGCTGACGGTCGCGGCCGACCGCTATGCGACGTTACGCAAGTTCGCCCCCGACCTGCTTGAGACGCTCCAGTTCAGGGCCGGAAAGGGCAGTGCGAAAACGATCGCTGCCATCGAAATGCTGCGCGACCTCAACAGGTCGGGCAAACGCGATCTTCCTACCGACGCTCCGATGCCCTTCCGTAAAGAATGGCAGAAAATCGTCATGGGCGATGACGGCAAGATCAATCGGCGGCTCTGGGAAATCGCGACTATCGCGCATCTGCGCAACAAGCTGCGCTCCGGTGATGTCTGGGTGGAACGATCGACGGGATACCGCCAGTTCGACAGCTACCTGCTAAGCGAACCGAAGGCCAAGCCGATCGTGTCGGCTCTTGGTCTGCCACCCACAGCCGGCGAATGGCTCGAACAGCGGGGCCGCGAACTGGACTGGCGACTGAAGAAATTTGCCCAGCGCCTGAAGCGCGACGCTCTGGAGGGTGTGCGGTTCCGCGACGGCCGCCTCCAGATATCCCCGGTTCGCACGATCGCGATGCCCGATGCCGAAGCGCTGGCTGACCGGCTCGATGCGATGATGCCCCGCATCCGCATCACCGAGCTGCTGCATGAAGTGGCGCAGGAAACCGGCTTTCTTGCTGCATTCACGAACCTGCGCACCGGCGAAGCGTGCCCCAACGAAAACGCGCTGCTCGCCACCATCCTTGCGGATGCCACCAATCTCGGCCTGTCGCGCATGGCTGCCGCGAGCCAGGGCGTGACGCGCGACCAGCTCCTGTGGACCCATGACGCCTATATCCGCGACGACAGCTACTGCGCGGCGCTGGCCGTGCTCATCAACGCGCATCACCGCCTGCCATTCTCGCGCGTATGGGGCGACGGCACAACGTCCAGTTCCGATGGCCAGTTCTTCAGGGGCGCGAAGCGCGGTGCATCGGGCGGCGATATCAACGCCCGCTATGGCGTCGATCATGGCTTCAGCTTCTACACTCATGTTTCCGACCAGCGTGCGCCTTACCACGTCAACGTGATCTCTGCCGCGACGCATGAGGCACCCTATGTTCTCGACGGCCTCACCAGCCACGGCACCGATCTGAAAATCGTCGAGCATTACACCGACACTGGCGGGGCGACCGATCATGTCTTCGCCCTGTGCGCGATGCTGGGATTTCGCTTCTGCCCGCGCCTGCGCGACTTTCCAGACCGGCGCCTCGCGCCGATCGCGCCGGTTAAGGCCTATCCGGCCATCGCCCCGCTAATGGGCAAGCGTATCCGCACCGACATCATCGCTGAACAATGGGATGACGTGCTGCGCCTCGTCGGCTCGATCAAGGCCGGCCATGTCGCGCCATCGGTCATGCTGCGAAAGCTCGCCGCGTACGAACGGCAGAACCAACTCGACGTCGCGCTACAGGAAATCGGCAAGATCGAGCGAACCCTGTTCATGCTGGACTGGCTGGAAAATCCCGATCTGCGCCAGCGATGCCATGCTGGTCTCAACAACAGCGAACAACGCCATGCCCTGACGCAGGCAATCTACACCTTCCGCCAAGGCCGGATCATCGACCGCAGCCATGAGGCGCAACAATATCGGGCATCCGGCCTCAATCTAGTCATCGCCGCGATCGTCTACTGGAACACGATCTACATGGATGCTGCCGCCCAGCATCTACGATCAACCTCGGTCGCGGTGCCTGATTATCTGCTCGCCCATACGTCCCCCGTGGGTTGGGAGCATATTGCCTTCTCCGGCGATTTCCTCTGGGATCGCGCAGCCGCTTCCGCTGGCCGCAAGGCCCTCAATCTCCCGCCGGATAGCCGCGTCGCATAAGCGTTCGCTGATTGTTCGCCCTTAGCGTTGTTTAGCGTACCATCCACGCTATGCCCTCATATTCATAGAGTTGAAACCACGGTGGGTGGCCTTCGCGAAGTGCTCACATCGGTCTTTGAGGTCAGCAATCTGCTCGAACAGCAGCGCACTGGTGCGAGTACCCGGCAGCTTGCGGCCTGGGCGGCCATTCTGGCCGTGCCGACTGCCCTCGCAGGCATCTACGGTATGAACTTCGAAAACATGCCAGAGTTGAAAACCAAGTATGGATATTTCGTCGTACTCGCGGTGGTCGCTACGGTGTGCAGCATGCTCTATATCAGGTTCAAGCGCGCAAAATGGATCTAGTCGAGGGTACAAGTGCCTTGAGACACTTAAAGGTTCGATGAGATAATTTTATGCCATGACTCTTACCTGACTACGCAATAAATATAATATCATCTCTTGTTAGTGAATGTGAGCTGTCGATCGCATTCCGCCTGCATTCAATATCGCGGTCCTATCTACTAGACGTGACATTCGGTCACGCTTGATGGAGGTAGTCATGAGAGGATCCTTGATCTTGGCCGCGGCGGCACTGGCGTTTGCTGCGCCGGCCGCGATGGCCCAGTCCCATGGCGGTTACGGCGGACATAATGGCGGCCCGTCCTACGGCAATCAGGTCCGAGGACACGGCGGATATGGCGACGCCTACCGCGATCGAGGCGGTGGCCATCAGCAGTCCTGGCGCGGTAATGGTGGCGGCTATTACCAGGGCGGTTATGGCTACAACAATCGCCATGATCGCCGCGAGGAACGTCGTGAACGGCGGCATGAGCGCCAGGAGCGCAATCAGCGCTACGGGGGTTATGGCTATTAAGATGAAAGCAGCGCTTCCCGGGCAGACCGCCCCAGCGGTGCCGACCAAAGAGAGGAATGCACCATGACGGATGCCGCAACAGTACCCGCGACCACCCGGTTGCAGGGCATGCTCTGCCCCGTGTGCCGGGTCGACCTCGTGCTCGCCGACCGGCAGGGGGTCGAGATCGACTATTGCCCGCAATGCCGGGGCATCTGGCTGGACCGCGGCGAACTCGACAAGATCATCGAGAAGAACGCTTCGTACGAGGCGACGTCGAGGCCGGCACCCGATTACCCGCCACAACCGACTGCACCTGGATATGCTCAGCCTGCTCCCTGGGGCGGGTACAATGAAGGATCTCATGGCGGTGGACGTCATGGTGGCGGGCATGACCGTGGTGGCCACGGCGGCTATCGTCCCGGCGGCTTTCTTGGCGGTCTGTTTCGGCATTGATCCGCACTCGGCTGGCGTTCTGAACAGGCAGCCGTTTCATGGTTGTCGGTGCATGGAGGGAGAAATAGCGTGACCAGAAAATGCGGGCTGACACTTGGGATCATGATCCTTGCCGGCTTGGCGGCAGCGCCGGCTGGCGCGCAGGTCATGTCCCATGGTGCCGGCGTCAACTGGAGCGGCACGCATGGCGGGGTCAACTGGGATGGCGGGCATGCCTATGAGGGTGGAAGCTACGGCGGTTACCCTGCCTCGTCCGCACCCCGTCCCGCGTACCAGATGCCGCAGCCTACGCCTTATCCCATGCATGAACCTCGCACGCCATACGCCCAAAATGACAGCAGCGATCACGCCGTCCGGCATGAAGATCGTCGTTCATCACCACCGGCGGTTCGGAGTCTTGACCGCAGGTGAGCCATCCCGCGGCCATCGGGCACTCGATGGACGCAGGCTGTGATCAGACGGCCATGCTCATGATGTCCTTGTAGGCCGAAAGAACCTTGTTCCGGACCTGCAAGGTGGCCTCGAACGAAACCGAGGCGCGTTGCTGTATCAGCGCCACGGTCGCGATATCGGTCGTCTCGCCTCGTTCGTAGGCTTCGGTCGCGACATCCTCCTGTTCCTGGAGCGCATTCACCTTTTGAAGCGCGGTCTGCATCGTCGCGGCAAAGCTCGTCGATGGGGCAGTGCCATCCGGTCCCCGCAGCGCATTCGGCGACGAAGCCGAGCCGACATCCCTCAGTGCGGCGTTTCGTTGAAGCACCGCGTTGCGCATCGCCATGACATCGGCCACGCCGTTCACATTCATGCCTGTCGACCTCTCACGCGAACGATAGAGCGCGCATCTTCGCGCAAGAATGATTAGAAATCGTTAAGGATGTTTGTTCGGGACTGGCCCCCGGTCCTTCTGGTCGTGGCAGTACGGGTCACGGATGATGGCGGTGTCGGTGCCGCAGGTGAAAGAGCAGACCTCGGCGTCGCGAAAACGGCTCGAACATCTCGTCGGGTCCCTCGGGGTCGAGCAGCTTGCTGTCGGCCAGCCATTTTTCCATCGAAGACAGTTCGGGCAGCTCGTACTCGCGTAGCGAGCGACCCGGTGCCTGCAACGCCGCGATCGTTGCGATCAACGAGCCGGTTTCGGCGAACTTCGCGATGACCGCGTCCTTGTTGGCGCCAAGGTGCTCGGCGAGCAGACCGGCGCGGATGTCGGCTATCTTTCGATGCCCATCGGCGTCGGATGCCCCGGTCTCGTCGAGTCGTCTGGCGATTGCCTCCGCGACCCGCCGGGAGGCGAAATACTGGCTTTCGGCATAGATCAGCCGCCGCGCCCGCGCGATGAGCGCGACATACAGCGCCTCGATCTCGTGGACCGGTTCCTGGTCGGCGAGCTTTGGCAGCGTGCGCGAGATCCCGACGGGCACGTCCCTGAAGTCTGCCTCGAGCCCATCAGGCCAGCAATCCGCGCCATTGGTCACGGGCTCGATCGAATACCCGCCGGCGGCATGCCACCGCTCCCGACAGGCGTCACCGAGGGCGCGTGCCACCGGGCCCTCCAGCGCCATGGCCGCGTCATGCCACGGCCCGTGCGGCGTGCCGTCCGGTCGGACGCGGCGCGGTTCCTCGTCCTGGTGGTCTCGCGTGTCCCATCGTTCGCGGGTCATGTCGATGCCGCCGCAAAAGGCCATGCAGTCGTCGATCACCACGATCTTCTGGTGATGCGATCCGGCGACCGGATGATGCCCGTCGAGTTTGAGGTGGATTTGGCGGTCGCGCATCCAGCGCAGGATCGTGAACAGGGTTCGGCCATGGAACAGCGTCTTGAGCGCACCGGTATCCCAGCGCAGTATGTGAATATCGAGCAGGGGACTGCGCTTGACCAGCCAGCTGATGAACGCTCCGACCGTCGGCGGACCCTCGTCCTGCCCCTCCCCGGCGAACTGGATCCGGGCGTCGAAGTCCCAGCCGATCAGCACGATGCGCCGCTTGGCCTTGAGCATCGCGGAGCGGGCGGCCCTGAAATAGTCATCGGCGTCGACGATGACGGCCGCACGGCTTGCCGTGGCGGTCCGCCAGAACGCGCGCCGAATGGTGGCGTCGCTCATGGGCTTTGGCACCTCAACGCCCATGACGACGCCCCCACGTGGCTACCCGCCAAGCGTACCAGAGCACGAGCGCGATGATGATCGCCGTCGAGACCGGACCCACATAGCGCTCGACCGCCCCATAGCGCTGCCCCAGCAGATAGCCGGCGGCGGCCAGCATCGCGGTCCAGGCTGCCGTGCCGATCGTCGACCACAGGAGGAAGGGTCCGAGGGGCATCCGCACGAGCCCGGCCGGGATCGATACGACCGATCGCACCGTGGGGACGATCCGCCCGATGCAGACGAACGGGCCACCGTGGCCGCGGAACCAGGTCTTCGCGCGCTCGACCTCCTGCCATTCGAGCGTTAGCCATCGGCCGTGCCGATCGACCAGGCCATGCAGCCGGTCGATGCCGAGCATCCTTGCGACGGCGTACCAGCAGAGATTGCCCGCCATGGCGCCCGCCGCTCCGGCGGCAATCACGCCCGGCAGCGACAATGCTCCGCGCGAAACACGCAGGCCGGCAAGCGGCATGATGACCTCCGAGGGGAGCGGCGGGAACACGGTTTCGGCGAACATCAGCACCGCGACGCCAAGATAGCCGAGCTGGTCGACGAGCTGCTGGATCCACTGGCCCAAACTGCTTCTCCTTATCTTATGTGTAAGCGCTGTGCGGGGCCCACCTTGCGCGGGTGATCCCCAGCGTTGAGCTTGCGCGGCCTGATTTGGGCCGAGGCGCTACTCCTATGATAATCCCGTGTGATGATCCTGTGAGCAAGGGCGCGCAGCGGTTTGAGATATTCACCGGTGCGGGCAAGCGGCGCGATTGGCCGCCGGAGGTCAAGGCGTCGATTGTCGCGGAGTGCTATGCGGGCAACGAAGGAGTCGGCGCCGTCGCCCGTCGCTATGGCCTTGACCCTTCGCAGGTCTATGCCTGGCGGAAGGATTTGCACAAGCAATTGGCGGACCAGGGGCAGGCCCCTTCGTCGGCAGAACCGGCCGCCGCGACGTTCGTGCCGGCGGTGGTCGAGTTGAGCGCGCAACCTGATCCGGCACCCACGCGTCGTGTTCGGCGAAGGCGGCGTGCGCCAACGGCTGCGGTAGAACTGGAGATTGACGGTGTAGCAGTGAAGATCGCGCGCGGCGCCGATGCTGGTGTGATTGCCGCGGTGATCGAAGCGCTAAAGGCAACCCGATGATCGGACCTGGTGCTGGCGCGCGCGTGATGGTGGCGACGCGCCCAGTGGATTTCCGCAAAGGGCCTGACGCGTTGGCCGCGCTGGTCGGCAAGGAGTACGGCGGCGATCCCTTTTCGGGCGTGATCTACGTGTTCGGCGTCACCTCAAGGTTTGTGCGCCAGACAACGATTTGCCGGACATTGTGGGAACATAGGCGTCAGGCGGCGACGCGGAGATACTGGTATAGGGTTTCACGGCTGATCCCCAGGTCGCGGGCGATTGTGGCCTTACGCTCGCCGGCGGCAATGCGGCGGAGCAGCTCGGCGACCTTATCGTCAGAGAGGGACCGTTTCCGTCCGCGATAAGCGCCGCGTTGCCTGGCAAGCGCAATTCCTTCGCGCTGCCGTTCCCGGATCAAGGCACGCTCAAATTCGGCGAACGCGCCCATGACCGAAAGCATCAGATTGGCCATGGGGGAATCCTCGCCGGAAAAGGCAAGGCTCTCCTTCATGAACTCGATGCGGATGTCTCTCTTCGTGAGAGACTGGACCAGCTTGCGCAGATCGTCGAGATTGCGCGCCAGTCGATCCATGCTGTGCACCACGACGGTATCGCCCTCGCGGGCGAAGGCGAGCATGGCGTCGAGCTGGGGCCGATTGACGTCCTTGCCCGATGCTTTGTCGGTAAAGATCCGGTCGAGCGACTGACCTTCCAACTGGCGATCGACATTCTGATCGAATGTGCTCACCCGGACGTAACCGATCCTCTGGCCTTTCATCGCCGCCTCCGGTCAATTTGTCAGGTTGAAATCTATGACACCGCGCAACAGACGTCAACAAATGCGTTCACCAACTCTAATCTGACAGAATTGGAAGCACCGCCCTGACGTCCGGTTAGGCTATACTCCAGATTGACGCTAGCCTGCTGCTCAGGAGTCGGATGGAGGCAGCATGGCGCGGCGGCGATTATTGACCGGGGAAGAACGGCGGCGCCTGTTCGATGCTCCCCATGACGAAACCGCGATCGTCAGCCACTATACTCTTGCCGTCAGGGATCTTGACCTGATCGGTCGCCGCTATCGACCCGCCAATCGCCTCGGCCTGGCTGCGCAGATCGCATTGATGCGGCACCCTGGCTTCGGTTTGCAGCCCGACATCGGCGTGCCAAATGCGATCCTCCACTACCTTGCTGCCCAGATATTCGTCGATGCGGAGGCTTTCGGCGACTATGGCCAGCGCGCCCAAACGCGCAACGATCACGCTGACATTGCCGCACAGCACCTCGGGTTACGCCCCTTCCGGCGAGGGGATATCCCACTCGCGCTCGACCTGGCCGCGCGAGCCGCCGAACAGACCGACCGGGGCGAGCCCATTGTTCGCGCGTTGATGGAGGGATTGAAGCAGGAGCACTTCATTCTTCCATCGGCCGACACGATCGAACGGGCCGGTCTCGCCGGCAGGGCGCGCGCCCGCAAAGCCGCGGCAGCAACCATCATCGAAAGCCTGGGTCATGCCGAACTGACCCGGATCGACGATTTGATCGTCAACAGCAGCGACTTCGGCATGACGCCGCTGGCTTGGCTGCGCAATTTCGAGGAGGCGCCGACGACGGCAAATATCAACGGCCTGCTGGAACGGCTGCGCTATGCGCGCGGGGTCGGCATCGATCCGGCGATCGGCGCCAAAATTCCCGATTTCCGGTTCGCGCAATTCATGCGTGAAGGTAGCGCGGCACCGGCGTTTCTGCTTTCCGACTATAGCCTCAACAGGCGGCGCGCGACCCTGGTCGCGGCGGTGATCGACCTCGAGGCCCGGCTCGCCGATGCGGCGATCCAGATGTTCGACAGGCTTGTCGGCGGCCTGTTCACACGCGCGCGGCGCAGCCGTGAAAGACGCTATCAGGACAGCATCCGCTCGGTCGGCGAACTCATGCGGTTGTTCGGCGCCACGATCGCGGCGCTGGGAGAGGCGGTCGAGCATGGCGGCAATCCGATGGAACTGATCGACGAGGCTGTGGGCTGGCACAGGCTGGTCGCGGTGAAGGCGCAGGTCGATGCGCTGGCTGATCTGGCGGGGGAAGATGCCCTTGTCGCGGCAACAGGGCGTTATGCGACCTTGCGCCGGTTCAGCCCAGCTTTCCTCGATGCATTCACGTTCAAGGCGACGGGAAGCGGGGTGCAACTGGTCAAGGCGATTGATGTCATCCGCGACGCCAATGCGCGCAAAACGCGCAACCTGCCCGATGGCGTTCCCCTGCCATTCGCCAACCGGCAGTGGAAGCGCCTCATCACCGAAGGCGGCCAGATTGACCGTCGGCGCTATGAAACAGCCGTCATGGCCACCCTGCGCGATCGGTTGCGCGCCGGCGACATATGGGTGGAGGGAACCCGGAACTATCGCCGCTTCGACACCTATCTGTTGAGCCGGCGCGATGCCGGGAAGGTGGCCGAAAACCTTGCATTCCCAAACGATGCTGCGGCCTATCTGGCCGATCGCGCGAGAATGCTCGATTGGCGGCTGCGCCGTTTCGCCAAGGAACTCAAGGCGAACCGGCTTGCAGGCGTGGCGCTCGAGCGCAATCGGCTCAAGCTGCAACCGATGCTGGCAATCACGCCGCCCGAGGCAGAGGCTCTCGATCGCAGGCTCGACGCGCTGTTACCGCGCGTGCGGATCACCGAACTCCTGGTCGAGGTAGCCGAGCGCACCGGCTTCCTGAGCGCGTTCCGCGATCTTCGGTCCGGCAAAGAGCATGACAACCCGCATGCGATCCTTGCGGCCATTCTGGCCGATGGATCGAATCTGGGTCTGGAACGGATGGCCAATGCCAGCGACGGGGTAAGCTACGCCCAGCTTGCCTGGACGCACAATTGGTATCTGTCGCCCGAAAACTACCAGGCTGCGCTGGCCATGATCGTTGCCGCGCACCATGATTTGCCGTTCACGCATCATTGGGGCGCCGGAACCAGTTCATCCTCCGATGGGCAGTTCTTCCGCTCAGGCCGCAGCCGATCCGCAGCTGCCGACATCAACGCCAAATATGGCGGCGAGCCCGGCCTGAAGATCTACTCCCACTTGTCCGATCATTTTGCCTCCTTCGGGTCGCGGATCATGTCGGCCACCGCCGGAGAGGCGCCTTATGTGCTCGACGGCCTCATGTTGGGCGCCGGCGCGCTGCCGCTGCATGAACATTACACCGATACCGGCGGCGCGACTGACCATGTCTTTGCTCTCTGCCATCTTCTCGGCTTCCGCTTCGTACCCCGGTTGCGCGACATCGCCGACCGGAAACTCGGCTCGATCGCTCCACCCTCGACCTACAAGGGCCTCGAAAGCCTCATGGGGCGAACGGTCAAGACCGCCGCGATCGAAGCCGACTGGGAGGACATCGTCAGGATTGTCGCCACCATCAAGGAGGGAGCCGTCGCGCCGTCTGCGATCCTGCGCAAGCTCGCCGCCTACAAGCGCCAGAACAGGCTGGATTTCGCCCTGGCGGAACTTGGTCGCATCGAACGGACGCTGTTCACGCTCGACTGGCTTGAACAGCCCGACTTGCGGCGGGCCTGCCAGGCCGGCCTCAACAAGGGCGAGGCACGTCATACCCTCGCCGCCGCCATCTACACCAACCGGCAGGGCCGGTTCACGGATCGTTCGATCGAGAATCAGGAATATCGGGCATCGGGCCTGAACCTGCTGATCGCGGCGATAGCCTATTGGAACACCATCTATATGGACAGGGCCGCCCAGCACATCAAAGCATCCGGCGTCAGCTTCGACGACGCGCTCCTCGCTCACCTTTCCCCCATGGGCTGGGCGCATATCAGCTTGACGGGAGATTATCTCTGGCACCGGGCAAAACCGCTCTCCCCCGGCGAATTCCGCGCTCTCAACGATCCCATGGCTCGCCTCAAACTCGTGGCATAGCCAATGTTCTCATGATGTCCGCCAAATCGTTGTCTGGCGCACAAACCTTGAGGTGACGCCT
>NZ_LSIJ01000066.1 GCF_001556185.1 Sphingomonas sp. CCH10-B3 | reverse complement strand
GCCCCCCTCACCCCCGCAGCATCGCCACCAGCCAGTCATTCGCCAGCACATCGATCACCAGATGCACGCGGGGGCTCGCCCCCTCGTTCACCGCCGCATGCGTGTCACTCAGCCGCAAATACCATAGCTCACCAACTTCCATCGGCACTGCCTCGCCACTCAGCACGAAGCGCACCCCCGGATTGGTCGCGATCGGCAGGTGCAGCCGCGCGCGGCCCTGCTCGGCGGCGAGATCGAGGTCCTCGTGGGGCAAGATCGCCGAACCCGGCCCCAGCCGCATCAGCCGCACGCTCTGCACCGAGCAGCACAGCGCCGCCACCGCCGCGCGCATCGCAGGAACACGCGCCATCAGCGGCGTGTCGACCCACTCGGTCGCGGTGGGATTGGCGTAGATCAGCCGGATCGGATGCGTCTCCCCCGCTGCCGCGCGCAAGGCCATCGCCGACGAGTCGCCCCGATAATTTCCGCTGACAGAATGCGGCTGCCAATGCCCGCGCTCGATCAGCGCCAGATCGGCGGCGAGCGCAGCGGCATCGAAGGCGGGCGCCAGCCGCTTGCGATCGGGAATCGAGCCGAGAGAATCGAAGCAAAGCCGAACATCGCGCAAGGCTGAGCGTGCTGTTGCCGGGCGACAACGCCGGGCGTCAACAGCTGGTCGAGCCAGCAGTCACGCCGCCACGTCGAATATCCGTTCAGCCATATGCTTCACTCCCCAGTCGCGCATGGCATGCAACACGGGTTCCAGCGACCGCCCATGCGGCGTCAGCCGATATTCGACGCGCGGCGGGACTTCAGCATAGACGCGGCGCTCGACAATGCCGTCGGCCTCGAGTTCGCGCAGTTGGCTGGTCAGCATCTTCTGCGTTACCCCCGCCGGAACGCGCCGCCGCAACTCGTTGAAGCGCAGCACATCGGCTTCGAGCAGCCGGAACATGATGACCGGCTTCCACCTGCCGCCAACGACCGACAAGGTTGCCTCGACCGAACAGCCAAACGGGCGGTGAACCAGTTCTTCAGTATCCATTTGGGTACTACCTTACGAAATCGTGCGTACTCGCATATTCTGCAAATAGGTCGATATCGGCGGCACCACAACCGGAGTATCTGCCATGAAGCAAATGACCCTGAAGACCTTCGCCGCCGACGCGCCCTTCATCGCGGTTGAGGCGACACCGCGCCCGCTTGGCGACAATGACGTGCGCATCGCGATCCACGCCGCCAGCATCAACCCGCTCGACACCAAGCAACGCAGCGGCGCCTATGCTGCCATCGTCAACGACCAGGCAGTGCTCGGCGCCGATTTCGCAGGTGTGATCACCGAAGTCGGCGCCGCCGTCGCCGGCTTCGCCGTTGGCGACATTGTCTATGGCTGCGCGGGCGGGCTGACCGGTCGCGACGGCGCCTATGCGACCGAGATGGTCGCCGACTTCCGGCTGATCGCTCATGCCCCGAAAAGCCTTTCCATGCGCGAAGCCGCTGCGCTGCCGCTGGTTGCGATCACGGCATGGGAAGCGCTGGTCGACCGGGCACGCGTCAAGCCCGGCGATCTCGTTCTCGTCCATGGGGCGGCTGGCGGCGTCGGCCATATCGGCGTGCAGCTTGCCCGCGCGATGGGCGGCATTGTCCACGCCACGGTCTCATCCGAAGCAAAAGCAGTGATCGCGCGCGATCTCGGCGCCGATGTCACGATCAACTACCGCGAGCAGAGTGTCGCGGATTATGTCGCGCAGGCCACAGGCGGGCGCGGCTATGGGGTGGTGTTCGACACCATCGGCGGCGACAATATCCAACCCGCGATCGAAGCCGTAGGCGACAACGGCAATGTCGTGACCATCGTGTCGGGCGGCGCCAGTGCCGATCTGTCGAACCTGATGCCTCACAATGCCTCGCTCCATGTCGTGTTCATGCTCGTGCCGATGCTGCGCAACCGCGATCTGGAGCGGCATGGTGACATCCTCGCGCGCGTTGCCCGGCTGGTCGATGGCGGACGCGTAAAGCCGCTGGTCGACCCGACCCGCTTCACGCTCGATGATCTCGCCGCCGCGCATGACCACCTCACCAGCGGCAAAGCGATTGGCAAGGTGGTGATCGACGTCGCCTGACACGGCGGCATTCAGCGAGCCTTTTGAAATCGGCAAGGCTGGGCTATCGCCGTGACGATGATCCGCCTTGCCATTTTCGATTGCGACGGGACGCTCGTCGACAGCCAGCACAATATCTGCGCTGCGGTCGAGGAATCCTTCGCCAGCAATGGCCTGATCGCACCGCCGCGCAACACGATCCGGCGGATCGTGGGCTTAAGCCTCGTCGAGGCGATGCGGATGCTGCTGCCCGATGCCGAAGAGGCGCTGCACCAGCAGGTTGCGCAGGACTATAAGGATGCGTTTTTCCGCATGCGCTCGGCCGGCGCAATGGCTGAAGAGCCGCTTTACGACGGCATTGCCGATCTGCTGGCAGCACTTGCAGCGCAGGGCTGGCTGCTGGGCGTCGCCACCGGCAAGTCCGATCGCGGGCTCGCGCATATCCTTGCGCACCACGGCATCGCCGGACATTTTCTGACGCTTCAGACTGCCGACCGCCACCCGTCGAAGCCGCACCCCTCAATGATCGAAACCGCGATGCGCGACGCGGGCGCTGTTGCGGAACACACCGCGATGATCGGCGACACCAGCTTCGACATGGCGATGGCGCGTGCAGGCGGCGTGCGCGCGATCGGCGTCGGCTGGGGCTATCACCCGCCCGAGGAACTGATCGAAGCCGGTGCGCATGTCGTGGTTGACGACGTCGCCGCGCTGGCCGTGGCGCTGGAGCGGCCATGACCGAGGAAGATCGCACTGCCCAGACGCGCTATTATCTGATGACGCTCGCGCGGATCGCGGGCGCGGGTGGCGCGGTGTTCGGCATCGTCCTGCTCGCGCGCGCGGTCGAGTGGCCGGAGCGAGCGGTCGGCCTTGCGCTGACTCTCGCGTCGCTGTGGGAAATGGCTATCGTGCCGCGCGCGCTCGCAGCCCGCTGGAAGAGCCCACCCGAACCGTGAAACGCTTCTGGACGAATGTCGATGTGACGGCGCACGGGGGCATCGCGCTCGACGGCAAGCCGGTCCGCACGCCCAGCCGCGCGCCGCTCGAGCTTCACTCGCGCAAGCTCGCCGAGGCCGTTGCCGAAGAGTGGCGCGCCGTTGCAGAAGAAATCGATCCACGCCTGATGCCGCTGACCGGCCTCGCCAATGCCGCGATCGACCGGATCGCGCCCGATCCGGCGACGTTCGCGGCAGGGCTTGCGGCCTATGCCGAAAGCGACCTGCTCTGCTACCGCGCCGACAGCCCCGCCGAGCTTGTCGCGCGGCAGGTGGCGGCGTGGGACCCGCTGCTTGAGTGGGCGCGCGCGACCTATAGCGTCGATTTCGTGGTGGTGACGGGCATCATCCACCGGCCGCAGCCGCCCGCAACGCTCGCGCGGCTGGCAGCGGCGGTTGCCGCGCTCGATCCCTTCGAACTCGCCGCGCTGTCGCCGATCGTGACAATCAGCGGATCGCTGGTCGCCGCGCTCGCGCTCGCCGAGCGGGCCGCCGATCCCGAAGCGGTGTGGCTGGCGTCCGAACTCGACAGCGACTGGCAGGCCGAGCAATGGGGCGAGGACGATCTGGCGATCCCGGCGCGCCAGGCCCGGCGGCGGGATTTCGAGGCGGGGGTAAAGCTATTGGGATTGCTGCGATAAGCCATCTAAGCCCCTCCCCTTCAGGGCAGGGGCAGGGGTGGGGACTATCCACGAGCGATGCGCTCTGCGAGGCATCCCCACCCCTGCCCCTCCCCTAAAGGGGAGAGGTTGAGACACAAACCCGCCGCTATTTCATCAAATGCCGGATAAACCCGATCAGCCCGGTCTGGCGCGATCGTTTGAGCCGCTCGGCTGCGAGGATGGTCTGCACGTCGCGGAAACACTGGTCGACGTCGTCGTTTACAAGCACATAGTCATAACCGTCCCAGTGGCTGACTTCGGCGGCCGCGCGCTGCATCCGTGCCTCGATCACCTGCGGCGTGTCGGTCGCGCGGCGGACGAGGCGCTCGTTCAGCTCGGCCATCGACGGCGGCAAGATGAACACGCGCACGACATCGCCACCGGCGATCTGGAACAGTTGCTGCGCGCCCTGCCAGTCGATGTCGAACAGCACGTCCTTGCCGGCGGCGAGCAGCGCATCGACCTGTGCGCGCGGCGTGCCATAGCGATGGCCGAAGACATGCGCCCATTCGAGGAATTCGTGGTTCGCGACCATCTCGCGGAACCGGTCGAGGGTGACGAAATGATAGTCCTTGCCGTCTTCCTCGCCGGGGCGGATCGGACGGGTGGTTGCCGACACCGACATTTCGAGATCGGGTTCGGCTTCCAGAAGCATCCGCGCGATTGTCGACTTGCCCGCGCCCGACGGCGACGACAGCACGAACAACACGCCGCGGCGCTGAAAGCCGTGGGGATCATTGGGTCGGTCCATGCGCGCTAGTGGCGCGGGCGCAGGCACGTCGTCAAGGGGGCGATCACACCATCGTTTCGGGGCGGACCAGCCGGTCGAAGGTTGCGGCGTCGACCAAGCCGAGCGCAAGCCCCGCTTCACGTAGCGTCAGGTCATGGGCATGCGCGTGCTTGGCGATCTTGGCGGCATTGTCGTATCCGATCTCGGGCGCGAGCGCCGTCACGAGCATCAGCGAGCGATCGACCAGCTCGGCGATGCGCGCGCGATTGGGCTCGATGCCGTCGACGCAGCGCTCGGCGAAGCTCGTCATGCCGGTGGCGAGCAGATCGATCGAGCGCAGCACATTGGCGGCGATCATCGGCTTGAAGACGTTGAGTTCGAGGTGCCCCTGCATCCCGCCGACGGTGATGGCCATGTGATTTCCGATCACTTGGGCGGCGACCATCGTCAGCATTTCGCACTGGGTCGGGTTGACCTTGCCGGGCATGATCGAGCTGCCGGGTTCGTTTTCAGGCAGGGAAAGTTCGCCGATCCCCGCACGAGGGCCGGAGCCGAGGAGGCGGATGTCGCTGGCGATCTTGGTCAGCGCCACGGCGAGGGTGTTGAGCTGACCCGAAAGATTTACCAACGGATCGTTCGACGCGAGCGCTTCGAACTTATTTTCGGCCGTGCTGAAGGGTCGGCCCGTGAGCACTCTGACCGCAGAGACGAAGTCATCCGAAAAGCCTTTCGGCGCGTTGAGACCGGTACCGACGGCGGTACCGCCTTGGGCTAGCGCCGCAACCTCGCCAAGTGGTCCGCTGAGCCGCAATCTGGCAAACTCGATTTGCTTGGCATATCCGGAGAATTCTTGGTCGAGTGTCAGCGGTGTTGCATCCTGCAGATGCGTCCGGCCAATTTTGACGATCCCCGCGAAGTCATCGCACTTTTCCAGGAGAGTTTGCAGCAGATCGTCGATCGCCGGATAGAAGCGCTCGTATAGCGCCAACGTCACGGCAATATGCATCGCCGTCGGAAAGCTGTCGTTCGACGACTGGCTCATATTGACGTGATCATTGGGGTGGACCGGCGCCTTGCCGCCGCGACTGCCGGTGAGCATTTCGTTGGCGCGGCCCGCGATCACTTCGTTGACGTTCATGTTGGTCTGGGTGCCACTTCCCGTCTGCCAGATGACGAGGGGGAACTGGTCGTCGAGCTTGCCGCTCGCGACTTCGGCTGCGGCGGCGTCGATCGCATCGGCGATGTCGGCGGGCAGGCCGTGGGCGCGGTTCACCCGGGCGGCCGCCTGTTTGACGATCGCGAGCGCATGGATGATCTCGATCGGCATCCGCTCGCGCGCGCCGAACGGGAAGTTGGCGATGCTGCGCTGCGTCTGCGCGCCCCAATAGGCGGCGGCGGGGACTTCAATGGGGCCGAACGAGTCGGTTTCGGTGCGGGTGATGTCGGCCATTGTCCTTCTCCGTCATGCTGAACTTGTTTCAGCATCCATCCCGCCACGGGCAGCGCCGGATTTGTGGAAGCTTGGACCCTGAAACAAGTTCAGGATGACGGTTTCGAGACCAGCGCTATTTCTTCCGCTTGAAATCCACCGACACCACGTTCGATCCGTCGTCGCGCGGATCGCCGTCGTTTTCGGCCTCGTCATGCGGCTCGGGCTCGTCGGGGCCATCGGCGGCCTGGAAACGCAGTTCGAAATTGACCGCAGGATCGTGAAACCCGGTGATCGCCGAATACGGAATGACCAAGGTCGAGGGCACCTGGTTGAAGCTCAGCCCCACCGAAAAGCGCGCCTCATCGACCTTCAGGTCCCAGAATTTATTCTGGAGCACGATCGTCATTTCGTCCGGAAAACGCTCGATCAGGCGCTTCGGGATTTCGACGCCGGGCACCTGCGTCTTGAAAGTGATGTAGAAATGATGGTCGCCGGGCAGCCCGCCGCCGCCCGCAATCGAGCCGAGCACGCGCCCGACGACGGCGCGCAGCGCTTCCTGCACGATCTCGTCATAGGGAATCAGGCTGTCGGGCAGTGCATCACTCATTCTGCATTGGACTAGCGCACCCAGCCCCATCGTCAAGATTGCGCGTCCGCCATCAGCCGCTATGGGAGGGCAATGCGTCGCGCCACTATCTCCCGCACCACCAAGGAAACTTCGATCGATGTGACTGTCGATCTCGACGGCACCGGCCAATATGCCGTGTCGACCGGGATTGGCTTTCTCGACCACATGATCGAGCAGTTGTCGCGCCATTCGCTGATCGACATCGACCTGAAAGCGGTCGGCGACCTGCACATCGACCAGCATCACACGACCGAGGATTCGGCGCTCGCGATCGGCGAGGCGGTGGCCAAGGCGCTCGGCGACAAGGCCGGCATCCGCCGCTACGGCGACGCGCTGTCGCCGATGGACGAAACGCTGACGCGCGTCGCGCTGGACATTTCGGGGCGGCCGTACCTCGTTTGGAAATCAGCCTTCTCGACCACACGGCTGGGCGAGATGGACACCGAATTGTTCGAACACTGGTTCCACAGCTTTGCGCAGACCGCGGGGCTGACGCTTCACGTAGAGACGCTTTACGGCCACAACAACCACCACATCATCGAAAGCGCCTTCAAGGGCCTTGCGCGCGCGCTGCGCACCGCCGTCGAGATCGACCCGCGCAAGGCGGGCGCGATCCCTTCGACCAAGGGCGTACTGTAGCGATGGCGGAGCGAATCGCGCTGATCGATTACGGCGCGGGCAATCTTCATTCAGTCGCGAACGCACTGAAGGCAGCGGGCGCGGGGACAGTGGAGATTACCGCGAGCGCCGCCGTCGTCGCCTGCGCCGACCGGATCGTGCTGCCGGGTGTCGGCGCGTTCGGGGCGTGCGCGGCGGCATTACGCGCGCTGCCGGGAATGACCGAGGCAATGACGGTGCGCGTCATCGGCGGCGGGGTGCCGTTCCTCGGCATTTGTGTCGGCATGCAGCTGATGGCCGATCGCGGGCTGGAGTTCGGCACGCATCCGGGCCTCGGGTGGATTTCGGGCGAAGTCGGGCTGATCGAACCCGCCGATGCGGAGGCCAAGATCCCGCACATGGGCTGGAACGACGTCGTCCCCGCAAAGCCGCATCCGCTGATCGAGCCGGGCGAGGCCTACTTTCTCCACAGCTACGCTTTCAGCGGAAGCGACGTGGTGGCGACGACCGCGCATGGCGGGCCGGTGGTCGCGGCGATCGGCCGCGCGAACATGCTGGGGGTGCAGTTCCATCCGGAGAAAAGCCAGCGCTACGGGCTGGCGCTGCTGGAGAGGTTTTTGAAGTGGCGGCCTTAAAGTGCAAATTCCTCCCCCAGACGAGCTGGGGGAGGATCAGGTGACCCTCATCGTCTTCCCCGCAATCGACCTCAAGGGCGGCCAGGTCGTCCGCCTTGCCGAAGGCGATATGGACCGCGCGACCGTGTACGGCGACGATCCCGCCGCGCAGGCGATGATCTTTGCCGGGCAAGGCGCCGGGCATCTCCACGTCGTCGACCTCGACGGCGCATTCGCAGGCGATTCGGTCAATGGTGAGGCCGTGAAGGCAATCGTCGAACGCTTCCCCGGCCATGTCCAACTCGGCGGCGGCATTCGCAGCCGCGCAAGCATCGAGCGCTGGTTCGATCTCGGCGTGGCGCGCGTCGTGATCGGCACGGCGGCGCTGGAGAACCCGGCGCTGGTGCGCGAGGCCGCTCGCGACTTCCCCGGCGGCATCGTCGTCGCGGTCGACGCGAAGGGCGGCATGGTCGCGACCAAGGGCTGGGCCGATGTCTCGACCACCAGCATCGTCGATCTCGGCCGCCAGTTCGAGGATGCCGGGGTCGCCGCCCTCCTCTTCACCGATGTCGGGCGCGACGGGCTGCTCAAGGGCGTCAACATCGAAGCGACGGTCGACCTCGCCCGCGCGGTCGACATCCCGGTGATCGCGAGCGGCGGCGTGAAGGGGATTGCCGACATCCACATGCTCGCGCTGCATGCGAAGTCGGGGATCGAAGGCGTTATCACCGGCCGCGCGCTTTACGATGGGCGGCTCGATCTGGCGGTCGCGCTCGAAGTGGCGCGGGCGGCGTGAGGGGGGGCGGTTTCTCGAGCCCCTCCCCTTCAGG
>NZ_LSIJ01000065.1 GCF_001556185.1 Sphingomonas sp. CCH10-B3 | reverse complement strand
GTTAGCGTCCGCGCTCGTGGTGTAATTTCCGGTGTAGGCGATGGTGTATTCCGGGGTGGGGCATGCCCCACCCCGGAATGCGGCGTCGCTGGTGGCCACCGGGTTCATCGTTATGGTGGAGTTTGCACACTTCAACCGTGACGAAGAGGAGTTCCCGATGACCGAGGACAGATTACTGATCGAAGAGCTGGCTGCAAAGGGCGGCCAACCGGATTTTTTGCGCACCATCGCCGAGAACGTGCTGCAGCTGATCATGGAGGCCGACGTTGATGGCCTGATCGGCGCGGGTCGCCACGAACGCAGCAGCGAGCGCGCGACCTGGCGCAACGGCTATCGCGACCGTTCGCTGGATACCCGGGTAGGCACGCTGAACCTGAAAATCCCCAAGCTGCGTGCTGGGTCCTATTTTCCGGGCTTCCTTGAGCCCCGCAAGATGGTCGAGAAAGCGCTGGTTGCGGTGATCCAGGAAGCGTGGATCGGCGGGGTCAGCACCCGGCGGGTCGATGAACTCGTCCAGGCCATGGGCATGACCGGCATCTCCAAGTCCACCGTCTCCAAGCTTTGCAAGGACATTGACGAGCGCGTCCATGCCTTTCTGAAACGCCCGCTCACCGGCGAATGGCCGTATCTCTGGCTCGATGCCACCTATCTCAAGGTACGCGAAGGCGGGCGGATCATCAGCGTTGCCGCAATAATCGCCATGGCCGTCAACACCGAGGGCCGGCGCGAGATCGTCGGCCTGCATATCGGCCCCTCGGAAGCGGAGGTCTTCTGGTCCGACTTCCTGAAGGACCTTGTTCGGCGCGGTCTTACCGGCGTGAAGCTGGTCATCTCCGATGCTCACGAGGGCCTCAAGGGCGCGATCACCCGCGTCATGGGCGCCACCTGGCAGCGCTGCCGGGTGCACTTCATGCGCAATGCCCTGTCCTATGTGCCCAAGGGCCAGAACACTGTCGTCGCCGCCGCGATCCGCCAGGTCTTCCTGCAGCCCGATCAGAAAAGCGCAACGCAGGTCTGGCGACAGGTCGCCGACCAGTTGCGCACCCGTTGGCCCAAGCTCGGCACCTGCATGGACGAGGCCGAAACCGACGTGCTCGCCTACACCGGCTTCCCCACCCAGCACCGCACGAAGTTACACTCAACCAATCCGCTCGAGCGGCTCAACAAGGAGGTCAAGCGCCGCGCCGACGTCGTCGGAATCTTCCCGAACGAAGACAGCATCATCCGCCTCGTCGGGGCTGTGCTGATGGAGCAGAACGACGAGTGGCAGCTCCAGCACCGATACATGCAGATCGAAGGCATGGCCGAACTCAACCAACCCATGATCGAGGAGGAAAATCAGCCCCTACACATCACCGCCAAAGCCGCCTGACGATGGCCCACGGCCACAGCCGAAATTACACCACCTTGACGGACGCGACCG
>NZ_LSIJ01000064.1 GCF_001556185.1 Sphingomonas sp. CCH10-B3 | reverse complement strand
ACCCCCAGCCCCTCCCGCACGCGGGAGGGGAGTTATGTCGCGCTGTCGAGCGACTCCACCGTCAGGCTTTCGTTGGTGTAGACGCAAATGTCCGCCGCGACCTTCATCGCTTTGCGCGCAAGCGTTTCGGCATCCGGCTCGTAGTCAGTGAGCGCGCGCGCAGCAGCCAACGCGAAATTGCCGCCCGATCCGATCGCCGCAATCCCCGCTTCGGGTTCCAGCACGTCGCCATTGCCGGTCAGGATCAGCGTCACATCCTTGTCCGCCACGATCATCATCGCTTCGAGATTGCGGAGATATTTGTCGGTCCGCCAGTCCTTGGCGAGCTCGACTGCCGCGCGCAGCAGCGCACCGTGGTGCTGCTCGAGCTTGCGCTCGAGCCGTTCGAACAGCGTGAAGGCATCGGCCGTCGCGCCCGCAAAGCCGCCGATCACCGACCCGTCACCAAGCCGCCGCACCTTCCTTGCATTGGGCTTCATCACGGTCTGGCCCATCGAGACCTGGCCATCGCCGATGATCACGACCTTGCCGCCGCGTCGCACGGAAAGGATTGTGGTGCCGTGCCACACCGTCGTTCGTTCACTCATGAAGCGCGATGTGGGTGGCGCTCGGCCCGGCTGCAATGCCCTCTAGCGATCGTGCTTCTCGAGAAACGCCACGCTGTCGGCGAGCGTCGGGGCATTGCCGCGGAACGGCTTGGACAGGCCCATGATCGGGTCGTTGTGGTTGGCGCCCGCATAGTCGCGCTGGTCGAACACCGCGCCGACCGCCTTCAGCCGTGCCGCAAGCGCGGGCGCATTGCGCGGTTTGACGACGTCGTCGGCGGTGCCCTGCATGATCAGCAACGGCGGCGCATCGGCGCGCGCGAAATTGACTGGCTGGGTCTCGGCCGGGCGCGGCCAGCCGCCGAATGCCGCCCTGGTCGAGGGGCCATCGAACGGATAGAAATCGAAGGGGCCGGCGAGCAATAGCCCCGCGCGAATGATCTTGGGATCGACGCCGATGTCGCGCAAATAATGCGCATCGAGCGCGACCATCGCCGCGTTATAGGCGCCCGCCGAATGCCCCGCCACCGCGATTCGGCCCGGATCGCCGCCGAACTCGGTGATGTGATCGCGCGTCCATTTCACGGCGAGCGCACTGTCCTGCACGAAGGCGGGGAAGCGCACCTTCGGCACCAGCCGGTAATCGGGAATGACGACGACATAGCCGCGCGCAGCAAAGGCCCGGCCCACGAAACCATAATGACTGCGCGAGCCCAGCGCCACGATCCGCCATAATAGAAGATCAGCACCGGCAGCTTCTTGCCCTGCGCATTGGCGGGCGCCCAGACGTCGAGCTGCTGGCGGGGTTGGTCGCCGAAACGCACGCCTTCGGCGACGCGCGCCGAGTCGCCCTCGCTGCCCATCATGCCGTCGATCAGGTCGAGCTGGCGCGGCGGCGAGACGAAGAAGAAAAACGCCGCCGCCGCAAGGCCGACGATCACGATCACGCCAAGCGCGATTTTCCAATAGGCCATTCATTCCCCCCGCGTTTCGCCAAGCTTGGCGGGCGGCGCGCGCCGGGGCAAGCACGACGTGCGATTGCCTCGGTCGGCGAACGCGCTTAGCGTTGCCCCCAACGAAAATCGGGGAGGCTGCGATGCGGAAAACGGCTCTGGGCGCGCTGGCGCTTGCACTTGTCATCGGCGCACCGGCGGCGGCGAAAGGGTCGCGCTACAGCGCGACGATCACCCGCACCAGCTATGGCATTCCGCACATCAAGGCCGCCAATTGGGGCGGCGCCGGTTATGGCATCGGCTATGCCTATGCCGAAGACAATCTCTGCCTGCTCGCCGAGGAATTCGCGACCGTCGCGGGCGATCGCTCGCGCTTCTGGGGGCCGACCGAGAAGGCGACGCTCGGGTTCGAGAAGATCGACAATCTGTCGTCGGACATTTTCTTCCGCGCGATGATCGACCTGCCGGCGCTCAAGCGCGGGCTCGCCAAGCGGCCGGCGCGCGAGACGGCGCTGCTCGCGGGCTATGCGGCGGGCTACAACCGGCGGCTGAAGGATCTTGGCCCGGCGGGCGTGCCCGAGGCCTGCCGCGGCAAGCCCTGGGTGCGGCCCATCACCACCGACGACATGCTGCGGATCGGCGAGAAGCAGGTGCTGCTCGCAAGCTCGCTCGCGCTCGCCGCGTTCATCGTCAACGCCCAGCCGCCGGGCAAGCCACAGGCGGCCAACCTGCCCGAAACGCTGCCGGGCGACCGCGACATCGGCTTCGGCAGCAACGGCTGGGCATTCGGCGCCGAGGTGACGACGAACGGCAAGGGCCTTGTCGTCGGCAATCCGCATTTCCCGTGGAACGGCCCGTCGCGCTTCTGGGAAATGCACGTCACCATTCCGGGCGAAATCGACGTGATGGGGGTGGGCCTTGCGGGGACGCCGCTGGTCGCGCTCGGCTTCAACAAGGATGTCGCCTGGACGCACACGGTGACCGCGGCGCAGCATTTCACCGGATTCGAGCTGCAGCTCGATCCCAATGATCCGACGACCTATCTGGTCGACGGCAAGCCCGAGAAGATGCGCACGATCAACGTCAGCGTCCCGATGGGCGATGGCAAACCGCCGGTGACGCGCACGCTCTACGCCAGCCGCTTTGGCCCGGTCATCACGATCCCGCTGCTCGGGCTCGGCTGGAGGGCCGACAAGGCCTATGCCGTGCGCGACGCCAATTACGACAATGACCGCAGCATCACGGCGTGGATCGCGATCGGCAAGGCGAGGTCGGTTGCCGATGTAAAGGCGGCGGTGTCGTCGACGCTCGGCATTCCGTGGGTGAACACGATCGCTGCCGACCGGGCGGGCAATGTGCTCCACGCCGATGTCACCGCCGCTCCCAACGTCTCGATCGCAAAGGCGAAGGACTGCGCGACGCCGGCGTCGGCGGCGGTCGCCAGCCGCTTCGTGCTGCTCGACGGGCGGCGCTCGGCCTGCGACTGGGACGATACCCCGGGTACCGCCGCCAAGCGGCTGATGCCCGCGAGTGAACAGGCGATCTGGGAACGCCGCGATTATGTCGCCAATTCGAACGACAGCTATTGGCTGAGCAATGCCAGCGCGCCTTATCGCCAGCTCTCGCCGGTGCTCGGGGCATGGGGCACGCAGCGCACTTTGCGCACGCGCTCGGGGCTCGTCGAACTCGCGCGGCGGTTTGACGGCAGCGATGGGCTCGGCGGCACCAAGGTCGATCAGGCCAAGGCCGAGGAGATGGCGTTCGCCAACAAGAGCCTCGCCGCCGAGCTCGCGCTCGATCCGGTGCGGGCGCTGTGCGCGGGCAAGGCGGAAGTCGCGCAGGCCTGCGCCGCGCTCAACCTGTGGGACGGCCGGTTTAATGTCGACAGCCGGGGCGCAGTGGTGTTCGCGGCCTTCTGGCCGGCTGCCAGCCGCATTGCGGGGATCTGGCAAGTGCCGTTCGATCGCGCCGATCCGGTCCACACCCCGCGCGGGCTGGTGACGAGCGGCGATGTCGGCGCGAAGCTGCTGAAGGTGCTGGCCGATACGCAGGCGCGGCTGCTGAAGGATGGCTTCAAGCTCGACGCGCGCTGGGGCGACACGCATTTCGCGGTGCGCGGCGCCGAGCACATCCCGGTGCATGGCGGCGACGGGCAATTGGGCGTGCTCAACGTCCAGCAAAGCGCGCCCGAGGCGGGCGGGCTCGTTCCCTTCCACGGATCGAGCTATGTTCAGGTCGTGACGTTCGATGACGCCGGGCCGGTCGCCGATGCGGTGCTCAGCTATTCGCAGTCGACCGATCCCGCCTCGCCGCATTATGCCGACCAGACGCGGCTCTATTCGGCGAAAAAGTTCGTGCGGTTGCCGTTCAGCGCAGCGGCGATCGCGGCGGATGCACAGGGCAAGACGCGGACGATCAGCGAGTGATCGATCTCGCCGACCCGGTTAGCTAACCCGTTCGTGTCGAGCGAAGTCGAGACACGGGAGGCGGGTCAATCGCTTGTGGCCCGTCCCTCGACTGCGCTCGGGACGAACGGGCTGGGTGGGGGCACGGTTTACCCCAACCCCTGCGTCCGCGCCCAGTTCAGGAACAGCTCGGGCCAGCGTTCGACGGGTTTCCCCATCGCGCGGCGCAGGCCGAAGCCGTGGCCGCCGTGCGTGAACAGATGCGTTTCGACCGGCACGCCCTTCGCTTTCAGCGCGGCACGCAGCCGCAGGCTGTTCTCGACCGGAACCGTCGCATCGTCCTCGGCATGGACGAGGAAGGTCGGCGGCGTCGCGCTCGTCACCTGATCCTCGGGCGAATGCGCCGCTTCCAGTGCCGAGGTCGGGTTCGGCCCAAGCAGCAGGTCGCGCGAGCCGGGATGCGCAAACGGCAGCCGCATTGATTGGACCGGGTAGATGGGGGCGGCGATATCGGGCCGCGTCGCAAGCCCATCCGCCGCATCGACCGGGGCATAGGTGCTCGCCGCGAAGCGCGTCGCCAGATCGGCGCAGACATGCCCGCCCGCCGAAAAGCCCATCGCCGCCACCCGATCGGGCATGATGCCATAATCGCGGGCGCGCGACCGGATCAGCCGCATCGCCCGCTGCGCGTCGCTGAGCGCGACATCGGGGCCCGCCGCCCAGCCTTCCCCCGGCAGCCGGTAGAACAGCACGAAGCAGGTCCAGCCGCGCGCCCCGAGCCAGCGGGCGATCTCATGGCCTTCCTTGTCGATCACCACCCAGCGATAGCCGCCGCCCGGCGTGATGAGCGCGGCGCTGCCGTTCGGGATTTCGGGGCGGAACACGACCATGCGCGGGCGGCTGATGCCGAATACCGCGCGGTCGGTGAGCGTCGCGTCCTTGCTGCGTTCGTTGACGGTTTCGACCAGCGGCTTGGCGGGGGCACCGGGCGCGCCCTTGGGCCAGAGGTCGATCGTCTCATCGGGTTCGGGCAAGCCTGCTACAGGGGCCTTGGCGCCGACCCGCGGGGGGAGCGTCTGCGCACCCGCGCCGCCCGCAAGCCCCAGCGCGAGCGATCCGATCAGGGCTTGGCGGCGGTCGATCATGTCAGCTCCCCGGCTGGATATAGGGCACGCGCGCGAACAGCTCGCGCTGCCATGCGCGCGGGTTGCTTTCAGGGCGCGAGCGCGCGTCGAAGATCATCGTGCTGCGGTTGGCGAGATCGTACTTCGGCCAGCGCGGCAGGCCCGGATGGTTGGGATCGCCAGTCCTGGCAAAGGCGACGAAGCTGTCCTGCATCGCTTTCGACGCCGCCCGCGCGTCGGCGGCGGTGCCAGTCTGCGAGCCTTCGGCGCCGAGCGTGCCGAACACCAGCGGAATGTCGATCGTGTGCATCGCCCGGCGGCGCGGATCGACGCGCGCGGCGAAATCGACCTGATAGACCCACGTCGGGGCGCCCGCCGCGGCGCGCGCTTCGGCCTCGATCACTTGCCCGCGCCAGCTCCGCCCACAGGTGGTTGCGTCATAGAAAATGTCGACCGGCGACCAGTCGGGGAAGCGCGCGCGATACTGCGCGATCACCCATTCGGGCAGGATGTCGATGCGCAGTTCGGGCGCGATCCGCTCGGCGAGATTGTCCCACGTCAGCGTCTTCACCTTGTCCGAATCCGGCGAGATGAACGCGCGCGTTTCGTCATGCGTATTGCCTAGGATCATCGGGATGCTGCGCGATTGCGGCGCAGCATTGGGCCAGAACGGGTGGCGCGTCAGCCACTTCATGTCGAGCACCGGGCCGAAATAGACACCGCCACCGAGGATGGGATCGGTCGCCGTCAACCCTTCGACCAGCTTCTCGACCGGCATCGTCAGCAGCGGCGACAGGTCACGTTCGCTGACACCCAGTTTCGCCAGATAAGCGCGGGTGCGAGCCGTCGCGTTGAGCGGTCCAGAGGCAGTGACCTGCTGCCCGCTCATCGTCGCTGCGCGTTGGAAAAGCCCCTGCGCGGCGGGCATCGCCATCATCGTCGCGATCTTGGCCCCGCCGCCCGACTGGCCGAACACCATGACGCGATTGGGGTCGCCGCCGAAGGCCGCGATATTACGCTTCACCCATTGCAGCGCGAGAATTAGGTCGAGCTGGCCAAGGTTGCCGCTGTCGGGGAAGCGTGGGTCGAGCCGCGCGAGGTAGAGATAGCCGAGCGCATTGAGCCGGTGGTTGACCGTCACCACGACGCAGTCACCGCGCGCCGCAAGCGCCTGCCCGTCGTTGAGCGGATCGGTGACGCTGCCGTTCGAATAGGCGCCGCCGTGGATGTACAGCATCACCGGCAGCTTGGCGGCGGGGCGCGGCGCGCTGGTCCAGACGTTGAGGAACAGGCAATCCTCGGACTGCACGCCGTAACGGGTGCCGCTCTGCGGCGCGACCGGGCCGAAGCTCAGCGCCTCTATGCGCTCGCCGGGTCGGGCGACCGGTGTGGGCGCGCGGAAACGTTCCGCGCGGCCGTAGCGAATGCCCTTGAAGCTCGCGACCCCCTCCGACACGCTGCCGAGGAAGTCCCCCGCCGGTGCCGACACGACAGGCTTTGCTGCGCCCGCCCTTGCAGCAAAAGGGTGCAGCATGAGCGCAGCAGAACCGCCCGCGATCAGCGCGCGGCGGTCGATCTCACCGCCGGACATCGAGCCCGCCGGCCAGATAGGCGTCGATATCGGCCTGACGGAACAGGCTGGCATCGCCCGGCAGCGAATGTTTGAGCGCAGCGAGCGCGAGACCGGTGCGCGCGGCATCCTCGATCGACCCGCCGCTGCGCAGCGCGTGCAGCACGCCCGCCGCAAAGGCATCACCGCCGCCGATCCGGTCGACGATCCCGGCGAGCACGACCTCGTCGGTCTGCGCATGCGCGTCGCGCGTATCGATCCGCGCCGACAGCCGGTGGAGATCGACATGTTCGACATGCCGCGCGGTCGAGGCGATCGTCTGGAGCTTGGGGAAGGCCGCGAATGCGGCTTCGGTTGCCGCGCGCCGCCGCTCCTCGCCCTCGCCGGCGAAGTCGCGGTCGAGCATCAGCGCAATGTCGCGGTGGTTCCCGAACAGCAGGTCGGCGTGGCTGACAAGTTCGTGCAGGATGGCGCGCGGGTTCGAGTCCCAGCGTTCCCACAGTTTCGCGCGGTAATTGCCGTCGAACGATACCGCGATGCCGCGCGCGCTTGCGACTTGCGCGGCCGCCAGCGCGGCTTCCGCCGGGACCGGGCCGAGCGCGGGCGTGATCCCCGACAGATGCAGCCGGTCGACCTCGTCGAGCAGCGTGTCCCAATCCCAATCCGCCGCCGGCGTTTCGGCGAAAGCCGAATGGGCGCGGTCGTAGATGACTTCGGTCGCGCGCATCCCCGCGCCCGAAGTGACGAAATAGAGCCCCATCCGCTCGCCGCGCAGCTGGATACCGCGCGTGTCGATTCCGTGCCCGCGCAGGCTCGCCACCGCCGCACGGCCGAGATCATTGTCCGGCACCGCGCTGACAAAGTCGACATCGTGCCCCAGGCGCGCGAGCGCGGTCGCGACATTGGCCTCGGCCCCCGCTACCCACACGTCGAGCTTGGGCGTCTGGAGCAGCAGTTCGCGCCCCGGCGGCGAGAGGCGCAGCATGATTTCACCGAAAGCGAGGAATTTACCCATCACCGCGCCAGCCATCCGCCGTCGACCGCCAGGATATGCCCCTGCACATAATCCGACGCCGATGACGCAAGGAACACCGCCGCGCCGCCCAGATCGCTCGCCGCCCCCCAGCGCCCCGCCGGAATCCGGTCGAGAATCGATTTGTTGCGGACTTCGTCGGCTTGCAGTGCAGCAGTATTGTTGGTCGCGATATAGCCCGGCGCGATTGCGTTGACGTTGACGCCCTTGGCTGCCCATTCATTGGCGAGCAGCTTGGTCAGCCCGCCAATCCCCGATTTGGAGGCAGTGTAGCTCGGCACGCGAATGCCGCCCTGAAACGTCAGCATCGACGCGATGTTGATGATCTTGCCCGATCCCTGCGCGATCATGTGCCTTCCCGCTGCCTGACACAGGAAGAACACGCTTTTCAGGTTGGTGTCGACCACCGCGTCCCAATCGGTTTCGGTAAAGTCGACCGCGTCGGCGCGGCGGATGATGCCGGCATTGTTGACGAGAATGTCGACTTTGCCGAACTTGTCCGCAGCTTCGTCCACAATCCTGCCCACAGGTTCGATCGTCGACAGATCCGCCGCGATCAGCGCGCCGCGCCGCCCGAGCGCCTCAATCTGCGCGAGCGTTTCGTCGGCGGGGGTGCGCCCGACACAGGCGACATCGGCGCCGGCGGCGGCGAGCGCGACCGCAATGGCCTGGCCGATGCCGGTATTGGCGCCGGTGACGATCGCGGCCTTGCCGGTCAGGTCGAAGGGGTGGATCATCCGCAAAACTCCCCCCTCCCGCTTGCGGGAGGGGCTGGGGGTGGGCCTTTCCGCTCTACCGAGAGCGGCTCTATTGGGGAGAGCAAGCGCCCACCCCTAACCCCTCCCGCAAGCGGGAGGGGGACGGTTTACGCCAACTGGCAGATGTCGAGCACCGACATGTCGGTATAATCCTGATTCTCACCCGCCATCGCCCAGATGAAGGCATAGGCGCGCGTGCCCGATCCCATGTGGATCGACCAAGGCGGGCTGATCACGGCTTCTTCATTGGCCATAACGATGTGCCGCATCGCTTCGCCTTCGCCCATATAGTGGAAGACGCGGTCGTTCGGGTTGGGCAGATCGAAGTAGAAATAGATTTCGCTGCGGCGCTCATGGATGTGCGGTGGCATCGTGTTCCACACCGAGCCCGGCTTGAGCACGGTCAGCCCCATCACCAGCTGCGCGCTGTCGCACACGCCGGGAATGACGAGCTGATAGATCGTGCGCTCGTTCGATTCCTCGAGGCTACCGCGCTCGAGCGCATTGGCGTCGGCAATCGACAGCTTGCGCGTAGTGAAGCCTTTGTGCGCGGGGCACGACGCGAGGTAGAAGCGCGCGCCTTCGCCTGAAAACACGACGTCCTTGGCGCCCATCGTGACGTAGAGGCAGTCCTTGTTGCCGAGGCCGAACGCTTCGCCGTCGACCGTTACCGTTCCCTCGACCGAACCGACATTCACGACCGCCAGCTCGCGGCGTTCGAGGAGGGGGTGGCCGACCGCCGATGGCGGCTCGGTCTGCGTCGGTAGCGCGACCGGCGCGTCCGCCACCGCAACGCCGCCGATCACAAACCGATCGGCATGGGTGTAGTTGAGCACGCATTCGCCGGCGCGGAACAAGTCCTGGATCAGATAGCGGTCGCGCAGCTCGTCATTCGACACGCATTCCATCATGTCGGGGTGGGTGGCGTAATAAGTGCGTTCGAACATGGTCGGTCTCCGGTCAGGCGGCCTTGGCGGCGGGCAGGGGTTGATCGAGGCGATAGGCACGGCGGACGAGGCCGCTGGTGAGTTCATGCGCGAGTTCGGCGGCTTCCCAGTCGGCGAGCCGATGCTCGGCGACGAGCCGCGCGAGGAAGCTGCAATCGACGCGCCGCGCGACATCGTGCCGCGCCGGGATCGACAGGAAAGCGCGGGTGTCGTCGTTGAAGCCGACGGTGTTGTAGAAGCCCGCCGTCTCGGTCGTGTTCTCGCGGAAGCGGCGCATCCCCTCCGGGCTGTCGTGGAACCACCACGCCGGGCCGAGCTTCAGGCACGGATAATGCCCCGCGAGCGGCGCCAGTTCGCGTGCGTAAACGCTCTCATCGAGCGTGAAGAGGATGATGCTCAGATCACGCTCGTTGCCGAAGCGGTCGAGCAGCGACTTCAGCGCGCGGACATAATCGGTGCGGGTCGGGATGTCGGCGCCCTTGTCGCGGCCGTGGCTCGCGAACAGGCCGGCATTGTGGTTGCGGAAACTGCCGGGGTGGATCTGCATCACCATCCCGTCGTCGACGCTCATCGCCGCCATTTCGGTGAGCATCTGCGCGCGGAACAGCTCGGCGTCGGCGGGAGCCCAAGTGTCGCCGATGATCCGCGCGAACAGCGCCTCGCATTCGGCGATCGAAAGATTCGCCGTCGCGGCGGTCGGATGGCCGTGATCGGTCGCCGTCGCCCCTGCCGTGCGGAAATCGGCGCGGCGCTTGCGGTGCGCGGCGAGATAGCCGTGCCAGCCGAACACATCCTCGCCGGTCAGCTCGGCAAAGCGCATCATCGCGGGCTTGAAGGCTTCGTGCTCGACATCGATCACGCCGTCGGGGCGATAGGTAGTGACGACCCGCCCGCCCCAGCCGCTGCCGTGGATGCGGTGATGCGCGTCAAGGCTGTCGTGCGCACCTTCGGTGGTGGCGAGGAAATCGATCCGGAACCGATCGAACAACGCGCGCGGGCGGAAGCCATCGGTCGCGAGCGCCGCGCCGATCGCGTCGAAATAATGATCGGCGGTGCTCGCTTCGAGCGCGACATCGATGCCGAACACCTCGGCAAAGACATGGTCGAGCCACAGCCGCGACGGCGTGCCGCGAAACAGGTAATAATTGGCGGCGAACAGCTTCCACGCCGCGCGCGGATCGGTCGCGGGCGTACCGTCGCGGCGCGGGATCGCCAGCGCGTCGAGGTCGATGCCCTGACTGTAGAGCATGCGGTAGATATAATGGTCGGGCGCGAGCAGCAGGCTGGTCGCGTCGGTCCACGGCGCATTGTCGGCGAACCAGATCGGGTCGGTGTGGCCGTGCGGGCTGACGATCGGCAGATCGGCGATTTCGGCATAGAGCGCCCGAGCGATGTCGCGCGTCGCCGGATCGGCCGGGAACAGGCGGTCGGGGTGCAATGTCAGCGGCCGGGCCATCTCGTTCCTCTCCCTTGCATCTGCGGTGCAAGCTGCACGTTGGTAACCGGTGTCAGCAAATTCCGCAACCGTCTAAACGGGCGGCGGCGCGACCGAAGCGCGGCGGATGAGCGTGGACAGGAACCGCGACGGTTCCTCCACCTGCTCACCGCCATCGACTCCGGCGAGCAGCTTGAGCGCTGCCGAGCGCGCCATCGACACGATCGGCCAGCGCACCGTCGTCAGCGGCGGCCAGACATGCGCGGCGACCGGCGTATCGTCGAAGCCGATGATCGACAGGTCGCGCGGGATGTGCAGCCCGCGCTCCATCGCTGCATGCATCACCCCGGCCGCCATCTCGTCGTTCGACGAGAAAATCGCGGTCGGGCGCGGCACCACGTCGAGGAGGCGATCGGCGGCGACGCGGCCCGAATCGAAAGTGTAATTGCCATCGGCGACCATCGACCGTGGCAGGCTGATCCCCGCCGCGTTCAGCGCTTCCTCAAACCCTTCGCGCCGTTCGCGCGCCGAGCGGAAGCCGTGCGGCCCGGCGACCAGTCCGATCCGGCGATGCCCCTGTTCGATCAGATACTCGACCGCCGTGCGCACTGCCTCGCGGTCGTTCGACGCGACCATGTGCGCAGCATCATCGAGCATCGCTGACCCCATCCGCACATAACGACAGCCGATTTCGTCGCACAGCCGCGCGATCGAATCATTCTCGCTGATCGGCGGCATCAGCAGCACGCCGAACAGCCGCTGGCGTTCGAGGAAATGGCGCAGATCGTCGAGCATCGTCGCCGAGCCGCGATTGAGCGGGCGCACGACCATTTCGAACTCGCTGCCCTGCAACGCTTCGAGCATGCCCGCCTGGACGTTCATCACCGTCTGCGCATTGGGATTGTCGTGGACGAGCCCGATCAGGAAATTGCGCCGCAGCGCCAGCGCGCGCGCCTGCGGATTGGGGATGTAACCGAGCTCGCCAATGACATCCTCGACCTTGCGCCGCGTGTCTTCGTTGAGAAGCGGCGAATGGTTGATGACGCGGCTGACGGTCTTCTTGGACACGCCGGCGATGCGGGCGACGTCGTTGATCGTGGGCTGGCCGCTGCTCTTCATTCGCGGCGTCATATCGCGCGGCGGCGGCTTCGACCAGCCGTGCCGACTTGCGCCGTGGCCGGTGCTCGGGCAGAAGCGCGACGCTGTTGATACCGGTTACCAATCGTCACGGGAGCGCAACTTTTGGCCAAAGCCTGGCAAGTCGACCCCGCCGACACCGTCGCGACGCTGCTCGGCGACGCTGCGGCGGGCGAGGTAGTGACGATCGGCGACAGGCAGGTGACCGCGCAATCGCCGATCCCGCGCGGGCACAAGATCGCGCTGGCGCCGATCGCGGCGGGCGATGCGGTAGTCAAATATGGCTTTGCGATCGGCAAGGCGCTCGGCGCGATTGCCGCGGGCGAGCATGTCCATGCCCACAATCTCGCGACGGCACTCACGGGGCACAGCGACTACACCCCTGCCCTTCGCGCCGCAGCGGTCGCGGCGGATGCGGGCAGCGCGCGCTTCATGGGCTATCCCCGGCCCGACGGACGAGTCGGCACGCGCAACGAAATCTGGATCCTGCCGACGGTCGGCTGCGTCGCCCGGACGGCCCAGCGGATCGCGGCAAAGGCCGATGCACGTCATCGCGGCGCTATCGACGGCGTCCACGCGCTCGTCCACCCGTTCGGCTGTTCGCAGCTTGGCGACGATCTTGCGGGCACGCGGCGCATTCTCGCCGCGCTCGCCAATCACCCCAATGCCGGTGGCGTGCTGATCATCGGGCTGGGCTGCGAATCGAACCAGCTCGCCGACTTGCTGGCCAAAATCCCCGAAGCACGGCGCGGGGCGATCCGCACGCTCATCGCCCAGCAATCGGCCGACGAAGTCGCCGAGGGCGAAGCGCTCGTCGATCAACTGGTCGCCCAAGCCGCACAGCCGCGCGTCGCGGTCGGGCTCGAGAAGCTCGTGCTCGGGGTGAAGTGCGGGGGCTCGGACGGGTTCTCCGGCCTGACCGCCAACCCACTGGTCGGGCGGATCAGCGACCGGGTCGCGGGCGCTGGCGGTCGCGTGATCCTAACCGAAATTCCAGAAATCTTCGGCGCCGAACAATTGCTGATGGCGCGCGCGACCACCCCGGCGGTGTTCGAGGCTGTCGGTGCGATGGTCAACGACTTCAAACGCTATTTCACCAACCACGGCGAGCCGGTGTCCGAAAATCCGTCCCCAGGCAACATCGCGGGCGGCATCACAACGCTCGAGGAAAAATCGCTCGGTGCGGTGCAGAAGGGCGGCAATGCGCCGGTGGTCGATGCGATCGGCTATGGCGCACAGGCGAGCCTGCCGGGGCTGACCTTGCTCGAAGCACCGGGCAATGATGCCGTCTCGACGACCGCGCTGGCGGCCGCGGGTGCCACGCTGATCCTGTTCACGACCGGCCGCGGCACCCCGCTCGGCGCGCCGGTGCCGACGCTCAAGATCGCATCGAACAGCGCGCTGGCAGCGGCCAAGCCCGGCTGGATCGATTTCGACGCCGGCGCGACGCTGACGCAGGGCATGGCCGCCAGCGCCGATGCGCTGCTCGCCCGGATCGTCGCGATCGCATCGGGCGCGCCGACCGCCGCCGAGCGCAACGACGAGCGCGAAATGGCGATCTGGAAGCGCGGGGTGACGCTTTGAACCGCTTGACCTACGCTGCCCTCGGCGGCCTGCCCGCTGCCATTGCCCGGCCGCAGCGGACGGCGCCGCCGCGCGTCGGCATCGTCCATTTCGGCCCCGGCGCTTTCCACCGCGCGCATCAGGCGAGCTTCATCGACCGGCTGCTCGACCATGATCCGCGCTGGGGCATTGCCGCGGTCGCGCTGCGCAGTGCCGAGACGGTGGCGGCGCTGGCGGCGCAACAGGGGCTCTATACGATCGCCGAGCGCGATGCCGAGCCGCGCTACCGCATCGTCGGCGCGCATGGCGCGTGGCTGGGGCCGGACGATAGCGCGGCCGTTGCGGCGATGCTGGCCGATCCCGCGATCGGGCTGGTGACGACCACCGTGACCGAAAAGGGCTATTGCCTGGCGAGCGACGGCACGCTCGACCTCTCGCACGCCGATATCGCGCATGATCTGGCGGGCGGCACGCCCCGCAGCGTGATCGGCTGGATCGTCGGTGGTCTCGCCGCGCGCCGGGCCGCCGGGACCCTGCCATTCGTGCCGATGCCGTGCGACAATCTCGCGAGCAACGGCGCCAAGCTCCATGCGGCACTGGTGGCGTTCGCCGCCGCACGTGACGCCGAGCTGGCGAAATGGATCGCGGGCGAGGTCCGCGTCCCCTCGACGATGGTCGATTCGATCACGCCCGCCAGCGACGCCGCGCTCCATGCCGATGTCGATGCCGCGCTTGGCGTGACCGACGCGATTCCGGTGCAGCGCGAAAGCTTCGTCGCCTGGGTGATCGAGGATGTCGGGCTGCGCACCGGCCCCGACCTCGCCAGCGTCGGCGCGATCGTCACTGCCGATCCGGCGGGGCATGAGCGCGCCAAGCTGCGCATCCTGAACGGCGCACATTCGACGCTCGCCTACGCCGGGTTGCTGCGCGGCCATGCCAGCGTTGCCGAGGCGATGGGCGACGCGGCGCTCAGCAGCTTCGTCGACGCGATGATCCGCACCGACATTGCCCCCGTCCTGCCGCCGGTCGCCGGGCTCGATCTCGACGCCTATCGCGCGACCGTGCTCACCCGCTTCCGCAACCCCGCGATCGTCCACCGGCTCGACCAGATCGCGCAGGACGGATCGCAGAAGCTACCTTATCGTCTGGTCGATACGATCGTCGCCAATCGCCGCGCGGGCAAGCTGCCGGCCCATGCCGCGGCCGCGCTGGGGTGCTGGGTCGCGTTCGTGATTTCGCGCGCGCGCGCGGGCACCACGATCATCGATCCGGCCGCGCCGATGCTCGCAACCGCCGCAAGCGACGCCGATCCCGCGCGCGTCATCGCCCGGCTGACCGAGCAGGCGCTGGTGTTCCCGCCGGACTGGCAGAGCGACGCCGCGCTGACGGCGAGGATCGTGATGGCAGCAGAAGCGGCGCTGGCAGGCGACTGGCCGCGCGTCTTTGCACCGCACTGACGCGGACGAAGCCATTGACACCGGTTTCCTCCCGTCGCACTGTGGCAAAAAACAAGCATGGTTGAAATGCATGACCAAGGGGCAGGGTGAGCCGATGCGGCGCGACCACGACGACAATATTGCGCAAATCGCCAGCCGCTTCGTCGATGCGCGGCGGACGGCGACGGCGCTGCCCGATTATCCCGGCATCATTCCCGATGATCTCGCGGACGCCTATGCCGTGCAGGACGCCGCGATTGCGCTGAGCAAGGGCGAGATCGTCGGCTGGAAGGTTGGGCGGATCAATCCGCCGCTCGGCGATGTCGACCGGCTCGCCGGGCCGATCTTTGCGAGCGTCCCCGCTGCGTCCGGCGATACGCCCGTCGCGATGCCGGTATTCGCGGGCGGCTTTGCGGCGGCCGAGGCGGAATTCCTGCTGCGGATCGGCACCGCGCCCGATCCCGCCAAGCGCCATTATACGCTCGCCGAGGCGACCGCGATGATCGACGCAGTCCACGTCGGTATCGAGATTGCGAGCTCGCCGTTCCCTGGCATCAACGATCTCGGCGCCGGGGTGACGATTTCGGATTTCGGCAACAACAACGGGCTGGTGGTCGGCGCGGCGATCGTCGGCTGGCAACGGCAGAATCTGCTCGACTGGCCGGTCGAGCTGATCATCAACGGCGCGCTGATTGGTGCCGGGATGGCATCGACGATGCTCGACGGTCCGTTCGGCGCGGCGCGCTTCCTGTTTGAACTGATGGCCGAGCGCGGCATCGCTTTGAAGGTCGGCCAGTGGATTTCGACGGGCGCCGTCACCGGCGTTCACCGTGTCGCGATCGGTGACAAAGTCGAAGCACGCTTCAACGCGCAACTATCGGTACAGTGCACGATCAAGGCAGAAGGATAACCCGCACAGCGGGAGCTTGGGGAGAGAGCGAATGGCAACGGCAGAACTGCCGGGCGTGGCAGCAGCGGCGACACGGGTCGGGCGCTATCGCTGGGTGATCTGCGCGCTGCTGTTCGCGGCGACGGCGATCAATTACGTCGACCGCCAGATGATCGGCGTGCTCAAGCCCACGCTGACCAAGGAATTCGCCTGGACCGAAAGCGATTTCGCGACGATCATCTTCTGGTTCCAGGTCGCCTATGCGATCGGTTACGTCAGCTTCGGCAAGGTCGTCGATGTCGTCGGCGCGCGGCTGGGCTATGCGATCGCGATCGTCATCTGGACCGCGAGCCACATGGCGCATGGCCTCGCCACCAGCGTGACCACCTTCGCTATGGCGCGCTTCGGGCTCGGCATCGGCGAGTCGGGCAATTTCCCGGCGGGCATCCGCGCCGTCACCGACTGGTTTCCGCAGCGCGAGCGGGCGTTCGCGATCGGGCTGTTCAACGCCGGCGCCAATATCGGCGCGATCATCACGCCTTTGCTGGTTCCTGCGCTCGTCCTCGCGTTCGACTGGCGCGTGGCCTTTTACGTCACCGGCATCCTCGGCATCCTGTGGCTCGTCGCCTGGTGGCTGATCTATCGCCACCCCCGCGAGCATGGCCGCGTCAGCCCTTCGGAGCTGGCGTGGATCGAGCAGGACCCCGCCGACCCGGTCGAACCGATTGCCTGGGGCAAGCTGGTCACGGTGCGCGAGACCTGGGCCTATGCGCTCGGCAAATTCTGCATCGACCCGATCTGGTGGTTCTTCCTGTTCTGGCTGCCGGGCTATCTCTACGAGCGCTATCACCTCGATCTGAAAACCTTCGGGCTGCCGCTCGCCGCCATCTATCTGATCTCGGATTTCGGCAGCATCGCGGGCGGGTGGATGTCGTCGCGGCTGATCAAGGCGGGCTATTCGCCCAACCTCGCGCGCAAGCTGACGATGCTGCTCTGCGCCTTTTGCGTGACGCCGATCTATTTCGCGCAGTCGATCGACGGGCTGTGGAGCGCGGTGCTGGTGATCGGCCTGGCGACGGCAGCGCATCAGGCGTTTTCGGCCAATCTCTACACGCTGCCGTCGGACATTTTCCCGCGCGGCGCGGTTGGGTCCGTCGTCGGCATCGGCGGGATGATCGGCGCGATCGGCGGCATGGGGATGGCGCAATTCACCGGCTATATCCTCGACACGACCGGCAAGAATTATTCGATCCTGTTCGCGATCTGCGCGAGCGCCTATTTCGTGGCGCTGCTCGTCATCCATCTGCTCTCGCCGCGACTGGCCCGCGTCGAGGTCGCATGATCCGCGCGGGCTTTGTCGCGCTGGGGCTGGCGCTGCTCCCGGCAGCGGCGCTGGCCGAGCCGACGGGGCTGCTGTTCCAGGTGTCGGCGGACAAGTCGCTCGACGCCGATGTCGCGCAGGGCGATCCGGTGCCCAATTTCCGCAGCGGCGTCGAGGTGGTGCCCGACGGCGCGATCGGCGGCGCGGCGCGCTGGGCGGATGAGGGCTATGTCGCGTGGAAGGCGCCGGGCAATATCCGCGCGACGCGGGGCACGCTGTCCTTCTTCTGGCGGCCGCGCGACCCATTGGGCGAAGCGCCGTTCGCGATCTTCCGCGTCGGCTTCGCCGATCATTCGAGCTGGGATATGGCGTTCCTGCGGATCGACTGGAACGGCCACGGCTTCGACGCCTTCGTCACCGACGCCAACCTGTCGCGGGTGCGGGTATCGTGGCGGATCGATGCGGTGCCTGCCGCCGATGCATGGAAGCACATCACCTTCGCGTGGGACGAAGCGGAGGGCGTGCGGCTCTACGTCGATGGCCGCGAAGTCGCGCGCAAGCTGCAAAAGGCCGATCTCGACAGCGGCCTCGACCAGTTCGGGCTCGCCGGGCGGGTGATGTCGCCGCATCAGGTGCAGAGTCGCTATAATTTCATGCGCGGCAGCGATCTCGACGAGATTCGCGTCTATGACCATGCACTCGCCGCAAGCGATATCGCAAGGCTCGCCGCCAGGCAGGAGCCCGGCCCCGCCCCTGCCGCCGATGCCGCCGCGCGCTGGGGGGCATGGCTGCACCGCTACGGGTGGGACCGCGCCTCGCCGCCGCTGCTCGATGCCCCCGTAACAGTGATCCGCAAGGTCGAATTCGCCGACGCGCGCGACCTGAAGCAATGGATGTGGAAAGGCGTCGACGGCATCGCCGAGACGACCTGGCCCGGCGTCTATAATCGCTCGCGCTTGGCCGGTCGGAGCGATTATTTCGAGTTGCCCGACTGGAACACCTATGTCGAGGGCGGCAAGCGGTACGACCTGACGATACCAACAAGCGAGCGCGTCAACCGCGTCGAGATGCGCGGGGCGGCTTACGGCACGCTGCTGGGCAACGGACAGGCCCTAGCCACCCGACCGCCGGGCGTGGTCCGATCGGTCGACAGCATCGCGCCACAAGCCGGCGGCACGCTCAGCTTCGTGAATACGATGCAGGAGCAGCCGATCCAGGAAATCTGGGCCTATGACGTCCATCCCGGCGCCGAGCCCGAGGGCAGTTTCAAGCTCTCCTTCACGGTCGACAGCAGCGCCTCGACCAAGGTTGCTGCGCTCGACCGATTGAACGCCTTCATCGCCGGCCGTTACGCGCCCGACGAGCGCGCGACCGTCGTCGCGCTGCCGAGTTCGGGCATTCGCGCAGCCGTCGGCGCGGGGGCCAATACCGGCGGCAAGGCCGAGGCACGCGCCAAGGGGCTGCCGCTGGTCCATATCCTGATCCCGGCAAGCCTGGGCGACGCCTATCCCGACCGCCCGATCGCGCGCGCCTTCGATTATGGCTGGCAGAACCTCCACGACGGCCTCGACGGCATTGCGATCGATCTGCCCGCGCTCAAGGCGACGCCGGGCAAGGACGGCCTCATCCCGCTCAACATCCGCGTCAAGGACCCGCTCTGGCCCGCGCGCGACATGATCGATGTGTCGGTCAGCGTTCGTCCGGGCGAAGCGCACACGCTCTGGCTCGATTTGCGCGACCGCATTCTTCCCGACGACAGCCTGTACCTGACCATCGCCTCGGGCGCGGCCGATGTCGATGCCGAGGCGCTCAACGGCACCCGCCTCCGCCTGATCTTCAAGCCCCGCGCCGAGGCGCTCAAGGAGCACATCGCCGACCGCTTCAATCAGGTGAAGGACAATTGGGGCTTCCTTGTCGAGGAGCACACCGCCTCGAAGCGACAGGCGCTCTATGCGCGCCTGTTCGCGGACATTTCCGATCTGCTCCGCATCGATCCCGACAACGTTCGCGCCCGCGCCTATTGGGCCGACATCAACTATCGCCCCGAAAACATGCCCAAGGCCCCGGTGCCGAGCGCGCCGCCGGGGGTGCCGCGCTGGGCCTTCCTGCAACTCGAAGATCTGAAGATCACCCGCCGCTTCGTCGAATGGTGGATCGACAATCGCCAGGTCTCGTACGGCGATTTCGGTGGCGGGATTTCGGACGATACCGACCTCACGCAGCAATGGCCCGGCCTCGCGCTGATGGGGGTCGCACCCGACAAGATCAACGCCTCGCTGCGCGCGCTGTCGGATGCGGCATACAAGAACGGCATGGTAGTGAACGGCCTCGGCGCGATCACCACCGACGAACTCCATGCCTATGAGGAAGGGCTCAATTCGGACGCCGAGCGGCTCTACCTCAACTGGGGCGAGCCGCGCGCGGTCGAGCGGCTGATGGCGACCACGCGGGCGCTCTCGAATGTGATCCTGAAGAACCCCGCAGGGCATCTGCACTTCGCCAGCAACTGGTACGGCGCGCGCAAAATGTACCGCGAGGGCGCGTGGGAATGGCAGAAACCCTATAGCTTCACGGTGATGCACGCGCCGGTGCTGATCGGGTTCTACAATGGCAATCGCACCGCCCGCGATCTGGTGACGGGCGTGGTCGATGGCTGGATGGCGCATGGCAAGGCGGGCGCCGACGGCGTGTGGAGCTACCCCAACGAGATCAATTGGCGCAGCGATGCTGAGCGCGCGGGCGACGGCGGCGGCGTGAACACCCCGCTGCAATCGGCCTGGGCGGCGTGGCGCTTCACCGGCGACGCGCGCTACCTTCGCCCGATCGCCAGCCGGATCGCGCGGAGTGCCGCCGCGCTCGGCGAGTTCAACGAAAATGGCTTTGCGGCGCTCCCCGATGGCGCGGCCCTGCTCGCCAAGACCGCGCGCAAGGGCGATGACCCGGCGAGCCGTTTCGCGCGCTGGCAGGCAAGCGGCGATCTTGAGGCGATTGCCGATCTCCATGCCGATGCCTTGGCCGAAAAGGCCGCGCGGCTCGACATGCTGACCGAAGGCCATTGGTGGTCCGACCGCGTCGAGATGGACACGCAATGGCTTCAGCGCGAGCGGCTGGGCGGCATCGCGCTGCGGCGCAATCAGACCTGGCCGGGCAATACCGTCAGCTGGCGCTTCGCGGATGACGCGGCGGCGGAGAAGGTCGCGATCCTGCTGCCCAATGCGACGCCGGGGAAGTTCCGGGTGATCGCCTACAACACCACCGGCCAGCCGCAGCGCGCGACGATGACGACGTGGAACGTCACGGCAGGGCGCTGGCGGATGACCGCTGCGGACGGCAAGACCGACCTGACGCTGGACCGCAGCACGCCGACCGTGCTGTTCCTGCCGCCGGGGTCATCGACGTTCGACTTCGAACTCGTCACCCCCGGCGAACCGGTCGAGCAGCGCCCCGACCTCGGCATCGGGGCCGACGACCTCAAGCTGACCGGACGCACGCTAACGCTGACCGTGCACAGCCTCGGCGCGCAGCCGACCTCGCCGGGCATGGCGTGGCTGACGCATGACGGCGACGGCATCATCGCGCAGGTGCCGATCCCGCCGCTACCCGCGCCGACCGATCTCCAGCCCAGAACGAAAGTGGTGAAGCTGACCGTGCCGAAGGGATTCGACCCGGCGGCTATCGAGGTCCGGATCGGGCAAGTCGATCAGCGTGCGGAAGTCACGTGGCTCAACAACGCCGTCCCGCTGTCGGCCGCGAGACCATGAGCGTGACGCGGCGGGCAGTCATCATCGGCGGCGCAGTGCTGGCGCTCGCCGCGCGCGCGGAGGCCGCCATAACCCTATCGGCGGCACTCGACGCGGCTGCCGCGGAGCGCGATCCCGCGAAAGCGCTGGCCATGCTCGACGGCTTCGACCCGCGCGACTTCCCGCCGGTCGCCGCGCTCGACCTCATCACCGCGCGCGCCGGACTCGAGGCTGACATCGCGCTTGCAGGCAACCCGAGCTTTGACCTTCGGCTTCAGCGCCTGTTTGGCACGCATCGCGGCACAGCGGCAATCGAGCGGCGACTGATCCGCGAACAGCATACCGCCACCCGCGCCGCGCTGCGACTTTTCGACGCGATCGGCATCGGCGGCGCGACTCCCGGCGCCCGCTTCGCCCAGTTCTGGCGTGAGGCCGAAGGGCAATTCGCCGACAGCGATGCCGGTCGCGACGCCGCCGTCGCCGCGATGAACGGCACGCTCGACCGGTTGCGCGCGATGCTGCCCGCGCTGATCGGCCCCGTGCCCGGCTATTGCCGCGACGTCGTCGCCTCACGCGGATCGGCCGAGGAGCAGGCGGCGGGCAAGGTCGGCACCCGCCGCCTGCCGCTGCCGGGACGCCCCGGCGCCTATGTCGTCGATCTCGCGCGCATAGCCGATCGCCCGCGCTGCTCGCTGCCGAGCGTTGTCGCGCACGAACTGCTGCCCGGCCATATGGTCCAGCTCCCGATCGAGGCCGCCGCCCGCCCGCACAAGCTCCGCCTCGCCTACGCACCGGGCTTCGCCGAGGGCTGGAGCATCCACATCGAACGGCTGGTCGCGCAGGCGGGCGCCTGGGCCGATGATCCGCGCGCGATGCTCGGCTATCTCCACTGGCGGCTGTTCCGCATTGCCCGCGCGCGCGCCGATATCGGCATTCATGTCCATCGCTGGTCGATCGACGAAGCACGCGCGCGGATGGCCGAATGGCAAGGCGTCCCAGCCTATTTCGCGCCGTTCGACACCGATCTCGCGCGGATCGCCGCCGAGCCCGCGACCCGCACGGCCGAGATGCTGTTCGCGCTCGCGATCGAGGACGGCGCGCGCGGCAAGCGCGGCGCCGCGCTCGTCCGCTTCCATCAGGCGATGCTGGTCGACGGCCGGATGCGCGGCGACGATATCGGGCGGCGCGCATGACGCTGTCCCGCCGCGAGGCGCTGCTGGCTGCAGGGGGCGCGGCACTGATCACTGCCGCTACGCCGCCGCCGCGCCGTGGCCTCGACAACCAGCGCGTCCCCGATCTCGGCAATGGCCAGTTCCTCAATCCGGTGCTCGCGGGCGACCACCCCGACCCGGCGATCCTGAAGGACGGGCAGGATTATTACGCGACCTTCTCGAGCTTCGACAGCTATCCCGGCTGTATCATCTGGCATTCGCGTGACCTGGTGAGCTGGCAACCGATCGGCCCTGCCCTCACCCGCAACATCGGCAGCGTCTGGGCGGTCAGCCTCGAAAAGCACAAGGGCCGCTATTTCCTCTACATCCCTGTCAAGGCGTCACCCAACTCGATCTTCGTGATCCATGCCGACAAGATCGAAGGGCCATGGAGCGACCCCATCGACCTCAAGCTGCCGCGCCACATCGATCCCTGCCATGTCGTCGGCGAGGATGGGTCGCGCTGGCTGTTCCTGTCGGGCGGCGACCGGGTGCGGCTTACCGACGACGGCCTCGCCACCGTCGGCGCGGTCGAGCATGTCTATGATCCTTGGCGCTATCCCGCCGACTGGGTGGTTGAAGGCTTCTCCCCCGAAGGCCCCAAGCTCGCGCGGCGCGGCGAGTGGTTCTACCTGATCACGGCCGTGGGCGGCACCGCCGGGCCACCCACCGGGCATATGGTGATCGCCGCACGGTCGAAATCGATCCACGGCCCGTGGGAGAATTGCCCCCACAATCCACTCGTCCGCACCCGCGACACCGCCGAGCGCTGGTGGTCGCGCGGCCATGCCTCGCTGGTCGAAGGGCCGGCGGGCGACTGGTGGGCGCTCTATCACGGCTTTGAGAATGGCTATTGGACGCTCGGGCGGCAGATGCTGCTCGATCCGGTGACGTGGACCAGGGACGGCTGGCCGCGCATGACCGGCGGCGACCTGTCGCGCCCGCTCGCCAAGCCCAAGGGCGGGCAAGCCGTGCCGCACGGCATGGCGCTGTCGGATCGCTTCGATACCCTCGCGCTCGGCACACGCTGGAGCTTTTTCAGGCCCAGCCCGACCGAGGCGGCGCGGGTGAGCGCGGCCAACGGCGTGCTGACGCTGGCCGCCAAGGGGACCGCGCCGGTCGACTCGTCGCCGCTGCTGACGATCGCCGCCGACACCGCCTATCGCTTCGAATGTTCGGTCGAGATCGATCCCGGCACGACGGCGGGGCTGGTGCTCTTCTACGACGACAAGCTCTATTGCGGGCTGGGGTTCGATGCGAAGCGCTTCGTCACGCACCAATATGGGCTGGAGCGCGGGCGCCCCGCCAATCCGCATGGGTTGGCGATGCGCATCCGCGTGACCAACGACCGCCATATCGTCACTTACGACACGAGCGGCGACGGCGGGCGGAGCTGGACGCGGTTCGATCGGGGCATGGAAGTGTCGGGCTATCACCACAATGTGCGCGGCGGCTTCCTGATGCTGCGGCCGGGGCTTTACGCAGCGGGCCGAGGCAGCGCGCGGTTTCGGGATTTTACTTACAAGGCGCTTTGACCATGATCCTGCCGCTTCTCGCCGCCGCTCAGGTAGCCGCCGCACCGCTGCCCCCGCCAGTCAAGCCCATCGCGCCGTCGAAGATCATTCTCGTCGGCGATTCGACGGTCGCGGTGAAAGGCGGCTGGGGATCGAGTTTCTGCGGCGAGCATGTCACTTCGTTCGCGGCGTGCCTCAACCTCGCGCGCGGGGGGCGCAGCTCGGGCAGCTACCGCGCCGAAGGATCCTGGGCCGTCGCGCTCGGCGAGATGAAGGTGGCGGGCTACAAAAACATCTGGGTACTGATCCAGTTCGGCCACAACGACCAACCGGGCAAGCCCGGGCGCTCGACTGACCTTGTGACCGAATTCCCCGCCAACCTGCGACGTTATGTTGCCGAGGCACGCGCGGTTGGCGCGATCCCGATCCTTGTGACGCCGCTTACGCGGCGCAGCTTCAAGGGCGGCACGCTCGACAATGATCTGGCGCCGTGGGCCGATGCGGTCCGCCGGGTGGCCAAGGAAGCCGGCGCGCTACTCGTCGATTTGAACGCGGAGAGCAGCGCAGCAGTGCAGGCCATGGGCGAAGCCGAAGCCGATCGGCTTGCCGAGATCCCGAAGGACGCCGCGCCCCCGGCGGCCGGATCGACCGAAGTCGACGAAAGCCCGCTGTCAGCGTTCAAGCCCGTGTTCGATCGCACCCATTTGGGGCGCACCGGCGCGGATTATTTCGCGACGATGGTCACGCGGCAGCTTGCGCAGGCCGTGCCGGAAATGCGCCCGCTGTTATTGCGTTGAGGGCGGCAGCGGCACGAGCCCGTTTAGATACGCTTCGACATGAGTATAGCCGTCCTTGCCCACCCCGGCGCTATCGTCCTTCGTCGGGTTCAGGCCGTGCGACTTTTCCCACGCATCGGGCATGCCGTCGCCGTCGCTGTCCTTGGGCGCGGCGAGCGATTTGAGTTCGGGCCAGCCGCCCATCTCGGTCTGGCTGTCGATCTGGTGGCCCGTCTTGTCCCGCACGCCGGCCACCACCGCGAGGTCGACGGCGTCGCGCACTTTCGACGCCCCTGCGCCTGCCAGCACGCGCGCATAGGCGCTCGGCGCGGGATCGGCAGCGACCGGGGCGACATCGACCGGCGCGGCCAGCCGATAGCCATCGGGGCTGATGCCCGCGACCAGACTCCACGGATCGGCAGGGATCACGCCATTCATGCTGTTGCCCGCGAAATAGGCCTTGGCGAGCGTGTCCGATTCCTCGAACGCCACCAGCTTCTTCGATTGCGGCCCGGCGACATAGGCATTGTCGATGAAATTATAGCGCGACAGCGTCGCCTTGTCGGCATTGTAGCCCGAATGGCCGCCGCCCCAATTGTAGAAGACATTCGACCGGAAATCGAAGAAGGCGCCCACCGGATCGACCTCCGGCCCCGAATAATTGCCCGGCCGTGGCATCCGCGCCGAATGATTTGCCCAGAGATTATGGTGCCAGCTCGCCTTCGATCCACGCCCGCCACGGATCAGGCTGCCATAGCCATGCTCGCCCTTGGCATGCAGCGATTTGGTGAGCGAGTTGGCGATGATCGACCATTGCACGGTCAGGTCGAACCAGCCCTCGTTCGGCTGTGTATAATTGGCCGACGCCGACAGCGTCTCGTCGACCGACCAGCTCGCCGAGACGTGATCGAGGATGATCCGCCGCCCCCGGAAAATCCAGATCGCGTCGCTCTCGGTCTTCGATTCATCGCCCAGCCGCGAGCGGATATAGCGGATGACGACATCGTCGGCGGCGACCTCGAGCGGGTAGTCGCGCAGCGTGATGCCATCGCCGGGCGCGCTCTGTCCCGCGATCGTCGCGCGCCCCTCGCGGATGCGCAGCGGCTTGGCGAGCTTGATCGTCCCCGACAGCGCGAACACGATGATGCGCGGGCCCTTGGCTTCGACGGCCGCGCGCAGGCTGCCGGGACCGCTGTCGGCAAGCGTGGTGACGGTCAGCACCTTGCCGCCGCGCCCGCCGAGCGCGAACCGCCCGGCTCCCTCGGCGCCCGGAAAGGCAAGCTGTTCGGCAGCGGCGGGAGCGGCGGCGAGCAGCAGTGCGGCGGTCAGGGCAGAGCGGATCACGGGCAATTCCTCAGGCGAGATTGGCGACGCGGCGGCCATTGACCAGAACATGGTCGAGCTGAACGCGCGCGGTATGGCGGATGATGCTCGGCGAGGTGACGCCGTCGAAGCGGCAGTCGCGCAAGGTGATGTCGCCGACCGGCGCGTTGGGCAGGCCCTGGCTGTCGAGCACGCAGCGGGCCTGCGCGACCGCCATCCGTTCGACGAGGATATCGCGCAGCACCGGCGTGAAGCGGCCTTGTGCGCCTTCCTCATAATTGAAATCGCACGCGATCACCGATCGGCCGACGGTGCCGACGCGGATGTCGCGGTAACGGAAATGTTCGAGCAGCCCGCCGCGCAACGCGTTGTTCTTGAAGCGGATCGCGTGCCACAGATCGGGGCTGTCCATATCGCACTGCTCGACGAACACCCGCCGCGCGCCGCCCGAAATCTGCGAGCCGACGGTGACGCCGCCATGCCCTTCCTTCATCCGGCAGCGGCGGATGACGATGTCCTCGGCGGCCACGCCGATCCGGCGCCCGTCCTCGTTGCGGCCCGAATTGATCGCGATGCAATCGTCGCCGGTATCGAAGCGGCACTCCTCGATCAGCATCATCGCCACCGATTCGGGATCGCAGCCGTCGTTGTTCGGCCCGTGCCCCATCACATCGACGCCGCGCACGATGACGTTGCGGCACAGCACCGGATGCAGCTGCCAGAAGGGTGCGCCGCGCAGTTTCACGCCTTCGATCAGGACATTGTCGCACAGATAGGGCTGGACGAATGATGGCCGCAGGAAGCTGCCGTCGCCGAACACGCGTTTTTCGACCGGCACGCGCCGCTCGGCCATCTCGAACAGCCGCGCGCGGGCCGGGCGTTGATCGGCCATGCCCTCGCGCCAGCCGTGATCGACGGTGCCGCCCCACGGTCCTTTCCACGACCACCAATGCTGCGCGCTCGCCTGGCCGTCGAGCGTGCCTTCGCCAGTGATGCCGATGTCGCGCGCCTTGTAGGCATAGACGAGCGGCGAATAATTGATCAGCTCGATCCCCTCCCACCGCGTCGGGACGAGCGGATAGTCGGCGGGGTTGGTGCTGAACGCGAGCGTCGACCCGCGCGCCAGATGCAGCTCGACGCCCGATTTGAGCTCGACCGCGCCGGTCAGGAAACGCCCCGCCGGCACCAACACGCGGCCCCCGCCTGCGGCTGAGCAGGCGGTGATGGCGCGGGCGATCGCTGGGGTATTCAGCGTGACGCCATCACCCCGTGCGCCGAATGCCGTGATGTCGAATTGCCGCGCGGCGAAGCGGGGAGGCTGCAGCATCCGCCTGATCCACGCCGCCCGGGCCCAGCCGCGCGCGGGCGGCGCAATCGGGGCAGCGGCGGCAGCGACCCCCATCGCTGCCGCCGCGCCCCCCGCCATCACCAGATCGCGCCGGGAAAGGTCGTGCATTTACGGTCCCTTTCCGGCGCGTCGCTGGCTTAGAAGACGACGCGGATCCCGGCCGTTACGATCCGCCCGGTGCTGGCGGCGACCGAGCTGAGCGGGTTGGCCGCGTACATCGTGTTCCACTGCGTCGTGTTGGTCAGGTTGCGCGCCTCGAGCGAAACCCGCGCCCAAGGCGTGAGCGCATAGCTCGACGCGAAGTCGAGATTGAACGTCGACTCTCGATAGCCAAAATCTGCAACGATCGGCGAGTTGCAGGGGCCGCCGGCGTTGGTCGTCAGGCCGACGCTGCAGGTGCCGGTCGAGAGCGGGAAGCGGTTGACATAGCGCGTGCGATAGGCGCCCGAGAAGCGGATCGAAAACTTCTTGTCTTCATAATAGAGCGTCGCGTTGAACGCGTCGGGCGAGGTGTTGAGGAACGGCGCGCTGGCATAGGTGTTGACTGCCGTCGCCGCCGTGCCCGTCTGCGTCGTCGACAGCGCCGTCCCAGTCAAATAGCTCAACCGCGATTCGATATGGGTGTAGTTGGCGGTCACGCCGAAATTGTCCCACGGCGCGGGCAGGAAGCTGAAGTTCGACTGGACGTTGAGTTCGAAGCCCTTGATCACACCGCCCGGCGCATCGTTGAACTGGCGCACGGCATAGACGCCGTTCGCCTGAGTATAGGCGAGCAGGGTCGGGCTGGTGATCGTCCCGAGCACCAATTGATATGTCGCGGGATCATAGACCGATGACAGCGGCACTTCGCCCGCCGTCTGCTGCGGGAAATTGGCGAGATCCTTCAGGAAGAAGGCGATCGAGATCAGGCCGTTCTTGCCGAAATAGCGTTCGAAGCTGATGTCGAAATTGGTCGCCCGGAAAGGCTGGAGATAGGGATTGCCGACGGTGATCGACGGTGCCGAGCCGTTGGTCGGCAATCCGGTCGGGAAGGCCGTGGTCCCCGGAGTCAACGACGCGAGCTGCGGCCGCGCCATGACCTTCGACGCGGCAAAGCGGAACAGGAAGTTGCGCGAGATCGTCCATACCATGTTCACCGACGGCAGCACGTCGGTATATTCGTTGCGTGCGGTGACAACCACGCCGACCCCGCCGTTGCCGGCGCCGCCAACCGATCCCGTCGCGGCCACCTGCGTATTGGCCACACGCACGCCGGCATTGCCGCGGAAAGCATGCCCGAACAGCTCGGTATTCCAGTCGACTTGCACGAATCCCGACAGATCGCGCTCGGTCACCTGATTGCCGTTGCGGCCATCTACTGTCAGGCGATAATCGGAGTAACGGTTTACACAATTGCAGTCGATGCCGAACGCATTGATGAACCGGTTGAGATCGGGCACGAAAAAGCTGGTCGGCGTCCCCGCCTGCAGGGTCAGCCCTTGACCGAAGCCAACCGTGCGTCCCAGATCCGTGAGCGATCCGATACGGGCTTCGGCAAGAGTCGGGTTAATCGCCTCGACCGTGGTATTGTTGCGGCCCGACGTGCTTGAGTAGGTGAACCGCTTCCACGTCAGACCAGCCGAGAACGTCAGCTCGTCATTGGCCTTCCAGGCCAAGCTGCCGCGATTGACGGCGAAGGTATTGCGGACATCGTCCGAAAAGGCACGGATCGTCGACAGGCCTTTGACGAGATTCCAGTTCGCCGGATTGGCGACGTCGAAGCCGGGATTGAAGATCGGCACCTGACCGCCGTTGCGCTCGTCATAGGTGAAGCCGTTCTGGTCAATCGCGTTGAATTCGGTCAGAAAACCGCGACCATTGAACTGCGTTTCGGAATAGCCGCCGGTATATTCGAAATGCAGGTTGGGCGTGAAGTCATGCTTCACATTGATCGTCGCCTGTTTGAACTCGGTGTTGCCGAACTGCGAGTCGGCAAAGCTGCGCCAGTCGAGCCGGTCGAGCACCAGATAGTCCGCCTGCCCCGCTGCATTGACATTGGCGGCGCGGATCACTGTGCTCGGGCGACCGATCAGCTGGTTATAGAAGCCGGTCTGGTTGGCCGTGGGAACGAAGCCCGGCGAAAGCGGGTTATTGTAATAATCGAACGGGTTGAGGTTGTTCGGGTTGAGGCTGTTGAGATAACCGGCGAGCGGCGTCGCCCCCACCCCGGTTCCCGCTGCTTCGCCATTGCAATCGAGCAGCGCCGACGGCACGCAATTTGCGTAAAGTGCCACGCGGTCGGCATTGCCGTTCGCCGTGCCGACCGCGCGCAGCCCCGCCGTCCCGGTCAGCTGGGCCCGCGCATTGGTGCCGTTGCGGTTGAGGCCGATCGTCGTGATGCCGCTGACCGTCGAGTTTTGCCGATAGCTCGAATAGACGCCGTCGAGCGTGATCTCGGTATGGTCGGTCGGCCGCCACTGCGCAGTCACGGTCGCGCCGATGCGTTCGTAGAACAATTCCTGCCGCGTGATCGAGGGCAGCGCGGGGATGATCGTGGTTGGCGTGACCAGCGCATAGGCCGCCGGGTCAGACCCATAGAGAATGCCCGTGCCCTGGTTCGACGGCAGCGCAAAGCCATAGGTGGCCGGCGTAATGCCGTTTAGCTGCGAATTGCGATAAGTATATTCGAACTGTCCCGGATTGCGGCGATAGGCATCGATCTGCTGGTTCTGGCTCTGATAGGCGAACGTGCCGAGGATCCCGAAATTGTCGGTGATGTGCTGCGAAACCAGCGCGGTGATGCGCGGATTGAAGGTCGCGCCATTCTCGCGATATTCGGCTTCGGCGCCCAGCGCATAACGGTTCTTCTTGCTGGCGAGCGGACGCCCGGTGTTGAGATCGATGATCGCGCCGAGCGAGCCTTCGTCGTTCGATGCCGCCGTCGACTTGGTGACGGTGATGCCGCCGAACAATTCCGACGCAAAGGTGTTGAAGTCGAACCCGCGCGAGCGGTTGGCGCCCGAGTCGGACTGGTTGCCACCCGAAATGCTGAGCGCATCGGCGCCGTTCAGCCGCACCTGCTGGAAGTCGCCGCCGAGGCCGCGCACGGTGATGGTGCGACCTTCGCCATTGTCGCGGTCGATCGACACGCCTGGCAGGCGCTGAATCGATTCGGCGAGGTTCGCGTCGGGGAAATTGGCGATGTCTTCGGCGGTGATCGCATCGATGATCTGGTTCGACGCGCGTTTCTGGTCGAGCGCATCGGCGAGCGATTTGCGGAAACCGGTGACAACGACGTCAGTGCCGGCTTTTTCGTCAGCAGCGGGGGCAGCGTCTTGCGCAGCCGGCGACCCGGCCGGCTCGGTCACTGTGATCGCGCTCATTTTGGCGGTCGCGGGCGTTTGCTGCGCAGCGGCGGGCGCAGCGAAAGCCGTGCCGCCGAGCACGAGGCTGAGCGTCGAGCATGACAGAAAAAGCTTGGATGCCTTGGTGACCATCAGAAATCCCTCCCCTTGCCGGCGACTAAGCATCGCTCGTGGCTTCGTTGACACCGGTATCAATAAGGTTGCGACATTTCAAGTGGCAATGGCGTTACGGGCGAAATGGTCTGGGGCTTGGCAACGGTCGGTCCGCCAACGGCGCAACCTATTAGCGAATGGCCGCGGCGGACCGCCACGCTTGCCGAGCGTTATGCAGCTAGCCATTGTTTGCAGCCGCTTGCGGCGGCATAGAGCCCGCACAACCAACAGGATCCGATCTATGCGCCTCATCGATCACCATATTGCCGCCGCCAGTGCCGGAACCATGGCCGGCGCGGGCGCACCTCGGATGGCGGATGTGTTCGATCCCAATTCGGGTCGCGTGCAGGCGCAGGTGGTGCTCGGCACCGCCACCGATCTCGACCGCGCTGTGGCGGCAGCTCAAGCCGCGCAACCCGGCTGGGCCGCGACCAACCCGCAGCGCCGCGCGCGCGTGATGTTCGAATTCAAGCGGCTGGTCGAAGCCCATATCGACGAACTCGCGCAACTGCTGTCGTCGGAGCATGGCAAGGTCGTGGCGGACGCGCGCGGCGACGTGCAGCGCGGGCTCGACGTGATCGAATTCGCCTGCGGCATCCCGCACGCGATGAAGGGCGAATATACCCAGGGCGCGGGGCCTGGCATCGACGTCTATTCGATGCGGCTGCCGCTCGGCATCGGCGCGGGGATCACGCCGTTCAACTTCCCGGCGATGATCCCGATGTGGATGTTCGGCGTGGCGATCGCCTGCGGCAACGCCTTCATCCTGAAACCGAGCGAGCGCGACCCGTCGGTGCCGGTGCGGCTGGCGGAACTGATGCGCGAGGCGGGCGCGCCCGAGGGCATCCTGCAGGTCGTCCACGGCGACAAGGAAATGGTCGATGCGATCCTCGACCATCCCGCGATCAGCGCAGTGAGCTTCGTCGGATCGTCCGACATTGCGCATTATGTCTATCGGCGCGGCGTCGCGGCGGGCAAGCGCGTGCAGGCGATGGGCGGGGCCAAGAACCACGGCATCGTCATGCCCGACGCCGATCTCGACCAGGTGGTGAATGACCTGGCCGGCGCGGCGTTCGGCTCGGCGGGCGAGCGCTGCATGGCGCTGCCGGTGGTGGTGCCGGTCGGCGCGGAGACGGCCGAGCGGCTGCGCGAAAAGCTGCTCCCCGCCATCGCCAAGCTGCGGATCGGCGTGTCGAGCGACAAAGACGCCGATTACGGCCCGGTCGTGAATGCCGCGCACAAAGCGCGCGTCGAAGGCTGGATTCAGAAAGGCGTCGATGAAGGCGCCGAACTGGTGGTCGACGGGCGCGGCTTCACGCTGCAGGGGCATGAGGAAGGCTTCTTCATCGGCCCGTCGCTGTTCGACCACGTCAAGCCCGACATGGAGAGCTATCGCGAGGAAATCTTTGGCCCCGTCCTCCAGATCGTGCGCGCGGAGGATTTCGAGGAAGCGCTCGCGCTGCCCAGCCAGCACCAGTATGGCAATGGCGTCGCGATCTTCACGCGCAACGGCCACGCCGCGCGCGAATTCGCGGCGCGCGTCAACGTCGGGATGGTCGGCATCAACGTGCCAATCCCGGTGCCGGTCGCCTATCACACTTTCGGCGGGTGGAAGCGCAGCGCCTTTGGCGACACCAACCAGCACGGCCCCGAAGGCGTGAAGTTCTGGACCAAGATCAAGACGATCACCCAGCGCTGGCCCGACGGCACCCCCGACGGCAGCAATGCCTTCGTCATTCCGACGATGGGCTGAACCTTATCATGATCAATGTCGCGGAACGGCACGCGCCATTGCATCTCGTCGCGCCTCGCCGATAGGCAGATCGCCAAACATCCAACGGTCCAATTCGGATGCTTTGCGATTATTGATTGTACAACGGAATTGTTGGCGCGACATCCGAATGTTATGCTACGCCAATTACCAATTCGGCAGGTGCGAATGACTGCCGAATTTCGATAACGCCTGTCAGTTGCCATCGTCCTGTTGCGTGTCTCCCCATCGAAGGAGTTGACCGTTGGACATATCGAACGAACCCGGTCCCAATGTCGGTGGCTTGAATCAGGACGATCTGCTCAAGGCAGCGCTCGCCGGTCCGGCCATCCCCGCACCGCGCACGCGCCGACTGCGGATCTATGCGTCCGACCCCACGCTCGGCGCAGACCTCGCCACTTACGACCGCGCCGAGACCATCATCGAAGTGCCTTGGGAAAAGCTCCAGCCCGGGCCGATCGGCGAATATGTCGAGGTCGTCGATATCGATCCGGCGAGCAACGCTGCTTATGCGCCAGTCGATCTCGACCACCCGTTTCTGACCCACGACGCCGGTCTGCCGGCAACCGAAACCGATCCCCGCTTCCACCAGCAAATGGCATATGCGGTCGCATCCCGCGCGATCGAGGTGTTTGAACGGGCGCTGGGCCGCCGCGCGCTCTGGGCGCCGCGCTTCATCAAGGACGAAAGCGGCAGGACGCTGAGATCGGAATTTGTTCAGCGGCTGCGAATTTATCCGCATGGGGTGCGCGCTGCCAATGCCTATTACAGCCCGGACAAAAAGGCGCTGCTGCTCGGCTATTTCAACGGGCGCGAAGCGGGCGATGCCGAAGGCACCGTTCGCCCGATCGTGTTTGCGGCGCTGTCGCACGATGTGATCGCGCACGAAACCGCGCACGCGCTGCTCGACGGCCTTCACCGGCGCTATGTCGAGGCGACCAATCCCGACTGCCTCGCTTTCCACGAAGCTTTCGCGGACATGATCGCGCTGTTCCTGCACTTTACGCTGCCCGACGCAGTTGCGGCCGAAATTGCGGCGACGCGCGGCGATCTGCTGACGCGGAACCGGCTCGGCGAAATTGCCAGCCAATTCGGTCGCAGTACCGGCGGACGCGGGGCGCTACGCGATTACATCGGCTTCTACGACGACGCCGGAACCTGGCAGCGGCGCCGCGCCGATGTGAACGACTATAGCAACGCGACCGAGCCGCACCCGCGCGGCGCAGTTTTGGTTGCGGCGGTGTTCGACGCCTATCTCCAGGTTTATGAGATGCGCGCCCGCAAGGTTTTCCGCCTTGCAACCGGCGGCAGCGGCATTGCGCCTGCGGGCGATTTGCCGCCGGTGCTGGTCAAGGCGCTCGGCGACCTGGCCTGCACGGTCGCCGGGCAGTTCCTCAACATCCTGATTCGCGCGCTCGATTATTGCCCGCCGTTCGACATCGATTTCGGCGAATATCTGCGCGCCGTAATCACCGCCGACCGCGATCTCGTTCCCGAAGACCCGCACGGCTATCGCGTAGCTTTGGCCGCTGCGTTCAGGGCGCGCGGGATCGTCCCCTATGGCGTGCGGAGCGTATCGCCCGATGCCCTGGCATGGGAGGGGCCCGATTTCCCCGAAAGGGCACCGCGTTTTGAGCAAGTGCTCCGTAATATGAAGCTTGATGCCCTGAAGGACGAAAGCCGCGCTGAAATCGACAAGCGCTCCCGCAGCAATGCGGCGATCTTTCACAAGTGGCTGACCTCGGACGCGGTGAGCGACGAAAATCTCGAAGTATTCGGCATCCGGCGCGCCGCCGGCGCATTGTCGCTGGCGTTGCCGGACAATGCCGATGATGGTTCAGCCGCCGAGATTGCCGGCACGCTGCGCGGGCCTGAAGTTCATTCGGTGCGCACCTTGCGCCGCGTCAGCCCGGACGGCAGCATCCGGTCGAGCGTCATCATCGAAGTGACGCAAAGCTGGTATCCCGACAGCGGCGACGATAGAAAGCCGTTCCGCGGCGGCAGCACGATCATCCTCGATCGCGAAACCGGTAAGCTCGACTATGTGATCCGCAAGCGCATCACCAGTGCGCACCGCCTGGCCGCGCAGCGAGCATTCCGATTGGCACCGCCAACCGGGCTGCGCGCGGTCTATTTCGATAGCGACGCGCCATCGGTCGGCGAACCGTTCGCCATGCTTCATGCTCTTGCTGACGAGTGATCCGATGCCCGCTGCAAACAATCCCGCCACACCCAACGCCAATGCCGCCCCGGCGCGCGCGACGATCCGCATGTATCGCCACGGGCTCGGCGATTGCCTGCTGCTCCAGATCATGCGCGACGGCGCGGCACCTTACCGCATCCTGTTCGACTGCGGCCTGATCCTCGGCGTCCCTGCCGCCAAGGACAAGATGACCGAAGTCGTCGACCATCTGAAGACGACGCTCGGCGGCGCGCCGCTCGATCTGCTGGTGGTGACGCATGCGCATTGGGATCACGTATCGGGCTTCGTGCAAGCGAAAGCGGCATGGGATCAGATCACCGTCGACAAAGTCTGGTTCGCCTGGACCGAGAATCCGGCCGACACGGACGCCAAGCGGCTGAAATCGGCCTTTGCCACGGCCGAAACCGCCGTGCGAATGCGGCAAGCGGCGATGCGCGACGCGGGCCTTGCGGTCGGCAATATCGAAGCGCTGACGGCCTTTCTCGGGGTTGCGGGGAAGGGCGGGACAGCCGATGCCATGCGCAACGCGGCCAAGCTGGCCGCCCATCCCGAATTTCGCAATCCCGGTGAGGGTCCAATCGCGATTCCGGGCAGTTCGGCCCGCATCTTCGTCCTCGGGCCGCCGCGCGAAGAAAAAGCGCTGCGCAAGATGGACCCCAGCAAATCCACCCCGGAAACCTATAGCCTGCAGGCGATGGCGCATGTTTCCGACCTGGGCGGCATATCCGACCGACCCTTCGCACCGCGCTTCACCATTCCGCTCGACAAGATCGGTGAGAACGCCTTCCTCGCCAAGACCTATCTCGCCGAGGAGCATGGCTGGCGGCGCATCGACAATGACTGGCTCAACGACAGCGAGAGCTTAGCGCTGCTGCTCGATCGTGCCGTCAACAATAGCAGCCTGGTGCTCGCAATCGAGCTCGAGCCGGGAGGCGATGTGCTGCTGTTTGCCGCCGATGCGCAGGTCGGCAACTGGTTGTCGTGGCTGCCGCTGACCTGGGACTTGCCGGACGGCAAGGTGACCGGACCCGATCTGATCGCACGCACGATCGTCTACAAGGTCGGCCACCATGCCAGCCTGAACGCGACGTTGCGCGAACACGGCGTCGAGAAGATGGCCCGGCTGCAGCACTCGCTGGTACCGGTCGACGCCAAACAGGCTGCCGACAAAGGGTTTGGCAAGAACATCCCGTTTGGCGCGCTGCTGACCGCGCTTGGCCGCAACGGTGCCAAGGTGTGGCGCTCCGATGAGGGCCAGCGCGGCCTCTTCGACGAAATCACGGTTTGATGTGAATGGCGGAGCGGGAGGGATTCGAACCCTCGATACGCTTTTGACGTATACTCACTTTCCAGGCGAGCGCCTTCGACCACTCGGCCACCGCTCCGCATGCTTGGCAAGGCCGCGAGCCGTAGCGGGGCGCACCGGCTTCCGCAAGCCGCGCGCGCATGGCATGGTGGTGCGATGATCCGTCTTGCCTCGCTCGCCCTTGCCCTCCCGCTGCTGTTCGCCGCCGCCGAGGCGCCCAAGCCCAAGCCCAAACCCGGTACTGCCGACATATTGAAGGCCGCACCCGACAGCGCCTGGGCGGAGATTGCGCCCGAAGACCTGTTGCTGATCGACTTCCCCGATGGCCGCCGGGTGACGATCTGGCTCGCAAGCCGCGTGACCCCGGTTCACACCGCCAACATCCGCACGATCGCGCGCAGCGGCTGGTGGGACGATGCGACCGTCTATCGCGTGCAGGACAATTATGTGACGCAGTGGGGCGACGCGACCGAGAAAAAAGCGCCGCCGCCCGGCATCGTCGCCAATCCGCCGGCCGAATATGAGTGGCCCGCTCGGGGCCAGAAGCTAGTTCGCAATCCCTATCGCGATGCCTATGCCCGAACGGCCGGTTTTAGTGGTGATGGCTGGGCAGTTGCGAGCGACGGTCGGCAGCAATGGCTGCCGCATTGCTATGGCGCGGTCGGCGTGGCACGCGATCTGGCGCCGAGCACCGGCAGCGGCACCGATCTCTACACCGTCATCGGCCATGCCCCGCGCCATCTCGACCGCAACATTGCCGTGGTCGGGCGCGTGATCGACGGGATGGCGGCGCTGTCAGCGCTGCCGCGTGGCACCGGCGGCGGGCTTGGGCTTTATGAGGACCCCAGGCAGCATGTGCCGATCGCCAAGGTGCGGATCGCCGCCGACCTGCCGGCGGGCGAGCGGCCGCGCTGGGATTATCTGGTGCCCGGAAGCGGCGATTTTGCGGCCTATCTGGAAAGCAAGGCCAACCGCCAGCCGCCGTTTTTCACGGTGCCGGCCAACGCCGCCGATCTGTGCAATTTGCCGGTCCCGGTGCGGCGGGTGACGTCTTAAGCGCCGACCCAATCGGCCACTTCTGCCGCGACCCGATTGGCGGCGCGGTTGAGTGCAGCACCCGCGCCTTCGGGGGTGATCGCGCTGACGGGCTCACGCGCTTCGAACCGGCGCTTCTCGAACGTCTTCTGGCCGTCGCGGACCAGCGTGGCTTCGAAGGAGACGACGGCCTGATTGCGATCGGCATCGACGCCGAACAGCCGCAATTCGCCCGCCAGCCGCGCGCCGGGATCGGCAAAGCTCTGCTGGTTCGACAGCACGACGCGCCCGGTCTTGGCCGCGACCGTGTCCGCCATCAGCCGGGCGAACAGCCGCGCCGGTGGCTCGGACCAGACCGCACCCTTCACATAAGCGATCGAGGTCGCACCGGTGATGACGGGCACGCGCGGCCCGGCGATTGCGGCAGGCACCACCGGCACCAGGACGGTGATTGTCCTGGCCGTTTTGGAATCGAGCGTGGTGCCGACGGCTGGCGCGGCGCTCGACGCCAGCGTGAGCAGCATCGCGGGAGGCTTGCCGACGAGGCTGATGCACGCACCCAGCGGCAAGAAGGCGAGCAGGAGGGGCAAGCGCTTCAAGCGACGGTGCGTCGGGGATCGGAGCATCGCGGGCCTCATTTCTTGGGCTTGTAATCGGGAAGGGCGGGCTGGCCGAGCAGCGCGCCAGCGCCACCCTGATCGATCTTCTCGGCGACATTGGTCAGCGCTGCCGACATGACGCGCAAATCGCGAACGAGCTGGCCGATCTCGGGCACGGTCTGCTTGCTGAACGCCTGCACGCCCGGCTTCGCATCGGCGACAAGCGTGTCGATCGTCTCGAGGCTGTGCTGCGCGGCGTCGAGGGCCTTGCTGAGCTTGGCGGCAGCGGGCTTGAGATCGTCAACGGCGCCGCCCGTCTTGTCGGCGAGCGCGCCAATCTGATCGGCAGCGGCGCCGACCTTCTGCAGCGTCGTGCGCGTCTCGGCGAGCGTCTTGCCGATATCGGGCGACTGGTCGGCGAGCGCGCGCGTCAGCCGGTCGGTGTTGGCGAGGATGTTGGCAAGCGACTTGCTGTTGCGATCGTTGAGCAGCTCGGTCACCTTGGCCGTCAAAGTTGACAGCCGCTGCAGCAGTTCCGGCGCGGAACTGAGCAAAGCCCCGAGCCCGCCCTGCCGCGTCGGGATCACCGGCACGCCGTACGGGCAGGATTGCTGCGGATTGACCGCCGGACAGACGATCGGCGGCGCGCCCTTGACGGCACCGTCGAGCTGGACCGTGCTTGTGCCCGTGAAGCTGCCCTGCACATAGGCAGTGGTGCCCTCAAGCACTGGCGTGTCGGGCTCGACGCGAATGCGCACGCGCACGAATTGCGGATCGTCCTTGAACAGCGCGATCTGCGTCACCTGCCCCGATGGAACGCCCGAATAGCCGACTTCGGACCCCTTGTTCAGGCCGTTGACCGACTGCTTGAAGAAGATGTCATATTCCTTCGCCTGGCTGCCGTTGAGGCGGGCAAGCCAGATCAGGAACAGCGCGACCATCGCCAGCAGGACGAGGACGACGGCACCGACAAAGACGTGGTTGGAACGCGTTTCCATCAGTCGCTGGTCCCTCGATTGGCCTCGGCAGCGGCGCGGCGGTCGGCAGTTTCGACCGTCGCGATCGCGGCACGCCCGCGCGGTCCGTTGAAATATTCCTGGATCCACGGATGGTCCAGCGCGAGCAGTTCGTCGATCGTGCCGACCGCGATCACATGTTTGTCGGCCAGCACCGCCACCCGGTCGCAGATCGCATAGAGCGTGTCGAGGTCGTGCGTGATCAGGAACACGGTCAATCCCAGCGTGCGCTGGAGCGAACGCGTGAGTTCGTCGAACGCCGCCGCGCCAATCGGGTCGAGCCCGGCGGTCGGCTCGTCAAGGAACAGCAGCTCGGGATCGAGCGCGAGCGCGCGTGCGAGGCCCGCGCGCTTCTTCATGCCGCCCGACAGTTCCGAGGGATACTTGGGACCGGCATCGACCGGCAGGCCGGTCATCACCACCTTGTAGGCGGCAATTTCGTCGAGCAGGCCCTGGTTGATCCCGGGATAGAATTCGCGCAGCGGCACCTGCACATTTTCAGCCACCGTCAGCGTGGAAAACAGCGCGCCGCCCTGAAACAACACGCCCCAGCGGCGGCGGATCGCCTCGGTCTCGGTTTCCTCGCGACCGATGGTCGATTCGCCGAAGACGCTGACATCGCCCGCATCCGGCGTCTGCAAGCCGATGATCGAACGCATCAGCACCGACTTGCCGGTGCCCGATCCGCCGACGACGCCCAAAATCTCGCCGCGCCGCACGTCGAGATCGAGATTTTCGTGCACGATCTGCGCACCGAAGCTGGTGCTCAGCCCGCGGACCCGTATGACTGATTCAACCATCAGATCCAGCCGATCCAGGTGAAGAACACCGCGAAAAAGGCGTCGAGCACGATCACGAGAAAGATCGCCTGCACCACGGCCGAAGTCGTCCGGCTGCCGACCTGCTCGGCGTCGGATTCGACCTGCATTCCCTGAAAGCAGCCGGCAATCGCAATGATCGCGCCGAATACCGGCGCCTTGACCAGACCGACATACAGGTCGGTGATCGGCACGACTTCGCGCAGCCGCTGGATGAAGGTAACCGGCGGGATGTCGAGCGCGCCCCAGCACAGCAGCCCGCCGCCGAAGATCGCCCAGGCCGACGCATAAAAGCCGAGCAACGGCATCATCAACACCGCCGCCAGCACGCGCGGCAGCACCAGCGCTTCCATCGGTGACACGCCGATCGTGCGCATCGCGTCGATTTCCTCGGTCAACTTCATCGTGCCGAGCTGCGCAGCAAAGGCCGATCCCGAACGCCCCGCGACCATGATCGCGGTCATCAGCACGCCGAGTTCGCGCAGCGTGATCCGCCCGACAAGGTTGATCGTGAAAACCTCGGCGCCGAACTGGCGCAGCTGGACCGAGCCCTGCTGGGCGATGACGATGCCGATCAGGAAGCTCATCAGCCCGATGATGCCGAGCGCCGACACGCCGACCACTTCGAACCGGTGCACGGTCGCGTTGAAACGGAAACGCGAGGGGTGGCGGATCACCGAGCCAAGCGCGATCGCGGTCGCGCCGAAGAACCCGAGCAGGCCGTACAGCGTCGACAGCGCCGATATCGTCGCCGCGCCGATTTCAGCCACCATGCGAACGATCGTGTGCGGGCGCTCGGGCCGCATTTCGACATGCTGGTCGGCGGCGGCGACCTGATCGAGTAGATGCGCGGCTTCGGGGCTCAGCCCTTCGATCTGCGCGTGATGTTCGGCGGCAAAACGGTGGACGAGCCACGCCCCGACGGTGTCGATTCGCTGGATACCGCTGAGGTCGAGCCGGTCGATCCGCCCATCGAAAGCGCGCAGCCGTTCCGGAAAATCGCCCAGCGTCGCCAGCGACAGGCTTCCCGTGAAGCGCAGCGTCACGGCGTCGCCGATGGTTTCCTGATGAAAATCGGCCTTGGCGCTCATCGCGGCCTTCCTTGCGGCAATCGGGCTGGATCGGCAAGCAGATAGCGGCCAGTAAGCGTCGCATGCAGCGGCTCGCCATCTATGACATGGACAAGACGATCACGCGTCGGCCGACGTGGACGCGCTTTCTGATCCATTATGCGCAGCGGCAGGCGCCGTGGCGCTTGGGGCTGCTGCCGGTGGCGGGGGCGCTTGCGGCCGGACATCCGCTGAAGCTGATTGATCGCGTGCAATTGAAGCAGGCGACGCACCGGCTGCTGATCGGCGGGCGCGTCGCGCCGGCACGGATCGCGCGCGCAGCCGAAAGCTTTGCACGACGCGAGCATCGGCGCGGGCTGTTTGCCGCGGCGCTCGAACGCATCGCGGCGGACCGAGCCGCAGGCTACCGGATCGTCATCGCGACTGCCTCGCACCGTTTCTATGCGGAGGCGATCGCCCGGCTGGTCGGCGCCGACGCGGTGGTCGCGACCGAGGCGCAACGCGATGCGCGCGGGCGCGTGCGGCATCGCCTCGCCGGCGACAATTGCTATGGCGCGGCGAAGCTCGATCACCTGCAGGCGTGGCTGGCGCGCGAAGGCATTGCCCGCGCCGACGCGCACATCCGCTTTTATTCGGACCATATCTCCGACGCGCCGAGCCTCGACTGGGCAGACGAGGGTTTTGTGATCAATCCCGATCCCGCGCTGGTGCGGCTGGCCGAGGCGCGCGGCTGGGAACGGTTCGACTGGCGCTGAGCTGGTCAGAACAACGTGTCGATCGCGTGCAGTCCCACGCCGACCAGCCCGCCGACGACCGTGCCATTGACCCGGATATACTGCAGGTCGCGGCCGACCGCATTTTCCAGACGGCGTGAGATGGTGCGCGCGTCCCAGCTGCGGATCGTCTCCGACACCAGCCGGACGATGCCCGAGCCATAATCGGCGGCAGTACCGACGGCGGCGCGGCGGACGAAGCGGTTGATCGTCGCGCGCAGGGCCGCGTCCTGCTGGAGTGTATGGCCAAGCTGCTGCATCGCCTCGGCCAGCCCGCCGCCGCGCTGGGCATCGGGTTCGCGGGCGTAGCGCAGCAGCGAATGACGCGCCGATTCCCACAGCCCGTCGAGCCAGCGCTGCATCGCCGGATTATCGATCACTTCGAGCTTGAGCACCTCGACGCGCGCGCGGATCGCGGGATCGTTCTGGAGATCGGCAGCGAGCTGGACAAGGCCCTCCTCGGCCTTGGCGCGCAGCGGATGCTCGGTGTCGCTATCGACTTCGCCGAGCATCTGGTTGAGCCCGTCGATGATCTTGTTGGCGACGGTTTCGTCGAGCCCGGTCCAGCGCATCAGCGACCCCGACCGGTCGTGCACCATCGCGCGGATATTGGCTTCGTTCGCGCGCAGCATCTGGCCGCCCCAGCGGATCATGCCGTTGAGCAGCGGCACGTGGCGGTCGTCGGCAATCGCCGCTGCCAGCGCCTGCCCCAGCAACGGCGCGATGTCGAGCGCGCGCAGCCGGTTGCCGATCGTCGTCTTGACCATACCGCCGAGGCGCTGCTGGTCGAAGGCTTCGAGCAGATCGCCGAACAGCCGCGCGGCGCCGTGACCGAGACGCCCGGCGCGATTGGCGGGCTCGGCGAGCCAGCGCCCCGCCGACGCCGCGACATCGAGCCGCCGCATCCGCCGCGCCACGACTCCCGGCACCAGAAAATTGTCGCGCAGGAAATTGGCGAGCGCATCACCAATCCGGTTCTTGTTCCGCGGCACGATCGCGGTGTGCGGGATCGGGAGGCCGAGCGGGTGGCGGAACAGCGCGGTCACCGCGAACCAGTCGGCCAGCCCCCCGACCATCGCGGCCTCGGCAAAAGCGCGCAGATAGCCGATTGCCGGGTGCACCGGGCCGATCCAGCGCGTCGCGACGAACACCCCCGCCATCACCACCAGCAGCCCGGTCGCGATCAGGCGCATACGCACCAGCGCGGCGGGAGGGGCAAGCCGGTCGGCGGTGCGCGACATCATCGGCTGAACAAGCCCCGAAGCCGGCTTTTGTTCAAGCGGCGATTGCGCGCCGCGCTCACTCGGCGGGTTGCACGGCTCCATCGCCGGGGCGGAAGCCGATCTTGTCGGGGCCACCGACATGGTCGATCACCGGCCGGCCATCGTCGCCCGGACGATAGGTAAGGAGCCGCTTGCCGAGCCGCGAGCCGATCCATTCCTCGATCCCGACCGCGAGCGAGAAGGTCGCCGGCACGATCACCAAAGTCAGCAAGGTCGACAGGATAAGGCCGCCGATCACCGTCACGCCCATCGGCGCCCGCCAGCTGCCGTCGCCGGTCAGCGACAGCGCGACCGGCACCATGCCCGCGACCATCGCCACGGTGGTCATCACGATCGGCTGTGCGCGCTTGTGCCCGGCGTCGAGCACCGCCGTGGTCTTGTCGATGCCCTTGGCCATTTCCTCGAGCGCGAAATCGACGAGCAGGATCGAATTCTTGGCCACGATGCCGAGCAGCATGAGCAGGCCGATGAACACCGGCATCGACACCGCGTCACCGGTAATGCGCAGCGCAATCGCCGAGCCGAGCGGGGCGAGGATCAGCGAGCCCATGTTCACAAGCGGCGGCATCAGCCGCTTGTAGAGCAGCACCAGCACCGCGAAGACGAGCAGCACGCCCGACACCACGGCAATGATGAAGTTGACAAGCAATTCGCCGAGCCATTTGTCTTGACCCAGCGTCAGCTGGCGCACCCCGGTCGGCAGGTTCTTGAGCGCCGGCAACTGCTGGATCTTGGGCTGCGCATCGCCCGTCACCTTGCCGGGCGCGAGGTCGGCGCCGATGCTGATCCGCCGCGTCAGATTGGTGCGCTGGATGAGCGTGGGGCCAGCGCCGAAGCCGATGTCGGCGACGACCTTGAGCGGCACCGAACCGCCGTTGATGGTCGGCACGGCCATATTCTCGATCGTCGACAGGTTCTTGCGCGAATCCTCCGACAGCGCGACGCGGATCGGGATCTGGCGGTCGGACAGCGAGAATTTGGCGGCATTCTGGTCGATATCGCCCAGCGTCGCGATACGGATCGACTGGCTGATCGCCGCCGTGGTCACGCCGAGATTGGCAGCAAGGTCCATGCGCGGCGTGATCGTGATTTCGGGCCGCTGCAGGTCGCCGACGACGCGTGGCGCGCGCAGTTCGGGCAGCGTCGCCATCTGATCGACGAGACGGTTGGCGACGTCGTTCAGCTGCGCAGGGTCGCTGCCGCCGATCGTGACCGTGATCGCCCGACCCGATCCGCCGCCGCCGCCCTGCGCCTGGAAATTGACGCGCGCGTCCGGAATTTCGTTGAGCTGCGGTGCCAGGCCGCGCTCGAACTCGCTCGAGGTGCGCTTGCGGTCCTTCTTGAGCGTGATGAAAACGCCAGCACTGCCGACATTCACGTCGGTAAAGGCGGTTTCGACTTCAGGCGCCGATTTGATGATGGCGGTCACCCGATCTGCCACGGCCTTGGTCTGATCGAGCGTGGTTCCGGGCGCCATCTGGATGCGCACCTGGCTGAAGTCCTGGTTAAGTTCGGGCTGGAAGGCGAGCGAGATGGGCTTGAGCACGCCGGGAATGCCGCCGAAGGTCGCAATCGTCGCAAGGAACGCCAAGCCGCCGATGCCGACCGTCATCCACCGGTGCCGCAGCGACCAGCGCAGCGTATCCATGTACCGGTCCATGATCCAGCCTTCGCCGTGCGTGGCATGGCCCTTGGCCTTCAGGAAATAGGCCGCGATCATCGGCGTGATCAGCCGCGCAACCCCCAGACTGAGCAGCACCGCGACCACCACGGTCAAACCAAAATTCTTGAAGAACTGGCCCGAAATCCCCGGCATCAACCCGACCGGCAGGAACACCGCGACAATCGCCATCGTCGTCGCGAGCACCGCCAGCCCGATTTCGTCGGCGGCGTCGATCGACGCCTGATAGGCCGATTTGCCCATGCGCATGTGGCGCACGATGTTTTCGATTTCCACGATCGCATCGTCGACCAGCACGCCCGCGACGAGGCTGAGCGCGAGCAGGCTGAGGAAGTTGAGCGTGAAGCCCATCAAATCCATGAAGAAGAACGCCGGGATCGCCGACAGCGGAATCGCGATCGCCGAGATGATCGTCGCGCGCCAGTCACGCAGGAAGATGAACACGACGATGACGGCGAGCACCGCGCCTTCGATCATCGCTTCGATCGCCGAATGATATTGGCTCTTGGTGTAATTGACGCTGGTGAACAGCTCGGTGAAGTGAACCTTGGGGTTTTCCTTTTCGAGCTGCCGCAGTGTCTTTTGCATCGCATCGTAAACGGTCACGTCCGATGCGCCCTTGGCACGGCTGATGCCGAAGGCGACCACGGGATGGCCGTTCATCAGCGCGATCGACCGCTGTTCGGCATAGGCGTCCTTGACCTGGGCAAGGTCGGACAGCTTGACGGTGCGGCCGCCACCGATCGAAATGTCGGTTTCGCCAAGCTGGAAGGCCGTGCGGGCATTGCCAAGCACGCGCACTGACTGCTCCGACCCCGCCACTTCGGCGCGGCCACCGGCGGCGTTCAGATTGGTCTGGCGCAGCTGCTGGTTGACCTGCGCGGCGGTGATGCCGAAGCCCTGCAGCTTGACCGGATCGAGGATCACGCGGATTTCACGGTTGACGCCGCCGTCCCGGCTGACGCTCGCGGTGCCCGGATTGCCGAGCAGGCGCTTGGCAACGGTGTCATCGACGTACCAGCTCAATTCCTCGAGCGTCATGTCGGTCGCTTCGGCCGAGACATAGGCCAGCCCGTCGTCGCCGATGTCGATGCGCTGCACCTGCGGCTCAAGGATGCCGTCGGGCAAGTCGCCGCGGATCTGCGAGATGGCGTTGCGCACGTCATTGACCGCGCGGTCGATCGGGGTGCCGATCGCGAACGACACGCGCGTCGTGCTATAGCCTTCGCCGATGCTCGAATTGACTTCGTCGATGCCGGCAATGCTGCGGACCGCCGATTCGACGCGCTGGGTCACTTGTTTTTCAAGTTCGGTCGGCGCCGCGCCCGGCTGGTTGATCGTGATCGATGCGGCCGGGAAATCGATGTCGGGGTTGTTGTTGATCTGCATCCGCGAGAAGCTGACGATGCCCGCCAGCAGCAGCGCGACAAACAACACGATCGAGGGCACCGGGTTGCGGATCGACCACGCCGAGATGTTACGGAAACCCATGACCCTGCACCCTTATCTGACGCTCTAAACCCAGCGCACCAATGTTCGTTCGGTTCAGCCCGCGTTGCGCGGCTGCCGCACCGGGATGACTTTTTGCCCCGGATTGAGGAAGGCGCCTGCCGACACCACCACCTGTTCGCTGCCCGACAGGCCTTCGGTAATCGCCACACCCGCATCGGACACCTGACCGACCTTGATCGGCTGGCGGATGACCTCTTGCTTGGCGTTGACGATGTAGACGAAATTGCCCTTGGCGTCGCTCTGCACGGCCGATTGCGGCAGCAGTGGCGATTGCGACGCACCGCTCGTCAACGTCGCCGCCGCAAAGCCGCCGGGGCGCAGCGCCTCGTCAAAGGGCAGTGCGACGCGAACCGTGCCCTGCCGGGTCTGCGGGTCGATCACCGGCGACACCTGCCAGACATGGCCGGTAAAGCTGCGGCTGTTGCCGACGGGCGTGACCGTCACGGGAATGCCCACCCGCACCTGCACCATATCGGCATCGGACAGCGCCGCGCGCAATTCGAGCTCGCCGCCTGCGGCCAGCCGGAACAACACGCCCGACCCGGCGCCGACAATCTGGCCGGGCTCGACATTGCGGGTCAGCACGCGACCCGCAGCCGGCGCGCGGATCAGCAACCGGCCGTTGCGCGCACGGATTTCCTCAAGCTGCGCCTGCGCGACCTTGACGCGGGCGAGCGCCGCGTCGCGCGTTGCCGTCCGGCGATCGACGTCGGCCTTTGATATGAAGCCGCGATCGACGAGCTGCTTGGCACGATCGAGCTCAGCCTGGGCGAGCCGCGCATCCGATTGCGCAACCGCAATCTGGGCCGCCTGCGAGGCTTGCGTCTCCACTTGCACCGACCGGTCGATCGTCGCCAGTACTTGCCCGGCGCGGACCCATTGGCCGGGCTGAACGAGCACGGCGGTGACACGCCCGCCCTCGCCTGCCACGCCGATCGGCATGTCGACCTTGGCCGCGATCGACCCAGTCGCGCTGATCGTGCGGTCGACGAGCTGGCGCCCGGGTACGGCAACGGTCACGGTCGGAATCTGTTTGGCCGGCGCCTTGCTTTCCTGGGCGGTGGCCGCGTCGGATTTCTTGCCGAAGGCCCAGAAGCTCAGCAGCGCGGCAAGGACGACGCCGGCGATGGCAAGACCGAGCCAAAGGCCGCGGCGCGACGGGCGTACATGATCGTCAGGCAGCGCGTGGCGCCCGTCATTGCCGATCGTCCCCGGTTCATAATTCATTGCTGCCACTTTCGTCCCAGCCCGCGCTGTTCATGCCACACTGTATCGCTGTATTAGCGAAATAAATCACTAACCTCAAGGGGCGTTGGGCGGCGCGGCGCACATGCCGCTTTTTGGCGCGTGCTGCAAGGGTGTACCAGCATATCATCGCATCGAAAACGAACGAAAAAGGGGTCGCGCGGCATGACCCGCGCAACCCCTTTGAATCGTCCGACGCTGGCGAATAGTTCAGCGCACGGCGCCGCGCCGCACCAGATTGACGATCGCGAGCAGGATGATCGCACCGATCAGCGAATAGACAAAGGTCGTGACAGTAATCGCTTCGTTGATGCCGCCACCGAACAGATAGGACGCAATCACCGATCCGATGATGCCGACGACAACATTCAGGACAATTCCCTGCTGCGCGTCCGTCCGCATCACCATGCTTGCGAGCCAGCCGACAACGCCACCGACGACCAGCCAAATAATAATGCCCACCATATCATCCTCCATCGTGCTCGATCGTCGAGCATGATGGAGAGACTCTCTGCAGGGCCGGTTGGTTCCGCTAATTCGTTGCAGGCGCCGGTCAGTATTTCTGCTGGCGTTCGTAGAGCGAGCGATAATGCTGGATGCGCGTGACGCGCAGGCCGGGCATGCCCGACCGATCGATCGCACGCTGCCAGCCGGCGAATTCCTCCAGCGTCAGGTTATAGCGCGCGCACACTTCATCCACGCTCAGCAGGCCGCCGTTAACGGCAGCGACCACTTCGGCCTTGCGACGCACGACCCACCGCGTCGTCTCCGGCGGCGGCAGCGACTCGAGCGTCAGCGGTTCGCCGAGCGGCCCGATCACCTTTGCCGGGCGGATCTTCTGGTTCTCGATCATTTACAAACCTCGATTGGCGCAAGCGCTCTCAAATTGCAGTAACGACCGATAGCAGCCGGACTTGAACACGGACTGAAACGGCGGGGTAAACAGGATGTTCATGCTCGTTGCCAGTTGCTGAGCGCGGCAGCGGTCGCCGCGTTGAACGACCCGTGCCACGGCAGCAGCGACCGCTCGATCGACGCCGGCCGATCGAGGCGCATGGCGAGTCGCGCCGTCGGGCTGGTCGCCTGCCGCGCGGCGACACCGACCATCAGCACCGCGAAGGATACCGGCTGCACTGTTCCCGAAGGATCGAATTGCAGGCGCCCAAAGCCAAGGTTCACAACAACTTCCAATACAGACTCATCATCAGCCAGTCGTATAGGGACGCGGGTCTGAAGGTCCGGTAAAGGGCGGCGGCACCACGCAATTTTCGTCGCGGCTTTGCATCGGCGCGGCGCACCCCCTATCTGCGCCGCCATGATCGAGGGCGATTTCCAGCTGGGTGACAACCCGACCGCAAGGCGCATTGTCGTTGCGATGTCGGGTGGCGTCGACTCGTCGGTGGTCGCCGCGCTGGCGGCGCGCACCGGCGCCGAGACGATCGGCATCACGCTTCAGCTTTACGATCACGGCGAAGCCGTTGGACGCGCCGGCAGCTGCTGCGCCGGGCGCGACATTCGCGATGCCCGCGCCGTGTGCGACAAGCTCGGCATCGCGCATTATGTCTTCGATCACGAGACGGCGTTTCGCGAAGCCGTGATCGACGATTTCGCCGACGAATATCTGGCCGGGCGCACCCCCATCCCGTGCATCAAGTGCAACATGGGGCCGAAGTTCACCGACCTGCTCAAGCTCGCGCGCGATCTTGGTGCCGATTGCCTCGCGACCGGCCATTATGTCCGCCGGGTCGAAGGCGCGGGCGGCGCTGAGCTGCACCGCGCCGTCGACCCGGCCCGCGACCAGAGCTATTTCCTGTTTGCGACCACGCCTGAGCAACTCGGTTATCTGCGCTTTCCGCTCGGCGGGATGCCGAAGGCGCGGGTGCGCGAACTTGCCGCCGAAATAGGCCTCGGCGTTGCGGCCAAGCCTGACAGTCAGGACATCTGCTTCGTCCCCGACGGCGACTATGCGCGCCTCGTCAAGAAACTGCGGCCCGAAGCCGAGGCGGGCGGCGAGATCGTCGACGAGCCGCTCTATGTGATCCGGCTCGAGCCCGAGACGCAGCGTGTCGTGGTCGGCCCCAAGCGCGCGCTGGCGGTGGGCGCGGCGCGGCTCGCTAGCATCAACTGGATCGGCGGCGATCATGCCGGGCCGCTGACCGCCAAGGTGCGCAGTCTCGCCAAGCCCGTTCCGGCACGGCTCGAGGGCGACCGCGTGGTCTTCGACGCACCCGAATATGGCGTCGCGCCGGGGCAGGCGGCAGTGCTCTACGCGGGTGAGCGCGTGCTCGGCGGCGGCTGGATCATGGCGACCGAACGCGCCGAGGCGGCGTTCGCCTAGCTTTGTGCCAGTCGGCTGCGCGCGGCTTCGCGATTGCCTGTGGCGGATACCAGCCCCTTGGCCTTGCCGAGCCCGAAGGCAGGCAGATCCTGATACAGCGTCTCGCTCGCACCGCCGCGCACGACATAGGTTTCGTGGAAGATGCCGACCGCATTGTTGCCCCGCGCCGCCCGCGTGAAGGCGGCCCATGCCGGGCGATGCGCCCTGTCCGTGTCGGTCGCATAGCGCTCCAGCGCGTCGAACGAGCGCCAATATTGGATCAGCACTGGCTGGCGCGGCGATTTCCAGCACATTTCATAGGCGAGAAAACCGCTGTCGGAGTCGCGATGCAGCTCGCCGAGCATTGCCCCCATCGCCCGGAACACCGGCAACCACTTGCCGACCGCCAACAGCCGGTTGACGCGCATGCCGATCACGAACACGACGATGTCGCCGCTGTGGTCAGCCGTCATCCGTCCGGGTACGATTCCGGCCATCGGCGCATCCCCCGGGTTATGGCACTTTGAGCGGCGTGCCCTTGAACGGTTCGGGCTGGCAGCCAAGGACCGGATCGAACCGCACCGACCGCGACGCCAGCAGCGGGACCGAGGCGGTGACGGTCTTGGTGGCGGGATCGTCGGTGAGGCCGATCGACTCCATGCCCGGCTCGAAATCCTTGTAGCAGCTGTTCAGGTCGCGATTGCCGATGTAGCGGCACGCACAGGCAACGCGCGCGCCATAGCCGACGCCGAGTTCGATCTGCGGCGTGATCGAGCGCGCATAGAGCCACGCCGCAATCAAGCCTGCGAACACCAGCAGCAGTGCGCCGATACCGATCCGTCTTGCCATCATGGGCGCGCACTCTATCCTGCCGCCGATGCAACGCAAGCTTGCCCTGCCCGCGCTCGCAGCGCTCACGCTGATCGGCAGCGCCGCGCCGGTTGCCGCTTCACCCGACGATGTGCTGGCGCCGCTGTTCGCCGCCGATCAGGGCGACACCCGCGCGGCAATCCTGATCGAGGACGGCAAGGTCATCGCGAAACGCTATGCGCCCGGCTATTCCGACGCGAATCGCTTCATCAGCTGGTCGACCGCAAAGACGATGACGGCGATGCTGGTCGGCGAGCTGGTGAGCGACGGCAAGCTGCAACTCGACGCGCCTGCGCCGATTGCCGAATGGCGCAAGCCCGGCGATCCCCGCGCGGCGATCACCCTGCGGCAGTTGCTGCAGATGGCGTCGGGACTGAAGCACACCGAAGTCGGCAAGCCGATCGAGGCCAGCGACACCAATCAGGTGCTGTTCGCCAGCGGTACCAACAACATGGCCGCGCGCGCGATCGGCCAGCCGCTTGAAGCCAAGCCCGGCGAAAAATTCGAATATAGCTCGCTGACGACGATCATCCTGTCGGAAATCGTCGCGCGCACGCTGACCGACAGCCGCGATCCGAAGGTGCGTGCCAAGGCGTATCGCGATTTCGCTTTCGAACGGCTCTACACGCCGGCAGGCGCGGCGGGGGTCGTGCTCGAATTCGACGGCGCGGGGACGCAGATCGGCGGGTCGCTGATCCATTTGTCGCTGCCCGATTTCGCAAGGGTCGGCGCGCTGCTGCTCGACGGCAAGGGCGCCGACGGGAGCCAAGTGATCGGGCCCGACTGGCTCGCCTTCATGAAGACGCCGTCGCCGAAGAAAGCGATCTACGGCGGCCAGACTTGGCTCAACCGCTTTGCCGCCGACGGCAAGGGCCCGGCGATTGCCTCGATGAACGGCCATCTCGGCCAATATGTGCTGACGTTTCGCGGCACCGGCCGCGACGGCAAGCCGCACGCCTATGTCTTCGTGCGGGTCGGCAACACCCGCGAGGACCGGCTCGACGTGGTCGAGCATGCGATGGGCAAGATCGCGGCGGAACTGGTGCCGGGCGGCTGACGCGCACCCGCCGCTGGGACAGCACGTCATCCCCGCGCAGGCGGGGATCCATAGTCGCCGCGCAAAGGCTTAGCGGGTGACTTCAGCCATTATGGATTCCCGCCTGCGCGGGAATGACATGTTTCCGAAAAGTTAGACGCGCCGCGCCCTCACCGCTTCTTCGCCGCCCAGGCTTTCGCCTGCGTATTCGCAAGCTCGACCAGATTGCCCATCACCACCGGCATGTCGATCAGGTGCAGGCCCCAGTCGGGGAGGATCTTGTTGAGGATCACGACATCGCCCGCGATCGTGTCGGTGCGCGGATCGGCGGGGTCGGCGTTGACGGTGACGGCGAGATAGCTGAACTTGCCGTTGCGCACGCATTCCGAGCTCAGCAGCCCCGGCGCCTTCACGAACGGGGTCGCCACGGCGGGGCCGTCCTTCACCCACGGCGCCTGGATGCCGCTGCCGAGCCCCGCCCCGCGCGTGCCGAGGTAATTGTTGGTCACAGCCTTGCCGCCGCCGAGCGCGGCCGGATTGGTGCAGGCCGCGATCATCCCCGGCTGCGGCACGACGCCGAAGCGGCTGTTTTCGGGCGGCGGCGCGTCGGCGCGGAAAGTGACGTAAGTGATCAGGCACCCGGTCTGGGTGGCGGCGGTGCAGAGCGGAAACGCCTTCAGGTCGCCGCCCACCGTCTTGCCCGCCGGCACCGCGACATTGGTGCCGAGCAGCATCGCCGAGATGATCTGCCTCGACACCGGCTTGCCGTCGATTTCCTGCGCGATCAGCTCCTTGAGCATGCCCGATCCCTGACTATGCCCGATCAGCACCACACCGCGTCCTTTGTTCTCGGTCGCGAGATAATGGTTCCACGCCGCCTTCACATCGCCATAGGCCATCGCGCGATCGGCGGAGAGCGCGCCGCCACCCATCACGGTACGCAGCGCGCCGAGCGTGATCTGGCGATAGAGCGGCGCGAAGACGCGGCAATATTTGCCGAATCGTGCCGCCTGGAAGGTCGCGACGGTACGCTCCTCGAGCCCCGCGTTCATGTCGCTGTTGGGCGTCGGGTCGAGCGACACGGTCGGATAGACGTAGAAACAGTCGAACTTGGGCGCGGCGGCGGGCTTGAACGCCTCGACCGTCTGCGTGCCGTTGGCGGCGACAATCGTCGCGTCCTGATTGGCCGCACAGGCATCGGCCCGACCGGGCAGGCACAGCCACGTCTCGGGCTGGGCATAGTTGGGCGCAGCGGCGGGCGACGGTGCCTGCTGCGCAAGCGACGGGCTGGCGACGGCGGCGACCGCAAGCGCGATCAGGGCGACGGATTTCATGGCACTCTTCCCCATCTGTTTTGCCGCGACCATAGCGCGGCCCACGCGCCCGTCGAGGGGTTAAAGCGGATAGAGCGCGCCCGCGATCCATCGGCCTTCGCCGCGCAGCACTGCCCAGGCGCGAGCGGCGGCACGGCTGTCCATCGGCTCGAGCCCGATCCCGCGCGCCTCCAGCGCCGCCACCAGTCCGCGCGGCGGCAGTTGAAGCGTCGCCCCGGTGCCCAGCAGGATGAACTCGGGCGCCGGATCAAGTGCGAGCAGCGACGCGAGCGCGGCTTCGTCGAGCGCTTCGACCGGCGGCGGCGTCCAGCCATCGGCACGCCGCGGCGTGATCAGCAGCGCGGTGTAGACATTGTCGTCCACGCGGAAACCACCGCGCACGAACCCTGAGATCAGCGGGCCGTCGCTGCCAGCCTCGCGCGCCAGCTTCATTTGCTGAGCGTCACTTGTCGATCGGCCCGATCCGCTCGGCGCCTGCCATCGGCGATGCCTTGCCCGGCGGCGGCGCGACTGGCTCGGCGCGCAGGCCTAGCGTGATCAGCAACGACGACGACACATAGATCGACGAATAGGTCCCGACGACGACGCCTAGGATCATCGCGGCGGTGAAGGCGCGCAGCACTGGCCCGCCGAAGATCAGCAGCGCGATCAGCGCCAGCAGGATCGTCAGCGAGGTCATCACCGTACGCGGCAGCGTTTCATTGACCGACAGGTCGACGATTTCGCGCATGTCCATTTTGCGATAGCGGCGCATATTTTCGCGGATACGGTCGTCGATGACGATCTTGTCGTTGATCGAATAGCCGATGATCGTCAGCACCGCCGCGACGATGTTCAGGTCGAATTCGAACTGGCTGACCGCAAAAAATCCCAGCGTCATCAGCACGTCGTGGACGATCGCGACGACGGTCGACACGCCGAACTGCCATTCGAAGCGCAGCATCGCAAACAGGCCGATCCCGATCACCGCGAGAATGACGGCGAGAATGCCCTTCCAGATCAGCTCGTTCGAAACCTTGCCCGACACCGCATCCTGCTTCGAAAAGCGCGCGTCGGGGAATTTGGCGGTGATCGCCGCCTGCACGCGCTTCACCACCGCCTCGGTCGCGCCCTTATCGTCGCTCTTGGGCGGGGGCAGGCGGATCGACACGGTCTTGCCGTCGCCATAGGGCTGGAGTCGTACTTCGCCGAGGCCAAGGTCGTCCACCGTCTTGCGCAGCGTTTCGATGTCGGGCGATTTGCTGAATTTCTCCTCGATCGTAAGCCCGCCGACGAAATCGACGCCGAGGTTGAGCCGGAACAGCAACACGCAAACGATCGCACCGACCGACAACAGGGTCGTCAGCCCGAACGCCCAGTAACGCAGTCGGACAAAGGCGATGTTGGTGTTGTCGGGGACGAGTTTCAAAAGCCGCATGGGATCAGCCGATCAGATATTGAGTGTCGCAGGTCGCGTGCGGCGCAGCCACAGCACGACGAGCATGCGCGTGAAGACAACGGCAGTGAACACCGAGGTAACGATGCCGATCAGCAGCACGACCGCAAAGCCCTTCACCGGCCCCGAGCCGAGCAGCAGCATGATCACGCCCGAAATCGCGTGCGTGACGTTTGCTTCGAAGATCGTGCGGCTCGCTTCCTTGTAGCCGAGCTCGACCGACTGCAGCACGCTGCGCCCGCGCCGCTGTTCCTCGCGGATGCGCTCGTTGATCAGCACGTTTGCGTCGACCGCGGTGCCGATCGTCAGCACGAAGCCAGCGATGCCCGGCAAGGTCAACGTGCCGCCGATGACCGCAAGCACGCCGAGGATAATCAGCACGTTGATGACGACGGCGACGTTCGCATAAACGCCGAAGCGGCCATAAGTCACAAGCATGAACACGATCACGGCCACCGTCGCGATGATCGATGCAGTGATGCCGGCGCGGATCGAGTCAGCGCCGAGTTCGGGGCCGACGGTGCGTTCCTCGACCACTTTCAGCGAGATCGGGAGCTTGCCCGAGCTGAGCGCAATCGCGAGTTCGTTGGCCGATTTGACGCTGAACGACCCCTCGATATAGCCCGAGCCGCCCAGAATCGGCGACTGGATGTTGGGTGCCGAGATCACTTGGCCGTCGACCACCACCGCAAAGCGCCGCCCGACATTTTCCTGCGTCACTTCGGCGAACTTGCGCCCGCCATCGGCGTTGAAAGCGAATTCGACGATCGGCGAATTGTCTTCCTGCTTATACGCCTGTTTCGCGCTGAGCAGCTGGTCGCCGGTGATGATCGCGCGGCGCTGGACGACGATTTTCGCGCCCTGCCCGCCTTCGGGATAGGGCAGCGCCTGCGTCCCCGGCGGCAGGATGCCGCCTTCGACATAGGGGATGTTCTCGACCATCTTGAATTCGAGCTTGGCCGTCTTGCCGAGCAGATCCTTTAGCGCCTGCGGGTCCTTTAGCCCCGGCACCTGCACAACGATGCGGCTGGCGCCCTGGCGGACGATGGTCGGTTCGCGCGTGCCGAGCTTGTCGATGCGGACGCGCACGACATCGGTCGCGGTGTTCATCGCATCGTTGATTGCCTTGTCGGTGCCCGCCTGGGTCGGCTTCATCACCACGCGGGTCGCGTCGACGAAGGTCAGGTCCCAGTCGCGTTGCCCGGTAAGCCCGACGCCCGATGTCAGCCGGTTAAGCCGCTCGCGCGCCGCATCGAGCTGGGTCACGTCGCGCAGCAGGAAGCTCAGCTGGCCATTGTCAGTCGACACTTCGCCGATGTCGATCTTGGGCGTGCCCGACTGCATTTCGTTGATGATCTGCTCGCGCATCGCCTCGATCCGCGTCTTGACCAGCTCATCGGCGTCGGCCTCGACCAGGAGATAACTGCCACCGGCGAGGTCGAGCCCCAGATTGACGCGCGGATGCGGGAAGCTGCCCCAGCTGTCGGTGATTTTTTCAGGCAGGAAGGTCGGCACCGACAGCAGCATCAGCGCGACAAGCAGGCCGATGATCGACGCAACTTTCCAGCGAGGGAAATCGAGCATGGCTTCAGTCGTTCGCGGGCTTGGCGGCGCCGGTGGCCGCAACCGCGGCGATCGTCGACTTGACGACGCGCACGCGCACGCCCTGGGCGATCTCGACTTCGGCGACGCGCTCGTCGACCTTGGTCACCTTGCCGATGATGCCGCCGGCCGTGGTAATCTCATCGCCCTTCTTGACGGCGTTCACGGCGTTCTGAAGCTCCTTCATCCGCTTCTGCTGAGGGCGGATCATCAGGAAGTAGAATGCGATGAAGACCAGAAACAGCGGCGCAATGCCGATCAACTGGGCGGTCGCGTCACTGCCGACGGCACCGCCGGCGGTCTGGGCAAAAGCTGGGGAAGCGAACATGCACGTCCTGGGCTGGAAAAGGGTGGCGGCACCTTCGGGCGCCCTATAAGGGGGGCGCGCTATCACGGGTTATCCAACTTCGCAATGATTGGAGCGGATATGCGCGGTCTCAAGAGGGTTGAGTAGTGAGCCTCGCGCCGCCACCCGGCTTTGCACGCCATTTCCGCCAAAGCCCGCTCACCGATCCGTGGGAGCCGCTCTGGTCGAGGCGCGATGGCGACGCGTTCGTGCTGGCGCTCGAAATCGCCACCCCGCACACTAATGCGCGCGGCATGGCGCACGGCGGGCTGGTCGCCGCGCTTGCCGACAATGCGATGGGCATCGCCTGCGTGCTGGCGACCGAGGGGTTGAGCGGCATTGTCACTGTCAATCTGTCGGTCGACCTGATCGGTAGCGCGCGGATCGGCGACTGGCTCGAGTTTCGCGCGCGGCCGGTGCGGGTCGGGCGCAGTCTTGCTTTTGCCGAATGCGCAGTCGCGACGCCCGAACGGCTGGTCGCGCGCGCGAGCGCGGTGTTCAGCGTACCCGCCGCCCAGGGCTGAACGGCCCGCATCAACGCTTGCATCGGCGCGCCAAGCTGCTTATGCGCCAGCCCCTCGGTCGGGACGTAGCGCAGCCTGGTAGCGCATCACACTGGGGGTGTGGGGGTCGCAGGTTCGAATCCTGTCGTCCCGACCAAGATTCCCGCCATTCTAGCCCATCCAGCCGGTCGCGCATGCAACGGACCTGCGGCGTCAAGCGGCCCCGGCGCGCGCTCTTGGGCGCAAGACGTCTCGCGCAATCGCAATATGGTGCTTAAACAAACCCGTCCTCCGCCTTATTGATCCACCTCGGCCAGCTTGGCTGTCAGAAAATTAACCATGACCGATGCAGATATCGGCAATGTTCGGCGCTGGGAGAGCGGACCGGACCGGGGTGGGGAAGTCAGGTTTGTTGGCGAGCAACGATGAGCAGCGACGCAACGGGGCGGCGCCAGGGGTTTTGACGGCACCCGTGCCGACGGAACCCGCGCCCGACGTCGACCTGCGCTATTTTGCCGAAATCGCGGCCGAGCATTTCGGCGTACCGATCGCGATGGTGTCGCTGATCGAGCAGGATCGACTGCGGCTGAAGGCCTGTGTCGGCATGGACATTGCCGACGCGCCCGACGAACTCATTTTTTGCGAACATGTCCTGCATGATGGCCCCGGCACGATGATGGTGGTCGAGGACGCGACACTCGACGACCGCTTTGCGTCGGCACCACTCGTGCAAGGCGCGCCCGGCGTGCGCTTTTATTCCGGTGCGGCGATGGTCGCGGCGGACGGCCAGCCAGTCGGCATCTTGTGCATCGTCGACAACACGCCGCGGTGTCGCCCGGGTCCGGGTGAATTGCGCTTTCTGCAGACGCTTGGGCGGCTGATTGTCGACCAGCTCGATCTCGCCCGCGCGCGCGCCGCCTTTGATGAACAGCGGCGGCTGATGGGCATTGCCGAGGCCATGGCCGGCGTCGGTCACTGGCGCTTCGATGTCGCGACCCAGCGGATCACCGGGTCCGACCAAGTGTATCGCATTCTCGGCCTGCCCCCGGCGACCGATGTGCCCGATTTCGCTGCTATCCTGTCGCTTTATCATGAAGACGACCGCGACATGCTGCGCCGCGGCGTCGCCCATGCGATCGCCACCGGCGAAGGTTATGAACTGACGCTGCGCATCCGCCGCCCCGACGGCAAGATCCGGCATACGCTCGCCAAGGCCGAATGTGCACGCGATGCGAATGGCGAGGTTACCTCGATCTTCGGGCTGTTCCAGGACATCACCGACCAGCATCTGGCGGCGCTCGCGCTGACCGAAAGCGAGCATCGCTATCGCCTGCTCGCGAGCAATCTGAGCGATGTCATTTCGGTCTATGGCGTCGATGGCAGGTTCCGCTACATGTCGCCCTCGGTCGAGGACATGCTCGGCTTTCGTCCCGAGGAACTCGTCGGTCGGACCCCGTTTGAATTCATCTTGCCCGACGATCATCAACGCGTCGCCAAGGCTTTTGCCGAAAGCTGCAAATCCGGCGACCGGATGACGATCGAATACCGCGTTCGCGCCAAGGACGGCCGGGTCCGCTGGCTCGAGGCCAAACCGCGCTTCCACCGCGGCGCCGACGGGCGGATCATCGAGATTTCGGATTCGGTCCGCGACGTGACCGAGCGCCACGAGCGCGAAGCGGCGCTGCGCCAGGCGCGCGCCGATGCCGAGGCCGCCGCGCGGGCCAAAAGCACCTTCCTTGCCAATATGAGCCATGAGATCCGCACGCCGATGAACGGGGTGATCGGCTTTACCGACTTGCTGCTCGCGGAACCGCTCACCGACGCGCAGCGCGGCAAGGTGCAGATGATTGCCGATTCCGGCGCGGCGATGATGCGGCTCCTGAACGACATCCTCGATCTGTCGAAGATTGAAGTCGGGCAAATGATGATCGGCTGCCACGCGGTCGACGTCCGCCAATTGCTGCGCAACTGCGCGTCACTGATGAAACCGCTCGTCGATCAAAAGGGGCTGACGATCATCACCTCGATTGCCGATGACGTGCCCCAGACCGTGCTGGGGGATGACCTTCGGCTGCGTCAGGTGATCCTCAACTTGATCGGCAATGCCGTCAAATTCACCGATGAGGGCGATATCTCGGTTGCAGTGTCGATCGCGACCGATGGCGATCAGGACATGCTTCAGATTGCCGTCAGCGATACCGGCATCGGTATCGACCGCGATCACCAGCAAGCCGTTTTCGGCGAGTTCGTGCAGGCCGACGAAACCACCGCGCGACGCTATGGCGGGTCGGGGCTTGGGCTGGCGATCAGTGCCGAGCTGGTCCGGCTGATGGCAGGCACGATTGCGCTCGACAGCACACCCGGCGTCGGCACGACCGTCCGCTTCTGCATTCCGCTGCTGGTCGCAGGCGAGGATGATGTCGTCGCGCCCGCTCTGCCCGACGCCAATCAGGCCACAGCCCGACCGTCAGCAGGCTTACGCGTGCTGGTGGCTGAGGATCATCCGGTCAACCAGCAGTTGATCCGCGCGATGCTGGCGAAGATGGACATCGTCCCCGACATCGTCGCCGATGGCGAGGCGGCCGCCGACCGCGTGATCGCGGCGGCACGCGGCGACGCACCCTATGAACTGGTGCTGATGGATATCCAGATGCCCGTCTGCGACGGGATTGACGCGACGCGCGCGATCCGCGCCAGCGGAATCGACGCCGACCGGCTGCCGATCGTCGCGCTGACCGCCAATGCCTATGCGACCGACATCGACCAGTGCCGCGACGCCGGGATGCAGGACCATCTTCCCAAGCCCGTCACCATGGCCAGCCTGTCGGCAATGATCGCGCGCTGGACCGCGCCTGGTCCCGATCGGGTTGCGCCAGCAGCGATCCGGGATGTCCCGGCATGACGCCCGCCACCTTCGTGCCAGCGGCACGGCCGCCCTTGGTCGATATCGTTCTCGACGAGGAAAAGCTTGCCGATCTGCGCGCGGCGCTGGGCGACGTCGCGCTTCGCACGCTGATCGATCTTATGCTGCAGGACATCCCGCCGCGCGTGAAGTCGATCCTGTCCGCGATGGCGGCTTCGCAGCCGCGGCTCGCGTCGCGGCAGGCGCATGCCTTGCGCGGCGCGGCATCGGGCGTGGGCGCGGTTGCGCTGGCGGGCGCCTGCAGCGCGATCGAGCAGCTCGATCCGCTGGCACCTTCCCCGCTGCGGCTGGCCTGGATTGCCGAGCAGGCGTGCGACGCGCTGCGGCGGCTGCGCGATCAGCTTTCGACGTCGAGCGACTGAAGCGCGAGAATCGCCTGCGTCCGGTTGGTGACGCCGAGCTTGCGGAAGATCTGCGCGAAATGCGTCTTCACGGTCGGTTCGCTGATACCGAGTTCATAGGCGAGTTGCTTGTTCGCGCTGCCGCTGGCGGCCGCGCGCAACACACGCAGTTGCGCCGCCGACAATTCGCCGATTCGCGCCGCCGCATCGGGCAGGGGCGAAGGCGGCAGGTCCTGAAAGGCTTCGGGTGGAAAGACCTGGCCACCGGCAAGCAGCGCGCGAATCGCCGCAATCATGGCGCTCATCGGCGCGCTCTTGGCGATATAGCCGCTGGCGCCGTGGCGCATCGCCTGCTGCATCGTCGACGGCGCGTCGATGCTGCTGACGATTGCAACCGGCACCCCCGGCTGCGCCTTCGTCACGGCAATCAATCCCGCAAAGCCTTGAGCATCGGGCAATTTCAGATCGAGCAGAACCAGATCGAAGCGCGCGCGCGACGCCAGTTCGAGTGCCGCCGTCAGACTTTCGACATGGTCGGTCCGGGCGTCGGCGACGACCTGACGCGCCGCCATGCCCAGCGCGGCAGCGCAGATCGGGTGGTCATCAGCAATCAGAATGTTAACGGCCAAGCGATCGTCTCCTGCAATCGTGATAAACGGGACCGATTACTCACTCATTTACGATGTGCCGAATCGCCGACGATCCATCGGCGCGGGCCCGCAGGACGCGGCGGCAGGCTCGCATAACTGCGATTCCTGCGGCGTCATCCCTCTAGCGGACGTTCGTAACCACATTCCCTCATCCCTTAGTATGGTTACCCAGCCAAAGCGGGACGCCCCAACCAATCGTTTAACTATTGCGGGCCACAGCGCCGCTCATGACAAAGCGCACCCACCCCGACCGGGCCTTGTGCCCCACCCTGAACCGGCCCGCTCTCCGAATCGGGCTCGCGGCGACATCGGGCCTTGGCCTGCTGAGCGTTGCGGTTCCGGCCTCCGCCGAACTGACGCGCGCCGGCGTCGTCATCAACAATACCGCGACCGCGAGCTTCGATGATCCGACCGGCACGACCGCCAGCGCCAATTCGGGCGACGTCGCGACCCGCCCCGCCGTGCAGGGCGAAGTGCTGACCTTCCGCGTCACCAATGCCGGCAATGGCGAAGAGAATTTCCGCCTGACTGCCAATGGCGCGGTCGGCGGCAATGGCTTTACCCCTGTGATCACCCGCATCGCGATCGACAGCGACGGCGATGGGCTTTACGACCCGGCCAAGGACGCCGCCTATGTCGCCGGGACCAATGATCCGCTGATCGCGCCTGAGTCTTCGGCGACGGTGTTCGTGATTGCCAACATCCCGGCTGGTCTGAACGACGCAGCGCGCGCGGCCATATCATTGCAGGCGCAGGCCGTGACGGGCACCGGCCCTGCGGGGACGAGCTTTGCGGGTCGCGGCACCGGCGGCGGCGACGCGATCACCGGCGCGACGACCGCGGACCGCACCGCCAGCGGCTACCTCCGGGTCAGCGCAGCAAATGTCGATGTGGTCAAATCAGCGACGGTCGCCGATCAATATGGCGGCACCGCCGCGATCCCCGGCGCCACGATTACCTACAAGCTCGTCGCGCGCACCACCGGATCGGGCAGCCTTGCCAATCTGCGGCTCGGCGACGCCATTCCCGATGGCACCAGCTATATCGCCGAATCGCTCGATCTCGATGGTGTCCGGCTGACCGACGCCGCCGACGGCGATGCCGGCAGCTTTGCTGCCAACCGAGTTACCGCAACGCTCGGCACGGTGCCGGGCGGCGTGCAGCGTGTGCTGACCTTCAAGGTCAAGATCAACTAATTGGAGAGGCCCATGAAATTCTTCCCCTTCGCGATCATTGCCCTCTCGCTTGCCGGCGCTGCCCAGGCGGCACCGACGGTTGAGCTGTCGAGCAAGATCCAGGTCGAAAAGCAGGTCACCGTCAACGGCAAGCAGCAGACCGTGCTGCGCGACCCGAAGCCGGTTTTCCCCGGCGACCGGCTGGTCATCACGATCAGCTATCGCAACGCGACCGGCAAGCCCGTCAATGATTTCGTTGTCAACAATCCGGTCCCGGCCGCGGTCCAGTTCACGGGCGAAGCCTCGCCCGGCGTGCAGGTATCGGTCGACGGCGGTCGCAGCTTCGGCCTGCTTTCGACGCTGAAGGTCCGCAAGGCCGACGGCACGATCCGCGCGGCCCAGCCGGTCGATGTCACGCACCTGCGCTGGGTGCTGGCAGGCGCGATGCCGCCGGGGGCGTCGGGGTCGCTGAGCTTCCGCGGGGTCGTTCGCTAGTCTTCCTGCCCACTTAGCGCGCCGGTGGGTCGGTCAAGGGCGCGCACCACAATATCGAAGGACTATTGAGTCATGAAACGCACCAGCAAGCTGCTGGGCGCGACGGGGAGCTTCGTGCTCGCGATGACGGCCACGCCGGCCCTCGCAAGCGGAACCACCTCGGGCACCCAGATCACCAATACGGTTACCGTCAACTTCACCGTCGGCGGCGCTGCGCAAACGGCTGTCCAGGCGTCCGACACCTTCACCGTCGACCGCAAGATCAGCCTGACCGTCGCCGAAGTCGGCACCACCACGACCTCGGTATCGCCCAACCAGCTGGCGGCAGTCACGGCGTTCACGGTCACCAACACATCGAACACCGCGCTCGACTTCGCGCTGGTCGCAGCCCAGCAGGCGGGCGGCGCGGGTGCCCACAGCAATACCGACAATTTCGACGTGACCAACGTCCGCATCTATCGCGACGCGACGGGTGCAGGCGCCGGCAGCTACGGTGCCGAGGACACGCTCGTCACCAGCCTCGATGAACTGGCCGCCGACGCGTCGGCAACCGTGTTCATCGTCGCCGATGTGCCGATCACGCGCGTGACGGGCGATGTTGCCGCCGTGACGCTGACGGCAACCGCACGCGAAGGTGGCGCCGCCGGTACGCTGGGTGCAGCGATCACCCAGACGACGGGTGCCAACACCAGCGGCGTCGACACCGTCTTCGCCGATGGCGCGGGCGCGACCGATGCCGCCCGTGACGGTGCCTTCTCGGCACGTGACGACTATACCGTCCTTGCGGCGGCGCTCACCGTCACCAAGTCGAGCACGATCATCAGCGATCCGTTCAACGGCACGACCAATCCCAAGGCCGTTCCGGGCGCGGTGGTGCAATATTGCGTCATCATCCGCAACGCCGCGGGCGGTGCGGTCGCCAACAGCGTCGCCATCAGCGATCCGCTGCCGAGTGCCACGACCTATCTGTCGAGCTTCGGCGTCAGCGCCAACACGACGGTGACGGGCAGCACCTGCAACGCCGACGGCAATGTCACCGGCAGCCAGGCATCAGGGACGGTCACGGCGACCATCCCGACGCTGGCCCCCGGCGATGCACGCGGCGTCATCTTCCGCGTGACCATCAACTAAGCGGTTCAAGTCGCGCCCGCCGTCCCCCACCCCAGCCCACGGCGGGCGCGGCTTGATACGACGCCATGTTCAGTCTGCGTCCCCTTCTTACGCCTCTGCTCGTGACCCTGTTGTCCGCGTTCGCGCTCGTTTGCGCAGCGCGGGCGCAGGATATTTCGGCAGCACCGGCAGTGCGCGAAATCGTCAACGTCGCCGAAGCGCGCTGGCAAGCGGGCAGTGACGAGCTGACCCGGCTGTCCAACCGCGTCTCGATCCCGACGCAAGACTCCTCTGGCACGGGTTTTTCGATTGCGCCGCTCCGGCTCGGCGATGGTCCCACGGCAAGTCCCCGGCCCGTGGCGCGGCCGATGTGCCAAGGGAGCGCGGGTCAGATCTCCGTCCCGCTCGACGATGCCGCGCTGAATGCCGGCGATCAGCCCAAGCTGATGCCGACCGCCGACATCCGCGGCGGCGAGCCGCTCTATTTTTCGATTACCTTTCCCGGCGCCAACACCGATCCCGGCAAGATCAACAGCCTGACCGGCGTCATCGAATCGCGCGACGGCAAGGATCGCGAAATCCTGACCATTTATGAAACCGGCGCGAACACCGGCGTGTTCGTCGGCGTCGTTCAGACCCGCCTGTCACCGCCGGTTGCCGTGCAGGGTGATTGCGTGCTGACCGTCGAGGAAGGCGATATCGTGTCGGTTGCGAGCCTCGCGACCCGCAACGGCTTTCCGCTGGTCCGGACGCAGGTGAATGTCCTCGTCGATCCTTATGGCTTCGCCTTCGATTCCGAAGACGGATCTGCGGTCGACGGCGTGTCGGTCACGCTGATCGACGAAGCGACCGGCCAGCCCGCGCGGGTGAAGGGCAGCGACGGCGTGTCGGACTATCCCTCGACCGTTTTGACCGGTGCACCGGTCACCGATGCGGGTGGCCATTTCTATCCCGGCATTCCCGGCGACTATCGTTTCCCGTTTGTCGCGCAGGGGCGCTATCGCCTCGTGGTACAACCGCCAGCGCCCTACACCGCGCCCTCGGCCGCGAGCCCGCAGGTGCTGGCCGCGCTGCGCCGCCCCGACGGCCAGCCGGTGGAAATCGGCGAGGGCTCCTATGGGCGCACCATCATCATCGACCGGCCCGAGCCGGTGCGCGTCGATATTCCGCTCGATCGCCCGCGCGTCGCCGCCAGCGTCACCAAGGTCGCCGACCGTGGTCTCGCCGCGCCCGGCGATCTGGTGATTTACACCGTCACCGTGCGCAATCCCGATACGCTACGCCCGAAGCGCGGACTGGTGCTGGTCGACACGCTGCCGGGGGCGATGCGGTTGCGGCGCAACACCGTGCGCGTCGATGGGCGCGCAATGCCCGACGCCGTCAAGCCGAGCCCCGACGGCGGCAAGCTGACGGTCGACCTGGGCACGGTGCCGCCCGGCGCGGCCCGCGTCGTCCGTTACGCACTCGAAGTGCGGCTCGACGCGCGCGACGGTGTGGCGGTCAATCGCGCACGCACACGCGACACGCTCGGCACCGAAAGCCCGATTGCCGAAAGCGTGGTGCGGATCAGCCGCGAGACGATTGCCGATCGCATGACGATCATCGGCCGCGTGATCGCGGGCAATTGCGGGCTCGACCCTGATGGCCGCCCCGGCGTGCGCGGCGTGCGCGTGCTGCTGGAGGACGGTAGCTATGCCATTACGGATGCCGACGGCCGCTACCACTTCGAAGGCGTCGTGCCCGGCGTCCATGTCGTCGCGATCGAGCCATCGACCTTGCCCGCGGGTACCAAGGCCGTCGACTGCGCGCGCAACACGCGCAGCGGCGGCAGCGCGGTCTCGCGTTTTGTCGAAGGTAGCGGCGGGTCGCTCCACCGCGCCGATTTCCGCATCGCGCTCGACCCCGATTATGTGCCGTCGGCAGGCGCGTCGTCACGCCCCGCCACGCCCGCTGCGGTTGCCAGCGACAAGGAAGCGGCCGGCGGCGAGGAGGACTGGTTCGCCGACAACACCCCCGGCATCGACTGGCTCTATCCGCGCCCCGATACCAATCCGCGCGCGCCCGCCGTGCGTATCGTCATCAAATATCTGCCGGGCCAGAAGGTCACGCTGTTTGCAGGCGGCAAGCCTGTCGATCCAGTGACTTATGACGGCGAGAAGACCAATGCCGAGCGGACGATTTCGGTCAGCCTGTGGCGCGGCGTGCCGCTTGGCGAAACGGGCACGCGTTTCACGGCCGAAGTCCGCAACGCCGACGGCAGCCTGGCCAAAAAGCTCGAACGCCATGTCGCTTTCGTCGCACAGGCGACGGACGCCGTGGTGCTGCGCGACCAGTCGGTGCTGGTCGCCGACGGCATCACCAAACCGGTGATCACGCTGCGCATCACCGACCGCCACGGCCGCCCGGTTCACCATGGCCTGACCGGCGATATCCAGCTGCCCGCCCCCTATGCGCCCGCCGTCGAGGCCGATGCCGAACAGGCGCGCCAGCTCGCCGGGATGGAGCGGCCGCGCGCGCAATGGCGGGTCGAAGGCGATGACGGCATCGCGCGGGTGATGCTCGAGCCGACCACGGTCAGCGGTGCGCTCGGGCTCGTCCTTCCCTTCTCCGACGGCAGGACAACGCGGCAGCGGCGCATCGACCTGTGGCTCGATCCCGGCGACCGACCATGGACATTGGTCGGGTTGGCCGAGGGTACGCTCGGCTACACCCGGCTGAAGCAGGGGCTCGAGCCCGCCGCGACCAGCACGGACTCGCTCAGCGCCGACGGGCGCATTGCGCTTTTTGCGCGCGGTCGTGTGCGCGGCAAATGGCTGATGACGCTCGCTTACGATAGCAAGAAGCGCGAAAGCGAAACGCGCTTCGGGGGGACGATCGACCCCGACACCTATTACACGGTCTATGCCGACCAGAGCGAACGCCGCTTTGGCGCGGCATCGGTGCGCAAGCTCTATCTCAAGCTCGAGCGCCCGCAATTCTACGCTTTGTTCGGCGATTATGACACTGGCATCAATGAGCCGGTGCTGGCGCGCTATGTCCGCTCGTTCAACGGCATCAAGGCCGAGTATCGTTCGGCGCACGTCTCCGCGCTCGGCTTTGCCGCCGACGCGCCGAGCCGCCACCGGCGCGACGAACTTCAAGGGACCGGCCTGTCGGGGCCGTATCAGCTCGGCGCGCGCGATCTGCTGGCGAACAGCGAAACGATCGCGATAGAAACGCGCGACAGGCTGCGCGGTGACAGGCTCGTCGACCGGCGGGTGCTGACGCGTCACATCGATTACGACATCGATTACGGCGCGGGCACGCTGCGTTTCCGCGAGCCGGTGCTGTCGCGCAGTTCGTCGCTCGACCCGCAGATCATCGTCGCCGATTATGAAGTCAACGGGGTCGGGCGCCGCTCGCTCAATGCCGGCGGACGCGCAACCGCGACGCTGGCGGGCGGCAAGCTGCGGATCGGCGCGACCGGCATTCGCGACGCCGATGATCTGGGCGCAACCAGCCTTGGCGGCGCTGACCTGCGCTACCGCCCCGACGCGAGCACCGAAATCCGCGCCGAAGCCGCCGCCAGCGTTGCCGAAGCCGGGCGCGGCAGCGGCACGTCGATCGCCTATTTGGTTGAGGCCGAGCGTCACAGCCAGAAGCTCGACCTGCTTGCTTATGTGCGGCAGGAAGGCGCCGGCTTCGGCATCGGCCAGACCGCGCGCACGACGCAGGCACGGCGCACGATCGGCTTTGAAGGCAGCATGCGGCTCAGCGAACCGCTGACGATTTCGGGCGCGGCGTGGCATGAGCGATCGCTTGGCGCCCCGGCCAGCCGCATCGCGGCCCGCGCGCTTGCCGAGTATCGGACATCGCTGACGGATTTCCGCGCCGGCGTCACTTTTGCACAGGACCACCGCGTCGATGGCCTCACCGCGCAATCGACGATCGTCCAGCTCGGCGCGACGCGACGGCTGTTCGACAATCGGCTCGAACTCGATGCGCAGACCGAATTCGCACTCGGCAAGGCTGCCAGTGTCGATTTCCCGGCGCGCCAGCGCGTCAGTGCGCGCTTCGCTCTTACCAAATCGGTACGTCTTGCTGCCAGCTATGAACGCGCGCGCGGCGACAAGGTGAAGGCCGACACGCTGCGCGTCGGCGTCGATCTCCAGCCGTGGTCGGGCGCGCGACTGACCAGCGCGATCGGCCAGCAGGGCGGCGGCGAATATGGTCCGCGCGCCTTCGCCGCCTATGGCCTGGCGCAAACGATCGCGATCAGCAGCCGCTGGTCGGTCGATTTCTCGGTCGACGGCAATCGCACGCTGTCGGGCATCGATCCCGCGTCGGTCATCAACCCCGCACAGCCGGTCGCATCGGGCGGACAATTGACGAGCGAGGGCGGCATCACTGAGGATTTCGTCGCGATCACCGGCGGCGCGACCTATCGTGGCGAGCGCTGGAGTGCCGCTGCGCGCGCCGAATATCGCACCGGATCGCTGACCGATCGCTATGCCGTCACCGCATCATTGCTGCGCCGGATCGGCGAAGGCCGCGCGCTCGGCGCCCTGCTGACCGTCGCGCATGCCGAGGACCGCACAGGCCAGGTCACCGAAACCGCCAATCTGGCGCTGTCATGGGCGCATCGCCCGTCGACATCGCGGTTCAGCTGGTTCGACAAGCTCGAAGCGCGCAGCGATCTGGTGCGCGGCGCGGTGCTGGGCCAGCCCGGGCCGATCGGCGGCGCACCGCTCGGCATTTCGGGCGATGTTGCGTCGCGCCGAATCATCAACAGCCTGTCGCTCAACTATTCGGCCAAGGAGCACCGCGGCAGCGAGTGGCTCGATCGCAGCGAAATCTCGCTGTTCTGGGGCAGCCGCTATGTCGACACGCGCTTCGGCGATGCCGATATCAGCGGCTGGAGCAACATCGTCGCGCTGGAAACGCGCTTCGATCTCAATAGTCACATCGATATCGGCGTGGCAGCGAGCACGCGGCTTTCAACCGGCTCCGCGACGGTCGGTTATGCCGTCGGACCCTCGATCGGCCTGCGCCCCTTCAAGAACGGCTGGCTGGTGATCGGCTATAACATCGCCGGGTTCGACGACCGCGATTTTGCCGCCGCGCGCAGCACGCGGCAGGGCGTCTATGCCTCGTTCCGGCTGAAATTTGACAATGGCCTGCTGGCCGATCTTGGGTTGCAGAAATGATCGCTCGACTGATCCTGTTCGTCTTTCTGCTGGCCAGCGCGAGCGCCGCGCGCGCCGATTGCGATGCTGCCAACCGCTATGTCTTCAGCTTCGCGAACCAGAGCGCGGCGACGCTAAGCTATGGCACGACCTACAGCTATACCGCGCGCAACGGCAATGGCGCGACACAAACGGTGACGATGACGCTGACGCAAAATGGCCTGTCGTCGACCGCGGCAGGCGGGGTGACGCTGCCCGCAATCACGACGCTGGTGACCGGCTCGACGCTTGCGCAAACGCTCACCATCGGCGGTATTTTCAGCGGTCGCACCGCCAACCTGACCGGCACGACGCGCGTCGTCACCCTGACCTACAACTTCCCCGAGCCCGTGCGCGACGTGTCGTTCACGCTGCACGACGTCGATTTTGCGGCCAACCAGTTCCGCGACTGGATTCAGGTGACGGGCTCGGCCGGGACCGTCGCAATGTCGGCGCCGCCGGGTAATGGCAATGGCGCCTCCGCCGCGCGCACCGCGACCGGATCGACCGTCGCCTTCGGCACGCTGTCCACGCCGGTATCGCTGACGGTTTCGCAAGCCGCGGGAACGGCCGCGGCGGGCAACAACTCCGATGAGGGCACCGTCAACGTCAGCTTTGCCGCCCCCGTGACCAGCGTGACGTTGCGTTACGGCAATTATCCGCTCGTCAGCGGCGAGAATTCGACCGGGCAGCAGGCAATCGGCATCAGCGGCGTCAATTACTGCCCGTTGCCGCGCATCACCGTGACCAAGACATCGACGCCCTATCTGACGAGCGGGACCAACCGCTTCGCGATCCCCGGCGCCGATGTGATCTACACCTTTTCGGTCGCCAACACCGGCGGCAGCCCGGTCGATGCAGCGACCGTGGTGCTGACCGACGTGCTGCCGGCCAACGTCACCTTTTACGGCGGCGATGTCGATGATGGCGGGCCGGCGACCGGGCCGTTCGAATTCACGCCCGGCTCGAGCGGGCTGACGCTGCCCACCAGCGGCATCGCCTATTCGAACAACGGCGGCGCCAGCTACGCCTATCAGGCGACGGCCAGCTATGATGCCAATGTCCGCGCCATCCGCCTGACGCCAAGCGGCTCCTTCGCTGCCAACAGCAGCTTCACGGTGCGGTTTCGCGCGCGGATCAACTGATTATTGCACCAGGCGGCCGCGCGACGGTCATTTCAGGTCGCCCTCGGGGCGACGTGCAGGGTGACTCGCACGCCGGGGCGACCGTTTGCATCGATCGCTTCGATCGTGCCGCCACGCGCGACGACTTGGCGACGCTCGCCAGCGGGGAGCAGGATCGTGAGCGTCGTGGCACCCTCGCCACCCGTCCGCGACACGTCGAGATCGATCCGGTCGCCCCGCGCGCTACCTTCGATCCGCCAGCGCGTCAGTGGCGCGCCGACGCTTTCGCCATCGTCCTCCACCGCTTCCCACGCGAACTCGTCATCGCCGATCGGCGGGAACAGCCACACCCCGCGCTCGAGCGCGCCGGGCCGGAAACCGCCGCGCGCGAGATCGACGAACAGCCCCGATCGGGCGCGTGCGAACAGCGGCGGCGGGCCGTCGAGCGGGGCGGCAACCTCGACGCGCATGCCGCCCGCATGCGCCTGGCCGCTCCAGACGTCGTACCAATGATCGGCGCCCGGCAGCCGCACCGTCCGCGTCGTCGCGCCGGGTTCGACGACGATCGCCGCGAGCAGATTGCGCCCGATCAGATGGTCGTCGCTATCCGCCCACGCCGCCGGATCGTCCGGATGATCGAGCCAGAGCGGACGCAGCATCGGTTCATAGTCGCGCGCATGACGGTGGAGCAGGTCGTAGAAGAACGGGATCAGCGTCTGGCGCAACGCCATCAGCCGCCGGATCGCGGGCGTCGCGTGCGGGTGCATCCACGGCTCGTTGACGGTGCGGTCGTCGTTCCAGCTATGGATGCTGAAGCGCGGCATCAATATGCCCGCCTGCACCCAGCGGATCAGCAGTTCGGCGTCGGGCGCCGGCCCCGCAAAGCCGCCGACATCATGCCCGCTGTTCGACACGCCCGACAGCGAGAGACCGAGCCCCATCTTGAGATTGTAGCGCAGCGTCGGCCACGCGGTGCGATTGTCGCCCGACCAGGTCTGCGCGTAACGCTGAAGCCCGGCCATGCCCGACCGCGTGACGACATAAGGCCGCTTGGCCGGCGCATGCGCGATCTGGGCCGCGCGCGACGCGCGCATCATCAGCAGCGGCTGGAGCGGCAGCGCCTCCGCCGCCGCGCGCGGGGTGCCGAAGCCATGGATGCGCGCGCGCGCGTCCCAGACCTCATATTCGTTATTGTCGTTCCAGGTCGCGGTGATCCCTTGGTCGAGCAGCGCAGTCGTCACCTGCCCGCGCCACCATGCCGCCGTCGCCGGATTGGTGAAGTCGAGATAGACGCCCGGCGCATCCCAAAATTGCGCTTCGCTCGGCGCGCCCTGCCCGTCGGTAATGAGCATCCCGCCGTCGCGGACCGCATCGATCTGCGGATGGTCGAGCAGCATCGCGGGCTTGATGTTGGCGACGAGCTTCACGCCCGCATCGGCATAGCTCTTCGCGAAACCCGCCGGATTGGGAAATTTGTCGCGGTTCCAGTGGAAGACGTAGCGCTTGTCGCCGATCGAGGTGTAGCCCGACGAGAGGTGAAACGAGCCACAGCCGATGTCGTGCGCCGCCAGCCCGTCGATGAATTCGGCCATCCGTCGCTGCGCATCGGGCGCGTCGGTATAGGTCATCGTCGAGCCCGAATAGCCGAGCGACCAGCGCGGCGGCAGTGCCGGGCGTCCGGTCAGCCAGGTGAAGCGCTTGGTGACGCTCAGCGGATCCGGCCCCGCGATCATGTAGAGATCGATATCGCCGTGCTCCGCGACCATGTGCCGATAGGTCCCGTGATAATTGTCGAGCTCTTGCCCGAAATCGAAGGTCGCGCGGGCGAGCGTATCGTAGAAACTGCCGTGGCAGCTGCCGTCGGCCTGTGCGGTCAGGACATAGGGGATCGACTTGTAGAGCGGGTCGCTGGTTGCCGCATCATAGCCCATCGGGTCGAGATTGGTCAGGCGGAAGCGCCGCCCGCTCCGGTCCATCGGTCCCGATCGCTCACCGAGGCCATAGTAACGCTCCCCGGGGCGGCGGACGAGATAATGATGCGCGCGCCCGTCCCACCAGCCGAAGTCATAGGCCTGCGTCGGGCGATCCTCGGCGATCACGTGCCACTGGTCGCCAACCCGCTGCGCCCAGCGGCACCGGAGGCCGGTGAGGGCGATGCTCAAGCGGAGATGCGTGGTTGCGATCGTCAGGATGTCGCCGGTCTGGCCGACATCGAAATCGGGGCAGGCGAAACCTTGGGTCGTCATCCGGTCGCGGCCGGGCTCGGCGATGTCCTCGGCCCCCGGCGCGATCGCCCAGCTCGGCGGGCTGCGCAGCGTGCCGTCGGCAAGCAGCAGCAGCCGGACGATATCCTCCTCGAGCACGAAGACATGCGCCACCGCGCCGGTGTCCGACGCGAGCGTCACCCGCGCGCCGTCGCGCCCGGCGAACGCGAACACGGGCGGTGCCGAGATCGTCGCGCGCCGCGTCACCTGGCGGCTCCGGGCACCGCGAGGCGGCTGATCGTCAGGATGAGCACGGCAGCGCCGATCAGGTCGAACAGCGCGAGGCAGGCGAACAGCGGCGCATAGCCGATGCCGTCGGCAAGTTGTCCGATCGCGAGCGAGAACAGCAGCCCGCCGGTCCACCCGGCCATGCCGACGAAGCCGTTCGCGGTGCCGACTTCGGCGGGCGTGAAGACGTCGGCCGACAGCGTGTTGATCAGCACCGAGATCATCTGATGCGCAAAGCCGCCGACGCAGAACAGCGCAATCGCCATCATCGGGCTGGTGGCGAGCCCGATGCAGCCCGGGGCGATCATCAGCACCGCGCCGATCGCAATGCCGGTGACGCGCGACGGAATCAGCTTCAGCCCCACGCGTTTCATCAGAAAGGGCGACAGATAGCCGCCAAGGATGCCCCCCATGTCGGCGGCAAGGAACGGCAGCCATGCGAACAGCGCGATCTGCTTCAAGTCCATGCCGCGCTCGGTGACGAGATAGAGCGGGATCCAGAAGCTGAACGTCTGCCATGCCGGCTCGGCGAGGAAGCGCGGCACCGCGATCGCCCAGAACCGCCTAGTGCCGACGATTGCCCGCGCCGATACCTTCGCGCCTGCAATCACCGGCGGGCGATCGGCCTCGATCAGCGTCAGCTCAGCTGGCGTTATCGCAAAGTGATCGGCGGGCGAGCGGTAGAATGCATACCACAGCACCGCCCAGACCAGCCCGATCGCGCCGGTGACGATGAACGCCATCTGCCAGTCGTAGAACGCGCTGATGCCGATCACGACCGGCGGCGCGAGCACCGCGCCGAGCGACGTGCCGGCATTGAACCATCCCGTCGCCACCGATCGCTGGCGCGCCGGAAACCATTCGGCAATCGCCTTCATGCCGGAGGGGATCGCCGCGGCTTCGCTCAGGCCCAGCAGCCCGCGAAAGAACGCCAGCCCCTGCCACCCGCCGGCGAAGGCATGGAGCATGTTCGACACCGACCAGGCGACCGCAAATACCGCAAAACCAATCCGCAGGCCGACCGAATCGACGATGAACCCGCACACCGGCTGCATCAGCGTATAGGCGAGCTGGAACGCGCCGACGACATAGCTGTATTGCTCGGTCGAGAAATGCAGCTCGGTCTTGAGTTGCGGCGCCAGCACGCCGAGCGAATTGCGCGCAAGGTAGTTGAGGATTGTGCCGAGCGAGACAAGGCCGACGATCCACCAGCGCAGGCCGACGATGCTGAAGCGGCGCGTGCTCACCAGTTCCACATCGTGCCGTCGCGCAAGCGAGCGATCGGCAACTGGCGCGGGTCATAGGGATATTTGGCGGCGAGCTCTTCGTCGATGTCGACGCCGTGGCCCGGCGCATCACCCGGATGCAGCAGCCCGTCGGCGAAGGAATATGCATGCGGGAAGATCGCGTCGGTTTCGGGCGTGTGGCGCATATATTCCTGGATGCCGAAATTGGGCACCCAGCTCTGGAAATGGAGCGCCGCGCCCATCGTGACGGGCGACAGGTCGGTGGCGCCGTGGCAGCCGGTGCGCACCTGCCAGATCGCGGCAAAATCGGCGATGCGGCGCAGATGGGTGATGCCGCCCGCGCCGACGATGGTCGCGCGGATATAATCGATCAGCTGGTTCTGGATCAGGTCCTTACAGTCCCAGATCGTGTTGAACACTTCACCGACCGCGAGCGGCGTCGTGCTGTGCTGGCGGATCAGCTTGAAGGCTTCCTGATTTTCGGCCGGAGTCGCATCCTCGAGCCAGAACAGGTCGTAGGGCTCGAGGCTTTTGGCGAGCTTGGCGGCTTCCTGCGGGGTCAGCCGGTGATGGGCGTCGTGGAGCAGCAGCGGCGCCTCGCCGAATTTCGCGCGCAATGCCTCGAACAGCTTCGGCGTGTGGCGCAGATATTCGGGCGTCGACCAGATCGTCTCGGTCGGCAGTTCGGCGTCGGCAGGTTCGTAGAACAACTTGTCCTTCGACACCCCATAGGGCTTGTCGAGCCCTGGCACCCCGCTCTGCGCGCGGATCGCGTGATAGCCCAAGTCGATGTAGCGCGCGACTTCGTCGATCGTATGGGCGATGTCGGCGCCATTGGCATGACCATAGACGAGCACGCCGTCGCGGCTCTTGCCGCCGAGCAGGTCGTAAACGGGTGCGCCGAGCGCCTTACCCTTGATGTCCCACAGCGCCACGTCGACGGCAGCGATCGCGCGCATCGTCACCGGGCCGCACCGCCAATAGGCGCCGCGATAGAGCAATTGCCAGATGTCCTCGATCCGGCGCGCGTCGCGGCCGATCAGCAGCGGGCAGACATGATCGCGAAGATAGCTGACGACGGCCAGCTCGCGTCCGTTGAGCGTCGCGTCGCCGATGCCGTGGATGCCCTCGTCGGTCACGATCTTGAGCGTCACGAAATTGCGCCCCGGGCTCGTCACGATCACACGTGCATCGGTTATTCGCATCGGCTGCTGTCCCCCCCTGACCGGTCAGCCCACGCTAGCCAATCGGTGCTGGCCTGTCTCTATTGGCCTGACCAATTCCAGGGAGAAAGCCATGGCGGGTCCCCCACGCGACGATGCCCGCCGCCTCTATGTGCAGGTCGCGCAGACATTGGCGCGGCAGATTGCCGATGGCGACGATCCGATCGGCGCGCGGGTGCCGTTCGCGGAGGCCGACACGACCGATTTCCGCCCGGTCGAAATCCTCGAAGCGCGGTTGCTGATCGAAAGCGAAGCGGTCGAACAAGCGATCGAGCAGGCGCGCGCGACCGACGCCGCAACGCGGCAGCGCTATGGCAGCGCGGTCTGACCGCCGCTAGCGCGCGGCTTCGTTCGCGAGTTGCTCGGCGGCGACGCGCTGCAGCGCTTCGGTAACGCTGGGGGCAAAGCCCAAGTCGTCGGCGGCCAGTTCCTTCGCGCCCAGCCGGCGCGGGTCGAGCCCGGTCACGCGCCCGAAGATCAGGAGCGCTTCCAGATAATAGCCGTAAGCGCTGCCGTGATAATGGTCGAAGGTCCACAGATCGACCTGGTTGAAGGCAATGCCGTCATAGGGATTGGGATCGGCGATGCGTGCAGCGATCGCCCGGCTCCACGCTTCGCCGATCGGGATGATGCCGCGGATCTGTGGCGCGGCGGCGCGCGCCATGTCGGCGCCCCGGCGCAGGTCGAGCGCCATCTGCTCGATCGGCTGCCCCGACCAGCGGCTGCCAGGCTGATAGACCATGTCGGCACGCGCCCAGGTGGCACTCAGTTCGACATCGACTGCCGGATTGCGCGCCGCGAACATCGCCGCCAGCAGCCCGGCATAGCGGACGTGCAGCGCCGGATCGCCCGGCCGCTCGCGATCGAGCAGGCTGTGCCCTTGCAGGATCACCACGTCCCACGCCCGGTCGAGCACCGCGCGCCGGCTGTCATAATGCCAGTCGAGCCCCTTGCCCCCGCTGGTCTCAAGGCTGACCGCGTAGTTGAGCCCGACCTGTTCGGTGAAGCGCTTGAACAGCGCCGGCACGCCGCCGATGCCGTTCTGGTTCAGGTCAGTGACGGTTTCGGCGCGATAGCGGCGGACCGGCGAATAGGCGGCATAAGTGAAGCTGTTGCCGACGAACAGGATCGTCCGCGCCTTCGCCGGTGCCTGCGCGACCGGAGCGGCAGGGGCAGCAGGGGCAGCAGGCACCGCCGCCCGCTGCGCCGCTGCCGGCCAAGCCCACAGCGCCGCTGCCAACAGGATCAGGATCTGCCGCCCCGTCATACCGCCTCCGTCAGAACCGCTTGCCGATGGTCACATAGAGATAGCGACCATAGGGATTGTAGAGCGCGCCGAGATAGCCGTCACTGGCCAGCGGCGGATCGACATCGAACAGATTGCGCACGCCAATCCGCACCCGGGTGCCGTCGAGCGGGCCGCGCTTGAAGCGATATTGCGCATAGAGGTTCACCGTTGCCTGCCCGGCCACGACATAAGGATTGCCGTTCACGTCGAGGAAACTGGTGTCGTTGACGTCGCTGACCGTGGTGATCTGCGTACCGACCTGAAACTGCTTGAGCGACCAGGTGATGGTGGTGCTCGTGCGCCATTCAGGGCGGCTGCGCGTTTTGATCAGGTCGCTTGAGTCGGTGAGCGGCGTCGCCGCGTTGATCGCGCCCGCCGCGCGGGCAGCGAACAGCACCTGAATGCCCGGCGGCACTTCGCGCGAGAATTTGGTGAGGCGCGCGATGTTGAAGTCGATGTCGAAATCGCCGATCGGCGTGTCGTGGAGCTGATAAAGCAGCGCGAGATCAACGCCCTGCACCGTCTGCGGCAACAGGTTGACGAACTGGTCGCGAATCTGGGTCACCGCGCCCGCCGGCGCGAGGCCAGTGCCGGTGAACAGCGGCGTATCGTCGGTCGTGACCGCGGCGCGGATGACGTTCGGGTTGCTCGATCCCTGCTGGCGCAACAGATAATCGAGCACCAGCGCATTCTGCGGCCCGAACTGGCCGACGATGCCGACCTGGTTGATCGACCAGAAATCGGCCGTCACCGTCAGCTTGCCGAACCGGCTGGGCATGAACTTGGGCTCGAGCACCGTGCCCACCGTCCAGTTGGTGCTGGTTTCCGGCTGCAGATTGGGATTGCCGGAGACGAAGATCGAATAGCTGATGCCGCGATTGCAGAGTGTGAAATTGGCGATGCGCCGCGCCCGTAGATCGGCTTCGCATCGGTAATAGTCGGTGTTCGAGCCGAGGCGCGAATATTGCACCGTCCGCGTCTGTTCGAGGTTGGGCGCGCGGAAGCCGGTCGAATAGGACCCACGGATGCGCAGGCCATCGACGATGTCCCACGCCCCCGCCACCTTGGGCCGGAAGATCGAACCGAAATCGCTATAATGCTCAAATCGGCCCGCGAACTGCACGTCGATGCGACGCACCAGCGGAATGCTCATGTCGGGCGAAATCACCGGCACGGCAAGCTCGCCGAAGGCCGAGAAGACGAAGCGGCTGCCGCTCGTGCTCGGCGTCGGGCTGACCGCTGCGACGTTGCTGAGCGACACCGCGCCAGTGACTGCATCCGTGAACGGGATCGTGCCGTTCAGATTGTCGTCGCGGATGTCCTGCTGCGTTTCGCGCCGCCCTTCGATGCCGAAAGCGATGCCGAGATCGCCACCGGGCAGCTTGAGCAGATCAGGGCGCGACATCTTGAAATCGCCGAGCGCCAGCGTGGTCTTCGACCGCCGCACCAGCTTGAACAAGATGCTGTCGATCGCGACCTGCGACGATGGCGAGCAGTCGCCAATTGCCGGGGTTGCGCTGCATCCGCCGCTGAAGGGGTTATAGGCATCGGGCGTCGACAGCGCGAGGCTCTGCTGCAGCCGGGTCATGTTGATCGCGTCCGACCGATCGACCGCCTCGGCTTCCGAATAAAGCAGCGCCGAGTCAAAGTCGAAGCCGCCGATCTTGCCGCGCAACCCCGCCAGGAAACGCGCCTGCCAGTTGGTCACATCGACATATTGCGGCCCGGTATCGACATAGCGATAGGTGCTGAGCTGCACCGGCAACCCCGCGGCGGGAACGTTGGTTAGGCCGGGAATGCGGTTGGGGTTTGCCTGACCATTGGCAAAGGTAACGGGGCCGAACGGGTTCCAGTAATTGCTCGCCGGGATGACGATCGCGTTGAGGTTGATCGTCGGCGGCTGCACTGCCTTGCTCATCGCCCGGTAGAAGCCGATTTCGGTATAGGCAGTGACGCGGTCGCTGATTTCATAATGCGCGGTCAGGAAGCTGTTGAAGCGTTCGATGCCCGGCGTCACCGTGGTGTTGACGGCGTTGTCGAAACGCTCGTTGCGCAGCGTTGTGTTGGTCGCGCGCGTCCCGCTGCCGAAGCAGGTGTTGACCGAAATGGTCACCAGACAGCCCGGATTGAGCGCCGATTGCGTGTGAAAGACACCGGCTGAGGACGTCAGCGCGGTCGTCCCGCGCCGGATCGTGCCGGGGCCGCCGACGACGGTCAGATTGGCCCAGGGCGACTGCGTCGCGCGCCCGTCAGCGGCGGTATTGCCGGCAAAGGCCGGGTTGTTTGCGAAGAACGGCCGCAGGTCGTTGGTCGCGGTATAGGGCTGGTCCTCGGAAAGCTGAGCGTCGCGCTGCGTCCAGTCGAGGAACAACGTGACATTGCCCTTGCCGCCCGCGAACTTCTTCCCGAACACGCCGGTAAACTGATATTCGCGGCGATGCGTGCCGAGCGCGCCGCCCAAGCGACCGTCGATCGAGATGCCGTCGTAATTTTCCTTCAGCACCGTGTTGACCACGCCCGCGACGGCATCGGCGCCGTAAATGGCGGCGGCGCCGTCACGCAGGATTTCCAGCCGCTGGATATTGGCGACCGGGATCGAGTTGGAATTATATCCCAGCACCGGCACATTGCCTTCGCCCGCCTGGCTGGTCGGGTGCGAGACGAGGCGACGGCCGTTGAGCAGCACCAGCGTGTTGCCGACGCCCAGGTTGCGCAAGTTGATCGAATTGACGTCGCCGCGCGCAGCATTGCTGGTCTGCGGATTGTTCGACGGGTTGAACGTCACGTCACCGAGCTGCGGGATCGCGCGGAAGAGTTCGTCGCCCGACAGCGCACCGGTCGCGTCGATCTGCTTGGTGTCGAGCACCGTCACCGGCAACGCCTGCGTCGCCTTGCCGCGGATCTGCGAGCCGACGACCACGACTTCCTGCGTCGGTTCTTCGGCAGGTGCGTCAGGCGCGGGTGCTGCCGTCTGCGCATAGGCCGGCATCGTAACGCTGGCGCCTGCCAGCAGCAGCGCCGTCTTCCATCCGATCTTCATTTTCCCTCTCCCCTATCTGCTCTATTTTGTCAGTCGGCTGCAGCGTCGGCAGGCGCCGGCATCAACGCCGGCGACACGCCGCCCCCTGCGAGTACTGCCGCCAGCCGCTCGCGATCGAGCGCCCCTTCCCAGCGCGCGACGACGATCGTTGCGACGGCATTGCCCATGAAATTGGTGAGGCTGCGGCATTCGGACATGAACCGGTCGATGCCCAGAATCAGTGCCATGCCCGCAACCGGCACCGTCGGCACGATCGACAGCGTGGCGGCGAGCGTGATGAACCCTGCCCCCGTCACGCCCGCTGCGCCCTTGGAGCTCAGCATCGCCACGCCAAGCAACGCGAGCTGCTCGCCCAGGCTGAGCTCGACATTGGTCGCCTGCGCGATGAACAGCGCTGCCAGCGTCATGTAGATGTTGGTGCCGTCGAGATTGAACGAATAGCCGGTCGGCACCACCAGCCCGACCACGCTGCGCTCGCAGCCCGCTTCCTCCAGCTTGGCGATCAGGCTGGGCAACGCGGCTTCGGACGACGAAGTACCGAGCACGAGCAACAGCTCGGCGCGCAGATAGACAATCAACCGCACCACGGAGAAACCATGCGCCCGTGCGATCGCGCCAAGGATCAGCAGCACGAACAGCAGCGAGGTCGCATAGAAGGTCGCCACCAGCGCGCCGAGATTGACGAGCGCTGCCAGCCCGAACTTGCCGATCGTGAACGCAATCGCGCCGAACGCGCCGATCGGTGCCAGTCGCATCAGCATCGCGACGAGCCGGAACACGACCATCGCCAGCCGTTCGATCAGGTCGCGCACCGGCGCTGCGGGGTCGCCGACCAGCGACAATGCGAGGCCGAACAGGATCGCGACGAACAGCGTCTGCAGGATCGACCCGTCGGTCAGCGCCGAGACCAAAGTGGTCGGGATGATGTCGCTCAGGAAGCCGATGATGCTCGTGTCATGCGCCTTGTTGACGTAATCGGCGACCGCCGTCGGATCGAGCGTCGCCGGATCGATGTTGAGTCCGGCGCCAGGACGAACGAGATTGGCGACGATAAGCCCCAGCACCAGCGCGCCGGTCGACACGGTGATGAAATAGGCAAAAGCCTTGGCCGCGACGCGACCGACCCCGCCCATGTCGCGCATGCCCGCGATACCGCTGACCACCGACAGAAAGATCACCGGCGCGATCACCATCTTCACGAGCTTGATGAAGCCGTCGCCCAGCGGCTTCAGCGCGACGCCCAGATCGGGATAGAAATGGCCAAGCGCCGCGCCCACACCGATCGCCACCAGCACCTGCACATAAAGATGCTGCCACCAGCGGTGCTGGCCCTGCCTCGACTCGGGCGAAATCGGCGTGATCTTCATCGCTCCCCTTTGCGCCGCGTGCGCGCCTTCATCCGAGGCTTTGGGATAAGGATAGGCAGCGGTTCGCCCTTGGCAAATTTGCCCGAAACCGCGCTAACACATTAATTTTATGCGATCTTCCATAGTGACCTCGATCTGTCGCTGTGCGGAAATGGTGACGTGCATTGCGCAAACTGTGTGATAAACCGCCCAGATGATCGGATTGTGGGAGCGGCGGCGCGGCCTCATTCTCGCCGGGCTGGCGGCAGTGGCGGCGGTCGCGCTGTTCGCCACGCTCGGCGACCGCTGGGCGCGGACGCAGGCGATTGCCGCGACCGACCTGACCGCGTCGCGGACCGCGCGCAGCCACGCCAGCCTGCTCGCCAGCGAATTGCAGAAATTCCGCCTGCTGCCCGTCGTGCTTGCCGAATATCCCGATGTCGGCGCGGCCCTTGCCACGCATGGCGCCGCGCCGATCGCGCGGCTGAATCGCACGCTGGAATTGCTCGCCGCGCGGACCGATTCGGCGGCCATTTATCTGATCGACCGCGACGGGCTGACCATTGCCGCCAGCAATTGGCGGCTGGCGACCAGCTTCGTCGGCAGCAATTACGGCTTTCGGCCCTATTTCCGCGATGCGATGGCGCGCGGCCAGTCCGAACTGTTCGCACTCGGCACGGTCAGCGGGCGCCCGGGCCTCTACCTTGCGCGGCGGCTCGACATCAGCGGACGACCGGCGGGGACGATCGTCGTGAAGGTCGAATTCGACCGCGTCGAATCGATCTGGGCACGCGCTGCCGGTCCCAGCTTCGTGACCGACGCGCAGGGAGTGATCCTGATCACGGCCGTTCCCGGCTGGCGCTTTCGCGCGACCCGGCCGCTCGACGCCGCGACGCTGGCGCGCGTGCGCGAGACGCTGCAGTTCGGCGGGGCGGCACCAAAGCCTGCCGCTGTCGATCTGTCGGGACCGCTGGCGCAGATCGGCGGCGGAGACCGGGCGACATATTATCGCGCGGCGACCGAGCCGGTGCCGCTGGCCGACGGTCGGCTTGTCCACCTCGAACCGCTCGCCGGCCCGCTGGCGGCTGCAACCAGCAATGTCCGCCTGTGGGGGCTCGGATTGCTGGTCGTAGTCGTTGCCGCGGGCGCGCTCGTCCTGCGCGATAGGGAGAAGCGCCAGCTCGCGGTCGAGGCACAGCGGACGCTCGAAGCCGAAGTGGTCCGGCGCACCGCCGAGCTGCAGGCCGCCAACGAAGCGCTCCACATCGAATCGCGCGAGCGTGCCGATGCCGACCGGCGCTTCCGCGCCGCGCGCGAGGAACTGGCGCAGGCCAACCGGCTCGGCTCGCTCGGCCAGATTACGGCGGGCGTCGCGCACGAGATCAACCAGCCGGTGGCGGCGATCCGCACCTTTGCCGAAAATGCCGGTCTGCTGCTCGATCGCGCCCAGCCGCAGCGAGCATATGACAATCTGCACCGCATCATCGAGCTGACCAGCCGGATCGGCAGCATCACGGCTGAATTGCGCAATTTCGCGCGCCGCAAGGTCCCGGCGATCGACGCGGTGCCAATCGGCTCGGTGATCGACGGGTCGCTGATGATCCTGGGCGAGCGCGCGCGGCACATCACGGCAATCGAATTGCCGCGCGCACTGGCCGACACACTGGTGATCGGCGACCGCGTGCGGCTAGAGCAGATCCTGATCAACCTCTTGCAGAATGCGCTGGAGGCAATTGCCGGTAACGCCGACCCCGCCATTTCGCTCACCGTTGCCGCGATTGACGATCGCGCAATCACCGTCACGATCGCTGACAATGGCCCCGGCGTCGATCCGTCGATCGCCGATGCGCTGTTCACGCCGTTCGTTTCCGCCAAGCCCGCGGGGATCGGGCTGGGTCTCGCGATCGCGCGCGACATTGCGCGCGAGTTCGGCGGCGAACTGACATTGACGCCCTCGCCGCTCGGCGGCGCGGCCTTCACGCTGCTGCTGAAGCGAAGCTGATGCTGTTTGCCACCCACCAACCGGTGTGTTTCGTCGAGGACGATCCCGCGCTGCGCGAGGCGACGGTGCAGACGCTGGAGCTGGCAGGCTTTTCGGTCGAGGCCTTTGCGAGCGCGGACCGTGCGCTGCCCGGTATCGGCCGCGATTTCGCAGGCGCGATCGTCTCCGACATCAGGATGCGCGGCATGGACGGACTCCAGCTGTTCGCGCGGGTGCGCGCGATCGACCCCGATATTCCGGTCATCCTCGTCACCGGCCATGCCGATGTCGCGATGGCCGTCGGCGCGCTGCGCGAAGGCGCGTTCGACTTCATCACCAAGCCCTTCGCGACCGATCACCTGATCGCCGCGACCCGCCGCGCGCTCGAAAAGCGGCTGCTGGTGCTCGACAATCGCCGCCTGCGCGCCGCCGCCGAGGCCCAGGGCGAGGCCGATCCGCTGGTGGGCGAGAGCGCGGCGATAGCCCGGCTGCGCGCGACGATCCGGCAGGTTGCGGCATCCGATATCGACGTGCTCGTCGAGGGCGAGACCGGAACCGGCAAGGAACTGGTCGCCACCATGATCCACCGTTCGAGCCCGCGCCGCGGCCGACCGCTCATTGCCGTCAACTGCGGCGCGCTGCCCGAAGCGCTCGCCGAGACCGAGCTGTTCGGCCACGCTGCCGATGCCGTGGCGCACACGCGGCTCGCCCGCGCCGGCCAGATCGAAAACTCGAGCGGCGGCACGCTGCTGCTCGACGAGATCGACAGCATGCCGCTACCGGTCCAGTCCAAGCTGCTCCGTGTGCTCGAAGAGCGCGAAGTCCAGCCGATCGGCGCCCCGCGTCCGCGCGCGGTCGATCTGCGGGTAATCGCGACGAGCAAGGCCGATTTGGCCGGACTGGTCGCACAGGGGCGCTTCCGCCAGGATTTATTCTATCGGCTGAACGTGGTGCGCCTGCAGGTTCCCCCGCTGCGCGACCGGCGCGAGGACATTGCGCCGCTGTTCGCGCTGTTTGTCGAGGAAGCGCAGGCACGCGCCGATGGGGCCGCATTCACGCTGACCGAGGCGGTCCGGCGCCACCTGACGAGCCACGACTGGCCGGGCAATGTCCGCGAGCTGCGCAACTATGCCGTGCAAGCCGTGCTCGGCTTCACGCAAGCGCCGGGAGTCACGCCGGATACGAGCGGATACCCGCTTGCCGAGCGCGTGCGCCGGTTCGAGGCAAGCGTGATCGAGGATGTGCTGCGCCAGACCGGCGGCAATGTTACGGCCGCACAGGCGATCCTGCAGACGCCGCGCAAGACGCTTTACGAAAAGATGGCGCGCCACGCGATCGATGCGGCGGACTATCGACGCCGACGCGACTGACCGGACCTATCCGCGCGGTCCGTCATACTCGATCGCGGCAGCGGCGGCGCCCGACATCACGAAGCCGATCGGCCGTTCGGTTTCTTCCTGAAGATGCGCGATCAGGCTGGCGGTCCGCGCGAGCAGCGAAATGCCCTTGAGCGCGGCGACCGGGAAGCCGACGTCGAGCATGACCGCCGGAATTGCGCCGTTGACGTTGATCGGCAGCGGTCGCCCGAGCGCCTCGGGCAGCGCATCGCGGATTGCGTAAAGCATGCCGATATGCGGACCGAAGACGCCGTGCTGTGCGGCGAGATCGAGCAGCAGCAGCGCACGCGGATCGCCACCGCTGTGCTGGGGGTGGCCGAAGCCGGGGATGGCGCGCTTGTCGGCCCGCAGCACGCGGATGCCCTCGGCCGCGACCTCGGTCGCGATCGCGCCTCCGCCCGTCTTTGCGACCAGATCCGCATAGAATCGCCCGGCGACCTCGGCACTGCCGAGCACCACCGACCCGCAGCCGAGCAGCCCTGCGGCCACGGCGCCGTGGAACGCCTCGGGTGCTGCGGCATAGGTCATCCGCGCGGCAACGACGCTCGGCACCAGCCCGTGTTCGGCAATCGCCGCGAGCACCGCATTGGCGAAGAAGCGCTGCGTCTCGCTCGGCGCACTGCCGGTGACCAGCAGCCAGAAATAGCTGGTAAAATCCATCTGGCCGATGATCTCGCCGCACAGGTCGCGCCCGCGCACGGTGATGCTTTCCGCATCCGACGTGCAGATCGCGCTGAACGGAGCATCCTGTTTGCCGATGCGCATGCTGTAGAGCCTTTCCGAAACCGACGCGCCTCGGCGCCGCACATGTTTTCGATTTACGAAGTTGATTTCGTATATCGAATTTTCTATGCCCTTTGGCAGGGAGTAGTCAATATGGCCAAGCCGCTCGGCGATGTCACTGTGCTGGAAATGGGGACCTTCATCACCGGCCCCGCTGCCGGCATGTTGCTTGCCGACCTCGGCGCCGATGTGATCAAGGTCGAGCGCCCCGACGGCGGCGATCCCTTCCGTGCCTTCAAGGGCGAACTCTACAGCCCGCATTTCCAGACCTATAACCGCAACAAGCGCTCGATCACGCTCGACACGCGCGGCGGCGACGATCTGGCAGCGTTCGATCGCATGATCGCCGACGCCGATGTCTTCATCCAGAATTTCCGCCCCGGCATTGCGGGCAAGCTCAACGTCGATCCCGAACGGCTGCGCGCGATCAATCCGCGGCTCATCTATCTCTCAATCTCGGGCTTCGGCGCAACCGGCCCCGACCGCGACCGGCCCGCATTCGATACCGTCGCTCAGGCGGCGAGCGGCTTTCTGCGCCTGCTCGTCAATCCCGCCAATCCCCGCGTTGTCGGCCCGGCGCTCGCCGATGCGATCACCGGCTTTTACGGCGCTTATGGCGTGCTTGCGGCGCTGCACGAACGCGCGCGCACCGGCCAGGGGCGTCTGGTCGAAGTGTCGATGTTCGAGGCAATGGCGCATTTCAACCTCGACGATTTCACCCATTACCTGTCGGCAGGCGAAGTGATGGGGCCGTACAGCCGCCCCAATGTCTCGCAATCCTATGTCTTCCAGTGCGGCTGCGGTGGCTGGATCGCGCTCCACATGTCGTCGCCGCCCAAATTCTGGGAAAATCTGGCCGAAGCGGTAGGCGAACCGCAGATGCTCGCGCGCCCCGAATTCGCTGACCGCAATGCCCGCATCGCCAATTATGAGAAGGTCGCCGCACATCTCGCCCCGATCTTCGCGACGCGCGACCGGGCGGCGTGGTGCGCGATTCTCGAACGGCTCGAAGTGCCGCATTCGCCCGTCTATTCGGCGCCCGAAGTGATCGCGACCGAACAGGCGCAGCATCTGCAACTCTGCATCGACGATCCGGACGGGCCGCATGGCCGCTTCCGCACGATCCGATCGCCAGTCAGCTTCGACGGCGAACGCGCGCTCGACGTCACCGCGCCGCCGACGCTCGGCCAGCACAATGACGAATTGCTGGGGCAGCGCGTGGCCGAAGCGCAGTGAGCGCGGCAGGTCGCTCGCTTGCCCAAGCCGGCGTCGGCCGGTAACGCGGGCCATGCCCGACCCCGCCAAACCGCCCAAGGACAGCGAATATCTCTCGACGCTCGAGCGCGGCCTGCGCGTGCTGCGCGCGTTCGATGCGAGCCATCCCGAAATGCAGCTGAGCGAAGTCGCGCAGATCACCGGGCTGAGCCCTGCGGTTGCGCGGCGCTGCCTCAATACGCTGGTGCAGCTGGGCTATATTGCCCAGTTCGGGCGTAAATTCCTGCTGCGGCCCGAAGTGCTGAGCTTCGGCACCAGCTACCTCTCGTCGATGAACGTCGAGCAGGTCGTGCTGCCGCCGCTGCAACAGTTGCGCGACGACACCGGCGACAGCTCGTCGATGGCGGTGCTGTCGGGCGATGACATCCTCTATGTCGCGCATGTCTCGACCAACCGGCGCATCCGGCTCGGCGCGACGGTGGGCACGCGCTTTCCGGTGCACGCGACTTCGCTCGGCAAGGTGTTGCTGGCGTTTCAGGACGAGGACGTGATCGCAGCCTATCTCGCGCGTGCCGCGCTGACGCGGTTCACCGAGCGCACCGTGACGTCGGCGGAAGTGCTCGGCGCGCGGTTGCGCGATGTCCGCGCGCATGGCTATGATTCGGCGCTCGACGAGCTCGACTATGGTCTGGTGTCGGTCGCGGTGCCGGTGTTCGACGCGCAGCGGCGGACCGTTGCCGCAATCAACTGCTCGACGTCGACGACACGGATTTCGCAGGACGAACTGGTGCGCACGCGCCTGCCAATGCTGCGCGGTGCCGCAAGCGAGATTGGCGCAGCGCTCCAGCGCTGGCCGGCGTTGATCCACTCGCTCGCCCGCAACTGACCCAAGCCGTCTCTGCGATATCGCCGCGCGTCGGCACGCGCAAACTTCGCATATCGAACTTGACTTCGCTTGGCGAAACGCCTTAAGGATTTCATGTAAAGGTCGGCGCCCGTCGGGCGACCATCAAGGGCCGTGCTTCGGGGGGAGAATCGCCGTGATCGCATCCGCTTCAGTCAAGACCGTGCTGCTCGCCACGTCGGCGCTGGCATTGCTCGTGTCGGCACCCGCCGCCGCGCAGGAAGCACCTGCCGCACCTGCGGAGGAAAAGGACAGCAACGAAGTCGTCGTGTCGGCGCTGCGCCGCGACAGCACGATCCAGAACACACCGGCCGCGATCACCGCCTTCGACGCCAAGGCGATCGAAGCCGCCGGCATCGATCGTCCTGCCGATTTCGTCGCGCTGACATCGAACGTCCAGCTGATCGAAACGCAGAACGTCGGCAATGCCTTCGTCATCATCCGCGGCATTACCCAGAACCGCAACTCGGAACCGTCGGTCGCGGTGGTCGTCGACGGTGTGCAACAGGTCAATGCGGCGCAGTTCAACCAGGAACTGTTCGACATCGAACAGATCGAAATCCTGAAAGGGCCGCAGGGTGGCCTTTACGGTCGCAACGCGATCGGCGGCGCGATCGTCGTCAAGACCAAGGACCCGACCAACCAGTTCGAAGGACGCGCCTTCGCCGGCATCGACAATGGTTTCGGCTATACGCTGCGTGCCGGGCTCAGCGGACCGATCACCGACAATCTGAAGTTCCGGGTGTCGGGGTCGTGGCGCGACACCGAAGGGTATATCCCCAACACCTTCCTCGGCCGCGATGCCGATCCGGTGCGCGATTTCTCGATCCGCGGCAAATTGCTGTGGCAGCCGACCGACAATTTCAGCGTCGACCTGCGCGGCTATGTCTCGCTGCTCAAGACGCAGGCTTTCTATTACAACATCGTCAACGACGTGAACGACGTCAGCCTGCCGGTGCGCGTCAACAATCCCGGCATCGACAATCGCGACATTTATAACGTTTCGCTCAAGATCGATTACAAGACCGATTGGGGATTGATCCGCTCGGTAACCTCTTATGACAAGGTCAGCGAAATTCTGACCGGCGACGCCTTCAACTTTCTGCCGATCCGCGAATCGCTGCTGTTCCAGTTCTTTGGCTTCGATCTCAACCAAAGCCAATATCTCGATGTGCGCGCAATAAGCGAGGATCTGCGCATCTCGTCGCGCGATACCGACCGGTTCCAATGGTCGCTCGGCACCTATTTGATCCAGACCGACCGTTATATTTCGACGGGCAATCTGGTCGACACCGGCAATGGCGTGACGGCGGTGTTCCGCACGCCGAGCACCAATCCGCTCAACCCGCAGGCCACCTTCCTCGCCGATAGCCAGAGCAATTTCGCCTGGGCGATCTATGGCGGGCTTGGATATGAATTCAGCAAGGCATTCCGGATCGACGCCTCGCTCCGCTATGACCGCGACGATCGCGCCAATACGACGCTGACGCCGCAGCAGTTCATCCCCGTGGTCGCCGGCTTCCCGGCCGGCATTCCGGGGCAAGTCCGCAATCGCGGCTTCTCGGCATGGCAGCCCAAGATTACCGCGACCTGGAAGCCGATTCCGGACCTGACGGTCTATGGCGGTTATAGCCGCGGCTTCCGCTCGGGCGGCTTTAACCAGACCGGCGTCGGCGCAGTGGCGGCCGGCACCGGTGTTGTCGGCGTGCAGGATATTTATGAGGCCGAAACCGCGGACACCTTCGAAGTCGGTCTGAAATCGACGCTGTTCGACCGCAAGCTGACCTTTAACATCAGTGGCTACACGACGCTGTCGAAGAACGGCTATTTCTTCGTCTTCCTCGCCGCCAACTCGACGCAGAATCTGGGCAATGTGCCAGCAGCCCGGCTGCGCGGGTTCGAAATCGAGGCCAATCTGCGCCCCACCCGCGGGCTAGAACTCAACGCCGCGCTCGGCGTGACCTACAGCCGGATCGAGCGCTTCCCCGATCGCACCGTGATCGGCAACGAAGCCCCGTTCATCTCGCGCTACACGCTCAACCTGGGCGGCCAATATGAATCGCGGCTAGGCAACAGCGACCTGAAAGGTCGTTTCCGCATCGATTATCGCCGCATCGGGCGCACCTGGTTTGACGTGACCAATTCGACCTCGCGCAACCCGGTCGACCTCGTCGATACCCGCTTCACAATCGATGGCGGCAAATGGACGGTATCGGCCTATGCCAACAACCTGTTCGACAAACGGTACAACGCCGAATTCTCGCCCGGCGGCTTCGTCTTCAAGGCACGGCCGCGCATCTACGGGCTAGAGGGCAGCTTCAAATTCTGATCGTTTGCCAGCCAAGGATCGTTTCGTGACCCGCATTCTGATTCTCTATTATTCGTCCTACGGCCACATCGAGGCAATGGCGCAGTCGGTCGCCGCTGGCGTCGACGGTGTCGAAGGGTGTCAAGCGATCCTGAAGCGCGTTCCCGAGATCATGCCCGAAGCGCAGGCGCGTGCAGCGGGCATGAAGCTCGATCAGGCCGCCCCGGTCGCGACTCCCGACGAACTCGCCGATTATGACGCGATCATCTTCGGCACCCCGACGCGGTTCGGCAACATGGCCGCGCAGATGCGCAACTTCCTCGACCAGACCGGCGGCCTGTGGGCGCGCGGCGCGCTGATCGGCAAGGTCGGCAGCGTCTTCGCCAGCACCGCCAGCCAGCACGGCGGCCAGGAAACCACGATCACCTCGTTCCACACCACGCTGCTGCACCACGGCATGGTCGTGGTGGGCCTGCCCTACAGCTTCACCGGCAATACCGTGATGACCGAAATCAGCGGCGGCACGCCCTATGGCGCGACGACGATTGCGGGCGGCGACGGCAGCCGGATGCCAAGCGACAACGAACTTGCCGGTGCGCGCTTTCAGGGCGACCATGTCGCCCGGATCGCCCAAAAGCTGACCCGCTGACCCCGACCACCCGATTCGACAGGAGCAGATCATGAGCGCCCATTTGCCCAGCCGCCTGCATCACACTGCCTATGTCTCCAAGGATCTCGAAGCCACCCGCCATTTTTACGAAGACATTCTCGGCTTCCCATTGACGGCAACCTGGTGCGAGCAGGAAGACCTGTTCGGCAAGGAACGCACCTATTGCCATTGTTTCTTCGGCCTGCCCGATGGCAGCGCGATGGCGTTCTTCTCGTTCGCCGATCCCGCCGACCAGGCCGAATTCGGCCCCGAGCTGCCGCCGAGCCCGTTCCGCCATCTCGCGCTCAACGTGGATGCCGACGCGCAGGCCGAGCTGGAGCGCCGCATTGCTGCGGCCGGGTTCGTTGAGCCGGAAACCTATGTGCTCGAACATGGCTATTGCCGCTCGGTCTATGTCACCGACCCCGATGGCATGATCATCGAATTCACCCGCGACGCCGAACATGCGCCGCAAATCAACGCGCTGCGCCTGCAGGACGCGCACAGCGAGCTGAAGCGCTGGCTGGCGGGCGATCACCGGCCCAACAACGACGTGCGGCATCTGGCTGACGCCCCCCCGCCAGCGACCGCGCGCGCCATCGATGTCGGCGACGGCACGCTGCCCGTCGCGGTGGCGGGCGAGGGCGTGGAAGCGCTGTTACTGCACGGCTGGACGCTCGATCACCGCAGCTGGACGCCGCAACTGCCGCTCGCGGATCGCCTGCGGCTGGTGATGCCCGACCGGCGCGGCTTCGGCGGCGCAACTGCCCCCGCCAGCCTCGCGCGCGAATGGCAGGACGTCGACCGGCTGGTCGGCAGCGACCGCTTCGTGCTGGTCGGCATGTCGCAGGGGGCCGCCGTCGCGCTCGACTATGCGCGGCACCGGCCGGAACGGCTCGCGGGGCTGGTGGTGGTCGGCGCGCCGCTGCACGATGTCGTGCCCCACGACAGCGAGGAAGACGCGCTGCCCCGCAGCTATTATTCGACGATGGTCGCCGAAGGACAGCTCGAGGCGATGAAGGCCGAATGGCGGCAACATCCGCTGACACGCATCTCGCCGGCCGCGCGGCCGCTGCTCGAGGCGATGCTGGACGCTTATGACGGGCGCGACCTGCGCGCAGTGCAGCAACCGATCGCGATTGCCGAGGCCGATATCGCCGCGCTGCCGATGCCGGTGCTGGCGATCGTCGGCGCCGACGATATGCCGTGGCGCCGCCGGGTCGCGGACTTCATCGGTGCAACTGCCCCCCGGGGTCGCACGGTCGTGATCGAGGGTGCCGGTCATCTGTGCAATCTCGACCAGCCCGGCGCGTTCAACACGCTCCTGCTCGACTTCGTCCATTCCCTTCCCTGCTGAAAAGGCCCTACCCATGCTGCTGCCCACCTCGCTCGTCGGTTCCTACACCCAGCCCGACTGGCTGATCGACAAGGTCAAGCTCGCCGGTCGCTTCCCGCCGCGCGTGCGCGCGACCGAGCTGTGGCGCGTCGATCCCGAATGGCGCGAGCAGGCGTTCGATGACGCGACCATCCTCGCGATCCGCGACCAGGAGCGCGCCGGGCTCGACATCATCACCGACGGCGAGATGCGCCGCGAAAGCTATTCGAACCGCTTCGCGACCGCGCTCGACGGCGTCGATCTCGACAATCCCGGCGTCGCGCTCGACCGCAGCGGCGAGCCCAATCCGGTGCCGCGCGTGACCGGCAAGATCGTCCGCCGTCACGCGGTCGAGACACGCGACGTCGAATTCCTGCGCGCGAACACCGACCGGATGATCAAGATCACCGTCCCCGGCCCCTTCACCATGGCCCAGCAGGCGCAGAACGACTTTTACGCCGACGAGGCGGAGATGGCGCACGACTATGCCGTCGCCGTCAATGCCGAGATCAAGGACCTGTTCGCGGCGGGGGCCGACATCGTCCAGATCGACGAGCCCTATATGCAGGCCCGCCCCGCGAAGGCGCGCGACTATGGCCTCGCCGCGCTCAAGACCGCGCTCGACGGTGTGGAGGGGCGCACTGCGCTCCACATCTGCTTCGGCTATGCAGCGCTGATCCACGAACGGCCCGAGGGCTATAATTTCCTGCCCGAACTCGCCGATACCGACCTCAATGACATTTCGATCGAAACCGCTCAGTCGAACCTCGATTGCAGCATTCTCGAAAAGCTGACCGGCAAGACGATCATTCTCGGCGTGCTCGACCTGTCGACGCACGAAATCGAAACGCCCGAGACGGTTGCCGCGCGCATCCGCCGCGCGCTGCCGCATGTCGCCGCCGAACGGCTGGTGATCGCGCCCGACTGCGGGCTGAAATATCTGCCGCGCGACGTGGCTTTCGGGAAAATGAAGGCGATGGCCGATGGCGCCGCCATCGTCCGGGGCGAACTGGCATGAGCGCGGGGCGTTTCCTCACCACTCATGTCGGCAGCCTGCCGCGCCAGGACGACCTGATCGCGCTGATGTTCGCGCGCGAGGAAGGATTGCCGCTCGACCCCGTTGCAGTCGAGGCGCGCGTGGAAGCCGCGGTCGATTATGTCGTGACGAAGCAGGCGGAGGCCGGGCTCGACATCATCAACGATGGCGAACAGTCGAAGCCGAGCTATGCCACCTACATCAAGGACCGGCTCAACGGCTTCGGCGGCAGCGGCAACAGCTATGTCTTTGCGGATGTCGAAGATTTCCCGGGCGTCAAGGAACGCATTTCGGGCGATGCCGGTCGCAAGCACCGCAAGACGCCGGCGTGCAACGCGCCGATCACCGTCAAGGACATGACCGCCGTCGAAGCCGACACGCGCACCCTGAACGCGGCACTCGCCAGGCATCCGGGGCGGCAGGCGTTCATGAGCGCCGCTTCGCCGGGCGTCACCGCGCTGTTCTTCGCCAATGATTATTACGACAGCGACGAGGACTATCTGTTCGCGCTCGCCGAAGGGCTGCGCCACGAATATGAAGCGATCGCCGCTGCCGGGATCACGCTCCAGATCGATTGCCCCGATCTCGCGATGGGCCGCCACACCCAGTTCCGCGAGCTGACGCTGTCGCAGTTCCGCGACCGGATGATGCTCAATATCGAGGCACTCAACCGCGCGACCGCGAACATCCCCGAGCAGCAGCTGCGGATGCACATGTGCTGGGGCAATTATCCGGGGCCGCACCACTGCGACGTGCCCTTCAGGGACATCATCGACCTCGTCTGGCGCGCGCGCCCGCACGCGATCCAGTTCGAGGCCGCCAATCCGCGCCACGCGCACGAATATGAGATGTTCAAGGAAATCGGCCTGCCCGACGGCAAGGTGCTGATCCCCGGCGTCGTCGAATGCCAGTCGAATTACATCGAGCATCCCGAACTGATCGCGCAGCGGATCGGCCGCTATGCCGATCTGGTCGGGCGCGACAATGTGATGGCCGGCGTCGACTGCGGCTTTTCGGTGCATGTCGGCTCGGGCGGCGTCGACCGCGACATCGTCTGGGCGAAGATGGCGGTGCTGGCCGAAGGCGCCCGGATCGCGAGCGCGCGCTACTGGTAGCAGCCAGCGTTCAACCGCGCGCGATTTCGGGCACCAGTTCCTTCAGCGCCACCACCAGCCGGTCGAGATCGGCGGGCGTAGTGAACAGCGCAGGCGTCACCCGCACGCAGGCACCATCGGCGAGGCCGGTGCGGTGGACCGTCATGATCCGGTAGCGATTGAACAGCGTGTCGGTGATCGCGACATTGTCGGCGACCGAGACATGGCCGGCAATCCGGAATGAGGTGATCGCGCCGAACGTCGCGGGATCATCGCCGACCATGATTTCGAGGCCCGATAGCCCCCGCAATTGCCGCACCCAATGGTTGCGCAGATATTGCAGCCGCGCGAGCTTCATCGGCACCGGCAGCACCGATGCCTGAAAATCGAGCGCGGTCGGCAGTGTCAATTGCGGCGCGAAGTCGACCGTGCCGAGATGCACCTTGGCCTGCACGTCGCCGGGTTTGGCATCGGTCGCTTCGGACGGCGCGGTCGCGATCTGCGCGGCCATGCCGGGGCGGCACCAGAACGCCGCAATGCCGACCGGCGCGCCGACCCATTTATGGAAGTTGAGCACGACATAATCGGCGCCAAAATCGGGGATCGCGAAGGGGCGCTGGAAGAAGCTCTGCGCGCAATCGACCAGCACCACCGCGCCTGCTACCTTGGCGAGCGCGGCGATCTCGGTGACCGGCACCACCATCCCGCTGCGGTGCGTGCCGTGGGTCAGCAGCACGAACTTGAGCCGCTTGGCGCGCTTGATTGCCTCGGCATAGACGGCGATCACATTGTCGCGCGTGGGCGCGCGCGGCAGCGCGACCTTGATTGCCTGCGCGCGCCGGGTCCGCGCCAGATAGGCCATCGCATTTTGCGAGGCCTCATAGTCATTGTCCGAATAAAGGATCGCGTCGCCCTCAGCCACGCCCTGAAACTGGCTGATCAGCGCCTGCAACCCTTCGGCGGCGTTGCGGCAAAAGCCCATGTCCTCGGGCTGCACGCCCATCGCCGCTCCCGCCCGCGCCTGTGCCACAATCTGGTCGCGCCGCATCGCGCGACGGGCATAGATGCTGGTATCGCGATTGAGCCGCGCGAGAATCTCGCGATGCGCGTCCGCCACCGGCGCAGCCATATTCCCCCAATAGCCATGTTCGAGCTGCGTCACTGGCCCCATCGCCGGATAGAGCTTGCCGATCCGCGCCCATGCCGCCTCGTCGTCGGGGGCGACAGTCGTCCTGCCGGGCGTCGTGGCCCCGACCGCAACCGACGGAGTGACCGCGACACCCGCCGCAAGCATCATCGCGTCGCGCCGTGACACTGCCATTGTGTTGTCCTTCCGGTTGTGTGGCTCGTTCACAGAAACAACTCCGCTGCCGCATCGATGATTGCCTGCGCGTCGAGCCGGTATTCGCGGTAGAGGTCGGGCAGATCGCCGGTCTGCCCGAAGCGGTCGATGCCGAGCGGTGACACCCGGTTGCCACGCACCCCGCCGATCCAGCTCAGCGTGCCGGGGCTGCCATCGATGATCGTCACCAGCCCCGCGGTCGGCGACAGCGCGCCGAGCAGGGTTGCGATATGCGCGGGTCCGCCCCCGCCGCTCCAGCGCGCCGCGCGCGCCGCCGACCAGCCGCGGTGGAGCAGATCGGGCGAGGTGACGGCCATCAGGCCGATACCGGGCAGATCGTCCTTGAGCTGCTCCCAAGCCTCCAGCGCCTCGGGCAGGATCGCCCCCGTGGCGATGATCGCGGCCTCGGCGCCCGGCGCGGGGCGCTTCAGCCAATAACCGCCCTTGATCGCGCCTTCCTCCCAGCGATCGTTCTCGCGGCTGACCTGCGCGATGCTGCGCGTCGACAGCCGCAGATAGACCGCACCGCCATCGGCGGCCTGCATGTGCCGGAACGCATGGCCCATCAGCAGCGCGACCTCGTCGGCATAGGCGGGCTCATAATAGGTCAGCCCCGGCTGGCCCATGCCGATCAGCGGCGAATTGATTGACTGATGCGCCCCCCCTTCCGGCCCCAGAGTGAGCCCCGAAGGCGTCGCCACCAGCAGGAAGCGCGCGTTCATGTAACAGCCGTAATTCATCGCATCGAGCCCGCGCGCGATGAACGGGTCATAGACCGTCCCGACCGGCATCAACCGCGTGCCGAACAACGGCGCAGAGATGCCCGCCGCCGCCAGCATCAGGAACAGATTGCTCTCGGCAATGCCCAGCTCGACATGCTGGCCCGCCGGTCGTGCCGCCCATTTCTGGGCGGAAGGAATGCGCGCGGCGGCGAAGACATCGGCGATGTCCTGCCGCCGGAACAGCCCGCGCTGGTTCACCCAAGCGCCGAGGTTGGTCGAGACAGTCACATCGGGCGAGGTGGTAACGATATGGTCGGCGAGTGGATGCCCCGACTTCGCCAGATCGAGCAGGATCTTGCCGAACGCCGTCTGCGTGGATTGCTCGTCCCCATCCGGCACTGGCAGCCGGTCGGGCACCGGCACTTCGGCAAAGGCGCGATCGGCGACCTTCACCTTGAGCGGCGACGCATCGACGAAGGCTTTGACGCTGGTCCGGGCGTTATCGCCCAGCCCCGACCAGGGCTGCCACTCTTCGCCCGCTGCAATGCCCATCTGGTCGCGCAAGGCTTCGATCTGGCCGGGGTTCATCAACCCGGCATGATTGTCCTTATGTCCTGCGAACGGTAGGCCATAGCCCTTGACGGTATAGGCAATGAAACAGGTCGGCGTATCATCGGCCGCCTGGGCGAAGGCATCGAGGATCGTCTCGACACAATGCCCGCCAAGGTTGGTCATCAGCCGCGCAAGCGCTGCATTGTCGTGCGCCGCCAGCAACGCGGCAACGCCCGACTTTCCGCCGATGTCGCGGGTCAGCCGCTCGCGCCATGCGGCACCGCCCTGATAGGTGAGCGCCGCGAAATCGGCATTGGGGCAGGCATCGATCCATTGTTCGAGATGCTGGCCGCCGGGTTGCTTGAACGCGGCGCGTTGCAGCTTGCCGTGCTTCAGTGTCAGCACGCGCCAGCCGCAGGTTTCGAAAATATCGTCAAACCGGTCGAACATCCGGTCCGCCGTCGTCGCATCGAGCGACTGGCGGTTGTAATCGACAATCCACCAGCAATTGCGGACGTCGTGCTTGTAAGCCTCGATCAGGCATTCGTAGATATTGCCTTCGTCGAGTTCGGCATCCCCCATCAGCGCGATCATCCGACCGGTGTCCTCGGGCGCGAGCTTGCCGTGCGCGACCAGATAATCTTGCACCAGCGATGCAAAGGCGGTGATCGCCACCCCCAGCCCGACCGATCCGGTCGAAAAGTCGATCGGGATCGCGTCCTTGGTCCGGCTGGGATAGCTCTGCATGCCGCCGAAGCCGCGAAACGCCTGCAGCTGGTCGAGGCTCTGCTGGCCGAGCAGATAATGGATCGCGTGCAGGATCGGCCCCGCGTGCGGCTTCACGGCGACGCGGTCATTGGGGCCGAGCGCCGCGAAATAGAGCGCGGCCATGATCGTCGAGATCGACGCGCACGACGCCTGATGCCCGCCGACCTTCAGCCCGTCGCGGCTCTCGCGCAAGTGATTGGCGTTGTGGATCGTCCACGATGCCAGCCAGCGCAACCGCGCATCGATGGTTTCGATCAGCGCGACCTGCTCGGGCGAGGGCAGTGCAAGCGGCGCAGCGACATCGGACGGGACGGTGTTCAAGGGGGTGTTTCCACTGGCCAGACGATGACGAAAGGATCGCCTTGCCTTAGGCGGCTGACCCGCAAACGGCAACGACTGCGCGCCCTTCTGGCCGCCGCAGCAGCGATCGGAATGCGCCGACTTCGACCATGTTTCGACTCGCTTGAGCCCGATCAGAACGCGTCGCCGCGCGCCCTTTCCTCCGACACGCGTCTCGTCGCGTCTCCCGTGCCCAAAATGGGTAATGCGCGTCGCAGAGCCCTTCGAAAGGGACGCCGCGATCGGCGCTGCCAGCACCGATCGTCCAAGCCGCTGTATCTCTAAGTAGTTTTTGAACGCTCGACGGAAACCGGTGGCAATACCGTCCTTGAACGCGTGGCTCAGACCCCGTTCGAAGGCCCTGAAATGGCGTCAAAACGCCAACATGAAAAAAATTTCATTAAGAAAGACCGCCTAATCCGCAGGCTCGACCTGAACACGGATGGGGCTGAGGGAAATGAGCATCAAGCGGAACGCCACGATCGGCGGTGGATTGATACTGGGCGCAATGGCGCTGGCAGGCGTCGTCGCATCGACCGAAATCAATCAAATTCGTTTCGGCGGCCCTATTCAGTTGAAGAACGCCCAGGTCAGCGATCTGGTCGCCGACATTCTGCCCCCACCCGAATATGTGATCGAGCCGTATCTCGAAGCGACACTGCTGGTGAATGATCCGGCATCATTGCCCGCGCGCAAGGCGCGTATGGTCGAACTGCACAAGCAGTTCGATGATCGTTTCGAGCATTGGCAGGGCAGCAACCTCGACCCGGCGCTGAAGCAGGCGCTGCTGAGCGAGTCTGGCGCTGCGGCGAAAAAATTCTGGAATGAATTCGAAAACACGCTGGTGCCTGCCGTCGAGCGCCGCGATGCCGACGCCGTCCGCGCCAGCTATGCGCGGCTGACAACGCTCTATGCCGATCACCGCCGCAAGATCGACGCGCTGGTCAGCGCTGCAACGGCTTTTCAGGCGAAGCTGGCAGAGTCGAGCAACGCGGTACTGTCGACCGCGATTGCGTGGCTGGTGGGTATCGGCCTGATGGTCTCGGGGCTGTTGATCGCCGGGATCTGGTATGTCGTTCGCCGTGCGCTGACGCCGCTCGCCGCAACGGCTGACGCGATGCAACGGATGGCCGCCGGCGATTTCGACGCGGTGGTGCCGGGTGCCGGACGCCGCGACGAAATCGGCACGATGGCGGCTGCTTTCGAAGTCTTCCGCGGCGCATCGCGCGCGCAGGCCGAAAGCGAAGCCAAGCAGCGTGCAGTGGTCGAGGAACTGGCCCGCGCGATGGACGCGCTTGCGGCCGGCGACATGACCTACCGCATCGAAACGCCGCTGGCGCCCGAATATGAAAGCCTGCGCACGGGGTTCAACAACTCGATCGAAGGGCTTGGCGAAATCCTGACCAGCGTGTCGGACACCGCGTCGAGCGTCCACAGCGGCGCGTCCGAAATCCGCGCGGCTTCCGACGATCTGGCGCTGCGCACCGAACAACAGGCGGCGAGCCTTGAGGAAACGGCTGCGGCCATGAACCAGGTGACGGCGATGGTACGCGATACCGCCAAGGGCGCGGCCGACGTCAACCGTTCGATCGACGAAGCGCATCGGGAAGCGAGCGAAGGCGGCGCGGTCGTCAAGCGCGCGGTCAGCGCGATGGGTGCGATCGAAAAGTCGGCGAACGAGATCACGCAGATCATCAATGTCATCGACGGCATTGCCTTCCAGACCAATCTGCTGGCGCTCAACGCCGGTGTCGAAGCCGCGCGCGCGGGTGACGCGGGCAAGGGCTTTGCGGTGGTCGCCAACGAAGTGCGTGCGCTGGCGCAGCGCTCCGCCGATGCCGCCAAGGACATCAAGGCGCTGATCACGACCTCGGCCGAACAAGTGAGCACGGGCGTCGCGCTGGTCGGTGAAACCGGCACGCTGCTCGACCGGATGGTGGCGCGCGTCGGCGATATCAGCGCGATGATCACGACGATCGCCGATTCTGCCGAGACACAGGCGACCAATCTGCAGCAGGTCAACGGCGCCGTCGGCGAGATGGACAAGATGACCCAGCAGAACGCGGCAATGGTCGAGGAATCGACCGCCGCCGCGCGCAGCCTCGCCAGCGAGGCCGAAGCGCTCGCCGATGTCGTCGCCCGCTTCAAACTCGGCGGCGAGGCCCCGGCTCGGCGTGCCGTTGCGCCGACCCGGCTGGCACCCCGGCGCAAGGCCCGCGCGCCGATGGTGACGGGCAATCTCGCGCTCAAGTCCGACCAGGACGACGACTGGTCCGAATTCTAGGCGAGGTTCAGCGGCGTGGCCCCTCCAATCCTGATCTTGCCGGCGCGCTGCGATCGCCAAGCTGCCGACGAACTGCTGCCGCGCCTGCGTGAAGCGGTGGCGAGCGGCGACGTTACGGTCGACGGCAGCGCGGTGGTCCAGATCGGCCAGGCAATGCTGCAATTGCTGCTCAGCGCACGCAAGACCGCCTCGGTACGGCGAGCCGCGCTGACCATGTCGATGTCCGACGCGATGCTGACCAGCCTCAAGACGATCGGCGCCGATCACCTGTTCGATAATGGAAACATGCGGTGACGAACGAGGAAATCCAGGCGATCTTCTTTATCGAATGCGATGAAGCGCTGGCCGCTGCCGAGGTCGCGCTCGATCGGTGCCGTGCGGGCGGCGCCGATCATGAGACCGTCAACGCCATTTTCCGCGCGGTCCATTCGATCAAGGGCGGGGCTGGGGCCTTTGGTTTTGAGGCGCTGCAGGCCTATACGCACGGGTTCGAAACGCTGCTGTCCGACGTGCGCGACGGGAGCGTCGCGGTCACCGAGCCGCTTGTTGCGCTGCTGCTGCGCGCGCTCGACTTGCTCGGCGATCATGTCGCCGCCGTCCGCCATGGCAGCGCCACACCCAACGACGCGGCACTGCTCGCGCAACTGGCAGCCGCGCAGGCGGGCACCTTGGCGGACGAAGCTTCCGCCCCGACCGATGATTTCGCCTTCGACCTCGACGCCATGCTCGGCGAGATCACCGCCGACATCGCTGCCAGTGCCGATTGGTCGGTGACCGTTCGTCCGCACGCCGGCGCGCTCGCCAATGGCGGCGAGCCACTGCTGCTGCTGCGCGAGTTGGTGGCGCTCGGCGGCGACAAATCGGCAATCACAATCGACGAGGCGGCGGTGCCCGAGCTTGGATCGTTCGATCCTGCCGAGGGCTATCTGTGCTGGACCGTCACCCTCCCCGGATCGGTTGAACGCGCCGCGATCGAGGAGATTTTCGATTTTGTCGGCGACGGCTGCACTGTTGCGATTGCCCGCGCCGGAGAGGAAGCGCCGCCGTCGGTGGCGCCGGTCAGCGTTAATCCGGCGCCACCGGTCCGGCCGGTCGCCATTGCCGCCGAGCCCGCCGCGCCTGCCGCCCCTGTTAGCGAAGCTGCCGCCCCGGCGACCGGTCACTCGATCCGCATCGATCTCGCCAAGCTCGATCGCCTGATCGATGCCGTCGGCGAGCTGGTGATCGCACAGGCGATGATGACCCAGCGCCTGTCGAACCACGGTCTTGGCGGGATCGAGGAGCTGGCGATGCTCGACGGGCTGACCCGCGACATTCAGGAAAGCGCGATGGCGATCCGCGCGCAGCCGATCGGGTCGGTGTTCAGTCGCGTGCCCCGTATCCTGCGCGAGCTCGAGGCATCGACCGGCAAGAAAGTCCGGCTCGAACTCGCCGGCGAAGCGACCGAACTCGACAAGACCGTGATCGAACGGCTGAGCGAACCGCTGACGCACTTGATCCGCAATGCGGTGGACCACGGCATCGAACCCGTCGCCGACCGGGTCGCGGCCGGCAAACCGCCCGAAGGTCTGCTGAGCCTGTCGGCCGAGCATCGGTCGGGCCGGATCGTCATCCGCATCGCCGACGATGGTCGTGGGATCAATCGCCCGCGCGTCCAGGCCAAGGCCGTCGAGCGCGGCCTGATCGCCGCCGACGCCGTGCTGAGCGACGAGGAAATCGACAATCTGATCTTCGCGCCCGGCTTTTCGACGGCAGAGACGCTCTCGAACATCTCCGGGCGCGGCGTCGGCATGGATGTCGTGCGCCAGAATGTGAAGGAATTGGGCGGGCGCATCTCGATCGAATCGCATCCGGGCCGGGGATCGGTGTTCACGCTCGCGCTGCCGCTGACGCTCGCCATTTCGGATGGCATGATCGTGACCGTCGGCGATCAGACGCTCGTCGTCCCGCTCGCCCATGTCGTCGAAAGCCTGCGGCCCGAACCGCGCGACGTCCAGCATCTGGGCGCGGGTCGCGCAATGCTCAATGTGCGCGGGCAGTTCATCCCGATCCTCCCCCTTGAAGGGCCGGTCGGCGCGCGCGGCGCGATTGCCGATCCGACCCAGGCCGTGCTGATCGTCGTCGATACCGAGGCAGCCGGTCAGGCCGCGCTGCTCGTCGACACGATCTGTGACCAGCGCCAGTTTGTCATCAAGAGCCTCGACACGCATTACCGCCCGGTCGACGGCGTCGCCGGCGCGACGATTTTGGGCAATGGCCGGGTTGCGCTGATCATCGACGTCGATGGCCTTGTCGCGGGCGCGGTGGGCGAAGCCGCCCCGCTGCGGAAAGCCGCATGAACGCGCTCGCCGAAGCCTTTGAAAAGCTGCCGGGCATTGGCAGGGGCGTCTATGCCCCCGCCGATTTCGAAGCCGTGCGCAAGATCGTCCACCAGTCGGCGGGGATCGTGCTCGTACCGGGCAAGGCAATGCTGGTCTATTCGCGGCTGGCCCCGCTGGTGCGCAGCACCGGCTGCGGCACCTTCGCTGCCTATGTGAAGCGGATCGAAGCCGATGATGCCGAGCGGCGGCGGGCGATCTGTGCGCTGACCACCAATCACACCTTCTTCTTTCGCGAGCAGCACCATTTCGACCATCTGGGCGCTCAAGTGCGCCCGGCGTTGCTGAAGCGCGCCTATCGGGGCGAGCCGGTGCGCATCTGGTCGGCGGGCTGTTCGAGCGGCGAAGAAACCTGGTCGATCCTGATGACGATGCTGGGCGCCGAGCGCGGCATTGCCGGACGGCTGGGCGCCGCCGATTTCCTGTTGCTGGCGACCGACATCGCCGACCATGCCCTGGCGTCGGCAGCGGCAGCGCAATATCGCAGCGAGACGCTCGACGCGGTGCCGGGCGACTTGCGGCGCGCGTGGCTTCGCGAAGCCGATGGTCAGGCGACGATCGCCGACGAGGCGCGCGCGCTCGTACGCTTCAAGTCGCTCAATCTGCTCGGCGACTGGCCGATGGCGCGGCCGTTCGACGTGATCTTCTGCCGCAACGTCATGATCTATTTCGACCATGCGACCAAGGAACGGCTGGTCGATCGGTTCGCGCGCCAGCTCGCGCCGGGTGGACACCTTTACATCGGCCATAGCGAGCGCGTGACCGGCCCCGCCGAGCGGCTGCTGACGCAGGTCGGCCCGACCATCTACCGAAAGGACGCCGCATGACGATCCGGGTCCTGATTGTCGACGATTCGCCGACGATGCGCGCGCTGCTGACCGAATTGCTGCGCGCCGAACCCGACATTAGCGTGATTGGCGCCGCTGCCGATGCGGCCGAAGCGCGCACGATCATCCGCGAGCAAAGCCCCGATGTCGTAACGCTCGACATCGAAATGCCGGGGATGAACGGGCTCGATTTCCTTCAGAAAGTGATGCGGCTGAAGCCGACGCCGGTCATCATCGTATCGGGGCTGACGCGCGATGGCGCCGATGCAACCGTGCGCGCGCTCGAAATCGGCGCGGTCGATTGCTACGCCAAGCCCGACGGCAGGATCGGATCGCTGCTCACGACCGACGGTGGCCGCCTTGCCGCCCTGATTCGCAGTGCCGCCCGGGTTCGGCTCGGCGACCGCGTGCTGGCGCCCGTCGCGCCTGCACCGACGAACAGGGAGAGCGCGCCGGTCGCGCGCCGGGACCGCGCGGCGCTCATCGCAATCGGCGCATCGACTGGCGGCATCGAGGCACTGCAGATCATGCTCCAGCATTTTCCCGCCGATTGCCCGCCGACCGTGATCGTGCAGCACATCAACGGCCATTTCGCCGATGCGCTTGCCCGGCGGCTCGACCAGCAATGCGCGCCCAAGGTCACGATCGCCGAGCCCGACCTGCCGCTGAAACTGGGGCATATTTATCTGGCGCCGGGCAATGAACGGCACCTGCAGGTGCGCGGATCGCCAGCGCACCCGATTGCGAGGATGCGTGCGGACGACAAGGTTTCGGGTCACCGCCCGAGCGTCGACGTGCTGTTCCGTACTGTCGCCGAGTCCATCGGCGACCAGGCGGTCGGCGTTCTGCTGACCGGCATGGGGTCGGACGGCGCGCAGGGATTGCTGGCAATGGCGCGCGCTGGCGCCGCCACGATTGCGCAGGACGAGGCGACCTCGACCGTGTTCGGCATGCCCAAGGCAGCGATTGCAATCGGTGCGGCGGGCGTGGTCGCCCCGATCCACCGGATCGCCGATCATGTCCTCGCGAGGGCAGCGTGATGCTGTATCAGCCGATCGACACCGCCGCCTCCGCACCGCGCCCGCCCGTCCGCCTCACGGTGATGCAGGGTCAGGCGCGCGTCAGCGGCGATCCGCGCGTCGAACTCACGACCGTGCTGGGCAGCTGCATAGCCTGCTGCCTGTTCGATCCGACCAGCAATGTCGGCGGCATGAACCATTTTCTGCTCTCCGAACCCAAGGGTGGGCGCGGCGTCGACGAACATTACGGCGCCTATCTGATGGAAGTGCTGATCAACGAGATGCTCGCTTATGGCGCCAGCCGCATGGCGCTGCGCGCGCATCTCTATGGCGGCGCCAATATGCATAGCGGCATGACCCGGATCGGATCGGCCAATGCTGCCTTCGCCGTCAATTTCCTTGAGCAGGAACGCATCCCGCTCGTCCGCTCGTCGCTCGGCGGCGTGCGTGCGCGCCGGGCCGACTTCAGGCCGGCGCACGGTCAGGCACGCTTCCGCTTCGTCGATGAAAGCTTCGCTCCGCAACCCACCCCAACGCCGGCCGCTTCCCGCGGCGATGTCGAACTCTTTTGATGAGGGAAATGCCATGATGACCTCGCCGAACGCCGCGACCCGCATCCTGACGGTCGATGACAGCGCGACGATGCGCAGCCTGTTGAGACATGCCCTGCAGAGCCAGGGGTTTGAGGTGGCGCAGGCCGAAGACGGTGTCGCTGCGCTCGACTGGCTGGCGAGCAACGATTGCGATGTCATCATCACCGACATCAACATGCCGCGCATGGACGGGTTCGGCCTGATCGAGCGCGTCCGCGCCGGCGGGCCGCATGTCCACCGGCCCATCCTCGTCCTGTCGACCGAATTCTCGGACGAGAAGAAAGCCCGCGCGCGCAGCGCCGGCGCGACCGGCTGGATCGTGAAGCCCTTCGACGCCGAAAAGCTCGCCGCCGCGGTTCGCCGCGTCACGCACTGAAATTGGGGGAAGATGTTATGACGATGCGTCAACTCATCACGTTCGAAGTCGAATCGCAGGTTTTCGGCATCGACATCATGGCCATCCGTGAAATCCGCGCCTGGACGCCGACCACGCGACTGCCGCACGTGCCGCATTATGTCGCGGGCGTCGTCAATCTGCGCGGCACCGTGCTGCCGGTGGTCGATCTCGCCGCGCGGCTGGGCTGGCGCGCGACCGAGCCGACCGCGCGCCATGTCATCATCGTCACCCAGATCGCCGGACAGTTCCGCGGGCTGATCGTCGATTCGGTCAGCGACATCGTGACTTTCCCGGTCGCTTCACTCCAGCCGCCGCCCGCGACGGGCGATGCCGTGGTCAGCTTCCTCGAAGGCCTCGTCTCGATCGACGAGCGCATGGTGATGGTGCTCGACCTGCCATCACTCACTGACGCGCATGTTGCCGCCGAAGCGGCTTAGCCGACCTCCTGCTTGCTGAAAGACCTTTCCAATGGCCGTTACCAAAGTCCTTGTCGTCGATGATTCAATTACCATGCGCGCGCTGTTCACCCACGCGCTCGAACGCAGCAAGGACATCGTCGTCGTGGGTGCTGCCGACAGCGCTGACGAAGCCCGCCAATTGATCGACGAATTGCGGCCCAATGTACTGACGCTCGACGTCGAAATGCCGGGAATGAACGGACTCGATTTCCTGGCGGAACTGATGGAAACGCGGCCGATCCCGGTGGTCATGCTGTCGACGCTGACGCAGAAAGGCGCCGATGTGTCGTTGCGCGCGATCGAACTCGGCGCCGTCGATTGCTTTCCCAAGCCGCAGCGCGCGACGCCCGACGAATTCGACAAGATTTCGGGCAAGCTGTGCAAGATCGTGCTGACGGCAGCCAAGACCAATCTGGCCGTGCGCAAGCTGCCGACGCCTGCTGCGCCCGTCGCAGCCCCGGCCGATTATCGCTGGGATGGCGAGCTGATGGCCGTCGCCGGCGGCATGGGCGCGATCGAGGCAGCGACCGACATGCTGTGCGCGCTGCCCGCCAACTGCCCGCCAACGATCGTCTCGCTCGCCATCGACGAAGGCCTTGGCGAGCCCTTTGTCGCGCGCCTTGACCAGAATGCCGCCGCAAAGATCAAGCTCGCCGCCGACGGTGACCTTCTCGAGCCCGGCGTCGTCTATGTCGCGATCGACCCGCGATTCCACGCCGTCGTCGATCGCTGGCCCGAAGGGCGCCTCCGCCTCGTCGATTGCGATCCGGTGAACGGCGTCCGCCCGTCGGCTGACCTGCTGTTCGGCTCGGTGGCAAAGACGGCGCTCAAAAAGGCGATCGGCGTCGTGCTGTCGGGCGATGGCAGCGACGGCGCGGTGGGCATTGCCGCCATTCGCGCGGCGGGTGGTGTCTGCCTTGTCCAGGATCCGGCAACCGCGCTGGTGCCGACAATGGCAGAAGCGGCGATTGCCCGCGGCGTGACTGCCATGGCTGCGCCTGCACAGCTCGCCGCTCAGGCCTGCCCGGCGAGGAGCGAATGCCTTGCTGCCTGATCGCGCCCATCTGGAAATCATCGCACGCGAACTGGCAGCGATTGCCAACGACATCGAAACCATCGGCGCGCAACTGTGCAGCGACGATGCGGTCGTGTCCGCGCATGCGACATCGTTGCAGGCGATCGACCTGATCAGCCAGCGGCAAATGGCAATCGCGCGGCTGATTGTCGCCACCGACTTTGACGCAGCGCTGGCCGCATGCACCTTGGGCCGCACCGTCGAGCTGTTCGAGGATCAGCGCAGCTAGGGAAGCGCCGGACGGTCGCTTAACCGTCCGGCGCATCGGGTTCAGGCGGCGAGCGCGACGTCGACGACGGGGAAGTCGATCGGGGTCAGCGCGACATTGTTGGTGAAGTTGGTCAGCACATTGTGCGCGACATTGGCGATCACTTCGATGATCTGCGCGTCGCTCAGGCCGTTCGCGCGCGCAGCGGCGACTTCGGCATCGCTCAGCTGGCCGCGGGTTTCGGTCACGCGCCGGGCGAGCGCCGCAATCGCATGGTCGATGCCATCGTCAGCCTGACCGGCACGCGCCGCGCGCACGCCTTCGGGCGACAGGCCGGCGCCCTTGCCCATCAGCGTGTGCGCCGACAGACAATAGTGACATTCGTTGACCTGCGCGGTCGCGAGCGCGACGATTTCGCGCTGCTTGGCGGTCAGCACGCCCTTGGCAAGCTCGCCCGCAAAGGCGAGGTTGGCGTTGAGAACGGCAGGCGAATGAGCGAACACTTTGAACAGGTTCGGCACCATGCCGATCTGCTTCTTGACGGCGTCGAGCGTGGCGGCGGTGGCGGCGTCGACGGTGTCGACATTGACGGGATTGATGCGGGTCATCGTGAAATTCCTTGTTGGGCCGTGCGGGTTGCACACAGGCTCAATGGCGGATTATGAGCGACTATTGGTGCCAACTAGTTTGCAGATCGTACCATGGACCAGTTTGATGCCCTGTTCGGCCAGTTCACCCCGACCGCGCGGGCCTTTTTCGCGGGCAATCTGTGCCAGGCGATCGGCTTCGAAAATCCGGACGGACTGGGCTATCTGCACATCCTGAAGGGCGGGCGGCTGCGCGTCAGCGGCGCCGGCCAAGACGCGATCGACATCGACGAGCCATCGGTGCTGGTCCTGCCGCGCAACGCGCCGCATGCGTTCGAAGTCGATGTCGATCGCGGGGCCGATCTTGTCTGCGCGACGATCCAGATCGGCGGCGGGCTCGGCAATCCAGTGGCGGCGGGGCTGCCCGATCTGATGGTGATCCGGCTTGCCGACATCGCCAATCTTGCACCGACGCTCGATCTGCTGCTCGACGAAGCCTTTGCGGCGCGCGACGGTCGCCAGGTCGCGCTCGACCGGTTGTTCGAATATGTCTTCGTCCAGCTGCTGCGCCATATCATCGCAAGCGGCGCCGTCACGAGCGGGGTGCTGGCGGGGCTTGCCGATCCGCGGCTGGCGCGGGCGATCACGGCCATGCACGAAGGACCCGGGCGGGCTTGGTCGCTCGAGGACCTTGCTGAGCGGGCGGGCATGTCGCGCACGCGCTTTGCCGCCCATTTCCGCAGCGTCACCGGCACCACCGCCGTCGACTATCTGACGCGCTGGCGGATGACGGTGGCGCAGAATCTGATTCGGCGGGGCAAGCCGATCAAGTCCGTCGCGACCGCCGTCGGCTATGACAGCCCCGCCGCACTGTCGCGGGCCTTTGCGAAGGTGGTGGGCGAATCGCCGCGGCAATGGGCGGCGGCCAATGTCGGGCGAGACACCATCGATGGACCGCCCCCCCGATAACCGGATCGCCGGCGAGCCGCGCGCTGGAACGCCGGTCGGTCGGCGCGCTGCCGACGCATGGCGACACTGCCACCAACAATCACCCATTTGACTGAAATCAAGGGCGGGCAGCCGCCGCGGCGCCAAGGCCGATCCATCTGGCAAGAAGGGATCGGCCATGGAATCAAGGGTTACATGGGCTGGCGTGTGGATGGCGCTCGCCTTTGCGGCAGTCGGCTGCGTCGTGGTCGCGGCGGACTGGGGCTTTGCCGTCCATATGACGATCTGCGCGCTGGCCGGATTGATCGCCGCTTTCGCTACGATGCGGGACGCAGCGAACCCGCCTCGTCCGCTCGACACCGGCCGCTATGACGACCAGGTGATCCGCTGGGGCGTCATCGCCACGCTGTTCTGGGGCGTGGCGGGTTTTGCCGTCGGCCTGCTGATCGCGCTGCAACTGGCCTTCCCGGTGCTCAATTTCCCGACCGAATTCACCACCTTCGGCCGGTTGCGCCCGCTCCATACCTCGGCGGTGATTTTCGCGTTCGGCGGCAACGCGCTGCTCGCGTCGAGCTTCTACATCGTCCAGCGCACCTGCCGTGCGCGGCTGTTCATGCCGGGCCTCGCCCGCTTCGTGTTCTGGGGATACCAGCTGTTCATCGTGCTGGCCGCGACCGGCTATCTGATGGGGATTACCGAGGGCCGCGAATATGCCGAGCCCGAATGGTATGTCGACATCTGGCTGACGATCGTCTGGGTCAGCTATCTGGTCGTGTTCGGCGGCACGATCCTGAAGCGCAGCGAGCCGCACATCTATGTGGCGAACTGGTTCTTCCTCGCCTTCATCATTACCGTCGCGATGCTGCATCTGGTCAACAACCTGACCGTGCCGGTGTCGTTCCTCGGCTCCAAATCCTATTCGGCCTTCGCCGGGGTGCAGGATGCGCTGACCCAGTGGTGGTACGGCCATAATGCCGTCGGCTTCTTCCTGACCGCCGGGTTCCTCGGCATGATGTATTACTTCGTGCCCAAGCAGGCCGAGCGACCGGTCTATAGCTACCGACTGTCGATCGTGCACTTCTGGTCGCTGATCTTCCTCTACATTTGGGCGGGGCCGCACCACCTTCATTACACCGCGCTTCCCGACTGGGCGCAGACGCTCGGCATGGTCTTTTCGGTGATGCTGTGGATGCCGAGCTGGGGCGGCATGATCAACGGACTGATGACGCTCAACGGCGCGTGGGACAAGGTCCGCACCGATCCGATCATCCGCATGTTCGTGCTGTCGCTCGCTTTCTACGGGATGAGCACCTTCGAAGGGCCGATGATGTCGATCAAGTCGGTCAACAGCCTGTCGCATTACACCGACTGGACGATCGGCCATGTCCATTCGGGCGCGCTCGGGTGGAACGGCATGATCACCTTTGCCGCGCTCTATTTCATGACGCCACGGCTGTGGGGTCGCCAGCGGCTCTATTCGCTGCGAATGGTCAACTGGCACTTCTGGCTCGCGACGCTGGGGATCGTTCTCTACACCGCGTCGATGTGGGTGTCGGGGATCACCCAGGGCCTGCTGTGGCGCGAATATGGAGCCGACGGCTACCTCGTCTATTCCTTCGCCGAAGTCGTCGCCGCGCTGCACCCCTATTACCTGATCCGCGCAACCGGCGGCCTGCTCTACCTCGCCGGCGCCGTCGTGATGGTCGTCAACATCTGGATGACGATCGCCGGCAAGCTGCGCGACGAAGCGCCGCTGACCGAAACGCCGTTCGACGCGAGCCGCGACCGTCCGCTCGCGCCCGCCGCGCCGCTCGCCCCAGCCGAATAAGGAGCCGATGACATGGCCACAGGCATTCTCCACCGCCACAAGCTGATCGAGCGGCACGTGACGCTGCTCGGCGCGCTCGCGCTCGTCACCGTTGCGATCGGCGGCATCATCGAGATCGCGCCGCTGTTCTGGATCCAGTCGACCGTCACGCGTGTCGAAGGCGTCCGGCCCTATACCCCGCTCGAACTCGCGGGCCGGGATATCTATGTCCGTGAAGGCTGCTACGGCTGCCACAGCCAGATGGTTCGCCCGTTCCGCGACGAGGTCGAACGCTACGGCCACTACAGCCTGGCCGCCGAAAGCATGTACGACCATCCCTTCCAATGGGGGTCGAAGCGCACCGGACCTGACCTTGCCCGCGTCGGCGGCCGCTATTCGGACGAATGGCACGTCCAGCACCTGAAGAGCCCGCAAGCGGTGGTGCCGGAATCGATCATGCCACCCTATGCCTTCCTTGCCGAGCGCGAGCTCGACGGCAAGGCAATGGCCGCGCATCTGGTCGCGCTGCGCGACGTCGGCGTTCCCTATGACGACGACGCCATCAGGCAGGCAGCCGTCGATTTCGAGGTGCAGGCAACCGGCGAGGGCGATGTTGCCGCCCTCCAGAAGCGTTACCCCAAGGCGCAGGCCCGCGACTATGACGGCGACCCCAAGCGCGTCACCGAAATGGATGCGCTCGTCGCCTATCTGCAGGGGCTGGGCACGCAGGTCGATTTCAAGGCCGGCGAGCCGCAGGAGCAACGCAAATGACCTATGAAGCGCTACGCCAGTTCGCCGACAGCTGGGGGTTGCTGGCGACTGTCATCCTGTTCCTGACCTTGGCCGGCTGGCCGTTCCTGCCGCGCGCCGCCGCCGCGCATCGCCGTGCCGCCACGATGATCCTTGAAGATGAGGAAGCGACCAATGGCTGAGCAGCCGAACCGCATCGACGCCGCCACCGGCACCGGTTTTGTCGGTCATGAATGGGACGGCATCGAGGAACTCGACACGCCGATGCCGCGCTGGTGGCTCTATATCCTCTACGCCACGATCGTCTTCGCGATCGGCTATGTGGTGCTGTACCCTGCGATCCCGCTGGCGACGAATGCAACGAAGGGCACGCTGGGGTGGACCAGCCACGGCCAGCTCGCGGCGGAGCAGGCCGACGAAGCGCGCCGCAAGGGTCAGGTTCTCACCGCAATCGCCGCAACGCCCGCCGAGCAACTGCTGGCACGACCCGATCTGCTGCGCGCGGCGCAGGAGGGCGGGCGCGCCGCATTCAAGGTCAATTGCGTCCAGTGCCATGGATCGGGTGCAGCGGGCAGCAACGGCTATCCCAATCTCAACGACGACGACTGGCTGTGGGGCGGCGACCCGGCTTCGATCGAACAGACGATCACCCATGGCATCCGCCAGCCAGGCGATGACGCGACTCGCATGTCGCAGATGCCCGCTTTCGGCAAGGACGGCATCCTGAGCGCTGCACAGATCGGCGATGTCGTCAGCTATGTCCGCTTCATATCGAAGCAGGCGCCGATCTCGAGCGGGGCCAGACGCGGTCAACCGCTGTTCGCGACGAATTGCGCTGTCTGTCACGGCGACAACGGCACCGGAGGCCGCAGCGTCGGCGCCCCGAACCTGACCGACGCGATCTGGCTCTACGGTGGCGACCGCGCGGCGCTGACACAATCGATCACCAACGCGCGCTATGGCATCATGCCGGCGTGGGACACGCGGCTCAGCCCGGTCACCATCCGTATGCTGACGGCCTATGTCCACTCGCTCGGCGGCGGCGAAAAGGCCCCTGCGCCGGCACCCCAACCGATCGCGGCCAATGTCACACCCCGATGAACTGACCTATCAGGAGCCGTTCTTCGAAGCGCGGCGCAAGGTCTTTCCCAAGGCCGTCCATGGCCCGTTCCGGCGGCTGAAATGGGCGATCATGGCGGTGACGCTGACGATCTATTACGTCACGCCGTGGCTGCGATGGGACCGGGGCCCCTATGCGCCCGACCAGGCCGCGCTGGTCGATATCGCGCACCGCCGTTTCTACCTGTTCTCGATCGAGATCTGGCCGAACGAATTCTACTATGTCGCCGGCATGCTGATCATGGCGGGGATCGGCCTGTTCCTCGTCACGTCGGCCGTTGGGCGGGCATGGTGCGGCTATGCCTGTCCGCAGACGGTGTGGACCGACTTGTTCGTCCATGTCGAACGGCTGATCGACGGCGATCGCAACGCGCAGTTCCGGCTGCTGAAAGCACCTTGGGGACCGGGGAAGATCGCACGGCGCATCGCAAAGCATGCAATATGGCTTTTGATCGCCGCGGCGACCGGCGGCGCGTGGATCTTCTATTTCGCCGATGCGCCGACGCTCGCACGCCAGCTGTTCAGCGGCACCGCGCCCTTTGTCGCTTATGCAACGGTCGGTGTGCTGACCTTCACGACCTATACGCTCGGCGGGCTGATGCGCGAACAGGTGTGCATCTACATGTGCCCCTGGCCACGCATCCAGACCGCGCTTATGGACGAGCAGTCGCTCGGCGTCACCTACAAGGCATGGCGCGGCGAGCCCCGATCGCGCGGGCTGAAGCGCAGCCACGACCTGAGCGAGCTGGCCAGCGATCCCGATGCGCGGATTGGCGACTGCATCGACTGTAATGCCTGCGTGGCCGCCTGCCCGACCGGCATCGACATCCGCGAAGGGCCGCAGATCGGCTGCATCACCTGCGGCCTGTGCATCGATGCCTGCGACGAGATCATGGCCAAGGTCGGCCGGCCGCCGCGCCTGATCGGTTATTCGAGCGCGGCCGACGAAAAGGCCGTGCGCGAAGGACGTTCGCCGAAGCCGCCACTCAAGCGCCTGCTGCGCCCGCGCACCATTGCCTATTCGCTGGTTTGGGGAAGCATCGGTCTGGGCATGCTGTTCGTGCTCGGCAACCGGGCGCGGCTGGACCTGTCGATCGCGCAAGGCCGCAATCCCGAATGGGTGCGCCTTGCCGACGGCGCGATCCGCAACAGCTACACCGTCAAGATCCGCAACATGGAAACGCGCCCGCGCAATTTCCGCATCGGCATCGCCGGATTACCGAATGCGGTGTTGTGGCGCGAGACGGGCGCCCGGCAACAGGCCGCGCGCAGCATCGACCTGAGCGTCGCGCCCGATCAGGTACGCGCGGTCCAGCTGTTCGTCGCGGCACCTGCCGATGGCCCCGAGCGGGCCGCGCTCGATTTCACGCTGACGGCACGCGACGACGAGGGCGGGACCGTTACACGCTCGACCCGCTTCGACCGGCCTGAGCAAGAGGGAGATGACGAATGACCCAGCGCTTCACCGGCTGGCACATGCTGGCAATCATGCTCGCGGGCTTTGGCCTGGTCATCGCGGTGAATGTCGTCATGGCGCGCGCGGCGATCAGTACCTTCGGCGGCGAAGTTGTCGCCAACAGCTATGTCGCGAGCCAGCGCTACAATGACTGGCTGAAGGCCGCCGAGGCGCAGCGCGCGCTTGGCTGGCAAGTGCGGGCGGGTGCGGGCAGCGACCGCGTGCTGCACATTGCCGTTACCGATGCCAATGGCCAGCCGGTTGTGGGCGCGGTCACCGTGACCGCGCGGCATCCGCTGGGCCGAACGCCCGACCGGCGCATCGGCCTGCACGCGACCGCGCGCGACCATGTCAGCGACCGTGCGCTCCCCGCCGGTCGCTGGCTGCTACATGTGGATGTTCGTGCGCAGGGCCATCAAGCGCGCTTCGAAGCCGAAGTCGACGCATGACGAGCGTGACCCCTATCGTCGCTTCGGGCGAAGCTGCCGAGAGCCGGTTCGTCGTCGAAGGCATGCACTGCGCGGGGTGCATCGCACGGATCGAAAGCGCCCTTGCCCGGCTCGATGGCGTCGTGCAGGCGCGCGTCAATTTTGGCGCAAAGCTGGTCCGCGTCGTGCATCTGCCCGAAACCGACGATGCGGCGATCGAAGCCGCCATCGCCTCGCTCGGCTTCAAGGCGCATCTCGCCCGCGCCGCCGACGCCGAGCAGGGGCATGAGGAAAGCCGTCGGCTGATGAAGGCGATGGCGGTCGCGGGCTTTGCCGCGATGAACGTCATGCTGTTGTCGGTATCGGTCTGGGCCGGTGCCGATGGATCGACGCGCGACCTGTTTCACTGGCTGTCGGCAGTGATCGCGCTGCCCGCAATCGCCTATGCCGGGCAGCCCTTCTTTCGCAGCGCCTGGGCCGCGCTGCGCCATGGCCACACCAACATGGACGTGCCGATTTCGATCGGCGTCGTGCTGACCGCGGCGATGAGCCTCTATGAAACTGCGACCCACGGCGCGCACGCCTATTTCGACGGCGCGGTGATGCTGTTGTTCTTCCTGCTCGCCGGGCGCTTCCTTGACAGCATGATGCGCGCGCGGGCGCAGGATGGCGTCGCGGCGCTGCTGCGGCGCGTGCCCGCCGATGCCCTGGTGCTGCGCCCCGACGGCAGCACCGAACGGCGGCTCGCGACTGAAATCGCGCCAGGCATGCGCGTGCTGGTGGCGGCGGGCGAGCGGATCGGCGTCGATGGCCTAGTGGAAACAGGCGACGGCCATGTCGATCGTGCGCTCGTCTCAGGCGAAAGCGCGCCGGAGCGGGTCGCCGCGGGTGATACCGTCCTCGCCGGTACGATCTGCCTCGACGCGCTGCTCACGATCCGCGCGACGGCGGTGGGCACCGATACCGTCATCGCCGACATCGCCCGGCTGATGGAAAGCGCCGGACAAGGCAAATCGCGCTATGTCCGCATCGCCGATCGCGCCGCGCGGCTCTACGCGCCTGCGGTCCACAGCCTGGCGGCACTGACCGTGATCGGCTGGCTGATCGCCGGGGCGGGTATCCACGCGGCTGTAACGGCGGGCGTCGCGGTGCTGATCATCACTTGCCCCTGTGCGCTGGGACTGGCGGTGCCGATTGCGCAGGTGGTGGCGTCGGGCGCACTGCTGCGCGCTGGCGTGCTGATCAAGGACGGCTCCGCGCTCGAGCGGCTCGCCGAAGCCGACACCGCACTGCTCGACAAGACCGGTACGGTGACGCTGGCGCAGTTACGGCCGATCGCAGGCCTGCCCGAAGCCGCCGACGAGCGTGCCGCGCTCGCATCGCTGGCGCGGGCGAGCCGTCATCCGCATGCTCAGGCGATTGCCGCCGCGCTTGCGGACGCACCCGCCGTCGCGCTTGCCGATGTTGTCGAGCATGCCGGTCGCGGCGTCGCTGCCCGGATGGGCGGCGTTGCAGTGTTGCTGGGCAGTCCCAGCTGGCTCGGAATCGGCACCGACAGCGCCGATATCGTGACCGCATTCCGCATCGGCGAGCGCGCGCCTTGCCTGATCCGGCTGGCCGACACGCCGCGCACCGACGCTGCCCAAGCCACCGCTCGATTGAAGACGCTCGGCCTGCCGCCGGTGCTGCTGTCGGGCGATCGTGCTGCACCGGTCGCGGTGCTCGCGCGCCAGCTTGGCGTGACCGGCGTCGCCGGGGTGTCGCCTGCCGACAAATTCGCTTTCGTCGAGCGGCTGGGTACGCAAGGCAAGCGCGTGCTGATGGTCGGCGATGGCTTGAACGACGGCCCTGCGCTGAAACGCGCGCATGTCGCGATGGCCCCCGCCACCGCCAGCGACGTCGGCCAGCTGGCCGCCGATCTGGTGTTCTTTGGCGACCGACTTGGCCCAGTGCCCTCCGCCGTCGTCGCCGCGCGACGGACGATGGCGGTTGTCCGCCAGAATTTCGCGCTGGCGATCGGCTACAACGTGCTGGCGGTGCCGCTGGCGATGGCGGGCTATGTCACGCCGCTGATCGCCGCGCTGGCGATGTCGGGATCGTCGCTGATTGTCGTCGCCAATGCGCTGCGCCTGCGGGGGTGTGCGCGATGACCGGCATCGCCTTCCTGCTGCCGATTGCGTTGGGGTTGGGGCTGCTGGGGCTCGCGGCGTTCTTCTGGGCGGCGCGGTCGGGCCAGTTCGAGGATCTGGACGGCGCCGCGCTGCGCGTGCTGATCGACGAAGACGAATAGCGGCGACACCCAGCAAAAAGGGGCGGGCATCGCTGCCCGCCCCCCACGACATGCTGGCGTCAGCCCCTTTCCTAAAGCCGCATGCCGATGCCGACCCCGACGATGATCGGGCTGATCCGCGTGCGCACCGTCTGCGTCCCGAGCGCGGTGGTGTAGATCGTCGCGCGCGGGCTCATGTCGATGTATTTCGCGTCGAGGTTCAGGAAAAAGCGCTTGCTGATGTCGATGTCGACACCGCCCTGCAGCGCATAACCGACACTGTCGTTGATATGGACCCGCGTCGGGCCGACCGCGCTGGTCAGCTCGGGCGTCGCTTTCTCGTTCCAGAAAACGGTATAATTGATGCCGGCGCCCAGATAGGGCCGCACCTTGCCTTTCGAGTTGAAGTGATATTGCGCCGTCAGCGTCGGCGGCAGCACCCAGGTTTCGACGACCCGGCCCAGCCCGGCGGTAACGCCCGCCTTGCCATGCGCCGAATGTTTGGTGGTGGCGGCGATCAGCTCGAAGCCGATGTGATCGGTCGCCATCCAGGTCACGTCGATCTCGGGCGCGAAGGAATCGCCAATGCGCAGCCGATCGCCCGGCAGCGTCGGCAGGATGCCGTCCGATGTGCCATTGGGCGCGACCCAGATGCCGCGCACGCGCAGCAGCACGTCGTGCGCCTTCAGCCCCTCGCCTTCCCTGGCGGCGGCCGGTGCGGCGGCGATGACAGCCATCGCTGCCAGCGCAACCATTGGAACCTTGTGTTTCATCTAACGTCCCCTTTGTTGTTGCTGGGACGGAATTATTCGGCAGCAACCGCACCGGCTTTGACCGGCGTCAACTAATGCTGCTGCGCTTCATGCAATCACCCTTGCATGTGGTCATATTATCCCGATCTGCTGAGCCAGCCGGTGCCGCGCTACACCAGCTTTCCGACCGCCGCCGAATTCGGTGAAGGCGTGGGCCCCGCCGACATGACAGCGGCGCTTGGCGGCCTCGCGCCCGCCACGCCGGTGTCGCTTTACCTGCATGTGCCATATTGCCACGAGCTGTGCTGGTATTGCGGCTGCAACACGGGTGCTGCCAACCGCACCCAGCGAGTTCAGGCCTATCTGCAGCGGCTGGGCGAGGAGATTGATCTGGTCGGTGCAGCGCTGGGCGAGCGCGGCGTGGTCCGGCGGATCGCCTGGGGCGGCGGCAGCCCCAACGCGCTTGCGCCCGAGGACTTCGACGCGCTGATGCTGCGCCTGTCGCGCGCCTTCCGCCTCGACAATCCGACGATTTCGGTCGAGGTCGATCCGCGCGGCTTCGACTGGCCATGGGCAGCCGCGATCAGCCGCAATGGCGTCAGCCGCGTCAGCCTGGGCGTGCAGACGTTCGAGCCCGATATCCAGGCGGCGATCGGCCGCGTCCAGCCGACCGAAATGATCGCTTGCGTCACGGCGCGGCTGCGCGCGGCGGGCGTCCGCTCGCTCAATTTCGACCTGATGTATGGCCTTCCCAACCAGTCGATCGCGAGCCTTGCCGCAACGCTCGATACCGCGCTCGATCTGCGGCCAGATCGCATCGCTGTGTTCGGCTATGCGCATGTCCCGCACCTTGTGCCGCGCCAGCGCCGGATAGACGCATCGGCGCTGCCCGATCAGTTCACGCGCTTTGCCCAGGCCGAATATGCGTTCGAGCGGCTGACGCGAAACGGCTATGTGCCGATCGGCTTCGACCATTTTGCGCTGCCCGGCGATGACATTGCCCGGGCTGCGCAGTCCGGCCGGCTGCGCCGCAACTTTCAGGGCTTTACCGAGGATCAAGCCGATGTCCTGATCGGCCTTGGCGCCTCGGCGATCAGCAGCTTTCCCCATCTGCTGCTGCAAAATGAAAAGAACGCCGGGCGCTATCACCTGCGCATTGCCAATCGCCAGTTCGCGATCGAACGCGGGATCCGCCGATCGGGGGCCGATCAACGCCATGGTCAGGCGATCGAGCAGCTGCTGTGTCAAGGCTATGCGCGGACGGCCGGGCTCGCCGATGTCGATGTCATCCGCGCGCGGCTGGCATTGTTCGTCGATGCCGGGCTGGCGCGCTGGGACGCCGACCGGCTGACCATTTTGGACGGCGGACTGCCTTATGCACGCACAATCGCCGCGCAATTCGACCCCTATCGCCATGCCGCCGAACCGCGATTCAGCAGTGCGGTCTAGTCCGATGCTGGCGCGACTGGCCTTTGCGTTGGCGGCGATCGAGTTGGCGGCAGCACCCGTCATGCCGGCGATCGGCGCGAGCGATAAAACGGCTCTGGTTATCCCGGTTTGCGGGAGCCCCGGCCATACGATCACGGTGCCGGTCAAGGGCAAGCACGAGGCTCCTGCCCGCGACTGTCCGTCCGCATGCCATGCCCTGTGCGCCCGGCGGCTCGGTGAAGACAACGACAGCGAAGGGTAGCGGCGCGCTGCCTCAGTCCGTAACGGGGCGCATCGGCAAGAATGTCGGCGACACCCGGTACACTGGCAATGCCAGCGCTTTCCGCTGTGCGATCGGAACCGCGTTATCGGATTGAACGGCGGCAAACGCGGCGGTGGCCACGAACAGGCATGGGACAATACGATTATTGACCAGCCCGCACGTTCAGCTTCGAAGCCCGTCCCCCTCAGGATTGCAGCGTCCGATGGCGAAGGACTCCGTCGCATGTGTGCGGCTCGGCAAACACGACAACACTAAAGGAGCGATATTGGTAGGCACTTACCAATGATAGAACTCATCCAGCGAGTTCAGGATTTGATGGCGGAGACGGAGGGATTCGAACCCTCGGTACCGCTAATCGCAGTACGGCGGTTTAGCAAACCGCTGGTTTCAGCCACTCACCCACGTCTCCGGACTGGCGGCAAGCGGCGGCTATAGCCGTGCCCGCCGTCCGCTTCAACCGTCAGTTCGATTCGGTCGGGCGTGAAATCGACTCGCACTGTCGCCATGCGGTTGCGCGCCAGAGTCACCGCGCGCTACCGTCTACCGCGCACAGCGAAGGGGTTGGCAAGATGGGAAAATTCACCGGCTGGATGGGCCTGGCATTGCTGCTCGCCCCGATCGGATCGGTACCGGGCGCAGCGCAAGTACGAACCGTCGACCCCAATACCGCGATCGACAGCGATCTGGCGCGTCCGCAAAGCAATGTCGCGACTCCGCCGCCACCGCCCGTCTCGGCGAGCGATACGCCGCGCTATGAAACCGATCCGGCGGCGCCGGTGCAAAACACTCCCCCGCCGCCCGCCGATCGGGCGACCGGCGCCACGGTTGCGGCATCGACCTATCAGCGCAAGGATTTGCTGAGCGCGGGCGAGCGCGTGTTCGGCAAGGGCGCACAGGGGCTGGCCGGCATTCTTGAAAAGATCTTGCGCGACCAGGGTGAGCCCAACGCCTATATCGCTGGTCGCGAGGCATCGGGCGCGTTCATCGTCGGGCTGCGCTATGGCTCGGGCATCCTGTCGCACCGCATCGAAGGCGATCGGCCGATCTATTGGACCGGGCCGTCGGTGGGATTCGATCTCGGCGGCAACGCGTCCAAAGTGTTCGTGCTGGTCTATAACCTCTATGATTCACAGGAAATCTATCGGCGCTTTCCCGAAGGCGAAGGTCACCTCTATTTCGTCGGCGGCTTTTCGGCGACCTATCTGCGCAGCGGTAACAAAGTGTTGATCCCGATCCGGCTTGGCGTTGGCGCCCGCGCGGGCGTCAACATCGGTTATATGAAGTTCAGCCAGAAGGCGCGCTGGCAGCCGTTCTGATGCCCGCCGAGGGCAGCGCCCGCACGATCGCGCGCGTGGTCCTGGCCACTGCCTTTTTCGCGGCCGGCGTGCTCCATCTGGTGGCGCCGGGCGGGTTCATCGCCATCACGCCGGCATGGGTGCCCTTCGCGCGCGAAGTGATTGCGATCACCGGCATTTGCGAGATACTGGGTGCGCTCGCGCTGCTGGTGCCGCGGCTTCGGCGTGTCGCGGGCATCATGCTCGCGCTCTATGCGCTCTGCGTTTTCCCGGCGAACATCAAACACGCCGTCGATGGCGTCGCGATCGGCGGGGTCGTGCTCGGGCCCGCGTATCATGTGCCGCGGCTGCTGTTTCAGCCGGTGATCATCTGGTGGGCGCTGTGGGCAGGCGCGGTGATCGACTGGCCGATGCGCCGCCAAGCCCGGCATCAATCCTGATCGACCAGCCGCCAGCCGAGCGTCTCGCCCGCGTGGAAAGGGATGATGTCGGCGCCCGCTGCCTCCAGCCGTTCAGGAACGACGATGGGGGCCTGTTCGAGCGTGATCATGCTCTCGTTGAGCGGCAGGCCGTAGAAGCGCGGCCCGTTTTCGGAAGCAAATGCCTCAAGCCGATCGAGCGCGCCCTCAGCTTCGAACACCGCCGCATAGCTTTCGATCGCGAAGGGTGCGTTGAAAATGCCGGCGCAACCGCAGGCCGATTCCTTGGCCGAAGCGAGATGCGGCGCGCTGTCGGTGCCGAGGAAGAAGCTCGCCTCGCCCGAGGTGGCTGCTGCGCGCAGTGCAAGCCGATGCACCTCGCGCTTGGCGACGGGCAGGCAATAGGCGTGCGGCCGGATGCCACCGTCGAACATCGCATTGCGGTTGATGTGCAGATGCTGCGGCGTGATGGTCGCTGCCACCTGCGGACCGCTGGCCCGCACGAAAGCCACGGCATCGGCGGTGGTGATATGCTCGAAGACGATCTTCAGGGCCGGAAAATCCGCCACCAGCCGCATGAGCACGCGATCGATGAACGCCGCTTCACGGTCGAAAATATCGACGCTGGGATCCGTGACTTCGCCGTGGACGAGCAGCGGCATGCCGATGCGCTCCATCGTTTCGAATACGGGGGCAAGCGCGGCAATGTCGGTCACCCCGTGCGCCGAGCCCGTCGTGGCATGCGCGGGATAGAGTTTGCAGGCCGTGAAGATGCCGTTGGCGAACCCGGCTTCGATATCGGCAGGGTCGGCGGCATCGGTGAGATAGCATGTCATCAGCGGCGTGAAGTCGGTGCCTGGCGCGAGAGCGGCGACGATACGCTCGTGATAGGCAGCGGCGGCGGCTGCACTGGTCACCGGCGGCGACAGATTGGGCATCACGATCGCGCGCGCGAACTGACGCGCGGTATAGCCGACGACCGACGCCAACATCGCGCCGTCGCGGAGATGGACATGCCAATCGTCGGGACGGCGTAGCTTGAGGCGGCGGGGGACTTGGGATTCCATCGCTTCCGTCCTAGCTAGAGGGCATGATCGAGGAAAGCCCCCCAGCGCGCGGCGCAACGATGCTGGCCGACCGGGCCGTGTTGCAACTCTCCGGTGACGGGGTTCGTGACTTTCTGCAAGGACTGGTGACGCAGGACGTGGCGCTGGTCGCGCCTGGCCGCCCGGTCTGGGGTGGATTGCTCACGCCGCAAGGCAAGGCGCTGTTCGATTTCATCCTGTGGGACGGCAAGGATGGCGGTGCGGACGGCGCGATCCTGATCGATTGCGAAGCCGATCGAGCCGATGCACTGGTGCGGCGGCTCGGCATGTACCGGCTCCGGCGAGCGATTGCGATTGAGCGGACATCGCTTGCCGCTCACTGGGCGATCGGCACCACCGATGGAGTGGACGATCCGCGGCTTGCCCAACTCGGTCGGCGCTGGCTTGGTGCGCCGGGTGACGCGACCAGCAGCTGGCTGGCGCACCGACTGGCGCTTGGAGTGACCGAGGGGGTCAGCGAGCTCGGCGACGGCGAAACTCTGTGGCTCGAATGCAATGCGCGCGAGCTGAACGGCGTCAGTTTCACAAAGGGTTGTTACATCGGCCAGGAGAATACCGCGCGGATGCATCACCGCGCGAAAGTGAACCGGCGACTGGTGGTGACGCCGATCGGCCCTGTCGGCGAACGGACCCGCGCACGCTATGAAGCGCTCGGGCTGATGGTCGAACTGCGCCGGGCCGAGGCACTCGGCGATGCGCTTATACCCGGCTGGCTCGCCGGGGCACTCGTCGAGGACTGAAGTAGCCGATCGCCGATCGCACTGTCGCACTGTCGTACGAGGCAACAAAAAGGGGAGGCCGACCGAAGTCGACCTCCCCTATTTTGTAACCGTGACTAAGGCTTAGTTGCCCGAGCCCGGCCCGTAGGTGATTTCCACGCGACGGTTCTGCACTTCACGAACGCCATCGGCGGTCTGAACGCGCAGCTTGGTGGGGTCTTCACCAAATGCCGAGGTGGTGATCACGCCTTCGGGGATCGAGTGCGAGCTGAAGTACGCCTTCACCGCGTCGGCGCGACGCTGCGACAGGCCAATATTGTACTTCGGCGTACCCGAGCGGTCGGTGAAGCCCGCAAGCATCACCTGCGCTTGGCCGCAGTTGCCATAAGCCGCGATCGCATTGTCGAGGATCGACGCTGCTTCAGTCGTGATGTCCGACTTGTTGAAGTCGAAGAACACGATGAACGGACCGGGCTGGCAAACCGCTGCCGGCGGCGGCGGCGGAGGTGCGGGTTCAGCCGGCGGCGGGGGCGGCGGC
>NZ_LSIJ01000063.1 GCF_001556185.1 Sphingomonas sp. CCH10-B3 | reverse complement strand
GCGGGAGGGGGAGCAGGTTAAGCCTCCTGCGCCAGCTTCTCGGCCTTGGCGACGGCTTCGTCGATGCCGCCGACCATGTAGAAGGCAGCTTCAGGCAGATGGTCGTACTGGCCTTCGACCACGGCCTTGAACGACTTCACCGTGTCTTCGAGCTGGACGAACTTGCCGGGAATGCCAGTGAAGACTTCGGCGACGTGGAACGGCTGCGACAGGAAGCGCTGGATCTTGCGCGCGCGGCTGACGGTCAGCTTATCTTCTTCCGACAGTTCGTCCATGCCGAGAATGGCGATGATGTCCTGCAGCGACTTGTACTTCTGCAGCGTCGACTGAACGGCGCGGGCGGTTTCGTAATGCTCCTGCCCCACAACGCGCGGCTCCAGCACGCGTGAGGTGGAGTCGAGCGGGTCGACCGCCGGGTAGATGCCGAGTTCCGAAATCGCGCGGTTGAGCACGGTGGTCGCGTCCAAGTGGGCGAACGAGGTCGCCGGCGCCGGGTCGGTCAAGTCGTCGGCGGGCACGTAGATCGCCTGCACCGAGGTGATCGAGCCCTTGTTGGTCGAGGTGATGCGCTCCTGCAGCGCGCCCATGTCGGTCGACAGCGTCGGCTGATAGCCCACCGCCGAGGGAATGCGGCCGAGCAGCGCCGACACTTCCGAACCCGCCTGCGTGAAGCGGAAGATGTTGTCGACGAAGAACAGCACGTCCTGGCCTTCGACGTCGCGGAAATATTCGGCGATGGTCAGGCCCGACAGCGCGACGCGGGCACGCGCGCCCGGCGGCTCGTTCATCTGGCCATAGACCAGCGCGACCTTCGACCCTTCGCTGATCGCGTTGCCATCGGCGTCCTTGGCGATAACGCCTGCGTCGAGGAATTCGTGATACAGGTCGTTGCCTTCGCGGGTGCGCTCACCCACGCCCGCGAACACTGACGTGCCGCCATGGCCCTTGGCGATGTTGTTGATCAGCTCCTGGATCAGCACGGTCTTGCCGACACCGGCGCCGCCGAACAGGCCGATCTTGCCGCCCTTGGCATAAGGCGCGAGCAGATCGATCACCTTGATGCCGGTGACGAGGATCGAGGCTTCGGTCGACTGGTCGACGAAGGCCGGTGCCTGCGCGTGGATCGGCGCGAACTGGTCGGCGCCGACGGGGCCGCGCTCGTCGATCGGCTCACCGACGACGTTCAGAATGCGCCCCAGCGTCTTCGGGCCGACCGGCACGCGGATCTGCGCGCCGGTATCGGTCACGGCCTGGCCGCGTGTGAGGCCTTCGGTCGCGTCCATCGCGATCGTGCGGACGGTGTTCTCGCCGAGATGCTGCGCGACTTCGAGCACCAGCCGGTTGCCGTTGTTGTCGGTTTCGAGCGCGTTCAGAATCGCGGGCAGCTGATCCTGCTCGAAGGTTACGTCGACGACCGCGCCGATGACCTGGCTGATGCGGCCTACATTATTGGTGGTCGCAACGGGTGCGATCGTGTCGGGGGCGGTTGCCATCGTTCGTTCCTTGCCTTCGTGCTTCGCTTAGAGCGCCTCGGCGCCCGAAATAATTTCCACCAGTTCGGTCGTGATCGCGGCCTGGCGGGCGCGGTTGTACTGGATCGACAGTCGCTTGATCATGTCGCCGGCGTTGCGGGTCGCATTGTCCATCGCGGTCATCTGCGCGCCATAGAAGCCGGCGTTGTTCTCCAGCATCGCGCCATAGAGCTGGATCGCGATGTTGCGTGGCAGCAGATCGGCGAGGATCGATTCCTCATCGGGTTCGTAATCGACGGCGGCGATCGAGTCCGACACTGCCGCCTGGGTCGGCAGCGGCACGGGGATGATCTGCTGCGCGACGGGCTCCTGCACCAGCGCCGAGCGGAAGGTCGAATAGAAGAGGTGCGCGACGTCGAATTCGCCGCTTTCGAACCGGGCGATCAGATCGGCGGCGAGATCATGCGCGATCGCAAAGCCCGGCGCGCGGTGGCCGCTCATGTCGCGATCATTGTGGATCATGCCCGGATAGAAGCGCGACAGCACGCGCGCCTTGCGACCGGCGAGGTAGAAGCGGACGGTCTTGCCCTGCGCAATCAGCTCATCGGCCTTGCGGCGGGCGAGGCGGACGATGTTGGTGTTGAAACCACCGGCAAGGCCACGCTCGCTGGTCGCGACGACGAGCAGATGAACCTGATCACGGCCATTGCCGATCAGTAGCTTGGGGCTCGACTCGCTGACGGTGACCTTCGACGCAAGGCTCGCCATCACCGCTTCGAGGCGGCTGGCATAGGGGCGCGCGGCGACGGCGGCTTCCTGCGCGCGACGCAGCTTGGCGGCCGCGACGGTCTTCATCGCGCGGGTGATCTTCTGCGTCGACTTGACCGAGCCGATGCGGATCTTGAGGGCCTTAAGTGACGCCATTTTCGTTCCCTGTTCGTCATTCCCGCGGAGGCGGGAATCCATACATCCCAACGTCGGAGTCTATGGATCCCCGCCTTCGCGGGGATGACGGTTACTTCGGCCTTGTCTTACGCAAACGTCTTCGCGAAATCGCCGAGCGCTGCCTTCAGCGCGTCGGTGGTTTCCTTGGTCAGCTCGCGCTTGTTGCGGATGTCGGCGAGCAGATCGGCGTGCGCCGAGCGCATGTGCGCCAGCATCGCACCTTCATACCGCGTCACGTCCGCCACCGGCACGCTGTCGATATAGCCGTTGGTGCCGGCAAAGATCGACACCGTCTGCTCTTCGAATGGCATCGGGCTGAACTGCGCCTGCTTGAGCAGCTCGGTCAGCCGCGCGCCGCGGTTAAGCAGCTTCTGCGTCGACGCGTCGAGGTCCGACCCGAACTGCGCGAACGCCGCCATTTCGCGGTACTGCGCGAGTTCGAGCTTGATCGAGCCCGACACCTTCTTCATCGCCTTGGTCTGCGCGGCCGAACCGACGCGGCTCACCGACAGGCCGACGTTGATCGCGGGGCGGATGCCCGCGAAGAACAAGTCGGTCTCAAGGAAGATCTGGCCGTCGGTGATCGAGATCACGTTGGTCGGGATGTATGCCGACACGTCGCCTGCCTGCGTCTCGATGATCGGCAGCGCGGTCAGCGAGCCCGAGCCATTGTCGCTGTTCATCTTCGCGGCGCGCTCGAGCAGGCGGCTGTGAAGGTAGAACACGTCGCCGGGATAGGCTTCGCGGCCCGGCGGGCGGCGCAGCAGCAGCGACATCTGGCGATAGGCGACGGCCTGCTTCGACAGATCGTCATACACGATCAGCGCGTGCATGCCGTTGTCGCGGAAATATTCGCCCATCGCGCAGCCGGTGTAGGGCGCAAGGAACTGCATCGGCGCCGGGTCCGAGGCGGTTGCGGCGACGACAATGGTGTATTCCATCGCGCCCGATTCTTCGAGCTGGCGGACGATCTGCGCGACGGTCGAACGCTTCTGGCCGATCGCGACATAGATGCAGTAGAGCTTCTTGCTCTCGTCATCACCCGCGTTCGCCGCCTTCTGGTTGATGAAGGTGTCGATCGCGACGGCGGTCTTGCCGGTCTGGCGGTCGCCGATGATCAGCTCGCGCTGGCCACGGCCGACGGGGACGAGCGCGTCGATGGCCTTCAGGCCGGTCTGGACGGGTTCGTGGACCGACGTGCGCGGGATAATGCCGGGCGCCTTGACTTCGACGCGGCTGCGCTGGTCGCTGACGATCGGGCCCTTGCCGTCGATCGGATTGCCGAGGCCATCGACGACGCGACCGAGCAGGCCCTTGCCGATCGGCACGTCGACGATCGTGCCGGTGCGCTTGACGACATCGCCTTCCTTGATCTGGCTGTCTGAGCCGAAGATCACGACGCCGACGTTATCGGCTTCGAGGTTGAGCGCCATGCCCTGCACGCCGTTCGAGAATTCGACCATCTCGCCGGCCTGGACATTGTCGAGGCCATAAATGCGCGCGATGCCGTCGCCGACCGACAGCACCTGACCGGTTTCGGAGACTTCGGCCTCGGTGCCGAAGCTGGCGATCTGGTCCTTGATGACCTTCGAAATTTCTGCGGCGCGGATATCCATGATTAGCCTTTCATCGCCTGGGCGAGGGAATTCAAACGGGTCTTGATCGACGAATCGATCATCTGGCTGCCGATGCGGACCACAAGGCCGCCGAGCAGCGACGGATCAACGGCGAGTTCGACGGCAACGTCGCGGCCGATACGCTGGCGCAGCGACGCCTTCAGCGCGTCGACCTGATCGTCGGCAAGTGGGTGAGCCGACGTCACTTCGGCCGTCGTCTCACCACGGTGGTCAGCGGCGAGCGCGCGGAAGGCGCGGATGATCGCGGGCAACTGGCCGAGCCGACGGTTGTCGGCGAGTACGCCGAGGAACTTCGTCGTCGTCGCGTCGAGATCGAGCGAAGCGGCGGTCGCAGCCACCGCGCGCGCGGCGTCGGCGCGGCTGACGATCGGGCTGGCGATCAGGCGGGCGAAATCAGCTGATCCGTCGATAGCGGCGCGGACATTGGCAAGGCTCGCCTCAACCGTCGCGATGCTGCGGGACTCGCGCGCGATGTCAAACAATGCGGCGGCGTAGCGTCCCGGCAGGCTCGCCTGGATACCGCTGCTCAAATTACCGCTGGAACTCTCCACGCGATCGAAACCCTCTTCGCCGAAAGGAATGGCCCATGCCGAACGGGGGCGACAAAGCGCCCCTTGGCTTGGTTGCGGGGCTGCTAGCATCGGCTCGGTCGCGATGCAAGCGCCGCCACTCGGGGCTGAAACGGCACCGAAATAATGCTCGGATTCACGTGTTTGTCACATTCGCTTAACCCGGCATTTGCCATTCGGGCGGCATAAACACCCTGTCGTTCCAGCGGAAAAATCGATCCCTTTATGAAATTGTCACTGCCCCGCACGTCCCTGTTCGCTGCGGGCCGCCCCGCCCGGATCGGCGTCCAGCTGCGGCGTGTGCTGTTCGCGCTGCTGGCGATTCAAGCGCTCCTGGTCGCGATGATGATCGGCGGCGCCTTTGCCAATGCACGCGCCGTCGGCAGCCTGATCGATGATCGCATGGTGCCGATCAGCGAACTGCAAAGCGTGACCGACAGCTACTCGATCGCACTGACCACGGCCTATAAAGTTAGCAGCAACAACCTGTCGCCCGCAGGGGCGACCGACGCAATCGCGACCGCGCGCAAGCGGATTGCCGAGGACTGGGGCCGGTTTCGTTCGCACAACATCGCCGATCGTCACGCCGGGGCGATTGCCCAGATCGACGCCGCGCGGCGCGACGCCGACATCGCGATCGACCAGCTCGTGACGATGCTGCAGAGCGGCAAGACCGATAACCTGCAATTTTTCGTCAGCGGCCGGCTCTATGCGGCCATCGATCCGCTGACGATTGCAAGCGCGTCGCTGATTGCCGATTTGCGCGCCGATGCCGATGCCGACCAGGCAGCGCTGCGGCGGAGCTTTTACGTTGCCTTTGCCGTCATTCTGGTTGTGCTGGTGGCGGCGGTGCTGGTCGGGCTGTGGGGCGTGCGGCTAGTGACGACGCGCATTTCGAAGCCGCTGGCCGAAATTGCGGTTGCCACGCACCGCATCACCGATGAACGCCACGATGGCGAAATCCCCAGCCTCGACCGTATCGACGAGATCGGCGACGTCGCCCGCGCGCTGGCCTTTGCCCGCCAGCGGTCGAAGGACGCCCGCCGTCTGTCGGATGAATCGCGCCGGGTCGAGGAAGCACTCCACCGCCGCGAAGTCGCCGAGCACGCCGCGCGCGCCAAGCGCGCCGCCGATCTCGACCGGCTGTTTTCGGTGTTCGAGCGCGAAGCAGGCGCCATTGTAAGCTTGCTCAAATCGGCAGGGCCGAGCCTGCGCGAAACCGCCGGAACGATGTCGGGTGAAGCAACCGAGGCCGAGCATCACGCGCTTGCAACGGCGGCAGTCGCCGAACAGAGCGCGCGGTCGGCGCGCACCATCGCCCAGTCGGCGGTCGCGCTGACATCGGCGATCGAGCATATCAGCAAGGCGGCGCATGAATCGCGGTCGGGCGTCGGCACCGTGCGTGAACGCACGCTGGCCGGGCGCGACCATGCCGAGTCGCTCGGCTCGCTTGTCAACGAAATCGCCTCGGTGCTCGATTTCATCGCCAGCATCGCGGGGCAGACCAATCTGCTTGCGCTCAACGCCACGATCGAGGCTGCGCGGGCAGGCCCTGCGGGGCGCGGCTTTGCCGTCGTCGCCGAGGAAGTGAAGGGCCTCGCGCGCCAGACCCAGGCCGCCGCCGGGCGAATCGAGGCGCGACTGTCGGCCGTGCGCACCGCAAGCGATACTGTGCTCGCGTCGATCGAATCGATCGACGGGCTGGTCGCCGGGCTCGATCGTTCGGCGAACAATGTGACCGACGCGGTCGAGCAGCAGCGCGACATGACGCGCCGCATCGTCGCTGCCATCGCCGAGGTCGAAGGCGGCACCGCCAATGCCGCCGCCAACATGCAGTTGCTCCACGAGCGCGCCGAGCGCACGCGGACGACGGCCGGCGATCTTGCCGCGACCGCCGATCGCGTCGCGGGGGCCGTCGACACGCTGCGCGGCCAGATCAACGGGCTGATCGCCGACGTCCGCGCAGCCTGACCCGCCCCCCGATTCGTCGGGCTGACTTTGCTGCGTAACATCCGCATGATGCCTGCCACGGCATCAGCAGGGAGCAGGCAATGGCAGACGGCACGATGACTCGCATGACGATGGACGATGGCGCGGCGATCGCGGTCTATCATGTCAGCCCCCCGGGCACCCGCCGCGCCGGCCTCGTGCTGGTGCAGGAAATCTTCGGCGTCACCGATCACATCCGCGAATTGTGCGACGAATATGCCAACGATGGCTTCGAAGTGCTGGCGCCCGCGCTGTTCGACCGCGAGCATCCCGGGTTCGAAGCCGAATATACCGGCGAGGACTTTGCCCGTGCGGTCCAGCTGGCGCGTGAAATCCACCCGTTCGACCAGAGCCTGAAGGACGTGCAGACTTGCATCGACCGGCTGGCAGCCGACGGCCCGGTTTTCATCGTCGGCTATTGCTATGGCGGGTCGATTGCGTGGCTGTCGACGACGCGGCTGAACGGCGTTGCAGCGGCATCAGCCTATTACGGCTCGCTGATCCCCGGCGCCGCCGATGAGGAGCCCAAGGTCCCCGTGATCGCGCATTTCGGGCGGCACGACGCCGGCATCCCGATGGAAGGCGTCGAGAAGGTGATCGCCAAGGATTGGCCCAACGCGACGGTTTACGTCTACGAAGCCGGTCATGGCTTCAATTCGGACCGGCGCAAGGATTACCATGAACCGAGCGCCGATCTCGCCCGCGAACGCACGCTCGAACTGTTCGAGGCGCACGGGGCTTGAGAGCGGCGCGCTTGCTCGCCGTTCTGCTGGCGATGGTCGCCGGATTTTATCTGGCGGCGATCGGCGCGCTCTACCTTTATCAGCGCGACTTGCTGTTCATCGGCGCGAGCCGCGCGAGCAGCTTGCCGCCGGTGCCGGTCGGCTATCTCGACATCCGCTTCACGGCGCCCGACGGCACGGCCTTGCGGGCGTGGTTCAAGCCGCCTGCGCCCGGCAAGCCGGTGGTGCTGTTCTTCCACGGCAATGGCGACACGATCGCGGGCAGCGCCGTGGCGGTGCAGCCGTTCACCGCGCGCGGCTATGGCGCGCTGCTGCCCGAATATCGCGGTTATGGCGGGATGCCGGGGCAGCCGAGCGAAGCCGCAGTGACCGCCGATGCACGCGAAGCAGATCGCTGGCTGGCTGCGCAGGGAATCGCCGACGCGCAGACCGTGGTGGTCGGCTATTCGCTGGGATCGGGCGTTGCGACTCAGCTCGCGACCGAGATGCGCCCGCGCGCGCTGATCCTGTTCGCGGGGCTCGCGAGCGTCGATCGCGTTGCCGGGCGGCATTTTCCGTGGGTGCCGGTGCGCTGGCTGCTGACCGAGCATTTCGACAATGCGGCGAAGCTGCCCAAGGTCAGAGCACCGGCGCTGCTGCTCCACGGCACCGCCGACCGCACCGTGCCGTATGACAATCTGTCGTTGCTGGCGGCCACCCGCGCCGATGCGCAGACCGTGACGCTGCCGGGGGTGGGCCATGATCTCGTTTTTCAGCCGCCGGTGATCGCGCAAGCGCTCGCGTGGCTGGAGCGATTGCCGTCGACATAGCCCGAGCCACGCGGCAAATTGATGCCAAGGCAGGAGGATCGAAACGATGAGCATGATGCTGGCACTGGCGTTCGGCGCCGCCGACGCCGCCCCGACGACGACCGACTTCACGGTCGGCGGGCTGAAGTTCCGTGTCGCGATCCCGGCCGGCTTCTGCTTGCCGCAAGGCGAGCAGATCACGCAGGCTGCGCAGATTGCGGCAGGCGATCCCGCCAACATCACCAACGTCATGCTGATCGAATGCGGCGTGCAATCGCCTGCGCTGCCTGAATTGGTCGCGATAAAGACGCTGCGGATGTACGCGACGACGCCGTTACAGCGTGAAACCTTCATTGCCCAGATCGCCGCCGCGCTGCCCACGATCGAGACACCCGACGCCCAGCAGAAGCTGTTGCAGCAAACGTCGGGGAGTATCGCCAGTGCCACGGGAACCAAGGTCGATCTAAAGGGCGCATTGCGCGGGCAGGGGCGCGATGCCACCTGCGCCTATATCGGCGGGTCGATCGACGTTACCTTCGCCGGCAAGCAGGCGACCGGCGTCATCGGCGCTTGCGCGACGGTGGTCGGATCGCGGCAGTTCAGCGTCTACCGCGTCAGCTACAAGCCGCAGAGCGACGGCGGCGCAGGCCTGCTAACCGAAACGCGCAAGATCGCGCTGACGATCAAGCCGCTCGCTGACAAGTAACCCGCTGCCACAGCGCGGCCCTTTTGATCGCAACCTGCGGGATGTAGCGGCGCGGCCCCAAGCGTATATCGGGAGCATGAGCAACACCGACATCATCGATCCCGCCGCCGGCTGGGCAGCCTTCATCGCCCGCGACCGGCATAGCGACGGCCGCTTCGTCGGTGCCGTGCTGACCACCGGCATCTATTGCAAGCCGAGCTGCCCCGCCCGGCATCCGAAGCGCGAGAATGTCGTCTTCTATCGCACCCCGGCCGAGGCGCGCGCGGCGGGTTTTCGCCCCTGCCTGCGCTGCAAGCCCGACGAGGTCGGGCGCGACCGGCTGGCGGTGGCCGAAGCCATCCGGCTGATCGAGGCGGCCGAAGAGGCCTTCAATCTCGATCAGCTCGCGGCGCGGGTCGGCTATGCGCCGCATCATTTCCACCGCTTGTTTAAGCGCGCGACCGGGGTGACGCCCGCTGCCTATGCCCGCGGGCTGAAGGCGCGCGCGGCTGCCGAAGCGCTGACCAAGGAGAGCAACGTGACCGAAGCCATCTACGAAGCCGGTTATTCCGCGCCCAGCCGCTTCTACGAAGGGGCGGCGACGCGGCTGGGGATGAGCCCCAGCGTGTGGCAGCGCGGCGGGGCTGGGGTAACGATCCGCTGGACGATCGCCGACACCAGCCTGGGGCCGCTGCTCATCGCCGCCACCGACAAGGGGCTGTGCCGGGTCGCCTTCGACGAGGATGACGGCGCGCTCGCCCGTCGCTTCCCCAAGGCCGAGATCGTGGCGGGCGGGGCCGCGCTCGCCGATCTGGCGGCGCGCGTCGTCGCCAGCGTCGAAAGCCCCGACCGCGACCAGGACCTGCCGCTCGACGTGCGCGGCACCGCGTTCCAGGAAGCCGTCTGGCAGGCCCTGCGCGCGATCCCGGCGGGCGAGACCCGCAGCTATGCCGAGCTCGCCGCGACGGCGGGCAATCCGCGCGCGGTACGCGCCGCCGGGACGGCGTGCGGCGCGAACCATCTCGCGGTCGTCATTCCCTGCCACCGCGCGCAACGCAGCGACGGCAGCATGGGCGGCTATGCTTACGGCATCGACCGCAAGATCGTCCTCAGGGACCGGGAAGGTGTGAAATGACTCGCTTCAAAATCACCGGGCTCGACGCCGCCCCCTTCGCCGAGCTTTACGGCCTGTCCGACGCAGCGCTTGCCGTGCGCGGCGTCGAGCGGATGACGGTCAGCGCCAAGCCCGGCTTTCCGTGCCGGATTACGCTCGAAGATGCGGAGCCGGGTGAGCAGGTGCTGCTGCTCAATCACGAGCACCTCGCGGTCGACACCCCCTATCGTCAGCGCCACGCGATCTTCGTCCGCGAAGGCGCGACGACGACCGCGACCTTCACTGACGTTGTGCCCGAACAACTCGCGATCCGGCCGCTGTCGGTGCGCGCTTATGACGCGGCCGGCACCATGACCGATGCCGATCTGGTCGACGGGCGCGACTTGCCCGCGCTGATCGACCGGCTGTTTGCAGACCCGCAGGTCGCCTATCTCCACGCGCACAACGCCAAGCGCGGCTGTTTCGCGGCGCGCATCGATCGCGGCTGATCAGTTGGCGGCGGGCGTGCCGCCGCCGGTCTCGATCCCGGCGAGCAGCTTCTGCGCCGTCGCTGCCGCCTCGCCGCCATGCGGATCGTAAGCGAGCGGGCGCAACAGCCGCGCCGCCCGCAGCTTATCGCCGCGCGCGATCAGCACCCGCGCATAGATCATGCGCGTACCGACATCCTGCGCGACGATCTGCTGCGCCTTTGCCAGGGCGTCGATCGCATTCTGCGGTAGCGGACCGGACATCAGGCTCGACACTTCGAAGAAGGCGAGCAGCGGCAGCGGATCGTCGGCGTCGAGCTTGTTGGCGGCAACGATTTCGCGCCGCGCCGCGACCAGCGCGGCCTGATCGCCGCCCTTCGCCTTGATGTCGGCCTTGGCCTTGGCGAGCAGCGCCGCACCCCGGAAATAACGTGCGCGTGCGTCGCCCGGCGCCAGCGCAACCAGCCGTTCGGTCGTGGCCAGCGCCGCATCCAGCGCATTGCTGTCGATCTCGACTTCGGCGCGCAGCTTGAGCGCCGCGATACTGTCGGGCAGCGCGCCGGTGGCTGCCTCCACTTTCGCAAGGAAGGCCTGCGCCGCCGCCTTGTCCATCGGCTTGGTGAATTCCATTGCCAGCGGCAGCATCGCTGCCTCGTCGCTCGGCAGCGTGCGCACGGTGATGTTCTGGCCGATGCTGGCCGGGATCGGGACCGTGACATAGCCGAAATTGGCGGCGGTCAGATAGGCAGACACATCGCGGCTGAGCTTGCCGAGGTCGCCGAACACCTTGGCGGCATCGCTGGCAGGCGCGCCGGCATTGAATGCCGCGAGAAAGGCGCGCAGCTGGCCTCGCCGGTCGGGCGCGAAGGTCAGGTAATGCGTCAGCAGCCAGCTGTCGCCATAGTTGAGACCGGTTGCCGATGGCGGCTTGAGCAGCATGTCGCGCGCATTCACCACCCGCCCTTCGAATTCATAGGAGCGATGATTGGCGACCTTGCCGTAGGTGATCAGGCCCGATCGCTCGAACGACGCGGTCGACACCAGCTCGGCAAACCCTTCGACATACCAGGCGGGATAAGCGACCGGAAAATTCTGCAGCATGAAATGATGCGCATATTCGTGGAACAGCACGACTTGCGGATCGATCCCGTTGTTGCCGCTTTCGGGAATGAAGGCGGCAGGTCCTTCGGTGCGCGGGCGGTAGAAGCCGACGACATCTTCGCGCGGCTTTTCCATCATCCTGTGGACGTCGGCGGTGGTGCCGACGACATAAACCCGCACGCGATAGGGATGCGGATCGTCCTGAATGCCGTTTGCGCGTAGCATCAGATAATGGAGCGCCTCGATCCGTTCGGCGCGCTGGCGCAGCGATTTCTCGCTGCCCTGCGAATAGATCAGGAAATGCGGCGTCGTCGCCTCGCGCCATTCAGCACGCGCGGCCACAGGCAGCAGCGCCAGCATCACCGCGATCAACCACCGGGCCATTGCATGTCCTTCCGCAAATGCCCGCGAAGGAAGCGGATCGTCCGTTCACCTGTCAAGCGACGAGCGGTCGCGTCGCGGACCTTGTCCGACCCTTATGCGGCGTGTTACGGATATAAATCACAAGAGGGGGAAAACGTCTTGGAACCGACCGTCGCGACACCGGCCCCGAGCCTTGCCATGCGCGTCCTGCATTTTCCGATGACGCGGCTAGCGATCGGGATCGTCGCTTTCGCGATCGCGAGCATCGCCTCCAGCTTCGTCGCGCGGGCGATCGATCCGTTGCACGGCGGGTGGCCACAAGTTGCGGCCGCTGCTGTCACCGCCGCGATCTTCATTGCCATCTATCTGGCATTCACGACTTTCGTGGAGCGGCGCGGCAATGTCGAATTTGCGCTGCCCGGTGCGCTCGTCGAACTCGCCTCGGGGCTGGCGATCGGCGCTGTCCTGTTTTCGTCAGTGGTCGCGGTGATCTGGGCATTCGGCGGCTATCAGGTGGTCAGCACGCGTGGCGCCGAAGTGCTGTTGCCGGTGGTGGCACTCGCCATCGTCTCGGGAACGGTCGAGGAGATCCTGCTGCGCGGCCTGTTTTTCCGGCTGATCGAGGAATGGCTCGGCAGCTGGGCGGCGCTGGCGCTGTCGGCGGCGCTGTTCGGCGCGCTCCATCTCGGAAACCCCAACGCGAGCGCCCTGGCAGCGGTCGCGATCGCGCTTGAGGCGGGCATCATGCTGGCGGCGATCTACATGGTCACGCGGCGGTTGTGGGCGGCGATCGGCGTGCATGCGGCGTGGAATTTCACGCAAGGCGGCATTTTCGGCATTGCGATTTCGGGCGGTGACACGCCGGGCCTGCTCGTGCCGCGCATCACTGGCCCCGACCTGCTGACTGGCGGCGCTTTCGGTGCCGAAGCCTCGATCCCGGCGATGGTTATCGCAACTGCCTTCGGCATCGCGGTCGTTGCTTATGCGCAGCGGCGCGGTCAGGTCATCGCGCCCCTATGGGTGCGCCGCCGTCACTTGGCCGCTGCGCAGTCATAGACCAGCCATTCGTCGGGCTGCGGCGGCAACGCGCTGCGGATCGCGGCCTGCTGCTGCGCGAGTTTCTGGCGCGTGGCTTCATCGCTGATGCACGCCTTGATCGTCACGCTCGACCGCAACTTGCGCGCCTGCTCCATCGCGCTCGCGCCGAGCAGATAGCGGCTTTCGGTATAGACGCGCTCGGCTGGGCGATATTCGAGGATCGACACCGTCTGCTCGGTGGTCGGCACCAGGATCCGCTCCCAGCGGCTGCCGTTCTCGACATATTGCGTGCGCGTGTTGACGCAGCCGTCCTTGCCCCAGTCGATCGTGACGTCGCCCGGAGTCGAGGTGTTGATGCGGCTGCGGTCGGGCGCGATATGGCAGACGAACTTGCCTTCGGATGCGGGGGGCGGCACCGGCGTGGTCGAGGCAGCCGGTAGCGCGACTCGAACGTCGCCGAACGGGCGCGCGAAGAACAGCACGATCCCGGCAAGCATCAGCACGATCCCGCCCGCCAGCGCCCAGACCGCCTCGCGCCGTGCGCCGCGCGTCTCGAGCAGCCCGGCGCCGCTCAAGCCCAATGACCCCAGCACCACCAGCAGCGCCGCGCCACCGATGAAATTCTCGCGCGTGCGGGCCTGATCCTCGCGCGCGCGCTCGATCGCGGCGCTGCGCTGCTCGGCGGCCTGGGCGGCGGCGGCTTGCGCGGCCTGCGCCTCGCGTTCGGCGCGCGCGGCGGCAGTTTCCTTGTCCTGCTGCAGCCGCTGGTCGATGCTGGTGCACGGCGCCCCGGTGGTCGCATAGGGCTGTTTCGCCTCGCGCAGGAAAGCCGCGAGTTCGGTATCGGCGACCGCAAAGCCGAAGCTCGAATCGCCGTCCTCCGCACGGGTGATCGCCGAATTGACCCCGATCACGCGCCCGCACGGATCGAGCAGCGGCCCGCCCGAATTGCCGCGCGCGATGCCGGCAGTGTGCAGCAGCACCTCGACACTCGAAATCGCCCGCCGCCCGGCAAAGCCCCCCTGCGACCGCACCGGCATCAGCGGGCGGATATAGTCGGCGGCGGATTGTGCCGTCGCCAGATCGACATTGCCGGGATAGCCCAGCGCGACCACGGCTTGGCCATCGCTCACCGGGCCGGGGTACAGGGTCAGCGGCGGCAATCGGGTGCCGGTGAACTCGATCAGCGCGAGGTCGCGCTGCGCATCATAGGCGATCAGCTTGCCGCGATAGCTTTTGTCGCCTTCGGACGGCACCACCCCGATCACGACATTGTCAGGATAGCGCGCGGCGAGTTCCACCACATGCGCGTTGGTGATGATGCGATTGGGCGCAATCGCGAAGCCGCTGCCATGGCCGAAGCCGACAATCTGCCCTTCGGCCGAGGCAATGGTTACAACGCGCACGACGCCGCGCCCGGCGGCCGAAATGTCATCGGCGCGCGCCGGGGCGGCAAGGCCGATCAGCAGGGCGAGCATCAGCAGCAGGCGCGTCATCTTGTTCCCCCGGGTCGCGGATCACGCGGTCTGTCGGCCAATCGCCCGGTCGGTTCAAGAGGCGACTGTCGCGCTACAAGAAACTGTACGGATCGACATCGACCGCCACCCGCACCTTTGCGGGCCAGTCGACGCCGCCCAGCCAGTCGCGGATCACGTCCTGCACGTCGAGCGAGCGCTTGGCGTGGACCAGCAAGCGGAAGCGGTGCCGCCCGCGCAGCATCGCCAGCGGGGCGGGGGCGGGGCCGTACACGTACATCGCGTCATGCTCGGGCGCGGCGTGCTTGATCGCGCGCGCGGTGCTGTCGGCGTCGGCCTTGTCCTCGCTCGACACGATGATCGCTGCATAGCGGCCGAACGGCGGCGCGCCTGCCTCGCGCCGCGCCTCGGTTTCGGCGGTGTAGAAAGCCTCGGTGTCGCCCGTCACCAGTGCCTGCATCACGCTCGCGCCCGGATCGTGGGTCTGGATATAGACATGCCCCGGTTTGGCGCCGCGCCCCGCGCGCCCGGCGACCTGGCTGATCTGCTGGAAAGTCTTTTCGCCCGCGCGCAGGTCGCCGCCCTGCAGCGCGAGATCGGCATCGATCACCCCGACCAGCGTCAGATTGGGGAAGTGATAGCCCTTGGTCACCAATTGCGTGCCGATGACGATGTCGATGTCATGCGCTTCCATCCGTGCCACGAATTCGGCGGCTTTGGCGGGCGACCAGATCGTGTCGCTGGTGACGATCGCGCGCTTGGCGTCGGGCCAGAGCAGCGCGGCCTCGTCGGCGATCCGCTCGACGCCGGGGCCGCAGGGGACAAGGCTGGCCTCGCCGCCGCATTCGGGGCATTTTTCGGGCACGCGCTCGACATGGCCGCAGTGGTGGCAGGCGAGCCGCGCGATCAGCCGATGCTCGACCATCCACGCCGTGCAATTGGGGCATTGGAAGCGATGCCCGCAGGTCCGGCACAAGGTCAGCGGCGCATAGCCGCGCCGGTTGAGGAACAGCAGCACCTGCTCACGCCGCGCGAGCGTTTCGTCGATCGCCGTCACCAGTTTCGGCGCGATCCAGCGCCCGCGCTCGGGCGGGTTGGCGATCAGGTCGATCGCCTCGATCGTCGGCAATTGCGCCGCGCCATAGCGGCCGGGCAGCTTGACCTCGGCATAGCGCCCGGCGGCGACTTGCTGGCGGGTCTCGATCGCGGGGGTGGCGCTTGCGAGAAGGACGGGCGCGCCCTCGAACTTGGCGCGCATCACCGCCACGTCGCGGGCGTGGTAATGGACGCCGTCTTCCTGCTTGAAGCTCGTCTCATGCGCTTCGTCGACGACGATCAGCCCTAGATTGGCATAGGGCAGGAACAGCGACGAGCGCGCGCCGACCGTCACCAACGCCTCGCCGCTGGCAACCGCCCGCCAGGCGCGGCGGCGCTGCGACTGGCGCAGGTCCGAATGCCATGCGACCGGCGCGCAGCCGAAGCGAGCGGCAAAGCGCTTCAGGAACGGCTCGGTCAGCGCGATCTCGGGGAGCAGGACGAGGCTCTGGCGCCCCTCGCGAATGGCTTGCGCGATTGCTTCGAAATAGACTTCGGTCTTGCCCGAGCCGGTGACGCCGTCGAGCAGCATCGGCGCGAAGGCGTGGGCCGCCACGGCATCGGTGAACTGGCGCGCGGCGGCGGCTTGCGCGTCCGACAGCGCGGGCTGCTGGTGATCGGGATCGGGCAGCGGGAAGGGCGAATCGATCGCAACCTCGACCGCTTCCATCGCGCCGACATTCACCAGCCCCCGGATCACCGCGTCCGACACCCCCGCCGCCAGCGCCAGCTCGCGGACGATCCCCTGCCGATCGCCGAGCCGCTCGATCGCCTGCACGCGCTGGGGCGAGAGCCGCGCGGGGACTTCGCCGGTCAGCCGATACTCAGTAACAGTGCGCGCGCCTTCGAGCGCCGAACTCGACGGCATCGCCATCCGCAGCACGCTCGCGAGCGGCGCGAGATAATAATCTGCAGTCCATTCGATCAGCCGCCGCAAGGGGGCCGCAATCGGCGGCGCATCGGCGACCGCGATCAGGTTACGCAGCCGATTGTCGCCGACCGGTTCGGCGGGCAGGCGATCTTCCTCCCACACCACCCCCATCAATTGGCGGGGCCCCAGCGGCGCGACGACGATCGACCCCGGCGCAACCTGCATGCCCTGCGGCACGCGGTAATCGAGCGGGCCGAGGGCGGAATTGAGGATGATGACACGCGCGCGGGACATGCCCCTTTATGGGCATTGCCGCGCGGCAGGGAAGGGTGATCGGCCCAGACCGACCACCCCGTCAGCCCCTAGAAATGGATGCCGTTGCGGCCGCGTTCGCGGTTCTGCTTCAACTGGCGGATGTGGCGCTGCGCCTGATCGAGCATCGCGCCGATCCGCCGCTCGTCACGCTCGCTCAAATTATTGCCGCGCGCCCGCAGCTGCGCTTCGGTGGCCGAAATGCGCCGCAGCTCGGCATTGAGCAGGTTGCGCTCACGCAGGCTGAGCTTGCCCGATCGTTTGCCGGCGTCGACCTGTCGCTGCAGATCGGTCTGGCGCACGTCGATGCCAATGTCGGCATGCGCAACGCCGCCCAGAGCCAGCGTGCTGAACGCAATGGCGATGAAAAACTTCTTCATGATGGTTCCTTCCGGCAATCGACCATGGCTGGTCGTTCCACCTGCACAATGCCTGAGCCAGCGATTAGTCGCATCGCAAGATGGCATGGCAAAGGCTCGCCATCGACCCGGCTTTGGCATATGGCCCGCCATGATCGCCTTTCCCGGAGCCACCCATGAAATTCTTCGTCGATACCGCCGACACTGCCGAAATCCGTGATCTCGCCGATTCTGGGCTAGTCGATGGCGTCACCACCAATCCCTCGCTGATCGCCAAATCGGGGCGCAATTTCCTCGAAGTCGTCGCTGAAATCTGCGGCATCGTCGATGGCCCGGTGTCGGCCGAAGTCGTGGCGCTCGACCATGAAGGCATGATGCGCGAGGCCGAGATCGTGCGGAAGATCGCCGACAATATCGCGGTCAAGGTGCCGCTGACGATCGATGGCTTGAAGACCTGCAAGGCGCTGACCGACGACGGCACGATGGTGAATGTAACGCTCTGTTTCTCGGCCAATCAGGCGCTGCTCGCGGCCAAGGCGGGCGCAACCTTCATCTCGCCCTTCGTCGGGCGGCACGACGATGTCGGCTTCGACGGGATGGAGCTGATCCGCGACATCCGACTGATCTACGACAATTATGCGTTCGACACCGAAATTCTCGTCGCCAGCGTGCGCCACCCGATCCACATCCTCGAAGCCGCCCGCATCGGTGCCGATGTGATGACCGCGCCGCCCGCCGTCATCCGCCAGCTCGTAAAGCACCCGCTGACCGACAAGGGGATCGAGGGGTTCCTGGCGGACTGGGCGAAGACCGGGCAGTCGATCGGGTGAGCGAGGTGCCGTCGCCGCGGCAAGTGGTGGAGCATTGGGTCGCGCGATTCAATGCTCGTGACGCGGCCGGACTCGCCGCGCTCTATCATGTCAACGCGGTCAACCACCAAGTGGTGCAGGATCCGGTCGTGGGCCGGGACGCAATCGAGGCCATGCTCGTGCGCGATTTCGCGACCGCCGAGATGCATTGCATTGTCGAGGCGATCCATGAGGCAGGCGATGTTGCCGCGCTCGAATGGCGCGATCCGCTCGGACTGCGCGGTTGCGGATTTTTCAGGGTGCGCGACGGGCTGATTGAGTTTCAGCGCGGCTATTGGGACCGGCTGTCGTTTCTGAAGATGCACAATCTGCCGATCGCGTGAAAGCGAGCGGGCCGATTTCAAGCCTATCTCGCTGTCCATCTTTCCGCCCGGTAGTTTCCCTCCCCAAAAGCCATCCGGACAGCTAGACGGGGCGCTATGGGGCTCGTTCAAGCCTATGCCGATCATCTGCGGCGCGACCGGCGGCGTTCGGTCCACACCGTGCGCGCCTATCAGGCGAGCGCCGAGCGGCTGGTCGCGTTTCTGCAAGGCCATTGGGGAGGTGAGATTGACGCGGCGGCGCTGGCGAAGCTGACCACTGCTGATCTGCGCGCCTATCTGGCGATGCGCCGCACCGACGGTCTGGGCAATGCGTCTGCCGCGCGCGAATTGTCGGCGGTGCGCGGGTTCCTCGCCTTCACCGGCGCGCCCGCGCCGTCGCTCAAGGGGCCGCGTGTCAAGAAAGGCGTGCCGCGTCCCGTCTCACCCGACGAAGCGGTCGCGCTCGCCGAGGATGTCGCCGAGGACGCGCGCGAGCCATGGATTGCCGCGCGCGATCTGGCGGTGCTGTTGCTGCTCTACGGCGCGGGGCTGCGGATCGGCGAGGCGGTCGGGTTGACGTGCGCGGTGCTGCCGCTTGGTGCCACGATGAGCGTCACCGGCAAGCGCGCCAAGACGCGGATCGTCCCACTCCTGCCGCAAGTCTGCGCGGCGATCGAGGATTATGTCCGCCTCACCCCCTGGCCGATCGAGCGCGGCGAAATGCTGTTCCGGGGTGCCAAGGGCGGGCCGCTCAGCCCTGCGATCATCCGCCGCTCGGTGCGCGCCGCCCGCGTTCGCCTCAGCCTCGGCGAGCGCACCACCCCGCACGCGCTGCGCCACAGCTTTGCGACGCATCTGCTCGGGCGCGGCGCGGATTTACGCAGCTTGCAGGAACTGCTCGGCCACGCGAGCCTCAGCTCGACGCAGATTTATACCCAGGTTGACGCGGCGCACCTGCTCGACGTCTATCGGAATGCGCACCCAAGGGCTGTATGAGTTCAAGAGCCTCAAAAAAGTACTCGAATACCACGAGCTGTTTTCAAATTGCGATAATCGCAAATATGTACTGGTATATTTTTCGCACACAATGCTAACACCAATTCGGTGCTGATTGACCGTCTTGGACGACTCCAGGTTTGGACGCTGGAGTCGGTGGACACCAAAAGAGGTCAATCAGCACCGACATCACACGGATAGGTGGCTAACCATGCGGCTCGACGGGAAAGTCGGCCCCGTGACTCTGTTCGGATTCGCGGCAGCAAGCAATACTATGTATGACAGTTTAGGGACTCAGTTCGTCGCTAAATCGAAGCGACAAACCGTTGCCTATGCTTCAATGGCTCGAATAATATATGAATATTCAGTGGCATAGCCAGGAGAGTACACAGGTGCGGGCGGAAGCCGACTTGATGTAAGCCCAAAAATATTTTTCGCTTCCCTGTATCGCTGTCTCACCCCGCCATCGCCGCGAGCGCAGGCCATTGGCGCACGATCGTGCCGAGGTCGAAATATTCGCGCCACACCGCGATCTTGCCGTCGCGGATCACGAACACGCCGGTCACCGGCAGTTCGACCCAGCCGGTGTCGATCAAGTGGCGGTCGAGCCGTTCGGTGAACACCGTGTCGCCGTCGACCGCGACGCGGATGATGCGGAATTCATTCTCGATCGTCGGCGCAAAGAACGGCTCGAGCACGCTGCGTACCCCGGCAGGCCCAGTGACACTGCCCATCGGCAGGTTGGTATATTCGCAATCGTCAGTGAACCACGGCAGCGCCGCGTCATAATCCTTGATCGCCATGGCATCGGTCATGGCTTTGACGATTTCCAACGGGCTGGGCATGTCGAGCGACTCCTGTAGCGGTTGCTACATCGCTTCTATGCCTATCCCGCGCGCGCCGCAACCTTCGCCTCGATCGCGTCCCAGATCAGCCCGGCGACATCGGTCCCGTCGAACTTCTCGATCGCGACGATGCCGGTGGGCGAGGTGACATTGATCTCGGTCAGCCATTTGCCGCCGATCACGTCGATGCCGACGAACAACAGCCCGCGCCGCTTGAGCTCGGGCCCGAGCGCCGCGCAGATCTCGCGCTCCTCGTCGGTCAGCACGGTCCGTTCGGCCGAGCCGCCGACCGCGAGATTGCTGCGGATTTCGCCTTCGCCCGGCAAGCGGTTGATCGCCCCGACCACCTCGCCGTCGACCAGCACGATGCGCTTGTCGCCCTTGGCCACGTCGGGGAGGAACGCCTGCACCATATGCGGCTCGCGCCACGCGGTGTTGAACACTTCGACCAGCGCCGACAGGTTGGCGCCGTCGCTGCCGACCCGGAAGATCGCCTTGCCGCCATTGCCGTGGAGCGGCTTGATGACGATCTCGCCATGTTCCTTCAGGAAGGCGCGCGCTTCGTCGAGGCTGCGGGTGACGAGCGTCGGCGGCATGAAGCGCGCATAATCGAGCACGAACACTTTTTCGGGTGCGTTGCGCACCGACGCGGGGTCGTTCACCACCAACGTCCGGTCGGCGATCCGCTCGAGCAGATGGGTCGCGGTGATATAGCCGAGGTCGAATGGCGGGTCCTGCCGCATCAGCACCACATCGGCGTCCTGACCGAGATCGAGCCGCACCGGCAGTTTGGCGCGATAATGGTCGCCGACGACGCGCTGCACCGTCACCGGATGCGCTTTCGCCCAGACATGGCCGTCTGAATAGTTCAGGTCTTCGGCGAGGTAGTGGAACAGCCGGTGCCCGCGCCCCTGCGCCGACAGCATCAGCGCAAAGGTCGAATCGCCGCCGATGTTGATCGCGTCGAGCGGGTCCATCTGGACGGCAACGGTGAGAGTCATGCGGGCCAAGTTCCTGAAGCCGATCGGGTCGAGCGGTGTCGCGCGTATCTAGGCGGTGACGCGCGCGAAGTCATCTGCTTGGCGGCGCGCCGACGCGGCCAAGCCGCGTCGTAGGTCGGCGCAGGCGCCGCCGGCCGTCGTCTAGGCGTAATTGCGCTGCGGTTTACCTATTCGTCATTGCGAGCGCAGCGAAGCAATCCATGCTCGGGCTGGATTGCTTCGCTGCGCTCGCAATGACGATTAACGTTGATGGTGATTGGCGCTGTGCGGCCTCACCCGATCCACGCGTTCTCGATATGCCGCAGCTTTGCCCCCGGCGCGATCAGGATCACGTCGATGCGGATGTCCTCGCCGTCGGTGGCGTAGGTCGCCGCAAGCACCTCGGCGGCGGCAGCGACGCGGGCGAGGCGGCGCTCGTCGATCGCGAAATCGAGTTCGGCGGCGGTCGCGCGGACCTTTACTTCGACGAAGGCGACCAGCCCCTTGCGCTTGGCGACCAGATCGACCTCGCCAACCCTGGTCCGCACGCGCTCGGCGACGATCGTCCAGCCGAGGCGTTTCAAGTGCGCCGCCGCCAGCGTCTCGCCCTCTCGCCCGCGCTCCTCGGCGGCCTGGCGAAGCGGATTCCCCTCCCGCTTGCGGGAGGGGTTAGGGGTGGGGCTTTTCGACGGCACTGACTGGCAATGCCCACCCCCGGCCCCTCCCGCAAATCGGCGGCGCTGGCGGGCGCGGCCTCGCCCGGCGGGGCGACGACGATGACGATCTCGCCCTTGGGCGGCGCCTCGGCATAGCGCGCGGCGAGCGTGGAGAGCGTCCCCGTCACCGCTTCCTCGAAATGCTTGGTGATCTCGCGCGCGACCGCTGCCTCGCGGTCGCCGAGCCCCTCGGCCAGCGCCGCCAGCGCGCCGCCGAGCCGCGGGCCGCTTTCGTAGAACACCAAAGTCGCCCGCAGTGCCGCCACTTCGGCAATCGTGCTCGCCCGTGCGCCGGCTTTCGCAGGCAGAAAGCCCATGAACAGGAAGCGATCGGTCGGCAGCCCCGCCAAAGTCAGCGCCGCCACTGCCGCGCACGGCCCCGGGATCGTCACCACCGCATGTCCCGCCGCGCGCGCGTCGCGCACCAGTTTGTAGCCGGGGTCCGAAATCAGCGGCGTCCCGGCATCGGACACCAGCGCCACCGATTCGCTCGCCATCCGCGCGATCAGGCCGGGGCGCACGCTTTCCGCATTGTGATCGTGATAGGGCTGCATCGGCCGTTTGACGCCGATGTGCTGGAGCAACCGCGCCGTCACGCGGCTGTCTTCGACGGCGATTAGATCGGCATGCGACAGAATGTGAGCAGCGCGCGGCGAAAGATCGCCGAGATTGCCGATCGGGGTGGCGACGATATAGAGGCCGGGCGACAAGGCGCTGGTGTTCAAAGCGGCGTTCATGAAGGTGGGACCATGACAGACTCAGCACGACGTTCGCAACGCTCGGGCATCTGGGCACGCAAATTGATTGCGGCCGGGCTCGGCCTGATGCTCGCTGCCTGCCAGACAGTGGTGCCGCGCGGCCCCGCTGCTCCGCCGCCCTCGGCGCCGCCACCGGTCGCGCGGCCGGTCACCCCGCCACGCGTCGACACCGGCATTCCGCAGGATACCGCGCGCCAGCGCGTCGCGTTGCTGGTGCCGATGACCGGCGCCAATGCCGGTGTCGGCCAGAGCATTGCCAATGCGACCCAGCTTGCGATTCTCGACCTGCGCAACGAAGCGATCCGCATCACAACTTACGACACCAATCTGGGCGCTGCTGCTGCCGCGCAGCGGGCGCTGGCCGATGGCAACCGGCTGATCCTCGGTCCGCTGCTCGCCGATGATGCGCGCGCGGTCGGGCCGATCGCACGGCGCGCGGGCGTGCCGGTTATCACCTTCTCGAACGACACCAGCGTGGCCGGTGGCGGCACTTTCGTGCTTGGCTATGCACCCGCCCAGTCGATCGCGCGCGTCGTCGATTATGCTGCGTCGAAGGGCATTCGCGACTTCGCCGGGCTGGTGCCCAACGGCCTCTACGGTGACCGCGCGTCGACCGCGCTGCTGCGGGCCGTCGAGGACGCCGGCGGGCAAGTGGTGAGCCTGCAGACCTATGATCGCCAGCCCGGATCGCTGACCGCGGCAATTACCCGCATGGGCCGCGCCTCGCCCTATCAGGCAGTGCTGATCGCCGACTCGGGCAGCGTTGGCGCCACTGCGGTGCCGATCATCCGCCGCAGCGGCGGGCCGACCGCGCAGGTGCTGGGCACCGACCTGTGGAATACCGAAGCCTCGGTCGCCGCTGCGCCCGCGTTGCAAGGCGCCTGGTTCGCGAGCGTATCGGACGGGCTCTACCGCCAATATGCGACCAAGTATCGCACCCGCTTCGGCAAGGCGCCGTACCGGCTGTCGAGCCTTGGCTATGATGCGGTGTTGCTGACGGTGCGGATCATGCGCGACTGGCCGATCGGCGCGGCCTTCCCGACCGAGCGGCTGAACGACCGCGGCGGTTTTGCAGGGCTCGACGGTGCGTTCCGCTTCGGTCCCGACGGCGTCGCCCAGCGCGCGCTCGAAGTGCAGGAAATCCGCGGCGGGACAACGGTGACGGTGAGCGCGGCACCGACCGGGTTCGGGAAGTAACGTCGGCCCGTCGCCGCTACCCCAATATGTGCATCCACAGCGGCGTGTCGGTCAGGCTCGGCGAGCCGCGCAGCCGTTCGAGCGCTTGCGCCACCGCGCGCTCCGGCCCTTCGTGGGTCACGATCGCGACGAGCACGCTGCCGTCGCCGACGCGCCCGCGCTGGATCAGGCTTTCGATCGAGACGCCCGCGTCGCGCATCGCCGTCGCGATCTCGGCGAGCACGCCCACTTTGTCGGCGACGGTGAAGCGCACATAGGCGCGCCCGATCCGGTCGCCGCTGTCGGCGGGGTGGGTGTCGGCGAGTTCGGCGGCGGGCATCGCATAGGGCGCGCCATATTCGCCGCGCGCAATGTCGATCAGGTCGGCGACGACGGCGCTCGCGGTTGGCCCGTCACCCGCGCCTGCGCCCTGGAACAGCAGACGGCCGACGAAATTGCCCTCCGCCACCACCGCATTGGTCGCGCCCGTCACATGCGCGAGCGGGTGATCGACCGGCACCAGATGCGCATGGACGCGCTGGAACAGCCCCTGCGGCCCCGCTTCGGCAAGCCCGATCAGCCGCACGCGATAGCCGAGCGCAGCGGCCTCGGCGATGTCGGCGGCGAGGATGTGGCGGATGCCGCTCGCCGCGACCGCGCCGAACGCGGGCCGCGTGCCGAACGCGACGCTGGCGAGAATCGACAGTTTGTGGCCCGCGTCGATGCCGTCGATGTCGAAGCTCGGGTCGGCCTCGGCAAAGCCCAAAGCCTGCGCCTCGGCGAGCACTTCGGCAAAATCGCGGCCTTCGGCTTCCATCTTCGACAGGATGAAATTGCAGGTGCCGTTGAGGATGCCATAGACGCGCGCAATTTCGTTGGCGGCGGCGCCTTCGCGCAGGCCCTTGATGACGGGAATGCCCCCCGCGACGGCGGCTTCGAACTTCAGCGGCGCGCGCGCGGCTTCGGCGGCGGACGCGAGTTCGAGCCCGTGGTGCGCGATCATCGCCTTGTTGGCGGTGACGAAGCCCTTGCCCGCCGCCAGCGTGGCGCGGGCGAGCGCGAGCGCGGGGCCGTCCGATCCGCCGATCAGCTCGACGATCACGTCGGCGTCGGCCTCGGCGAGTTTGGTGGTATCGTCGACCCAGCCGAAGCGGGCGATGTCGACGCCGCGATCCTTGGCACGGTCGCGCGCCGAGACGGCCACGATCTCGATCCGCCGCCCGGCCCGCCGCGCGATCAGGTCGCCGTTCGCATCGATCAGCCGGATCACCCCGCCGCCAACGGTGCCAAGCCCGGCGAGGGCAACGCGGAGAGGTGCTGTCATCGGGTAACTCCTTCCCGACGAGCGCTAGCGGTGAAGCTTGCCCCGCCGCAAGTCCCCCTCCCGCTTGCCGGAGGGGTTAGGGGTGGGCGAGCGGTCACCTCAGGCACGGCCGCTTGTGGATGCTCACTGCCCACCCCCGACCCCTCCCGCAAGCGGGAGGGGAGGAGCTCAGACCTTGACCAGCCCGATCTCAACCAGCCGCTCGTGCAGATAATCATGCGCGGTGATCGGGGTGGGGTAGCGATTGGGGTTGGTGGCGCTCGCGCACCCGGGCAGCGTCTCGATCAGGAAATCGGGCGCGGGGTGGAGGAAGAAGGGCATCGAATAGCGCGACGACCCACGCCGCTCGGGCGGGGGATTGACGACGCGGTGAGTGGTCGACGGCAGAACATGGTTGGTCAGCCGCTGGAGCATGTCGCCGACATTGACCACTAGCGCGCCTTCGGGCGGCTTCACTGCCAGCCAGCGCCCGTCACGGTCGAGCAGCTCGAGCCCCGCTTCCTCAGCGCCGAGCAGCAGCGTGATCAGGTTGATGTCCTCATGCGCGCCCGCACGCACGCCTTCGGCGTCGGCGGGGATCGGCGGATAGTGGAGCAGCCGCAGAATCGAATTGCCGTCCTTCACTGCCGGGTCGAACCAGTCGGGCGCAAGACCCAGATGGCGCGCGATGGCGGACAGGATCACGTCGCCCGCGCGGTCGAACGCCGCGAACAGCTCGGTGAAGGTGTCGCGGAATCCCTCGGGCCGCGTCGGCCAGATGTTCGGCGGCATCACGGCTTCGAAGGCATGCCCGGCGGGCAGCGGGCGCCCGACGTGCCAGAATTCCTTGAGGTCGACCGCGCTCGCGCCCTTGGCGATTTCGGTCTTGAACGGGGTATAGCCGCGCTGGCCACCGCCCCGGGGATCGAAATAGCCGCGTTTCTCCTCCTCGGGCAGGTCGAAGAACGCCTTGGTCTCGGCCCAGGCGCGATCAACCAGATCGGCAGGGACGCCGTGATCGGCAACCACCGCGAAGCCGAACCGCTCGAACGACGCCCCGATCGCGGCGGCAAAGCCATTGGGGTCGTCGCGGTTCTGGTTGAGCGACAGCGTGGGAATTTTGTCGAGCGTATCGGGCATTTGCGTGGCGTCCGTGAAAATGGCTGCCCCAACAATAGGACGCCCGACCGCGACCCGCCAGTGGCTCAGCTTTTGCTGACGACACCCATTGCAGCGCCGCCCGGTGCGTCCATCAGGTCGAGCCGAAACGGCTTGCCGTGGTCGTCGCTGCCGATCAGGCTGTTGGCCTCGACGCGCAGCTTATAGCCCGCCTTGCCGAGTTCTTCGGCGTACCAGCCGCGCAGCTTGGCGGGCGGGGCGGGGCTCCAGAAGCTGAAGCTCGTCATGTCCTCGGGCTCGTGCGGCATGATCTTGGCGGATTCGACCAGCTTCGACCCCGGATAGAGCGCGAACTTCGCCATGTCGCCGACGCGACCGTCGGGCATCGGCATCGGCATGGTCGTGGCGTTTGCCATCATCGCGTCATTCATGTCGGCGAGCGCGGCGCGATTGGTCGGCTCGGGCGCGCTGCCGCAACCGGCAAGGGCAAGTGCGAGCGAAAGGGCGGCAAGCGGCGAACGGGTCATGGTCAGCGCTCCGAAAAGTGGCCCGCCTAGTCCGCCCGCACGCGGCGCCACGTCAAGCGACAGGACGATTCAGCACCGTTGTGCGAGAATCGGTAACCGTCAGCCGCCTGCGGTGACCATGCCCTTGCTCTTGCCAGCCCCGGCGGGTTCGAGGTCCATGCGGAACGGCTCCTTGTCGTCGTCGGTGCCGACCAGGCTGTTGCCGTCCGCCTTCAGTGTGAAACCGACCTTGCCGAGCCGTTCGGCGAACCAGTCGCGCACCACCGCCGGGTCGGCGGGGCTTTCGAAACCGATGCGGACCTTGCCTTTGCCTTCATCCGTGCCATCGCCCGAAGCGTCGAGGTTGAAGCTGCTGACGGTCGATCCGGGGTAGAGATGGACGCCGTTGAATTCGACATTGCTGGCATCGAGCTTGAGCTTGGGCAGCTTCATCTTGCCCGAAAAACCCGGCACGTTGATCGAAAAATTGCCCGCGCTGCCGTTTTCGTCATAGCGGATGGCGGAGTCGTCGCCCTTGTCGCTGCACGCGGCGAGCGGGGCCACCAACAGGGCAAGAGCAACAAGCGCGCGCATGGGCAGTCCTTTCTGGGTGAGTTACTTAAATAATACGCACCGTGCTCCGTCAGGTCAATCGCCATCGCGCCGCATCGGTGATTAGCGAGTGACGCATGGCCTGTGATCGGGCATGGGCGCCCGGATGAACGCTCCGCAAGCCATTGAACAGGAACAGCGCGCGCCGATCGGATTCGTCGAATTCGTGGCGCTGGTCGCGTCGCTGATGGCGCTGACCGCGCTTGGCATCGATGCGATGCTGCCCGCGCTGCCGGCGATCGGCACGGCGCTGGGAGTCGCGAGCGAGAATCACCGGCAATTCGTGATCAGCGCGTTCCTGCTCGGCTTCGGCCTCGCGCAGCTGGTCCACGGCCCGCTGGCTGACCGGTTCGGGCGGCGCCCGGTGCTGCTTGCAGCGCTTGCCGCCTATGTCGTTGCCAATCTGGTGGCGGCAATGTCGAGTAGTTTCGAGCTGTTGCTGGCGGCGCGTTTTGCAAGCGGGCTGGCGATTGCCGCGTCGCGGGTGGTGACGGTGGCGCTGGTGCGCGACTGCTATTCAGGGCGCCCGATGGCGCGGGTGATGAGCCTTGCGTTCATGGTGTTCATGGCCGCCCCCGTGCTTGCGCCATCCTTTGGTCAGCTGATCCTGCTGTTCGGCAGCTGGCGGCTGATCTTCGTGCTGATCGCGATGGTCAGCGGCGGCGTGCTGGCATGGTTTGCGATCCGCATGCCCGAAACCTTGCCGCCTGAACGCCGCCACCCGTTGTCGTTCGCGCGGCTGATCGCCGACTGGCGGACGACGCTCACCGAGCGCGCGTCGATCGGCTATACGCTGGCGTCGACCGCGCTGCTCGGCGCGCTTTATGGCTTCATCAATTCGGTGCAGCAGATCGTTGCCGCGCTGACCGGCAGCGACCGGCTGCTGGTGCCGGTGTTCATTGGCGTTGCGGGCATGATGGCGCTTGCCAATCTGCTCAATTCGCGGATCGTGCTGCGGCTGGGCACGCGGCGGATCTCGCACACTGCGCTTGCAGGCTTCATCCTGTTGTCGGCGGTGCATCTCGCGGTGGCGGCGAGCGGGATGGAAACGATCTGGAGCTTTGCCGTCCTTCAGGCGCTGGCAATGGCGTGCTTTGGGTTGGCGAGCGCCAATTTCTCGGCAATGGCGATGGAAAAGATGGGCGCGATCGCGGGCACGGCGTCCAGCGTGCAGGGCTTCATCACGGTCACCGCCGGCGCCGTGGTCGGCGCGCTGATCGGCCAGAGCTTCGACGGAACGACGGTGCCGCTCTATGGCAGTTTCCTCGTCGCCTCGCTGATTGCCTTTGCCATCGTCGCGGTCGTCGAGCGTGGGCGCCTGTTCCGCCCGAGCTGATCATCCTAATCCAGTTAACGTCATCACAGAGTCTCCGGAACCGGTGATCATCGGAGCCGTTGGCGGAGTCGGTCCGCAACCAAGCGGCAAGGAGACGGGAAATGAGCATCGGTGGCGTGCAGATTGCCGGAGACGGTCCGGTGGGCGAAGGCTTTGACGAAGATGGCTATGATGAAAGCCAGCGCGCCGAAATCCTGGAAGTGACGGGCGACGGGCCGAGCGATGGCACCGTGCTGACCGATATTGCGCCGGACATGGGCCCCGAGGACGAGGATGCCGACGACGACGATCTCGGCGAGGATGACGATGCCGATCTGGACGAAGACGAAGACGAAGACGAAGACGAGGACGACGCCGACGTCTCCGGCGATGATGACGACGACGATGATGATGATGACGACATGGACGATGACGACGCCGACGAAGGCGATGACGCCGACGACGACGACGATTGATCGACCCATGCGCGCCGCGCCCCGCCGCTATTGGCTGGGGCGCGGTGTTTGCGGACTTGCGCGGCGTCTTGCCGATCGGGCGCGCGCGGCCTAGCCTCCGTCGTCACCGACCCGAGAGGAGAATGCCGATGCGCGTCCTGTTCGCTCTATCCGCTGTCGCACTGGTGTTTGGCGTTGCCGGTAGCGGTTTCGCGGCGCCAGCCGAAACCACGCCGAGTGCCGAGGCGCTGGTTGCCGCACGGCAGTCCGCGTTTCGGCTGAACCTCGGCAATTTCCTGGCGATGAAGGCGGCGATTGCGCGCGGCGACGATGTGAAGACGCTGGCACTGCCCTCCGGCGCCATTGCCGGTTGGGCACGCGCGCTGCCGGGACTGTTCCCCGCTGGCAGCTCGACCCCCAAATCCGAAGCCTTACCCACCGTCTGGAGCGACCGCGCCGGGTTTGAAGCCGCTGCCGCTGCGATGGCGACCGAAGCCGCCAAGCTCAACGCGCTGGCAAAGTCGGGCGACAATGCCGCTTTTGCAGCTCAATTCGCGGTGCTGGGTGGCACCTGCGCTGCCTGCCACAACAAATACAAGGCTGAAGAAAAGCGCTGACGGCCCGTCGCCGCCCTAACGATCACTGTGCCGGGTCAGCGCACCCGCGCAGCGGCGGCGACGTGATCGAGCACGGCGGGATGGAGCGCCTGATTGAAGCGGATGCCGCACTGGTCGCTGCGTGCCCACATCACCATGCCTTCGATCGGGGCAAGCTGGCCGAATTTGACCCACACTGGCTTGCCCGCGCGCAGGAAGATGTTGGAGACTTGGCAGCCCTGACGCGACAGGTCGTTGATGACGGCATTGTGTGCGGTCGTGCCGCGCTCGCGGATCGACGCGATCATCATCACCCGCGCACGCTCGCCTTCGCGACGTTGGGGATCGAACGGCGAACGGAGTGCGGACGGGGGCATCGCCATCGCGATCAGCAGCCGTCAGCGGTTCCGGGCGCAGCAATGCAGCGCAAAGGCTTCGACCTCGAAATCATGCTGCACGTCATTTGCCCGGCCCGGATATGCTTCCCCAGATCGCGAGCCTAGGCCTGAAAGCCTAACAGGAGGTTAGTGCCGCCACTGGGCGGACCGGAGCGCGTCGATCGCGCACCGCGCCCGTCTTCAGTCCCTTGGAAAAGGGCAGCAAAACGCTCCAGCACGGCACGGTCGCGAACGGTAATCCGGCCGCGCGTGCAGCGCAGCGCGCGTTCGCCCTCAAGGATGTGCAGGCAATCGGTGATGGTGGCGCGGCGCAGATTGAGCATCACGCCAAGTTCGCCGTGCTTGATCGCCAGTTCGTCGCCGTCGATGCGGTCATGCAGCATCAGCAGCCAGCGCGCGAGCCGCCGCTCGGCCGGATCGCTCGCGGTCGAGACCACGGCGGCACCCAATTGCTGCATCAGCGCGCCGACCGAGCGCAGCAATGCCGATGTCAGCGTCGCGCTGGCGTCGCACGCCCGTCGCAAGGTCGCCACCGGCAGCGACAGGATGGTTCCGCCCTGCAGCAGTGTGACAGCGGTAAGCGCCGGGGCGGCGCCGCCCAGCAGCACTTCCCAACCGACCATCGCCTCGCGACCGACCAGCCCGACACCCATCGGCCGGCCTGCTGCCGTTTCCGCGCACAGCCCGATCACCGCGGTTTCGGGAAAATAGACGCGGTCGAACGGCTGCGCAGGGTCGAGAAGGATGGCGCCGCCATTGAGAACGTGCCGCTGAAGCCGGCTGGCAATCAGGCACTGGTCCTCGGGCTGCAGCGCGCCGAGCAGCGCATTGTCATGTGGTTCGACCGCGTTCGCCATCATTCGCCCGTGCATCATCACGCCAACCCAAACGAGCCCATGATCCAGCTACGTGTCCGCTAGCGTTCCGGATGCAACGGGTCCGCAGAGGCCCACCATGGGGAGGATGCAGGCAACGATGTGCGCGGTGGATCGTCGAGCGTCTGCCGCGCATCTGGCATGGCACTGCCCGAGCGCCTGCGCGGGGGCAGCGGCGGCGGCGGCGGGGCCGCGTTCGGCCCATGTCGCTGCCCTGGCGAAGGGGCTATTTCCCCTCCGATAGCCCCTTCGCCAGCACGGCATTGAACGCATCGGCGTCGTTCTTGTCCTCTGACTTCCAGTTGAAACCCTTGGTTGCCGCCGCCCACCACGCAGCATCGCGGCGCGGTTGCGCGATCGGACCGGCGGCCTGGCGTGGCGGCAGCGGCAGCTTGGTCGAATAGAGCACGTCCGCGGGCGTCGCCTTGAATGACCAGCGCGGCCCTTGCGCCAGATCGAACACGTCCGCCATCGGCCGCGCGCCGCCGTCGAAGAGGTTGTTCGGCTTCAGGCCCAGGATCGCTTCGATCGTGCGGATCATGTCGACCGTCGTATAGCGTGTCGAGACCACGGCGCCCTGCTTGACATAGGGTCCGGCGACAAACGCGATTGATCGGTGGGCGTCGACATGGTCGGGGCCGTCCTGCGCATCATCCTCGAGCACGAAGACCAAAGTGTCCTTGGCGAAGCGGCTGTTGGCGATCGCTTCGACCAGCAGCCCGACGGCATAGTCATTGTCGGCCTGCTGCGTCTCGGGGGTGTTGACGCCGCGGATGGCAGTGTCGAACGCGCCCATGTGATCGTTCATGAAGCGCACGAACGACAGTGACGGCATCGTCCCCTTGGCCTCGAACTGTTTGAATTCGCGCTGCCATTCGCGGAAGCGGAAGAAATCGGGGAGCTGGCTGTCGAAACCGCGGAAATAGGGGTCGGTGAGCGGCTTCAGGAAGCTGCTGGCGACGACCGCGACCGGAGTCTTGCTCGCGAACGGGTCTTCGAGCGGCGGGATGCCGCCCTTGTCGACGGGCTGGTCGTAACGCGAGAGGTCGAGGAAGAAGCCATAGTTGCGCACCGACTTGCCGGCCCGGTGCGCGGCATCCCACAGATAACCGAGCCCGCGCTCATCCTCTGGCCCGTCGATTTCGGCGGCGTTACGGTTGCCTGCCAGCCGATCGTCGTCCTCGTCGACCAGCGGTTGTGCGGCGCGGCGTTCGGCCTTGTTGCCGCTGACGACGACACCGCGTTCGGTGCCTTCGCTGTCGTAGCTGCCGCCCTTGCCCGAATATTGCGCGTGGACCAGCTGTTCGTTGACGTCGGTTGCGCGGCCGGCCGTGCTCCACTGCCAGCCATCACCCGAGACTTCGCCCGACACGCGGAAATCGTCGAGCGTCACGAATTGTTCGGCCAGCGCATGCTGGTTGGGCGTGATCGCGCGCCCGAACTGGGCCAGGCGCGGGTCGCCGTTGCCGCGCGGCAGGTCGCCGAGCACCTGATCATAGGTGCGGTTTTCCTTGACGATATAGATGACGTGTTTGATCCGCTTGCGCAGCTCAGCCATTTTGAGCGTATCGGCGCGGCTCGCGGCGGCGCCGATCCGGGCGTTGGCAAGCGCGCGCGGCGTCAGCGCCGCAAGCGTCTTGGCCGACGGCAGCGGAATCGTCAGCAGGTCCGAGCGGACGCGCTGGAGGATGTAATCATTGCTTGCCCGGCCGACGCGCGGTTTAGCGCAGTCGCCCTGCTGCTTCATCCGTACGATCTGCGCGCACCAGCCGCGATTGGGGCCGGCCTGACCCTTGGTATCGATCACGAACAGCCGCTTCGGTGTCCAGGCGACCGCGGCGGGGTACCAGCCGGTCGGGATCAACCCGGCGAGGCGTGGCTTGCGGGCAGCGAGGCTGATGACGGCGACCGCATTGGTGCCGGCATTGGTGGCATAGAGCGTGCGCTCGTCGCCCGACAGGGCGAGGCTGGTCGGCGTGGCGCCGCGCGGCCGCGTGCGCGTGTCGGGCAGGGTCGGGACGGCTTGCGCGACCACGCCCTTCGCCGCATCGACGATCTCGACCAGATCGGCATTGTCCTCGGTCACGAACAGGCGTTTGCCCGCGCGGTCGGCGATGACGCGGTTGGGCACGCCCTTCAGCGCGACGCGGCGCAGCACCCGCCCCGCGACCGGGTCGACCTCGACCAGCTCGCGGTCGCGCTGGCTCGTCACCCAGAGCGTCTTGCCCGCAACCGCGATCCAGTAAGGCGAAGTGCCGCCGGGCTTGCCGCCACCGGGGCGCAGATCGATCTCGCGCACCGCGCCGCTGGCAAGATCGACGATCGACACGCTGTCATTGTGGCGATTGGCGACGGCGAGCCGGGTGTCGCGGTCGAACAAGGCGATGCCGGCGGCGAGCGGCTTGGTGTCGATGCCGATGCCCGCGCCATGGCCGAGCTTGATGGGCGTGCCGATGAGGGTCCAGACGCCGCCCGCCTCGGCATAGCCGCGCACGCTGTCGTCGACGCCGGTCGCGACATAGAGCTTGCGACCGTCGGCGCTCCACGCGAGCCCGCCATAGCTGGCTGGCACATCGATCGTCGCGGTGCGGCGCGGGGTGGGGCCGGTCACGTCGTATATGACGATGAAATCGCCCGTCGCCTTGGGATTGAGCGGCTTGCCGTCCGGCCCTGCCAGGCTGTTGGTGCCCGCCGTCACGATCGCCAGCCGGGTGCGATCGGGCGACAGCACCGCGTTGACGGCAAACCCGAGCTTCAGCCCCGGCAGCTCGGCGACTTCGGGATCGAGCGCGATCATGGTGCTGCCCGGTGCGGCGAGCGGGGTGATGCGCTGGCCGGTCGGCAGGATGTCGTCAGCGGCCACCGCCATGCTGTCAGAGGCCAACCCCGTACCGAGCAGCGCCAGCGCAACCGCGATCCGCATCATCCGTCTCCCATGATCGATGCCCCCGATAGCATCGGCGGCATGACGCGACTGTGACAGTCGCCGGAGGCAGGCGCTAGACCAGCTCGTCAGCGGGCAGCGGGAGCTTGGCCGGTGCGGCGTCTTCGTCCGCGAGCAGGCTCCAGCCGGTCGGCCCGAGCACTTCGATCGGGCGATAACGCGTCTTGTAGCTCATCCGCGCGCTGCCCTTCACCCAATAGCCGAGATAGACATAGGGCAGCCCCGCGGCGCGCGCGCGCAGGATGTGATCGAGAATGATGAGATTGCCTAGGCCCTGACGCTCTTCATGGTCGGCATCGAAGAAGCTGTAGATCATCGACAGCCCGTCGACCTGCTGATCGGTCAGGCAAGCGCCGACCAGCCGCCCGCGTCGCCCCGGGCGCGCAGGCTCGCGATATTCGATGACATAGGATTTGACCGGCGACTGCTCGACCATGTCGGCATAATCGGCCTCGTCCATCCCGGCCATGCCGCCGCCGGGATGGCGGCTCGCCAGATAGCGACGGAGCAGATCATATTGCTCGTCGGTCGCCCATGGCTGACAGGCGCGCACATCGAGATCGGCGTGGCGGCGGATCAGCTTGCGCTGCGTCGCGTTGGGCGCGAACTGGTCCGCGACCACGCGGACCGACACGCAGGCCGAACATCCCGCGCAGCTCGGGCGATAGGCCACGGACTGGCTGCGGCGGAACCCGATTCGGCCAAGCGCGTCGTTGAGTTCGGCGGCGTGCGGCCCGGCCAGCTCGGTGAACACTTTGCGCTCCAGCCGCCCCGGCAGATAGGGGCAGGGCGACGGGCTGGTCACGAAGAAGCGCGGAAAGCGAAAAGGCGCGGTCACCGCTCGATGGTCCCCTCGCGCGACGCCCGCCGACGCGCTTGGGGGCTGTTATGAATCGTCGCGATCATGATGAAAAGCCGCTTTACCACGAAAGAGGGTTAACAGAGCTGTGGATTAGCGGGAGATGCGCAATCGGCACGCCGCGATGATAGCCGATCGGCCACCGCGCCGCACGCGGCCGCCGACTCGGTCCGTCGCTCGTGAGATTCGCTTCGGCTCGCGGTCGCCTCAGGCGAGTTCGATCAGGCTCGCTTCATAACCGGCGGCGCGCACTGCCGTCAGCAGCCGCTCAAGATGCGCGCGGTCGCGGGTTTCGCATTCGATCTCGGTGATCAGCCCCTTGGCGGGCAGCGAGGTGAAAATGCGCTGGTGATAGACTTCCATGATGTTGACGCGTTCGGCATCGAATACGCCCGCCAGCTTGAACAGCGCGCCCGGCTGGTCCTGCAGCCGGATCTGCACGCGCGCGAGCCGCCCCGAACGCGCGAGATCGCGGACCAGCACATTCGCCAGCAGCCGCGTGTCGATGTTGCCGCCGCACAGCACCAGCCCGACGGTCTTGCCCTTGAAGCGTTCGGGATGCTGGATCAGCGCGGCAAGGCCAGCGGCGCCCGCGCCCTCGACCACGGTCTTTTCGATCTGGACGAGCAGCGACACCGCTTTTTCGAGGCTGCGCTCGCTCACCAGCACGATGTCGTCGACCAGCAGTTCGACCATGCGGCCGGTGATCAGGCCCGGTTCCTTCACCGCAATGCCCTCCGCCAGCGTTTCGCCGCCGCAGGGCAGCTGGCCGTTGCGGACGCGGTTGTACATCGACGGGAACAGTTCGGCCTCGACGCCGACGACCTCGATCGGGCGGCCCGCCGCGCGCGCGACGACCGCCATGCCGCTGATCAGCCCGCCGCCGCCGATCGGCGTTACGAACATGTCGATGTCGGGCGCATCCTCCAGCATTTCGATCGCGGCGGTGCCTTGCCCGGCGATGATCCGCCGGTCGTCGAACGGATGGACGAACGTCAGGCCCTGTTCGGCCTCGAGCATGCGCGCATGCGCATAGGCTTCGTCGAACGTCTCGCCGACCAGAATCACATTGGCGCCGTGACCTTCGGTCTGCGTGACCTTCACGATCGGCGTCGTCGTCGGCATAACGATCGTCGCCGGAATGCCGAGCCGGTGCGCGTGATAGGCCAACCCCTGCGCATGATTGCCCGCCGATGCCGCGATCACGCCCTTGGTGTCGCGCGGCAACTGCAGCAGCGTGTTGAGCGCGCCACGTTCCTTGTAGGCGGCGGTGAACTGGTGATTTTCGAACTTCAGATAAACGGTCGCGCCGGTCAGTTCGGACAACGTGCGGCTGACGAGCGTCGGCGTGCGGACGATCGCGCCGGCGATGCGGGCATGGGCCGCGCGGATGTCGTCGATCGAAACGGGAAGGTCGGGGATGCTCGCCATGCGCGCGGTTCGGTCCTCTTGCTGCCGGGCTGCGGGTACAGTCCAAGGGCGGTGGTGGGGCGGGGGCCTAGACCATCTGGCGCCATGGGGGAACAGTGCTTATGCCCGAGGGCTGCTGGCCATGCCCTGCCAGCCGATTGCCTGTGCCTGGAGACGAAGTGAATGAAAAAGCTGCTCGCGCTCGCTGCCCTGCTGCTGGCCGCCCCGGCCCACGCCGATGGACTGGTCGACAATGTCGACGGCGTCACGCTCGACGAGCGCGGCGTGGTCGTCCGCTTCAGTGCTCTCTTGGTGTCGAACGAGGGCAAGGTCGTGCGGCTGCTGAAGGACGGCGACAAGCGCCCCGACCGGCTCGACTGGCGCGCCGACATGAAGGGCAAGGTGCTGATCCCCGGCTTCGTCGACGCGCACGGCCATGTGATGGAACTCGGCTTCCGTGCGCTCGAACTCGATCTGTCGGACACCAAGACGCTTGACGAGGCCAAGGCGAAGATCGCCGCCTATGCGGCGGCCAACCCTGAGCGCAAATGGATCCTCGGCGGCGGCTGGAACCAGGAGAAATGGGGGCTGGGGCGCTTCCCGACGGCGGCCGACCTTGATGCCGCCGTGAGCGACCGCCCGGTCTGGCTCTCGCGTGCCGACGGCCATGCCAGCTGGGCCAATACGGCGGCGATGAAGGCTGCCGGCGTCACTGCCAAGAGCGAGACGCCGGCGGGCGGGCGGATCGAAAAGACCGGTACCGAACCCAATGGCGTGTTCGTCGATTCAGCGCAGGCGCTGGTGCAGCGCGCGGTGCCGATGCCGCTGCCGAAGGAACGGGCGCTCGCATTCTACAAGGCGCAGGAAATCCTGCTCGGTTTCGGCATCACTGCGACCGCCGACATGGGCACGACGCTCGACGACTGGATGACCTATCGCCGCGCCGGAGACGCAGGCGCAATGCGCGTGCGGATCATGAGCTATGGCGCGGGCGTCGAGGATACGATCCGCATCGGCGGCACCGGGCCGACGCCGTGGCTGTATCAGGGGCGGCTGAAGCTGAACGGCGTCAAGCTCTACACCGATGGCGCGCTCGGCTCGCGCGGCGCGTGGCTGAAGGCGCCTTATAGCGATGCTGCCACGCAAAGCGGTGCGGGGTTCCTGAGCGATGCACAGCTGCGCAACCTGATGAGCCGCGCGGCGATGGACGGCTATCAGGTCGCGGTGCACGCGATCGGCGACCGCGCCAATGCGCAGGTGCTGGGCGCGATCGACGAGCTTGCCGACACGTACAAGGGCGACCGACGCTGGCGGATCGAGCATGCCCAGATCGTCGACCCTGCTGACCTGCCGCAGTTCGCGCGCCACGGCACGATTGCCTCGATGCAGCCGGTGCACGAGACCAGCGACCGAACGATGGCCGAGGCGCGGCTTGGACAAGATCGTCTGGCGGGCGCCTATGCCTGGGCAACGATGCTGAAGCAGGGCGTGCCGCTCGCGTTCGGTACCGACTATCCGGTCGAAAGCCCCGATCCCTTCGCTGGCTGGGCGGCCGGGTTCACTCGCACTGATGCCGAAGGGCAGCCGTTCGGCGGTTGGCAGCCGCAGGAACGCGTGACGCGCGAACAGGCGTGGAAAGCCTATACAATCGACGCCGCCTATGCCGGTTTTGCCGAGGCGCAGTTCGGGCGGCTTGCCCCCGGCCAATATGCCGATTTCATCATCGTCGATCGTGATCCGACCGCCGTTTCGGCCAGCGACCTGCGCGCGACCAAGGTCGAGCAGACGTGGATCGGCGGCGTCAAGGTTTGGCAAAAGCGTTGATGCGTGCGGGCACTTACGTCCTTTGCAACATTAGCGACCAATAACATTCACCAAGGAGTCATTGAAAGTCCATCAAAGCGTCGGATTGGGCGCGCAATACCCTTGAGTAATCTTAATGCGATCAAGGAATCGCACAACCTCAGGGGGTTAGCATGACTGAGTCGATGAGTGTTTGCTTCAGCTACGACGATGGCGACGTCGATACCAACCGGACTGACAATCCCTCGCTGAATGCGATGATCGATGCGCGCTATTCGCGGCGTGAAGCGCTGCGCAGCGGTGCCTCGGCAGCAGCCATCGCCGTGTTCGGCGGCTCGGTGCTCTCGGCTTGCACGTCCAACGCGGTGACGCCGACGGCAGCTGACCCCGTGCCGGTCGTCACCTTCGGTTCGTCGGGCAACACCAGCGCAGGGCGCGTCGTGACGCTGACCGGCACTGCAACCGACAATGGCAGCGTTGCTTCGCAGACGGTGTTCCAGATTTCGGGTCCGCCCGTCACGCTGATCCCCGGTGCGACCGCGGGCGTGTTCACCTTCGTCGCGCCCGCCGTGTCGGCCGCGACGCAGCTCGTTTTCCGCTATCAGGCGAACGACAATCTGGCGCAGGCAAGCACCGCCGACACGACCGTCACGGTGTCGCCCGCGCAGATCGGCTTCACGGCTGTCGCGAAGAATCGCAGCGACGTCGTCACCGTCCCCGCCGGTTACACCGTGACGGTGCTTTACCGCACGGGTGACCCGATCAACGCCAGCACGCCAGCATACCGCAACGACGGCACCGACAACGATTATGGCAATCGCTCGGGCGACCATCACGACGCGGTATATTATTACGGTCTGAATTCCGCCGGGACGGCGCGCGACGACACCAACAACAGCCGCGGCCTGCTCGTGATGAACCACGAGAACATCAACCAGCAGTATCTGCATCCGAACGGTCCGACCACCGTCGCTGGCGCCCGCCCTGAAGTCGAAGCGATCCGGGAAATGGAATGCCATGGCCTGAGCGTGATCGAAGTCACCCGCAGCGCTGCGGGTGCCTGGAGCTACACCGTCGGCAGCAATTTCAACCGCCGCATCACGCCGCTGACCCCGACCGTGATGAGCGGTCCGGCGGCTGGCACGCCGCAGATGCGTACGGTGTTCTCGCCGACTGGTCGTGCAGGCCGGGGCACGCTTAACAATTGCGCCAATGGCTACACGCCTTGGGGAACCAACCTGACGGCCGAGGAGAACTGGGCGGGCTATTTCCGTCGTCCGCCCGCGACCGACAATCCGTTGCGCTCGGCGAAGGAAGTCGTCGCGCTGACCCGCGCCGGCGTGACGAGCACCACTGGTGCCTATGGCTGGGCGAGCGTCGTTCCTGCCGATCCTGCCAATACGATTTTCCGTCGTCACAATGTCGCCGTGACCGGCGCAACGGCCACCGACGATTATCGCAACGAACACAACCAGTTCGGCTGGATCGTGGAAATCGATCCCTATGACCGCACCGCCGCGCCGCGCAAGCGCACCGCGCTTGGCCGCTTCAACCATGAAGGTGCATGGCCATCGAACTTCGTCGCCGGTCGTCGCCCCGCCTGGTACATGGGCGACGACGCGCAGAACGAATATCTCTACAAGTTCGTGTCGGCGACGCCGTGGGTGCCCGCCGATGCGCAGGCAGCCGATCGCCTCGCAATCGGCGACAAGTATCTCGACGCGGGCACGCTCTACGTCGCGATCTTCAATCCCGATGGTACCGGCACTTGGGCCGCGCTCACCTTCGGCAACGGTCCGCTGACGCCGGCGAACACGACCTATTCGTTTGCCGATCAGGCCGATGTTCTCATCAACTCGCGCCTCGCCGCCGACGCGCTCGGCGCGACCCGGATGGACCGCCCCGAATGGACCGCCGTCAATCCGGCAACCGGCGAAGTCTATCTCACCCTCACCAACAATGCGTCGCGCACGCCGGCGAACACCAACGCCTCGAACCCGCGCGCTTATGTCGATCCGCCGAGCGCGGCGGTCGGCAACCGCAACGGCCACATCCTGCGCCTGCGCGAAATCGGCGACAATTCGGAAAGCGTCGGCTTCACTTGGGACATCTATCTGTTCGGCGCCGGTGCCGATCTGGATGCGACCAACATCAACCTGTCCGGCCTCGACGCGACCAACGATTTCTCGTCGCCCGACGGCCTGTGGTTCGGTCGCCCCTCGAACGCGTCGGGCCAGATCAACCCGTTCCTGTGGATCCAGACCGACGACAACGCCTTCCGCGATGTCACCAACAACCAGATGCTGCTTGCCGTCCCCGGCACGGTGAACGACGGCGGCGTCCGCACGGTCACCAACTCGGGTGGCGCCACGCAGGCGACGCGCGTCGGCCGGGCGCCCGGTACCCAGCTCCGCCGCTTCCTCGTCGGACCGAACGATTGCGAAATCACCGGCGTCGACTCGACGCCGGACGGTCGCACGCTGTTCGTGAACATCCAGCACCCGGGCGAAAACGGCACCCCGACTGCGCCGACCAGCAGCTGGCCGACCACTCAGGCGACGGGCACGGCACCGGCCGGCACCCGTCCGCGCTCGGCGACGATCGTCATCACCAAGAATGACGGCGGTATCGTCGGCCTCTGATCATCCCCCGAACCTCAGCGGGAGGTCGCAGCTGCGACCTCCCGTTTTTTATGCGCAGGCGGCGATGTGCCGGCTGCACGGTGCAAGAAAAAGGCCCGCGATCCGGCGTGGATCGCGGGCCTTTGCCCCCTTGGAAACTGGTTGGTCAGGCGACCTTGGCGCTGCCTACTTCGTCGGGCTCGCGCAGCACATAGCCACGGCCCCAGACGGTTTCGATGTAGTTTTCGCCATCGCAGGCCATGCTGAGCTTCTTGCGCAGCTTGCAGATGAACACGTCGATGATCTTGAGCTCAGGCTCGTCCATGCCGCCGTAAAGGTGGTTCAGGAACATTTCCTTCGTCAGTGTGGTGCCCTTGCGCAGCGAAAGCAGCTCGAGCATCGCATATTCCTTGCCGGTCAGATGGACGCGGGCGCCATCGACTTCGACGGTCTTGGCGTCGAGATTGACCGCCAGCTTGCCGGTGCGGATCATGCTCTGCGAATGGCCCTTCGAGCGGCGCACCACCGCATGGATGCGCGCGACGAGCTCTTCGCGGTGGAACGGCTTGGTGACATAGTCATCGGCGCCGAAGCCGAAGCTGCGCACCTTCGAATCCATTTCGGCATTGCCCGACAGGATCAGCACCGGCGTCTGCACGCGGGCAACGCGCAGCTTCTTCAGCACGTCATAACCGTGCATATCGGGCAGATTCAGGTCGAGACAGATGATGTCGTAATCATAGAGCTTGCCCAGATCGAGGCCTTCCTCGCCCAGGTCGGTCGTATAGACATTGAAGCCCTCGCCCGAGAGCATCAGTTCAATCGCCTTCGCCGTCGTCGGCTCGTCCTCGATCAGCAGCACGCGCATCTGGCTTTCCCCCTGTTGCAGCGCCACGCCCACCTGTTCGGCGCATCGCTCACGGTACAGCATTAACCAAACAACGGATGAAGGCAAAAGGTTAATTTGTGATTAAGTGGCCTCAATCCACGAGTCGCGGCGAGTCAATCACTGGGTCGGGCGGGCATTGGCGCCGGATCTCGTCGGTAAGGAAGCTTATCAGCGCCTCAACGCGTGCGGGCCGGAGCGTGCCGGGCGGCGTCATCAAATGCAGTGCAACCGGCGCCGTGCGCCAGTCGGTCAGGATCGGCTCGACCGTCCCGGCAGCAATATCGCCAGCGATGATGAAGTCGGGCAGGACGGCAATACCCAGCCCTGCGCGCAGTGCCGGCAGGATCGCTTCGCCGCTGTTGGCGCCGAGCGGGCCGGCAAAGCGCACCGCGACTTCGGCGCCGCCGGGGCCATATAAATGCAGCGGCCCGCTCGCATTGGTATAGCCCAGCAGCCGGTGCTCGCCGAGCTGGCCGGCGTGGGTCGGGCGGCCGTGGCGCGCCAAATAGGCCGGGGCGGCGATGATATGCATCGCCACTGGCCCCAGCCGCCGCGCGCGGAGCGAACTATCGGGCAGGCTGCCGATGCGCAGTGCGATGTCGAAACCTTCGGCGACGATGTCGGTCACGGCATCGGAGAGGTTGAGTTCGATCTCGATCCGCTCATGCTCGGCAAGGAAGCGCGCCAGCAGCGGGGCGACATGGGCGAGGCCAAAGCTCATCGGTGCACTCACCCGCACCCGCCCGGCCAACGATGCCGCGCCATCGTTCGCCGCCTCCTCAGCCGCGCGCGCCTCGGCAAGGATGCGCTGTGCATGATCGGCGAGCGACCGCCCGCTTTCGGTCAGCGCCAGCCGCCGCGAGGTGCGATGGAACAGCCCGGTGCCGAGTTGCGTTTCAAGCCGCGTGATTGCTTTCGACACGGTCGCTTTCGACAGGCCGATTGCGTCGGCTGCGCCGCTGAACGACCTGTGTTCGACCACACAGGCAAAGATCGCCCAGGCTTCAAGATCGGGTAACCGCATCGCCATCTCCTGCCTCCCAATCCGCTATCAGGGGAAACGATAGGTTTCCATCGTTTCCATTTACCGCGCAATCAAATTCCCTATCTTGGCGGCAACAAAGGAGACACGCGATGACAACCACCACCCAATCGCATATCGACCGTCGCACCTTCGACAGCCTGGGCCATGCCGATCACGGTTGGCTGAACGCGCGGCATCACTTCTCGTTCGCTGATTATTATGATCCCGATCGCATGGGCTGGGGCGCGATCCGCGTCTGGAACGACGACGAGATCGCCTCCAACAGCGGCTTCCCGCCGCACCCCCACCGCGACATGGAAATCATCACTTATGTCCGTTCGGGGGCGATCACGCATCAGGACTCGCTCGGCAACAAGGGTCGCACCGAAGCGGGCGACGTGCAGGTCATGAGCGCAGGCACGGGCGTGCGCCATGCCGAGTACAACCTTGAGCCCGAGACGACGACGCTGTTCCAGATCTGGATCCAGCCCAAGCGGCTCGGCGGCAGCCCCAGCTGGGGTGCCAAGCCCTTCCCCAAGGCGGACCGTAGCGGCAAGTTCGTGACGCTCGCCAGCGGCTTTGCCGAGGATGAAGGCGCGCTGCCGATCCGCGCCGACGCGCGGGTGCTGGCAGCAACCGTGCAGGCCGGCGAGACGATCAGCTATGCGATCGGCGAAGGGCGCCATGCCTATCTCGTTCCGGCGCGCGGCACGATCGAGGTCGACGGCGAGCGCATCAATGCGCGCGACGGCGCAGCTATCCTGGGCGGCCGCACGATCAGCGTGACGGCAATCGACGACGCCGAAGTCGTCCTCGTCGACAGCGAATAATCTTCCCCCCAACCCCCTCCCGCTCGCGGGAGGGGGCATTTTGGAGACCTGCCATGACCAAAGTCCTCGTCCTCTATTATTCCTCCTATGGCCATATCGAGCAGATGGCCGAAGCCGTCGCCGAAGGCGCGCGCTCGGCGGGCGCCGAGGTCGACATCCGCCGCGTCCCCGAAACCGCGCCGCAGGCCGTGGTCGAAGCCGCGCATTTCAAGACCGACACCGCGCATCCGGTGATCGAAGGGCCGCAAGCGCTCGCCCAATATGACGCGATCATCGTCGGCACGCCGACCCGCTTTGGCCGCATGGCGAGCCAGATGGCGGCGTTCTGGGACACCGCCGGTGGCGTGTGGATGTCGGGCGCGTTGCACGGCAAGGTCGGCGGCGCCTTCACCTCGACCGCGACGCAGCATGGCGGTCAGGAAACGACCTTGTTTTCGGTGATCACCAACCTGCTCCACTTTGGCCTGACGATCGTCGGGCTCGATTACGGCCATCAGGACCAGATGCGCGTCGACGAAGTGCTGGGTGGCGCCCCCTATGGTGCGACCACTGTCGCGGCCGGTGACGGCAGCCGCCAGCCGAGCGCGATCGACCTTGCCGGTGCGCGTTATCAGGGCCGCCGCATCGCCGAGGTTGCGGCCAAGATCGCCGCCTGATCGACCCGGCCGCCGATCAGCGCGGCATCGTGAAGCCCGGCGCGGGCGCCAATGCTCGCGCCGGGTTGTCGGCAGTCGTCGGTCGTGCCGGGAAAGTGGCGCGTGCGGTCGCAAAGGTCGCCCGCGCCGCTGCCGACCCGGGGATCAGCAACGACGTGCCGACCCACCGCCAGTGCCATGGCTCCCACGTCACGCCCTGCGCATTGCCCGGCGGGAAGCTCAATTCGAAACCGAAGTCGGGGCCGTGCTGCATCAGCCAGCGCCCTGCCGCGGTGCCCGCAAAGCACGCCGACACATCGCCGCAGCCCGGCGACGGCCGCGTTCCGAAATCGATCGCATAGCCAGTCGCATGCTCGCTATAGCCCGGCGGGCCGACGAAGCGGGCGCGGTCGGCCGCTGTGCGCGCGCGCTTTTTCGGGCCGATCGCGCCGCAGAATACCTGCCGCTGATGCGCGATCGATCGATAGCAGGAAACCGCGCGCAACCGCCCCTTTACCTGCGGGTCGGCGTCGGCGACGGCAAGCATGCGGCCCAGATCAATCGCGACTTCGGGCCGCACCCGGCACGGCGCGCCGATCGCGAAACCGGCAGGCGCCGCCACCAGATCAGCGGCGCGCGCCTCGTCATAGCGGATATGGCCCAGCATCCGCCCGTCGACGGCGGCCACTTCCTGCGTCGGGCACAGTAACTCTGCCTGCGCGCCGTCCGAAGCCAGCGCCAGCCAAGCCAGCGCAGCCGCCATCGCGTGCTTCATAGGTCCCCCGGATAACGTCTGATTTACCCTAGCTCTGGCATGTCGGCGCCAAGACTGGCAAGGGCAGTTGATGCTTGCCGACCATGTCCTGTTCATCGATGCCGAAGCGATCGTGATCGACAAGCCAAGCGGCCTGCCGGTCGATCCGCCGCGTGACGGCGGCCTCAGCCTCGAAAACCACTTGCAGGGCCTGACCTTCGGCTTCCAGCGCTGGCCCGTCGCGGTCCACCGGCTCGATCGCGACACCAGCGGCTGTCTGCTGTTGTCGCGCAACCCGAAGGCGCAGGCGCGCTTTCAGGCAGCGTTCGAGGCGGGGACCGTCGCCAAGCGCTATATCGCTGTGCTCGACGGCGTGCCCGAGGGTGAGAACGGGCTGATCGACCTCGCGCTGATCAAAGTCAGCACGGCGGAGACCGGCTGGCGGATGACGGGTGACGCCAAGGGCAAGCCATCGCGCACGCATTGGCGGCTGCTGCGGGTCGAGGGCGGACAATCGCTGGTCGAATTCCGCCCCGAGACCGGTCGTACCCACCAGATCCGTGTCCATGCCGCCGAAGGGCTCGGCTGCCCGGTGGCGGGCGATCCGGTGTATGGCAAGGCGGGTCCGCACGGGATGCTGCTCCACGCCGCCGAGCTGAGCGTGCCGCGCGGGGCCAAGCCACCGGTGCATGCGATCGCGCCGACCCCGCCGCGCTTTGCCGCGGCCGGCTTCGATCACCCCGAGCCGAACGCGACGGGCCCCGTTGATCCGACCGCGCCGCCGCCTGCCACCGACACCGCATCGGACCATGGCTGACTTCGTCCTGCCAGAGGCGGCGATCGAGGAGAAGTTCCTCGCCGCGACTGGCCCCGGCGGGCAGAATGTCAACAAGGTCGCGACCGCCTGCCAGTTGCGTGTCGATGTCTTCGCGCTCGGCCTTGCCCCCGATGTGTACGCCCGGCTCAAGCGGCTCGCGGGCAGCAAGATGACTGCGACCGGCAGCCTGCTCATCACCGCGCGCCAGCACCGCACGCAGGAAGCCAACCGCGCCGACGCCCGCGAGCGCGCGACGGCGCTGATCGTGGCCGCGCACCAGCGCCCGGTGCGGCGGGTGAAGACCAAGCCCTCCAAAACCGCCAAGGCCAAGCGGGTCAACGAGAAAAAGGGCCGGAGTGTGGTGAAGGC
>NZ_LSIJ01000062.1 GCF_001556185.1 Sphingomonas sp. CCH10-B3 | reverse complement strand
GCGCATCGGTCGGCGCATCGGCAGAGGTCTCCTCCCCACCCCCGGCCCCTCCCGCCAGCGGGAGGGGAGAAAGCACCGGCTTGATCAGTTCGAGATACCAGTCGCAGAAGCGGCTCCACACGAACTGGTAGATCGCGTTCGCGGCGCCGTCGAAGCGGAGGTCGGCGAGCGCGAGATCGACCGCCTGCACGGTCTGCACGACTTCGCCGATGATCCATTTGTTGACCGCGAGCGTCGCGGCGGGCGGCGCCACCGAGGCGCTCGCACCAATGCCGTTCGCCTGGCAGAAGCGCGCCGCGTTCCACAGCTTGGTCGCGAAATTGCGGTAACCGGCGACGCGCGATTCATCCATCTTGATGTCGCGGCCCTGGCTTTCCATCGCTGCCATGAAGAAGCGCAAGGCATCGGCGCCATATTGGTCGATCAGCCCGAGCGGATCGACGGTGTTGCCCTTCGACTTGGACATTTTCTGTCCGTCCGCCGCGCGGACGAGGCCGTGCAGATAGAGCTTGCGGAACGGCACTTTGTCTTTTGGGTCGCTCCGCTCCGGGCCCATGAAGTGCATCCCCATCATCATCATCCGCGCGTCCCAGAAGAACAGGATGTCGAAGCCGGAAATCAGCACGTCGTTGGGGTAGCGGCCGTTCAATAGCCCTCTCCCCTCCGGGGAGAGGGTTGGGTGAGGGGCTGCCACGGGCGACACCGCGTGCGGCGCCCCCTCTCCCCGACCCTCTCCCCCAAGGGGAGAGGGAGATTGCTCGGGCCATCCCAAGGTCGCAAACGGCCACAGCGCGGAGGAGAACCAAGTGTCGAGGACGTCTTCGTCCTGCGTCAAGTGCACGCCTTCGCCGGCCTGCGCCTGAGCTTCCGCTTCGCTCAACGCCACGAAAACGCGCCCGTCATCGGCGAACCAAGCCGGTATCCGGTGCCCCCACCACAGCTGGCGCGACACGCACCAGGGCTGGATGTTGTCCATCCAGTTGAAAAACGTCTTTTCCCAACTTTTCGGCACGATCTCGATCGCGCCTGACCGCACCGCCTCGATCGGCCCCTTCGCCAAGGTCGCCGCATCGACATACCATTGGTCGGTCAGCCACGGCTCGATCACCACGCCCGAGCGGTCGCCGAACGGCGTCTGGATCGTGCGCGGCTCGGCGTCGTGCTCGACGCCCTCCTTGTCGACATGCGGGACGAGGAAGCCGTGTTCCTTCATCCACGCGACCGCCAACTCACGCGCGCCGTCAACGCCGTCTTTGCGGAAGCGATGGAGCCCAATGAACTCGGTCGGCACCAGCCCGTCCGCGGTCTGCACCACATCCGACCTGGCATCGAACATGTTGAGCATGTCGCGCGGCTCGATCCCGGCGCGCTTGCCCACCTCGAAATCGTTGAAATCATGCCCTGGGGTGATCTTCACGACGCCCGAACCGAGCGCGGGGTCGGCATGGTCGTCGGCGACCACCGGCAGCCGCCGCCCGGTGATCGGCTGGATCACGAACTTGCCGATCACCGACTGATAGCGTTCGTCCGCCGCATTCACTGCCACCGCCATATCGGCGAGCATCGTCTCGGGCCGGGTCGTCGCCACCACCAGATGATCGGTCCCGTCGGGCAATGTCACGCCATCCGCCAGCGGATAGCGGAAATGCCAGAAGCTTCCGCGGACTTCCTGCGTCTCGACTTCGAGATCGCTGATCGCGGTGCCAAGGCCGGGGTCCCAGTTGACGAGGCGCTTGTCGCGGTACAGCAGGCCCTGATTATAGAGATCGACGAACACCTTCAGCACCGCCTTGCTGAAGCCTTCGTCCATCGTGAAGCGCTCGTTCGCCCAGTCCATCGAGCAGCCGAGCCGCCGCAGCTGGCGCGTGATCTGGCCACCACTTTCGGCTTTCCACGCCCACACTTTCTCTACGAAAGCCTCGCGCGTGTAATTGGTGCGCTTGTCCTGCCGCTCGGCCATCTGCCGCTCGACCACCATCTGCGTCGCAATGCCCGCGTGATCGGTGCCGACCACCCACAGCGCATCCTTGCCACGCAGCCGCTCATAGCGGACCAGAATGTCCTGCAGCGCATTGTCGAGCGCGTGACCGATGTGGAGCGAGCCCGTGACGTTCGGCGGCGGGTTGACGATCGTCCACGGCTCGGCGCCGGGCCGGTCGGGACGGAACAGGCCCCTGCCCTCCCAATGCGCATACCAGCGCGATTCGATGTCGGCAGGGTCGAAGGTCTTGGGAAGCTCGCTCATCCCGCCCGTCTAGCGGTGCGGATATGGCTTGGCCAACCCCGTAATCAGTTGGCGAAGGCGATCAGCGGCCCTGGCTGATCCGCTCGATCTCGCGCGCGACCATCGCCTCGACGATTTCGGGCAGTTTCGCGTCGAGCCATTCGCGCAGCATCGGCCGCAGCATTTCGCGCACCAGCCCTTCGAGCGTGCCGTCACTGGTCGGCTCGGGCTTGGTCAGCAGCCGCGACAGCGCATCGAGTGCGCCTCGGCTGGCCTCCGCCGCTTTCGGCGAGACGATCGGTTCATTGTCGGGCATTTCGGCGGCTGGCGGCACGATCCGGGCCACCGGCGCAGCAGGCGCTGGTGCGGGCTCGGCAATCGCTTCGCGCAGTTCGAGGATTTCATTGGCGGGCTCGGCGACCACCCGCGGCGCAGGGCGTGCAGCGGCACGCTTGCCGCGCGCTGCGGTTTCGCCTTCCTCGGCGATGATCCGCTTGATCGAGGACAGAATGTCTTCCATCGACGGTTCGGCGCTCAAATCCCCCATGTTGATGCCTCGCACTACGATCGCCCTATCCTCGGCGCCCTATTTCTTCGGCACAGGTGGCTGATTTGTCGGGGTGCTGTCAACCGGCGTCGCGCGCGGCGGATTGCCGAGCAGCGGGTCGAGCGACTTCACGACCTGCGCATCCTGCGCCGGCGAATTGACCGTCGAGGTCGCAACCGGGCGCGGCGCGGGATCCTCGTCCCAGTCGTTGATACGGCGGCGGACCCGATTGTAGTTCGCCGCAGGATCATAAAGCGGCCCGCTGTCGAGCCCCAGATCCTTGGCCTCGGCATGGCCCATTGCCGCTAGCACGGCAAAGCCCGCGACATAGGCATCGCGCCGCGCCGTCACGAGCGTCACTTGCGAATTGAGCAATTCCTGCTCGGCATTCAGGATTTCGAGGATCGTGCGATTGCCGACGCTGTTTTCCGCGCGAACACCCTCGAGCGCGAGCCGGTTGGCGCTGACCGCGGCTTCGGCCGACTGAATCACTTCGAGCGACGAACGATAGGCAGCGAAAGCCGAGCGGGTCTGCGACACGATGCCGCGCTCGGCCTCGGTCAGCTGCTCATAGGCCTGACTTTCGCGCGCCTGCGCCTGACGGACACGCGCAGCCGGGGCGCCGCCCTGATAGAGTGGTAAGGTTAGCCTCAAGCCGAACTGCGCGGTGCGGTCAAACTGCGGTGGCTGAATCGTGCCGATGCGACCGAGCGTACCGAGGTAGTTGGTATAATTGCCCTGCGCAAAAGCATCGACCGTCGGCTTTTTTGTTGCGCGCGCCGTCTTGATGTCGAAGCCGCTTGCCTCAAGCGCCTTGCGGGCGGCGAGCAGCGTCGGGTTGTCGGCTAGCGCGATCTTGACCGCGCCATCGGGATCGTTCGGCAGCGGTGGCAGCGGCGGTGGCGTATCGAGGTCGCCGGGCGGCGTGCCGACCAGCCGGATGTAATTCTCACGGCTCGATATCAGGCGCGACTGCGCAGTTTGCAGCTGGCTCTGGGCGAGCGCGAGCCGCGCTTCGGACTGGGCGACATCGGTGCGCGTCAGGTCCCCGACCTGAAACCGGTCGCGCGATGCCTGCAAGTTGACGTCGAGCACGCGCAGATTCTGTTCGTTGAGCTGGACGACCGCTGAATCGCGGATGACATCCATATAGGCCGCGACGACGGCAGTGAACAAATCGGCTTCGGTGCCGCGCAGCGTCGCCCGACCGCCCTCGACGCGCAGCTTGGCCGCGGCAACGCCATTCTTGATCGATCCGCCCGCATAGAGCGAATAAGACAGGCTCGCCTGCGTCTGGCTGATGCGCGACGGTGCGGTGAAGGCCGTGATCGGCAGCACGACATTCTCGCTGTACGTGCTCTGCACCTGAACCTGCGGCAACGATGGCGCGCGCGCCAGCGGCACAGTTTCGTCGGTCGCGCGCAAATTGGCGCGTTGCGCCTCGAGCGTCGGATTGGTGCGGTACGCCTTCGCCAGCGCCTCGCGCAACGTTTCCGCTGCTGCCGGTGCGGCAAGTGCGACGAGGCTGAGGCCGGCGAGCAAGCGCCCGAAGGACATCGTTCGGATCAAAACACAAATCCCGTTGGAACGGCGAACCCGGGCAGGTGCGCACCGTCGAAATCGGCAAAATCGGCGACGCCGAAGCCGCCTTCGCTGCGCGTACCCAGCGACAGTCGGCACACGCCGCGATCGATCAGGCCCGCCACCACGCGCCCGCCGACCGCAAGCTGGTCGATCAGCGCCTGCGGCACATGTTCGATCGCGCCGTCGACGACGATCACATCATATGGCGCCCTGGCAGCGTGGCCAGCCTCAAGTGCGCCCTCGACCAAGGTCACGCGCGGCATACCCGCGAGTGCAGTCCGGGCCATGGCGGCCAATGTCGCATCGCTTTCGACCGCGAGTACCGAGTCGACCAGCAACTCAAGCACGGCGGCAGTGTAGCCGCCCGCGGCACCGATCAGCAGAACCCGATCATCGGCGCGCAGCCCCGCCTGCGTCAGCAACCGGCCCGTCGCCACTGGCAGGTTGGTGGTGCGCCCCGACGTGAGCGGCAGCTTCACATCGGCATAAGCAACCGGTGCCAGCGTTTCCGGCAGAAAGGACTCGCGCGGCACCACCGCCATGGCCGCGACGACGCGTGCGTCATGGACGGCATTGGGGCGCAGCTGGCTGTCGACCATCGCCTGGCGCATCGCGGCAAAATCGACCGCCGGCGTGGCACCTTGCTGGACGGGTTCTGCGATCATTTCCATGCCGATCCCCTTGGCACAGCTGTCTTAGCTATGCAATACACTTTATGAAACCGTTCGGCTTGTATAACGCCCGCGACGCGCCGCCAAGCGACGCGTTTGATTTTATCCCGAGGCGGTTGACACGATTGATCGCGCCGCGCATTGGGCTCCGCTCCCCGGCTGGGCTGGGGCCCGATGGCGGAGTGGTGACGCAGAGGACTGCAAATCCTTGCACCCGGGTTCGATTCCCGGTCGGGCCTCCATCCAGCAGCCGAGGTGACGGATCAGGCGGCTGCCTGCACGCCATTCAACTCTATTGGCGCGCGCGATGTCTCGGCGTCGACCGCTGCGCGCCGGTAAGCGCTGGGATCGGCCCCATAGGCGTCGCGGAAGGCGCGGCTGAAATGGCTGCGGCTCGAAAAGCCGATGCTCGCGGCGATCACTTTCACCGGCATGTTGGTTGCGCGCAGCATTTCAGCAGCATGGTGCAGCCGCGTCTTGGCGACGAAGGCCATCGGGCTCATCGCAAAGGCATGGCTGAATTCGCGTGCGAAGGCTGAGCGGCTCATCCCCGCGACCGATGCGAGCGCGGCAACGCTGTGGCGCGCTGCAGGCTTGTCGAGGACCGCCGCCGCCGCCTTGCCAAGCCGCGGGTCGCGCAGCGTGCTCAGCAGACTGGTTTCATGGCCGCTGCGCGCGAAATGACGACGCAACAGGACCAGCAAGCACGCCTTCATCAACGACCCCGTCAACGCCCGTGAGCCGAGCCCTGGGTTTTCCAGCTCGTCGAGCATCATTTCATAGCTGAGGCGGATCAGTGGCTCGGCGTGCAAATCCTCGATGATCGGCTTGCGCACGGCATCGAGCAGGCCGAACGACCCTGAGATATTGGCCGTGATCAGCCCGCAAACGAAGCGCAGGTCACCCTCGCCGCCATTGGTGACGTCGAACTTGACCAGGCCGGCCCCCGTCTGCGTACAATTATCGATTGCCAACAGCTCGCGCCCGACCGCAGGATCGGCACCGATGACCTGCCGCACATGCGGCGGCACCAGCACGATCGACCCCGGACCGCAAGCGACCGGCGGATCGCCCGCGACAGCAATGTACATCGTTCCCGACAGTACGTAGTGAACTTCAATATCAGGCCCGCCGCGCGCGACGAGTTTCAGTCCGCTATCAACCTGGCAGATTGCAAAGGCATCGATCGCGACATCCAGCGTCTTCAGCAGTCGATCGATAATCTGTTCAGCCATTCACATCTCCACTCAACAAACGCGGCTTCCCCAATTGAGGTCTAGAGCCGCACCCTTTGGCTCGCCATGCCCCGGAGATGATAAGCAACGTGCACTGGACGATATGCAACGCCCCAAGCATGAATGTCGCAATTTTTGAAGAAAGCGTGCGGAGTCTAACCGATCATGCCGCCCGAACGCCGCGCAAGCAGCCGCCCAATTGCGTCGAACAGCGAGTCCATGGCGACCGGCTTGAACAGCACTTCGTCGGCGCCTTCGCGCAAGCAATAATCGCGCAGGTCGACAGCGGTGTCGGCGGTAACGACGATCACCGGCAGCTTGGACTTCGCGTCGGCGCGGGCGCGCAGGTACCGAATCGCCTCAATCCCGTCCATGCCGGGCATCCGCAAGTCCATCAGGACGATGTCGAAATCCTGCTCCTCGATGAGCTGAAGGCCGCGCTCGGCGCTTTCGGCACCGGTCATATTGGCGCCGGCGACGTCAAGCATGTCCTTGACGACACGTCGATTCATCGGATCGTCCTCGACGAACAACACGTTCATCGCCGTACTCCAGTGAGCATTCCGCCCGCGATCCTAACACAACGCATCGTCAGACCCTATCGCGTCAAGCGGCACATGATACAAGGCGTTCCGGTGCCGTATCGCGCTTGGCAATAACGTGTTGCACCAGTGCCGGACCGGCGATCGGCTTGGCGATCACCTGATCGACGCCTGCCGCAGCGAAGCGCTGACGCGCATCGTCCGAGGGACTGGCCCACATCAGATTGACGGCCGCACGCCCCGCGGTCGCCTGCGTTACTGCTTCGATCGCGGCGACGGCATCGGCCTCCGCGCGAACGGCGCTCTCGTCGACCAAAATGATCTTGGGTTGCGCTGTCGAGATCAGCGCGACAGCGTCGGCGACGCTGTCGGCGCAGACGATCGTTTGCGCATGCGGCGCCAGCAGCGCGCGCAACAGGCTGCGCGCAATCGGATTGCGATCGACGATCAACAGATCGGCCGCTGCCGCCGCCACTTCGGGTGCAGCTTCCGGCGCGACGACGGGGCGATAGGGCAAGGTGATGGCAAAGGTCGATCCGACGCCGATCATGCTCTCGACGGTCACATCGCCACCCATTGCGCGGGCAAGGTTGCGGCAGATCGACAGCCCCAGCCCGGTCCCGCCATAGCGGCGCGTCGTCCCGGCATCGACCTGTTTGAACGATTCGAAAATCTCGTCGAGCTTGTCGGCCGGAATGCCGATGCCGCTGTCGCTTACCGCGATCCGCAATTGCCCGTCGGGATGCTGCTCGGCCCGCAAGTCGATCGCCCCTTTCTCGGTAAATTTGAGCGCGTTGGACAGTAGATTGAACACGATCTGACGCAGCCGGGCAGCATCGCCGACAATCATCTGCGGGCAGGCGGCGATATCGATCCGCAAGGCGACACCCTTTGCGCGCGCCTGCTCCTCCCACAGTCGGGAGACGTCGCACAGCGTCTTGTGCAGGTCGACGGGTACGGCTTCGACCGTCAGATTGCCGGTTTCCATCTTCGCCACGTCGAGGATGTCGTCGACCAGCGCCTTCATCGTCACGCCCGCGCCGTGAACCACGCCCAGCCGGTCGCGGGTCGCAGGCGGCAACGCGGTGTCGGCAAGCATCACCTGCGTCATGCCGAGAATCCCGTTCAGCGGCGTGCGGATTTCATGGCTGGTGGTCGCGAGGAATTCGGTCTTCGCCGCCAGTGCCTTTTCGAGCGCCGTGTTGGTCTCGGCCAGATCGACGTTGGCAGCCCGCACTTTGTTGCGGCTGCGCCGGATGGTGACGATGCCGAACACCAGCATCGACACGACAATCAACGTCGCCACGATAACGCCCGCAAAGATCCAGCCGAGCAGCCGCGTGCGCGCCTGTTCGAATTCGAACTTGCGGCGGGCTTCATCGGCCTTGAGATTGGCGATCTTGGCATCCTTGTTGGCATCGTCGAACCGCGCCGCCATCAGCGCGGTATTCGCCGAGGCGGTCAGGCTGGCGGTTTTGTCGTCGAGCCGCTTCAGGGCTTCGAGGTGCCGCAGCGCGACGTCGGGACGTCCAATCGCACTGAACGCCCGGAATGCGGTATCGTGAGCATCCCGATCATTGATTTCCGTTTCTGCCAAGTTCACCCCGGCAAAATATGTCGCAAGAATTTTGGCGGCGCGTTGCGGTTCATTTTCCTTAAATGCGAGCTCTGCCAGCAATGCAACTTCTGGAGAGCGCCCATCGTGGCGACCAGTTTTTGCCGCCTGCGCAAGCGGTATCCGCGCCTCGCGAAGGCGACCTGACCCGATCTGTACTCGCGCAATATTTCGCAGAATTGTATTTTGATAAGTTTGACTATTAATTTCTTGTGCAATCTTCAAAGCCTTTTTATATTCCGACTCAGCTTTTGAAAATTGTTTGAGCTGATCGTATGCATTACCACGATTGTTAAATGCACTGAGGGCAAGAGTTGGGTCATCATTATAAATTTCGACCGACTGCTGATCGTATCGCATCGCAGTTTCGACCTCGCCCGCTTCGCGGTAAAGTGAGGCGATCTGACGAAGCGCAATTGCTTGTTTCCTAGTTTCACGAATTGCACGAAATATGTTGTGGGCCTGCTGATAATCGGAAAGCGCCTCGGCCACATTCGCCTTTGCGGTGGCAACACCGCCCCTCGAAAGCAGAAGGTCGCCGCGCAGAAGCGTTGGGCGTGTTCGATCAGAAAGTAGTCGAAGTGCTTGCTCGATCTTTTGGCCTGCAGCATCGGCATCACGCAGCCGCAGCAACCCTTCCCCCTGAAGCCACAACGACTCCGCGATCATTTCATTGCGCGGTGTCGATGTTGCACCATTGGCCAAGAGGCGTTCAGCGCGAACCGCCAACTTGACCGCGTCGCTCGGATTGCCACGCATTTGGTCTTTGGCGCGCAGCAGCAACGAAGCTGCGTCCTCGGTTGGTAATGATTGCGCGATTTGCGAATTTGCTGGCTGTCCAGCAACCGAAGTCGGCGTAATCGCCAGCGCGATTGCACAAAACGAACCCGCCACGCGCATTGCCACCTCCTGCCGAATATCAAGATTGTGGCGCAACAGGATTAAGCCCTCCCTAACGGAACGTCAGGAAGCGCTTTTCCAGAAGCTTGCAGGTCGGTTGAAAGCGGCGCGCGGATCGGCAGCGATAGCGAGGTGCTTCTCGTCGTCGAGAAAATGCTTGAGCGCAGCAATCGACAGCGGGCGGCTGATCAGAAAGCCCTGGACCATGTCGCATCCCATCACGCTCAGCAACGCCATCGCCGCCTGCGTCTCGACGCCTTCGGCAGTGACTTCCATGTCGAGCGCATGCGCAAGGTCAATCGTCGAGCGCACAATCAGCGGATCGCGGTTGCTGCTGGTCAGCTGGATCACGAACATCTTGTCGATCTTCAGCTCTTTCGCCGGCAACTGCTTGAGATAGGCCAGCGAGGAAAGCCCCGCGCCATAATCGTCGATTGCGATCGTGATTCCCATTTCGGCGAAGACCTGAAGATGGGCGATCGCCGTTTCGGGATCACGGATCACCGACGTTTCCGTGATTTCAAAGCCGATGTTTGTGTTCGCGGCTTTCACGATCTGGCATGCGCGCGCGACAAATGCAGCATCGCCAAGCAATTGTCCGGAGATGTTTACGAAGATCGGGAGGTCATGCCCCTGATCGGCCAACTCGCGCTGATCGGCAATCACTTGCTCGATCGTCCACAAAGTCAGCGGACCGATCAGCCGCGTCTCTTCGGCCACCGGGATGAAATCGCCGGGAAGGATAAGGCCCCGAACCGGGTGGTGCCAGCGGATGAGTGCTTCGACGCTCGATATCTTCTGCTGCCGCAGGTGGACCTTCGGCTGATACTGCAGGAACATTTCGCCGCGGCTCAGCGCCTTGCTCAAGTCGCGAACCAGGGAGAATCGGTCGAAACCCTGCGTGCCCGCCGTCAGATCGCGGATTACGGGGTGTTGGGCATTGCGAGCCTGCGCCAGCGCCTCCTCGGCTTCCTCGACCAGCCGCACCTCGTCTGATGCCGACGTTTCCGCTGCCGCCGCGCCGATGGCCAGCTCGATCCGGTGTGGTTCGCCGTCAAGGTCAATTGGTGCCGCAAACAGCTTCACAATCGTGTCTAGCGCATTTGTCAGGTCGGAGAGATCGTCGCCTTCGAATGCGACTTCGATCGTCGTCCGTCCGACCACGGCCAGTCGCGCCTCCGGCTGCTGCTCAGCGACCCGATCAGCGACATCCAGGACAAGGCAATCGGCCCGCGGCGTGCCCAAATGACGGCGGAGTGGCGCGAAATTGACGATTTCCAGCAACGCGAGGAAGCGCCATGGCAACACCGTAAGCGGGACGCCGCCGGAATCGCCTTCATAAGGTTGAATTTTTCCACCGGAGCGGAAGCTGCCGAAGCTTGCGTCACAATAGGGCAGACGCGCTGTACCGATCGGCGTTTGCGGAGAAAGAACTGTGCTGCTGACCGCAGCGGCCGAGGCAAACAGGTTCCACCGCCGGTTGCCGACGCCAGACAGGCCCAAGCCGAACTGATCCGCGCGCACCATCAACAGCGGCTGTACGCCCGAGGTTTGAATGAAGCGTTAAGCGCAGCCCGCCGCACCGTTGCTGGCGTTCCCAAGCCGCGCCAGTCATTGTCTTTTAGTTAAAACTTCGTTAAACAGATAGACGCGCATTCGCTGCGCGATTTGGGAGAAAGTTAATGCTCGAGTTCCTTCTTTCGCTTCTTCATGGCGAAGAAATTCGTCCCTGGTAACCTAACCATCGGCCCGGACGGATCAGGAAGTCGCTGAATTTTTTGGCGAATTGATCCGCTTCCGGGCCGATACCACTGCCTCGGCAGCGTTAGTCGGCATACTCGTTAACAATTTAGCAAGCGCGTCCAAATAGTTAACAAACCGATTCGAATCGCGGTTAACGCGCCGTTGCGAATCATGTCTCTGGGCTCGGCGCAATCTCGTGATGGGCTCCAGCTTCGCCCTTTAGCTGAAATCGCCGTGCTGCGGTCGATCGATCATGCCGGTTCGGACCAGCCCCCACCAATTGCCTTAAACAACGCCGCCGTTTGCTGCCGCAGCAGCGCGTCGCTTGCCGCCAGTTGCTCTCGCGCTGCCAGCGTCTGGAATTGCGCATTGAGCAGCGCATCCTGCGCAACAAAGCCCGTTCGGTACTGCGCCTCGACCGCGCGCGCGGTCCGCTCGGCATCGGCGAGCGCCTGACGGAGCACGGCATTGCGCCGCCGCTCGGCATCGATCCGGCTGAGCGGGTCCTCGACATCGCGGAGCGCCCGCAGCACCGTCGCCTGATAGGCTTGATACGCCTGCTCGCGCGCTTCCCTGGCGAGCCCGACACTGGCCTTGCGTCGCCCCCAGTCGAGAATCGGGAACATTGCCGCCGCACCGGCGTTCGCCTGCACGCTGTCGCGCGACACGAGATTTGACAGCGACGACGACAGCAATTGCGCCGCCCCGGTCAGGCTGAACTTGGGGTAGAGGTTGGACACCGCGACACCGATGTCGGCAGTCGCCGCGGCGAGCTCGCGCTCGGCCGCGCGGATGTCGGGCCGCCGCCGCAGCAGGTCGCTCGGCAGCCCGGCCGGCACCACCGGCGGCGGCGCCAGCGCCGGACCGGGGGCGCTCAGCTCGGCAAGCAATGCCTCGGGCGCCTGCCCCGTCAGAATGCCGAGCGCGTGGATCCGCACTTCAACATCGGCCTTCAGCGGCTCGAGCCGGGCGAGCGTCGCCGACAGGCTGCCGCGCTGGCGCACGACATCGACATCGGGCGTCAGCCCGGCCTTGGCGATGTTGCCCGCGATCTCCAGCCCGCGCCGCTGATCGGCGGCCTGGCGTTCGACGATGGCGATCTGCTCCTGGTCGAGCCGCAGCGCAAAATAGGCATCGGCGATTTCGGCGGCGAGCGTGACGGCGGCGTCGCGTGCGCTCCACAAGGCGCCCTCGCCGCGCGCCCGCGCCGCCTCGACTCCGCGCCGGTCGCCGCCGAACAGATCGATTTCCCAACTGGCGTCGAAACCGAGCGCGAGCGTCGAAATGCCACTACCCGGTGCGGCCACCCCCGACCCTCCGGTGCCGCCGCCCTGAAACAGCCGGGCGAGCGAGGCAAAGCCCGCGTTCTTCGAAAACTCGACCCGGCTGGCCTGTGCAGCGGCGTTGATCGCGGGCTTGCCGGCTGCGCGCGCGACGATTTCCTGCAGCCGCGCCGCGCGGACCCGCGACGCCGCCACCGCGATGTCGGGATTGTCGGCAAGCCCCTTCTCGATCAACGCGGTCAGCCGCGGATCGCCAAACGCCGTCCACCACCTCGCCGGATCAACTGCACTGCCGGGCGCTTCCGCCCCGCGCGCATAGGCCGCCGGCACCGCCAGCTCGGGCCGCTGGTAATCGGGGCCGACGGTGCAGCTCGCCAGCAGGGCCGCCGCGCCGCCGAGCGCGAGCGTGATGCGCTTCGTCAATGTCCCATTCCTTCGCTGCCACCGCCGCCCTTGGTCGGGCGCATCAGAAAAACCACCGGCGCGACGATGATGATCACCACCATCAGCGTCCGGAACACGTCGAGAAAGGCGAGCATCGCCACTTGCCGCTGCATCGTCTGATACATCAGCGCGAGCGGCGTCGTCGGGTCGCCTGGGGCAAGCTGCTGCGCCTGCGCAAGCCATTCATTGTAGTTGGGATTGGCCGGGTTGAGCGTTTCGACGACGCGCGACTGGTGCACCTGCTGATAGGTCGACAGCAAGGTCTGCGCCATCGAAATGCCCAGACTGCCCCCCAGATTGCGCGCGACGTTGAGCAGGCTCGATGCCTGCGCGGTCTTGTTGCGCGGCAGCCCGACATAGGCGGCCGTGTTGATCGGGATGAACAGGAACGGCAGCGCCGCTGCCTGATAGAGCCGCGCGGTCGACGCATCGGCGAACGAGATGTCGCCCGTCAGCCCGGTCATGTGCCACATCGCATAGGCCTGCGCCATCAGCCCGATGAAGATCAGCCAGCGGACATCGACCATGCCGGTCAGCCGCCCGACCACCGGCACCATCACCAGCGTCGCGATACCCGCTGTCGTCAGCGCCAGCCCGGCGTTGAACGCGGTATAGCCGAGCACGACCTGCAGCATCTGCGGGATCAGCTGCGTCGTCCCGAACAGGATCATGCCGGTCATGAACATCGTCAGCAGCGTGATGCGGAAGTTGCGCGTCTTGAGCAGCTTCACGTCGACCACCGGATCGTCTTGATTGAATTCCCAGATCAGCAGCGCGACCAGCGACACCGCCGCAATCGACGCCGTCACCACGATCGAGGTGCTTTCGAACCAGTCCTCGCGCTCGCCGCGATCGAGCGTCAGTTCGAGAAAGCCGAGCCCGAGGAACACCAGGATCACGCCGACATAATCGATCCGCAGGCCGCCCCTAATCTTTTCCTCGCGGTCGGCCTTCACGGCCGCCGGTTCGTCGACGAACGCCTGGGTGAGCAGGAAGGCAATGATCCCGACCGGCACGTTGATGAGGAAAATCCAGTGCCAGCTCGCCGTATCGGTGATCCACCCGCCGAGCGTCGGCCCGAGCACCGGCCCCACCACGATCACGATCGCAAAGGCGGCAAAGGCCATGCCGCGCTGCTTGGGCGGGAAGGTGTCGGCAAGGATCGACTGTTCGACCGGTGCCAGCCCGCCGCCGCCGATCCCCTGCAGGATCCGCGCGAAGATCAGCGTTTCCAGATTGGTCGCGATCCCGCACAGCAGCGACGCTGCCGTGAACAGCGCGATCGACAGCAGGAAATAACGTTTGCGCCCGATCGCGTCAGACAACCAGCCGCTGATCGGAATGATGACGGCATTGGCGACCAGATAGCTCGTCAGCACCCAGGTCGCCTGATCGGTCGTCACCGACAGCCCGCCGGCGATGTTGCTTAGCGAGACATTGGCGACCGACGTGTCGAGCACTTCCATGAAGGTCGGCAGGCTGATGATCGCGACCACCAGCCACGGGTTGATCCGTCCCGCCGCCGATCGGTCGGCGTTCCAGACCTCGGGCGCGGCTGCGCTGGCCACGGCTCAGCGCACCTTGACGGTCGGCACCACCGACATGCCCGGGCCAATCGGGTAGCGGCGCGGATCGGGGCCGTTCTTGATGTCGAATTCGATGCGCACCGGCACGCGCTGGACGACCTTCACAAAATTGCCGGTCGCGTTCTGCGCCGGCAGCAGCGAGAAGGCCTGCCCTGCTCCGCGCTGGATCGAATCGACGGTGCCGCGGAACTCGACGTCGGGAAAGGCATCGACGCGCAGCTCGACCGGCTGGCCGCGCCGCATGTTCTTGAGCTGGGTTTCCTTGAAATTCGCCGTCACCCAGATGCGATCGGGCACGATCGACATCAGCGGCGTCCCCGGCGCGACATAGGAGCCGATGTTGACCGAGCGGTTGACGACCTGTCCAGACACCGGCGCCGTCAGCCGGAAATCGCCGACCGTGATCGTCGCCTGCCGTACCACCGCCCGCCGCGCATCGGCAGCGGCCTGCGCCGCCGTCACCTGGCGCTGCGTCACCCGGATATTGGCGTCGGCATTGACGATCTGGCGCCGCGCAGCCGCCGCTTCGGCTGCTGCCTGACGGGCCTGCGCGCGCGCCGCATCGAGTTGCTGCCCTGCGACTGCCGAGGGGTCGAGCTTGAGCAATTGTTCGTAGCGCGCAAGGTCTTGCGCCGCCTTCTGCGCAACCGCGAGCGGGGCCTGCGCCTGCGCGATTGCTTGCGCCCGCTGCGCCTCGGCTGCAACCGCCTGCGCGCGGGCAGTTTCGATCTGTGCTTCAGCCTGCGCGACGCCTGCCTCTGCTTCGGCGAGCTGCGCCGCCGGATTCTGCGCCTTGATGACGCCAAGCAGCGCACCGGCTTCGACATGGCGATTGTCGACATCGGCGACTTGCAGCAGTGTCCCCGCCACCGTCGGCGCGATCCGCACGATATGCGCGTCGACGAAAGCATCGTCGGTCGATTCATACTGCCGCGCATCGAGCCAGTAGAGCGTACCCCCGCCGATCACCACGCCGCCGACCACGAGCAGGATCAGCCAGAACAGTGGCCGCCGGAACAGCGGCGGACGAGCGTCGGCGACGGGTTGATCGGCGGGCTTCGCCGTGTCGTGCGGCATGCTCACATCGTTCATTGCGGTTCCTGTCGTGTCGAAATGATAGAATCGAGAATGGCGTCGACATTGGCGGCGACGCGCGTCTTGAGCGCGTTCACCAGCGCTTCGTCGACAGCGTCGGCATGCAACAGCCGCAGGCTTGATGCTCGCGACGCGCGCAGCACGATCACCTGCCCGATCAGCGTCACCGTCAGCAGGCGCGCGCGTGCTTCGTCGCGATCGCCGCTGGCGATGCAGACCAGCCGCACCAGCGTTTCGAGCATCTGGCCCATCATGCCGCCATAGATGCGGTCAAAGGCCTCGGTCGGGTGCATCTGTTCGCGGATGATGAACAGCGATTTCGATTCGGCATCGGGCTCCATCAGCTTGTCGCAGAAGCGGCCCATGATCATGTGAATCGCCGCGCGGGCAGCGGCAGGATTATCGGTGGCGTCCAACGCAGCGTGATCGAGCGCGGCGCCCATGTCCTTGCCCATTTGCGCGGCGATGTGATCGGCGGCGGCGAGGTACAGCCCTTCCTTCCCGCCGAAATGATAAGTGATAGCCGACATCGCCGTGCCCGCCGCCGCCGCGATGCTGCGCGTGCTCGCGCCTTCGAGGCCCTTTAGCCCGAATTCGCGGATCGCAATGTCGAGAAGCCGATCGTGAGCCAAGCGCGCGAATCTTCCGGTTGGACCAATGTCGGTGCCGCATTTAGTTTGTTCGAACGAACTAGCAAGGGCGGAAATGCCGTTACGCCAAAAATCGCCGTAGCGGCTTGGCTGATTGTCCGGCCACCAGCGCGGCTCACTGACTAGCGGCGCGGCGCTCCGGACAGCGCGCCGGGGCGCTGCGGGCAAATTAGCGGCAGGCTGACGTCAGGCGGGGACGGTTTCACCGGTAGCGACCGGCACCGCGCGCGGCACCGGATTGGAAAATTCCATTTCGTCGTCGACCGAGCCGAAGCGAAGCGCGGTCAGGTCTTTCAGATAATTCTGGTGGACCTGCCACGGCTGCTTGTTTCCCTGCTTGGGGAAACGCTCCATCGCCCGGGTGACATAGCCCGAGGTGAAGTCGAGGAACGGCGCGGGCTGCAGATCGCCTTCGATCCGCGGCGTCGCCTGCCGCATGCCCCGCTTCTTCATCGTGTTGAGCAGGCGGCAGACATAGCTGCAAGTAAGATCGGCCTTCAGCGTCCAGCTGGCATTGGTATAGCCGAAGGACGATGCCAGATTGGGCATGTCGCTATACATCATGCCCTTGTAATTATAGGTTTTCGACAAGTCGCGCGCCTCGCCGTCGACAGTGAAGGCAACGTCGCTGAGCAATTGCAGTTCGAGCCCGGTCGCGGTCACGACGATGTCGGCATCGAGCCGCTTGCCCGAATGGAGCACAATCCCGCCCGCGTCGAACCGGTCGATCGTGTCGGTCACGACCGACGCCGTCCCCGCCTTGATCGCGTTGAACAGATCGCCGTCGGGCACCAGGCACAGCCGCTGGTCCCAGACATTGTAGCGCGGCGTAAAATGCTCGTTGATCGTCTCGGCAGGCAGATGCTCGCTCAGCATCTCCAGCACGCGCTCCTTCGCCTGAGCGGGGTGCTTGCGGGCGGCATTGTAGAAATACATGCCGAACAACACGTTGCGCCAGCGCACCAGCCCATAGGCCAGCTTGGTTGGCAGCAACTTGCGCAACCGGTTGGCGATCGCATCCTCCGACGGGCGCGACACGACATAGGTCGGCGAGCGTTGCAGCATCGTCACATGCCCGGCGGTCTTCGCCATTTCGGGCACGATCGTGACGGCGGTCGCGCCCGAACCGATTACAACCACGCGCTTGCCGGTGTAATCGAGGCTTTCGGGCCAGAATTGCGGGTGGATGATCTGCCCCGCAAAATCGGCCTCGCCGACGAATTCGGGCCGGTGGCCCTTGGCGTAATTATAATAGCCAGAGCACATGAAGAGGAAATTGCAGCTATACTCTACGTCGCGCCCGTCATGCGTCGCGGTCACCGTCCAGCGCGCATCCTGCGTCGACCAGCTTGCCGCCTTGACGTGGTGGTTGAAGCGGATGTGCCTGTCGATGCCATATTTGGCCGCGGTGCGCTTGACGTAATTGAGGATGTTCGGCCCGTCGGCAATCGCCTTGGCTTCGGTCCATGGCTCGAAGATATAGCCGAGCGTGTACATGTCGGAATCGGAGCGGATGCCGGGATAGCGGAAAAGGTCCCAGGTGCCGCCCATGTCGGCGCGCCCTTCGAGGATCATGTAGCTGCGGTCGGGCGCCTTGTCCTGCAAGTGATAGCCCGCGCCGATGCCGGAAATCCCGGCCCCCACCACGATGACGTCGACATGATCCATTTGGGCATCTCCTGTGCCCATACCTGATATTCGATTTTCACGGGCGGCGCAAAGGCCACGCCATCATCGACGACGCGTCAGTTGCCGGCTCGGTTGCGGCGCGTGAAGATCTGGGTGAATTCGACCTTGGGTTGCCCGTTGCCATCGTTGGGGGTCGACACCATCGTCACCTTCGCTTCGCTGTCGGTGAGCGTCAGATGCGCAAAGCCCCAGATCATGCCGCGCACATAGAGCGGGCGATATTGCGGGTAGTTGCGCTGCTGATGCGCCATGAAGGCGGTGTTGAGCGGGCGCTGCTTCGCTGCCGCGCCCGACACGATGTTGGGCAGCGCCGCCAGCCCTTCGCCCGGTGCCGCCGTTGCGCAGCTATCGGTTGCGACTTCCAACGTATGCTCATGCCCGGCGAGATAGAGATCGGCATAGCGGCACAAGGTCGGCAGCAGCACCGCGCGCAGCGTCCGCGCCTGTTCGAACTTGCCGCCCGACGACGACCAGAGCGGGTGGTGCCCGATCACGATTTTCCAGCGCGCCTTCGACGCTTTCAACCGCTGCTCGAGATTGGCGACCATCGCGCGCTCGGCATCAGTCGCGGGGGTCGCCCATGGTTCCGAGGCATCGAGCTTGGTGGTCGGCACTTCGCTGCCGTCGTCGGCGAGCTTGCCGTCGAGCACCTTCTCGCCCGCCAGCAGGACATGGGTGTCGATCGAGAAAATCTCGACCATCCCCTTGGCGGCAGGTGGCTGCGCTGCATAGGCGAGCCCGTCCATATAGAAAGGCCGCGTTTCGCTCAGATAGCGCACCTGCGCGAGCGCTCCCTCGCGCGAGGTGTGCCAGTCGTGGTTGCCGAGCGTCGCGTAAATCCGGAAATCGGCGTCGCCCCAACCAAATGCGCCATAGGGCGTCGCAAACAGATCCTGAAAGCGCTTGGCATCATCGCGACCGTCAGCGCCGAGCGTTGCGCCATCGGGATAGATGTTGTCGCCGAGCATCACGCCGAATTGGCAGCGCGCGCTGTTGCGGCAATAATCGGTCATTGCCTTTGCAACCGGCATCAGGCCGCTTGCTGCCACAAAACCGCCGTTCGAAGGATGCGCGACCATCGGCGGCGGCGTGAATTCCGCGATCGGCCGCTTGTCCTTGATCCAGCTTGCCCGCGCCTTGGCGATGAACTGCTCGCGGGTCAGCGGCGGGTTGAGATCTTCGGGGTCGAGATAGTCGAGGCTGTACCCCGAATCGCCGAACGCCAGGAACGACACCGATGACGGCGGCGCGGAGGCAGGTGCTGCCGCACGCTCAACCGAAGCACAGCCTGCAAGCGACAGGACCAGCAGGGCACTGGCGACCAAAGGCTTTGCCATAACAACTCCCGAGCCGCGCGACCGTTTCGGCTCGTTTCGTGGCCGCGCAAGAAACGTGGGTGACGGGTCGCCCCGTCACCCACTCTCCCCTTATCAGAAAGTAACGCGGACACCGCCCGAATAGCGGCGGCCGAACCGTTCCCATTCGATCGTCTGGCCGGTGGTGGTCGGAGTCGGGACGCCGAGCGCGGTCAGCAGATTGCCCGGCTCGGAATACCGACGGCCCGCTTGATTGAACATGTTCTGAACGTCGAAGTAAACTTCGAAATTCTTGGTGAATGCATAGCGAACCGACATGTCAACTTCTTCGTCGGCTGCCCAATAGGTGTCACCGGCGTCGGTCAGATCATTCGCGATCGTATCGAGATAGTCGCTGCGCCACTGATACTGGAAGTTGATCGACAGGCCATATTTTTCATAATAGGCGCCGATATTGTAAAGCAGGTCCGACGTACCCGGCAAGCGAACCTTACGGGCGGGCACCAGGCCGGTAGCCGGCTTGGTGACTTCGCTGTTGTTAACGGTCACGTTGCTGTTGATGCCGAAGCCGCCCATCCACTCCGGCAGGCCAAGGTCGCGCGTCCACGGATCGAGCTGCAACTGGGCTGTCGCTTCCATGCCGAACAGCCGCCCCGAACCGCCGTTGGTGATGCCGGTGAAGAAATAGCCCGAACGATCGATGCCGTTCGCGTTGAGCGCATCCGACCCGAAGGTCCGGCGCTGCGTGTACAGAACGTCGTCAACCTGCTTGTAGAAAGCGCCGATGCTGATGTAGCCCTGCGGCTTCAGATACCATTCGAAATAGCCGTCGACGCCATAGGCGCGCTCAGGCTTGACGGCAGGATTGCCGCCCGAGATCGTCTGGTTGGCATCATTGACAACCACGTTCGGCCGCAGCTGGTCGTAATCGGCACGCGCCGCGCCCGAGTTGAACGACAGCCGCAGCTTCTTGGTGCTGTCGACATTCCAGTTCACGTGGAGGCTGGGGAAGAACAGCGTCTGGCTGGATTGCGCGGTGACAAGCCCGTTGGTGTTGCCAATCGTCGCAACCGCAGTCCCGCGGTTCTTGAGATGCTCGACACGGACACCGCCGACGATCGAGCCCCAGTCATATTTCAGCGTGCCCATCAAATAGCCGGCATAGACCTGCTCGCGCACGTTGTAATTGTTCCCGGTGTTGGGTGCGAACGCGAAGTTCGCGCGCGCCGCCGCGCTGACTGCCCGCATCCGGTTGATGTCGAAATAGCGGAAGCTGTAGTCGAGCGGAATCTGACCCAGGAACGCCTGATCGATCGAGAACTGGTTGTAATCTTGCGGCAAGCCAACCGCGTTAAACTGCGCGGCGGTGTTGAGCGTGATCTGGTTCTCGTTCGCCACCTTGGTACGCTGGTCGAACTGGAAACCAGCCTTGAAAGTGGCGTCGGCGCCCAGGAACTGCGTCTCGCGGCTCACCACAAAGCGCGCGGTATAGGCATCGGTGGTGTCGATCGCGTCAAGCACCGTGAACGACACTGGCGCCTTGGCGAAGGCGTCGATCTGCGTCACGCGGGTCCCGGCCTGGAACCGGGTGGGACCGGTGAGCTGGACCGTGTTGAACAGCAACAGGCGCGAGCGGTTCGGATCGCTGAAGTCATAAGCGATGGTGGGGCGCAGGTTGCGCGTCGACGGGCTGTCGTAGGATGCTTCGCCCACCGACGAACGGTCGTCGCGCGAGCGGGTGAAGTTGCCGAGCCAGGTGAACTGCCAGCCTTCACCGAAATTGTGCGTGCCGGTCAGGGTGTTGGTAAAGATCGACTGGCGGAACGCCCGCAGCGTCGCGCGCTGGCGAATGTCGACGCCATAGACGGTGCCGACCTGCGGGGTGTTGCCGATGCAGACATCGGCATAGCCGCTGGTGGTCGGCGTGGGGTTCACGGTGCGCGCGCAATCAGCGGCATTGGTGACGAGATCACCCTGACGATCGTCGAGGTCGAAGCGATAATTGTCGCGGGCTTCGTCGTCGGTGAAGATCGTGAACAGGGACCGCGCCGAGATCGTGTTGTCGGCATCGGGCTTCCAGTCGAGCCGGATCGACGACGACCAGTTGCGCCGCGTCAGGCGATAAAGCTTGTTTTCGGCTTCATGCCCCCAGAAGCGCCGTTCCCAGCCGGGGCGCTTGTCGTTCCCCGTCGCCGGCGTGGTGAGGTTATTCGCCGTGCCGATTTCGCTACCGACGCGTTCGTAATCGACCTCGAAATTGTCTGTGATCTGGGCGCGATCAAAATAGCTGCCCGACAGGACAACACCTAGTTCGCCGCTGCCGAGCTGGAACCGGTTCGACACGACCAGCGAGGCTTCATATTGCGGGCGGCTGCCATACTCGGCGACGCCGAAGCCAGCCTTGCCAGCGATCTTGAATCCCGAATAGTCGAACGCCGAGCGCGTGATGACGTTGACGTTGCCGGCGACGGTTTCGCCGGGCATGTCAGGCGTCACGGCCTTCGACACGATCACCTGAGCCGCAATCGCCGAGGGAATCGAGTCAAAGCGCGCGTCGCGGCCTTCGGGGCTGACGACGTTGATGCCGTCGAACGACAGCGTGGTCCAGTAATTGGGGGCGCCCCGCAAGCTGATGTAGCGCGCCTGGCCCTGATCGCGTTCGACCGCGATCCCGGGCAGGCGGCTGACGGCCTGGGCGATGTTCTGGTCAGGCAGGCGGCCAACGCCGTCCGCCGAGATGACGCTGACCAGCGAGTCCGATTCGCGCTGCGTGCGAAGCGCAGCTGCCAGCGATTCCTTGATCGGGCGCGAGCCGGTGACGACGACTTCGTCGGCGGCAGGCTCTTCGGCAGGCGCCGGTGTCGGCGCGGTCTGCGCCTGCGCTGCAGTCGCAAGCGCAGCGCTGGCGATGCCCGCGGTCAGCGCAAGACGCGCGGAATCGAACAGAAAACGATGGTTCCGGAATGTCATTTCAACCCCCTTCGCGGCGCCTAGGATGGCGATGCGTGCGGGGCGCCTAGGGGAGCTTGATGAAGCTCAAATTGCAGAAACGTGACATTGCCGTGAATCGTTGCGGATGTGTAATTTTACCACACTAGGCACGACGCCGGACCCCGATGGGACGTTGCCATACGTTTGACGTGCATTCGAGCGCTCAAAATGCGCGCACGACAGGCGACGAGATTGATGCTCCACCCTGCGCGTGCGCCGCGATCAAATCCGCCAAACCGATCGCCACAGACCTGTCGTTGATATGATGGCAAGGACCCAACAGCTAGCCCAACATTGACAAGGCCAACCCATGATTGCGCATTTGCTAAATGTAACGGCGCTGATCGCCGCGGCGACGGCAGGACAATCGTCTGTCGCCGAGCCGCGCGTCGCCCGGATCAGAACCGCCGATCCCCATTTCGCGGTCAAGCTGGCAGCGCTGTTCGATCGGCTTCCCGACCCTGCGATCTGCCAGGCGGGCGAACTCAAGCCATCGTCCCGAGCCGAGGCGCTGGGCGCCGTCAACGCGATCCGCGCTTACCACCATTTGCCGCCGGTCGAGTATGACGCAACAGCTGACGGCGAAGTGATGGCCGCATCGCTGGTGATGGCCGCGCAAGGCGATTTGTCACATTGGCCGCGACCCTCGTGGCGCTGCTATTCGGAAGCCGCCGCCAAGGGTGCCGGATCGAGCAATTTGTCTGGTGGCGTGGTGTCGCCCCATTTGCGTTTTGACACGCCCCGCGATGACGTTCGCGATTGGGTCACCGATGTGCAAAATGTCGTCGGCGGGACTGGGCATCGCCGGTGGATACTTTCCCCTTTCGTCACCCGCATCGCTTACGGTCGATCGGGCTGGGAAACGCCGGATGGCCAGCGCTCCGGGGCGTCGGCGCTCAAGATTTTCGATTTCGCCAGCGAGCAGTCTGTCACAGCCACGCTTCCCGATTTTGTCGCCTATCCCTTCGGCGATTACCCGATCGAGTTGTTTGAGGACAAAGCGTTGCTGTCATTCAGCCCGATTGTCGACAAGCAAAACAAATGGAACAATCTGCGGGCCGACCTGACCAACGCCAAAGTCACGATGAGCAGCGGCGGTGAAGCGGTGCGAACATCGATATTTGCAAAGCGCACGGACGCAATCGGCTATACCACCGCCATCGAATTTACCGCTGACGACATCCAACCCGACGTAACCTATCGCGTCGACATCGAGGGTGTCGTCTATCAAGGGCGCACCATCGATTATCATTATGAATTCAAGCTGGTTGGTCGACCTACCAGTTAATCGATAACCACCGCGCGTTGCTTTACCGACCTTTCGCCCGCGCGCGGTAAGCGTGGAGCAGCGGCTCGGTATAGCCGCTCGGCTGGCTGACCCCTTCGAACACCAGCGCGCGGGCAGCTTGCAGCGCGATGCTGTCGGGATGCCCCGCCATCGGCCGATAGAGCGGATCGCCGGCATTCTGCGCATCGACCTTCGCCGCCATCCGCTCGAAGGCGGCGTCGACTTCGGCCTTGGTCGCGACGCCGTGGAGCAGCCAGTTGGCGATGTGCTGTGAGCTGATCCGCAAGGTCGCGCGGTCCTCCATCAGGCCGATATCGTTGATGTCGGGCACTTTCGAGCAGCCGATGCCTTGGTCGATCCAGCGCACGACATAGCCGAGAATGCCTTGCGCGTTGTTGTCGAGCTCGCGTGCGACTTCCTCCGCCGTCCAGTTGCGTCCGCCCGCGAACGGCACGGTCAGCAAGCCGTCGAGCGCGGGGATCGGCTCGTGCGCAATCTCCCGCTGCCGGGCGAAGACGTCGACCTGATGATAATGCATCGCGTGAAGCGTCGCGGCGGTCGGCGACGGCACCCAGGCGGTGTTGGCGCCGCTCATCGGATGCCCGATCTTCTGCGCCATCATGTCGGCCATCCGGTCAGGCGCGGCCCACATGCCCTTGCCGATTTGCGCGCGGCCCGACAGGCCGTGGGCCAAGCCGATGCGGACGTTGCGATCCTCATAGGCCTTGATCCACGCGCTCGCTTTCATCTCGGCCTTGGGGATCATCGCGCCGCCATGCATCGCGGTGTGCATTTCGTCCCCGGTGCGGTCGAGGAAACCGGTGTTGATGAAGACGATGCGGTCCTTCACCGCTGCGATGCAGGCGGCGAGATTGGCCGAGGTGCGCCGCTCCTCGTCCATCACCCCCACCTTGATGGTGTGGCGCGCGAGGCCGAGCAGATCCTCGACCGCATCGAACAGCCGATTGGTGAAACCGCATTCCTCCGGCCCGTGCATCTTAGGCTTGACGATGTAGACGCTGCCGGTGCGGCTGTTGCGGAACGCGCCAAGCGCGCGCAGGTCGTAAAGCGCGATCGTGGAGGTCATGATCGCGTCGATTATGCCCTCGGGTGCCTCGCCACCGCCGGGGAGCGTGATCGCGGGCGTGGTCATCAGATGGCCGACATTGCGCACGAACAGCAGCGAGCGGCCGGGGAGCGTCAGGTCGCCCCCAATGCCGACATAGCTGCGATCCGAGTTGAGTTTGCGGGTGAGCTGCTTGCCACCTTTTTCGAACGTCTCCTCCAGATCGCCCTTCATTAGGCCGAGCCAGTTGGCATAGGCGGCGACCTTATCCTCGGCATCGACCGCCGCGATCGAATCCTCGAGATCGCAGATCGTCGTCAGCGCCGATTCGAGCACCACGTCGGACAGGCCATCGGGATCGTTCGCGCCGATGTGATTGGGCTCGAACCGCAATTCGATGTGCAGCCCGTGATGGCGGAACAGCTTGCACTGCTCGCCGCGTGCGACGAGGCCCACGTCCTCGCGCCAGCCGGGAATGGCTTCGTCGAGAAACGCCTTCGCGCGCGCGACCACCGCTGCACCGCGCGCCTCGTCGTAACCGCCGGGCCGGGCGGGCGGCGCATCGAGCGCGTCGGTGCCGTAAAGCGCGTCGTACAGGCTCCCCCAGCGCGCATTCGCCGCATTGAGCAGAAAGCGCGCGTTGAGGATCGGCACCACCAGCTGCGGCCCGGCCATCGTCGCGATCTCGGCATCGACGTTCTCGGTGCCGATCGTGAACGGTGCCGGTTCGGGCACCAGATAGCCGATGTCGCGCAGGAACGCCTCGTCTACCGGCTCGCCCGCCCGATAGCGCGCGTCGATCGCCGCCTGCAGTGTCTCGCGCTTGGCGAGCAGCGCGGCGTTCTCCGGCGCGAACCGCGCGAAGATGTCGGCCACGCCCGCCCACCAGCCCTCGGCGGCAATCCCCAGTCCCGGCAGCACGCGCTCTTCCACGAACTGCGCGAGTTCTTCCGCGACGCCGAGCCCGGCGCGATCGACGATGGACATGATTCCTCCTTGGATTGGCAATGACAGGCCCGGGGAGGACCGGCGCTGATTAGACCGCGCGGCCCGCTTGCATCAACCCCGTTCGGGCGCGATCGATGCGGCCGCCACTTCGATCCGCGCGAGCATCGCCGCGAAATCGGCCAGCTCTGCCTTGCTGAACCCGGCGAAGATTTGCGCCTCCAGCTCGAGCGCCTTGGGCGCGACACTGTCGTAGAGCAGCCGCCCGGCGGGGGTGAGCGACAGCAGGTGCGATCGCTGGTCGTCGGGGTTGGGCGTGCGCGCGATCAGCCCGCGATCGACCAGCGCCACCGCCGCGCGGCTCACCGTCACCTTGTCCATCCGCGTCGCAGCACCCAAAGCCTGTTGGGTCAGCCCATCGCTTTCGGCAATCACCGCGATCAGCCGCCACTGCGGGATGGTGAGGCCGAACAGCGCCTCATAAGCCGTCGCCACCGCCGCCGACACGCGGTTCGACGCGATCGATAAGCGATAGGGCATGAAATCGTCGAGCTTGAGCGAGGTCATCGCGCGAGTGTTGCCACTCCCGCCGGGCGTCTGGCAACAGTCGCGGAATAGGCAACCGATGCCCCTTTTCCGCTAGCCCCTAATCGGCTATATAGTTTCATCTGATACCATCCGCCGCCACGGAGACCCCTGCCATGACCACCGCGACCGCTCCCCAGCCCGCCGCCACCCACGACAACCCGATGGGCCTCAACGGCTTTGAATTCGTCGAATTCACCTCTCCCGACCCGGAGGCACTCGCGGACCTGTTCGTCAAGATGGGCTTCACTCATGTCGGCACGCACCGCTCGAAGAACGTCCGCCGCTATGCGCAGGGCGACATCAATTTCCTGCTCAACATGGAAAATGCTGGCCAGGTCGCTGGCTTCCGCGACACCCACGGCCCCTCCGCCAATGCCATGGCGTTCCGCGTCGCCGATGCCGCCAAGGCAGTGAAGCTCGCGACCGAGCGCGGCGCGGTGCCGGTCGAGGGCAAGGTCGGCCCGGCGGAACTCAACATCCCGGCGATCGAGGGGATTGGCGGCGCGAACCTTTATCTGGTCGACCAGCGCGGCGGCACGACGATCTACGACATTGATTTCGAGCCCGTCCCCGGCGCGACACCGAACGACAACAGCGTCGGCCTGCACACGCTCGATCACCTGACGCATAATCTGATGCGAGGGCGGATGAATTACTGGGCGGATTATTACGAGCGCATCTTCAACTTCCGCGAAATCCGCTTCTTCGACATCGAGGGCAAGGCGACAGCGCTGGTCTCGAAGGCAATGACCGCGCCCGACGACAAGATCCGCATCCCCTTGAACGAAAGCCAGGACGAGCATTCGCAGATCGAGGAATTCATCAAGGACTACAAAGGCGAAGGCATTCAGCACATCGCGATGGCGACCGACGACATCTTCAAGACCGTCGACACCTTGCGCGCCAATGGCATCCGTTTTCAGGACACGATCGACACCTATTTCGACCTGATCGACAAGCGCCTGCCTGGCCACGGCCATGACGTCGAAGAAATGCGCAAGCGCAAAATCCTGATCGACGGCGCGCCAGAGACGGGCGGTGGGCTGCTGCTCCAGATCTTCACCGAGAATATGGTCGGGCCGATCTTTTTCGAGATCATCCAGCGCAAGGGCAATGACGGCTTCGGTGAGGGCAATTTCAAGGCGCTGTTCGAGAGCATCGAGCTCGATCAGATTCGGCGCGGGGTGATCCCGGCGACGGCGGAGTGATGCGGCCGCCAATCGCGCTCGCGGCGCTGCTGTTGGTCGGCTGCCAACCTGCCGGCGGCAGCGCGCCGCAAGCTGTGTCCTCCCCGGTATCGGCAACCACGGCGCGCGCAAACCTCTATCAGTGCGAAGGGTGCGAGGCGGCTCTCGAAACCGACCTCGCAGCGCTGACGAACTCGGCACGGATCGGCCCGGGGGTCGACATGGGCGAGCCCCTGACCATCGACGGCGTCGTCTACCAGAGCGACGGCAAGACGCCAGCCACGGGGGTTGTCGTCTACGCCTATCAGACCAATGCCGCAGGGCGTTACGCCAATGGCGCGACCACCACGATCTGGAGCCGTCGCCACGGCCGATTGCGCGGCTGGGTGAAGACGGGCGCCGATGGGCGCTATCACTTCGATACGATCAAACCCGCGCCCTACCCCAACGACACCATCCCCGCGCATATCCACATGACCGTTCTCGAACCCGGCAAGCGGCCCTATTGGATCGACGACATTGTTTTCGACGGTGAATTCGGCGTCACCCCGGCTTACCGAAAATCGATGGTCAATCGGGGCGGCAACGGCATCGTCCCCATCCGCCGCGACACAAACGGCAAGGCGGTTGTCGTGCGCGACATCATCTTGGAGCGACACCCGGCATGACCACCTACCTCACCGGCTTCGGCAATCACTTCGCCACCGAAGCCATCCCCGGCGCGCTGCCCGTCGGGCGCAATTCGCCGCAGCGGCCTGCGTTCGGCCTTTATGCCGAGCAGCTCAGCGGCGCCGCCTTCACGATGGCGCGCAGCGAGAACCGGCGGTCGTGGCTCTATCGCCTGCGCCCGTCAGCCGCGCACCCGCCCTATGCGCTGGTTGCCGATCCCGCCGTCGATCGCACGCTGCCCGCCAGCCCCAACCGGCTGCGCTGGGACCCGCGTCCCCTGCCCCATGCCGCGACGACCTTCGTCGACTCGCTCGCCACGATGCTGTGGAACGGCGACCCGGAGGCGCATAGCGGCGTCACGCTCTCCACCTATGCCGCCACCGCGAGCATGGACCGGCAGGTGTTCTTCTCGGCCGATGGCGAGCTGTTGATCATTCCCGAGCAGGGCGGGCTGACGCTGCATACCGAACTCGGCGCGATCGCGCTCGAGCCGCTCGAAATCGCGATCATCCCGCGCGGCGTCCGCTTTCGCGTTGCCCTCACCGGCGACGCCGCGCGCGGCTATCTTGCGGAGAATCACGGCAGCCCCTTCCGCCTCCCCGATCTCGGCCCGATCGGCTCGAACGGCCTCGCCAATCCGCGCGATTTCGAGACGCCCGTCGCCTGGTTCGAGGATCGCGACGAGCCGTTCGAGGTGATCCAGAAATTCGGCGGCAAGCTGTGGCGCACCACGCTCGATCATTCGCCGCTCGATGTTGTCGCGTGGCACGGCAATCTCGCGCCGGTGAAGTACGACCTGCGCCGCTTCAACACGCTCGGCACGGTCAGCTTCGATCATCCCGATCCGTCGATCTTCACCGTGCTCACCAGCCCGAGCGACATGCCCGGCCGGGCGAACGCCGATTTCGTCATCTTCCCGCCGCGCTGGATGGTGGCCGAGGATACGTTCCGCCCGCCCTGGTTCCACCGCAATCTGATGAGCGAAGCGATGGGGCTGATCACCGGCGCCTATGACGCCAAGGCAGGCGGTTTCGCCCCCGGTGCGCTGTCGCTTCACAATATGATGAGCGCGCATGGCCCCGACGTCACCAGTTGGCAGGGCGCCACCAATGCCGATCTCGCCCCGCACAAGATCGACGGGACGATGGCGTTCATGGTCGAAAGCTGCTGGCCGTATCGCGTGACGGACTCGGCGCTGGCGTCGGCCCAGCCCGACTATGACGGCGTCTGGGGCGCCTTTCCCAAGGCCCGCCTGCCCGACTGAGGGAACATCGAACCCCGGGCTTCGTTGAAGCGCCATTCATCAATAGCCCAGGGATTTCAGATGTTTCACTGGCAGCATGCTGCGCAGCAGGCGTTGCAGGCCAAATTGTTCGCGCATGTCGACGACCGCGACTTCCCCTGCGTTGGCGCGAAGGCAGCGCTCGCCAAGGGGACGCTACGGGTGCTTGCCTGCGACAATATTGCGAGCGCGTGGGACGACCTGCGCATCCACGACGAGCTGCTGAAGTTCGGCGAAGTCTATGCGCGCGACCCGGCGATGTTCCGCAGCCTGGCAATCGTGTTCGAAGGGCCGACCGACCTGTCCGAAGCCGAGTTCGAAGCAGCGCTATGGGATCGGGCGCAGTCGCTTTCGGACAAGGATGTCTGGCGCGGCCAACCCTATGACGAGCGCGTCTCTCCCGACCCCGAGGACGCGCATTTTTCGCTGAGCTTCGGCGGGCAGGCGTTCTTCATCGTCGGGCTGCACCCCAAAGCCAGCCGCCCCGCGCGACGCTTCGAGCGGCCGACGATGGTGTTCAACCTCCACGACCAGTTCGAACGGCTGCGCGCCGAGGGGCGATACGAAGGCATGCGCGAAAAAATCATGGTGCGTGACGAGGCCATCGCCGGCAGCCGCAACCCGATGCTGGCCCGCCACGGCGAGGCCAGCGAGGCGCGGCAATATTCTGGCCGCGTGGTTGACGGCGATTGGACCTGCCCGTTCAGCTATGCCGGTGCGGCGGATGAATGAAATCCCCCCGCGATCAGGGACGGCCTTCCTGCTGGGCAAGGGCGAGACGCTCACCGTCGTCGACATTCAGGGGGTGCAGGTCGCCGATCTGCTCGCCTACAACGCCGACGACATTGGCGAAGTGCTGAGTTCGGGGCGCACGCTCGATTATGCCGAGACGATCCGGCTGACGACGGGGCACAAGCTCTATTCGAACCGGTCGAATGTGCTGCTGGAGATCGTCGCCGACAGCGTCGGCGTGCATGATTTCCTGCTCATCCCCTGTTCGCATGCGACGTTCGACCATTTCTACCCGAACGAGCCGCGCCACCGCGGCTGCTTCGGCAATCTCGCCGAAGCGCTCGCGCCCTATGACGTGACCGAGGACATGATCCCGGTCGCGTTCAACTGTTTCATGAACGTGCCCGTCGCGCCCGACGGCACGTTGCAGGTCCTGCCCCCGCTCAGCCGCGCGGGCGATACGATCAGCTTCATGGCGGCGATGGACCTGATCATCGGGCTCACTGCCTGCTCGGCGCCTGCGAGCAACGGCGGCAGTTTCAAGCCGATCGGCTGGCGGATCGACCCGCCGCCAAAATAATTTCTCGCACGGCTGTCGATTCCACTGCCCTTCGCCCGTCTCCGAAGTACGATCACGATGCAGTGGTCGCTGATGGGAGGAATGGCGATGAAATACATGCTGATGATTTTCGAAGATGAAGCCGTTTACAACGATGGCACCGGCGCCGCGATGGGCGCGATCATCCAGAAGCATATGGCGTTCGGTGAAGAAATCGGTTCGGCCATGCTGCACGGTGCCGGGCTCCAGCCGATTGCGACGGCGACGACCATCAGGACCGAGGGCGGAGTCCAGACGCTGCACGACGGGCCGTTTGCCGAAACCAAAGAACAGCTCGGCGGCTATTATATGGTCGAAGCGCCCGACCTGGATGCCGCCATCGCGATTGCGAAGAAAATTCCGCTGGCAGCCAATGGCTCGGTCGAAGTGCGCCCGATCATGGCACCGCCCGGCATGTGAGCATCGCGCTCGACGCGGTTTTCCGGGCGGCGAGTGGGCGCATCATTGCCGCGCTCGCCGCCCGCTTCCGCAATCTCGACCTTGCCGAAGATGCCCTTGCCGAAGCCTGCGCGCGAGCCGTGACCGTTTGGGCGGACGAAGCCCCGCGCGATCCGGCCGCATGGCTCTACCGCGTCGCCGAGCGCGTCGCGCTGGATCGGGTGCGGCAAGCGGGCGTGCGCGCGGCCGCCGCGCTGCCCGCCCCCGAACCCGAGCCGACCCCGGAGGAACTGATGCTCGACGCGAGCCCCATCCCCGACGAGCGGCTGAAGCTGATCTTCACCTGCTGCCACCCTGCCATCCACCCGGAGGCACGCGCCGCGCTGACGCTGCGGCTGGTATGTGGGTTGTCCACTGAGGAAATCGCCCGCGCCTTCCTGACTGCCGAGCCGACGCTCGCGCAGCGGCTGGTGCGCGCCAAACGAAAGATCGCGCGCGCCGGCATCGGCTATGATGTGCCCGGCCCCGACGCCTGGGGTGAGCGGCTCGACGCGGTGCTGAGCACGATCGAAGTCGCCTATGCTCATGCCCATGCCGATGGCGCGGGGACAGGCCAGCATGCCGATTATGCGCGCGAGATGCTGGGCATCACGGAGACGCTCGCGCAAATGCTGCCGCAGGAGCCTGAAGTGCTGGCGCTCGCCGCGACGGTGCGCTTTGCAGAGGCGCGGCGTCCCGCGCGGGTCAATGCCGACGGCGCGATGGTTCCCCTGTCCGAACAGGATCCAGCGCGCTGGGATGCCGCCCTGATCGCCGATGGCCGCCGCTATTTCGCCGCCGCCGCGCGGATCGGCCCCCGCCGCCCGCGCGTGGTGGCTGCACTGATCCATGCCGAATGGTGCGCGCGGGAGTCACTCGCCGAGCCGCCGCCATGGCGCAACATCCTGACGATCTATGATGCGCTGCTGAGCGTGCGCGACGATGCGATCACCCGGCTCAACCGCGCCGTCGCGCTGGCGCAGGTCGCCGGCTATCAGGCGGCGCTCGAGGAAGTCGACGCGCTCGATACGCCCGGTCTCGCGCACTTCCTGCCCTATCACGCGACTCGGGCGGGGCTGCTCTATCGGCTGGGGCTGAACGACGCCGCCCGCGCCGCCTATGACGCCGCGCTCGCGCTCGCGCCCGGCGACGCCGAACGCCGCTGGCTTGAGGCACGGCGCGCCGAGGTCAGTTGATCAGCTCGCGCAGCCGATGATGCCGATCACCGGCACGATCACGCTGTCGCCGCCTTCGCGAGTGATCGTCAGCGTCGCGCTCTCGGTCAGCGCACCTTGCGTCAGGTCGCCGCGCCGCACGATTGCCATTTCGACGCTGACCTTCAGATCGCCGCCCGCGTAATCGGTGTGCGCGAGAAAGCCGAAGTCGCCCGGCCCGTTCTGCCCGATACGGACCAGGTCCGTCAGCTTGCCGTCCGGCGCGAAGCGGATGCGCGCAGGGTCCGACGTCAGCATCGCCACCAAGGCGCGGGTCTGGGTGGCGGTCCACAGGAAGGTGGCGCACCCCGTCTGGGGCAATTCCTGCTTGGGGATGCCACCGATCGGCAGGCCATCGACCGACCGCGGCAATTGGCCGAGCGGCGCCTTCGGCAGATCCTGCGCGCCAAAGGGAGCCGCGAGCAACAACGCGAACAGACCAGCTTTCATGCCGCCAGCTTTAGCATGACGATCAGCGCCGGGTAAGCCGCGATCGCCATCAGCGTGCCGAGCGGCAAGCGGTTACTGAGCGCCGCGCCGCGTCGGGTTAGCAGCTGGAAGAGGACCACGCAGAGACCCGTCAGCGCGGCAAGGAACAGCACCGCCGGCAACAGCTGCCACCCTAGCCACAGCCCGATCGCGCCCAGCAGCTTCGGGTCGCCGCCGCCCAGCCCCTCGCGCCCCCGCAACGCCCTGTACCCCGCGCCGATCGCCCAGAGTGCGGCAAAGCCCCCCGCCCCGCCGACTAGCCGGTCGTTCATTCCCGCGCCGATCCCCAGCAGTCCAACAGCCACGCCAGCCAGCGCGAGCGCCAGCGTCAACTCGTCGGGCAGCCAGAACTCGGTAGCGTCGAGCGCGGCCAGCGCGAGCAGCAGCCAGCCGAATACCGCCGCCGCAATGGCTTCGCCGCCCGGCAAAAGCGCGCCCGCGGTTGCGCCCACCGCCAGCGCAATCGCTTCGATCCGCCAGTGCAGCGGGTCGATCGCAGCACCACAGGAGCGGCATTTGCCCCGGCTCGCGAGCGCGCTGAGCAGTGGCACCAGTTCGGCGGGACCGAGCGTGCGCCCGCAGGCATCGCAGGCCGATCGCCCGGTCACGACCGATCGCTCGGCCGGCCAACGGATGACGAGCGCGGCGATGAAGCTGCCGAAGATTGCCCCCAATCCCCCAAGAAGCGCCGCCCAAAGCGGCCCTTCAGCCGGGAGGGCGCTTGCGAATGAGGTAACGATAGACACCCAGCAGGTTGATCCCGAACAAGACGGCGTTCTGCGTGCCGAGCGCAAAGTCCTTGGTCAACACCGATCCCGCGATCCAGCACAGCGACGAAGCGACGAAGATCACGAATCCCCACCCCGTCAGCCGCCGCCCGAGATCGAGCGAGACCATGGCGGCGGCGACCATCCCGCTCCCCGATGCCGCCCATTTCAGGATGGTCGTCGGCAGGTCTTCCATCGCTATGCTCCGCGCAAAGACGCGATAACCAGCCGCATGCGTGGCTGTTCCCCGTGCGGGCATTTGTATTCGCCGCGTCACCGCCCTAAATCGCGCGCAACCAATTCTCTCGCGCTGGAGCCGCCCCATGAGCACCGATCCTGTCGTCATCGTCGCCTATGCCCGCACCCCGATGGGCAGCTTCCAGGGGGCGCTGAGCGGCGCGAGCGCGACCGACCTCGGCGCAGCGGCAGTGGGCGCGGCGATCGAGCGCGCGGGGCTGTCGGGCGAAGCGGTCGAGCGCATCTACATGGGCTGCGTGCTGCCCGCCGGGCTCGGGCAGGCGCCCGCGCGCCAGGCAGCGTTGAAAGCCGGGCTGCCGCTCCATGTCGAAGCGACGACGGTCAACAAGATGTGCGGGTCGGGCATGCAGGCCGCGATCATGGCGCATGACGCGATCCTCGCCGGGTCGGCCGACATCGTCGTCGCGGGCGGGATGGAGAGCATGACCGGCGCGCCTTACCTGTCGATGCGCCACCGCGGCGGCGCGCGGATCGGGCATGACGTGCTGAAGGATCACATGTATCTCGACGGGCTCGAGGATGCCTATGAACCCGGCAAGCTGATGGGCAATTTCGCCGAGGATAGCGCGACCGAGTACCAATTCACCCGCGCCGATCAGGATGATTTCGCAGTGGCCTCGCTCACCCGCGCGCAAGCGGCACAAGCGGCGGGCAAGTTCGTGCGCGAGATCACCCCGGTCGAAGTCGCCGGGCGCAAGGGATCGGTAACGGTCGATCAGGACGAACAGCCGCTGAAGGGCGATGTCGCCAAGATCCCGACGCTCAAGCCCGCTTTCTCCAAGGACGGCACGGTAACGGCAGCCAATGCCTCGTCGATTTCGGACGGGGCGGCGGCGCTGGTGATGATGCGCGCGTCAAAGGCCGAGGAACTCGGGCTGACTCCGGTCGCGCGAATCGTGTCGCACGCCGCGCACGCGCACGCGCCGTCGCAGTTCACCACCGCGCCCGTGCCCGCGATGCGCAAGGCGCTCGAAAAGGCGGGCTGGAGCATCGACGATGTCGACCTGTTCGAAGTCAACGAAGCTTTCGCGGTCGTGCCGATGATCGCGATGCGCGACCTGGGCATTCCGCACGACAAGCTCAACATCCATGGCGGCGCCTGCGCGCTTGGCCACCCGATCGGCGCGAGCGGCGCGCGGATCATCGCCACCTTGGTGTCGGCGCTCCAGACGACGGGTGGGACCAAGGGGCTCGCGAGCCTGTGCATCGGCGGCGGCGAGGCGACGGCAGTGGCGGTGGAGTTGGTGAGCTAGCGCCTGCCAGTTTGGGCCTTCGCTTGTCATCCCCGCGAAGGCGGGGATCCATAATCGCAAACGGTCGCGAATATCTGTGCCCCCAGCCCCTATGGATTCCCGCCTTCGCGGGAATGACGTAGGGATTTTGAAGCGTGCAGCTTCAAGCCTTGCCTAGCGCAGCGCGCTCGCGACCAGCTTGTGCAGCTTCGAATGCAGCCCGTCATTGGCAGCGAGATACTCCCTGCGTTCGTGCATCTTGTCGCCGCCGCGATAGTCGGTGATGTAACCGCCCGCTTCGCGCACCAGCAGCATCCCCGCTGCCGCGTCCCAACGCTGCAAGCCTGATTCCCAGAAGCCGTCGAACCGCCCCGCCGCGACCCAGGCGAGATCGAGCGCCGCCGAGCCGAGCCGCCGGATGCCCGCCACACCGGGCGCTACCGCACCGAAGATGCGGCTCCATTCGGCGAAATCGCCGTGCCCCAGGAACGGGATCCCGGTCGCGATCAGGGCTTCGGACAGGTCATTCCGTGCCGACACGCGCAGCCGCTGGTCGGTGAGCCAAGCGCCCCGCCCCTTTTCCGCCCAGAAGCTCTCGTCAGTCAGCGGCTGATAGACGAGCGCTGCCATCGTTTCCCATTTGCCGCCGGGCTTGGGCTCTTCGGCGGCGATCGAGATCGCGAAATGCGGGATGCCGTGGAGGAAATTGCTGGTGCCGTCGAGCGGATCAACGACGAAGCGCGGCTTGGTCGGGTCGCCCGTCACATCGCCGCGTTCCTCCATCACGAACGCCCAGTCAGGGCGCGCGTGGCTCAGTTCCTCGAAGATCGTCTGTTCGGCGCGCTGATCGGCCATCGAGACGAAATCGGCGGGCCCCTTGCGGCTGACCTGCAAGAGCTGGACTTCGTTGAAGTCGCGCCGAAGACGCGGCGCCGCCTTGCGCGCGGCGCGCTCCATGACGGTGATGAGGCCGGAGTGGGAAACCACGCTTCGGGGTCAGTCTGCGCGGCGGACGTAGGTCTGTTCGTACACGTCGACGACGATCCGCGTGCCAGCGCCGATATGCGGCGGCACCATCACGCGCACGCCGTTATCGAGCACCGCAGGCTTGTAGCTCGACGACGCCGTCTGGCCCTTCACCACGGCATCGGCCTCGACGATCGTCGCTTCGATCGTGTCGGGCAGCTGAACGCTGATCGGCTCTTCGTCGTACAATTCCATCACCACGTCCATGCCGTCCTGCAGGAAGGCAGCAGCATCGCCGAGCAGATCGCGCGGCAGCGTCGTCTGCTCATAGGTTTCCTTGTCCATGAACACGAGCATGTCGCCTTCGGGATAAAGGAACTGGAAGTCCTTGGTATCGAGCCGCACGCGCTCGACCGTTTCAGCCGAACGGAAACGGACGTTGTTTTTGCGCCCGTCGCGCAGATTCTTCATTTCGACCTGCATATAGGCGCCGCCCTTGCCGGGCTGGGTGTGCTGGATCTTAACCGCACGCCAGATGCCGCCTTCATATTCGATGATGTTGCCGGGGCGAATGTCGACACCGCTGATTTTCATGGAAGTCCCGCCAGGTTAGAAACAAGCGACGCGCTGTAGCGGGGCGCTGTGGATCGGGCAAGCTGTCCGCACGGATCGCGGCGCCGACAGACGAGCGCGTCGTTCGGCTGGACCGCGGCCTCGCGCGTTGCCGCGATGCGTCGCGGACGGCGTCGACAGGGCTGGTCTTCACCCGCGCAACACCGCGTCGAAGGCGGCCACCGCAGCAGCCTCGTCGCTGCCCCAGACGGCGCCCGACACCGCGAGGAAGTCGGCTCCCGCCGCCACCAGCGGCGCGGCATTGGCGGGCGTGATACCGCCGATCGCGACGCAGGGCGGCTCAAACAGCGTCGACCACCAGCTGAGCAGCACCGGGTCCGCATGGTGCTCGACCACCTTGGTCGTCGTCGGGTAAAAGGCACCGAAGGCGACATAATCGGCGCCCGCCTCGCCCGCTTCCATCGCGAGGTGGCGGCTGGCGTGGCAGGTCACGCCGATCTGCACCGACGGCCCGAGCGCCAGCCGTGCCTCGCGTGGATCGCCGTCGCTCTGGCCGAGATGGACGCCGTCGGCGCCGAGCCGCTTCGCGAGCGCAACGCTGTCGTTGACGATGAAGGCGACGTCGGCATCGGCGCAGATGCGCTGGAGCGGCTCGGCGAGCCGCGCGGCTTCATGCTGATCGACGCCCTTCACCCGGAACTGGAAGGCTGCGACCGGCCCCGCCCCCAGCGCGCGCTTCAGCCGTTCAGGAAAACCGCCGCCGACGTCGAGCGGCGAAACGAGGTAGAGCTGGCACGGCGGCCGCCGGTCGTCGCGCACGAACTGCGCGGCAAAATCGGGATCAAGCGGGCCGAGCGGGTCGTCGTCAAGCATCATGTCATCCGTCATTGCACGATCGCGAGCAGAAATCCGTCCCATTTCTTCGCACCCACCGTCTGCACAGCGGTTGCGGAGAGCCGGGGTTCATCCGCTACATAGTCGAACAGCGCCCGCGTGCCGATGACCCTGGGATCGTCGCTTGCGGGATCGAGAATGCCGCCTTCGCGCACGACATTGTCGACGACGATCACCGTCCCCGGACGGCCCAGCGCGATGGCGGCACGGACATAGCCTTCGCCATTTTCCTTGTCGGCGTCGATGAAGACGAAATCGAACGGCCCCTCACCGCCCGCCTGCATTGCCGCCAGCGTGGCGGTCGCGGCGCCAACCCGCAGATCGACGCGTTCGGCAAGTCCCGCATGCGCGATATTCGCTCGGGCGACTTCGGCATGGTACGGCTCGATTTCGAGCGTCACGACTTGACCGCCATCGGGCAGCGCACGCGCCAGCCAGATCGTCGAATAGCCGCCGAGCGTGCCGATTTCGAGTATGCGGCGCGCGCCCGCTGTCCGCGCAAGGAGATGCAGCATCTTGCCCTGTGCTGCCGAAACATCGATCGGCGGCAGTCCGGCAGATGCATTCGCTACGAGCGCCGCCGTGAGCGCGGCATCATCGCCAAGCAGCTTGCCGCCAATATAATCGTCGACGCTGGACCAGTCGCTCATGCTGCTTTGCCTTTAAAAATGCGCGAGATAGCCGCCGTCGACGGTGATGATCTCGCCCGTGATATAGGACGCCGCATCCGAGGCAAGGAAGACGGCGGCGCCCGCGACTTCTTCGGGCCGCCCCCAGCGCTTGAGCGAGGTCCGCCGGCCCAGCCAGTCGGCGATGCCTGCGTCGGCGACCATTGCGGCATTGGCTTCGGTAGCGAAGAAGCCCGGCGCAATGCCGTTCACGGTCACCCCGTGCGGGCCGAGATCGGCGGCAAGCGCGCGCGTGAGCGCCGCCAGCCCGCCCTTGGTCATCGTATAGACCGGATCGCCGCTGTTCGAGATCGGCCCGGCGATCGAGGTGATGTTGATGATTCGCCCGCGTCCGCGCTCGATCATCCCCGGCGCGACCGCGCGCGCGAGCATCAGCGGCGCGATCAGATTGGCCTCGGTCAGCGCCCGCACTTCGGCGACCGCGAAGTCGGAGAGCGCCCGCCGGTCGCGCTGCCCGACGTTGTTGACGAGGATGTCGATGCTGCCATGCTGCGCAGCAATTGCTGCAACATGCGCATCGACCGCTGCCGCATCGGTGATGTCGAAGGCACGCACCACGGCATCGCCGCCGATCCGCGCCACCGCATCGGCAAGCCGCGCTTCGTCACGCCCGTTTAGCACGACGCGCGCGCCAGCCAATGCCAGCGCGCGCGCAATCTCGAACCCCAGCCCCCGCCCCGCGCCCGTCACCAGCGCGACGCGGCTGCTGAGGTCGAACGGGTTCAGGCTTCCTCGCCCTTATAGATCGCGACCAGCTTGTCGAGCATCGCGAGCGCCTCGTCCCGCGGCCGCTGGAAGGTGTTGCGGCCGATGATCGAGCCATTGCCGCCGCCATCGCGGATGTCGCGCGCGTCTTGATAGACCGCATCGGCCCCCTTGGCCGCGCCGCCCGAGAACACCACGATCCGGCGCCCGTTGAAGCACGACTGCACGACATGCGCGACCCGCTTTGCCTGGGTCGAAGCGTCGAAGCCTTCATAGGCCTTTTGCGCGTCGTCCTGCTCGATGTGATCGGTCGGCAGCTTGACCTTGATAATGTGCGCGCCGAGCAGCGCCGCCATGTGCGCGGCATAAGCGCCAACGTCGAGCGCGAGTTCGCCCTTCTTCGACAGCTTGCCGCCGCGCGGGTAGGACCAGATCACGGTGGCGATGCCGACCGACTTGGCTTCGGCCGACATCTGCTGGATTTCCTCCATCATGTCGAACACGTCGTCGGCGCCCGGATAGATGGTGAAGCCGATCGCCGCGCAGCCAAGCCGCAGCGCATCCTCGACGCTGCCGGTCAGTGCCTGGTTGATGCTGGTCGCCCAGCTGTTCGACGAATTGACCTTCAAAATGGTCGGGATCTGCCCGGCGAAAGTGCCGGCGCCCGCCTCGATCATGCCGAGCGGTGCGGCATAGGCGCTGAGCCCTGCATCGATCGCGAGCTGAAAATGATAATGCGGGTCATAGGCGGGCGGGTTGACCGCGAATGAGCGTGCCGGACCGTGCTCGAAACCCTGGTCGACCGGCAGGATGATCAGCTTTCCGGTGCCGCCCAGTCGCCCCTGCATCAGGATGCGTGCCAGATTGGCCTTCACACCGGGATTGTCGGATTCATAATTGGCAAGAATGGCTTTGACGGTCGGCGTCATGGGGTTCCCCTGGTTCGATGCATACGAATGCTGCGGCGCTGTTAGCCGCCCCCCCGAGCCTTCGCAACCACGGGGATCAGGATCAGCGCGCGAGTGCCGCCACGCCGGGCAGTTGCTTGCCTTCCATCCATTCGAGAAAGGCACCGCCCGCGGTCGACACGAAGCTGAACTGGTCGCCCACCCCCGCCTTGTTGAGCGCCGCGACGGTATCGCCGCCGCCCGCGACCGACACCAGCGACCCCTCGCTCGTCAGCGCCGCCGCCGTGCGCGCGAGCGCCATCGTCGCGGCATCGAACGGCGGAGTCTCGAACGCGCCGAGCGGGCCGTTCCACACGAGCGTGCGGCAGGTCTTGAGCACATCCGCCAGCGCCTCGGTCGCTGCCGGGCCGATATCGAGGATCATTTCATCCTCGGCGACCTCATGGACGTTGCAAGTCCGCAAGGACGCCGGATTGGGCGCGAATTCCTTTGCGACGACCACGTCATAGGGCAGATGGATCGTGCAATTGGCCGCTTCGGCCGCGGCAAAGATGTCGTCCGCCGTCCCGGTCAGTTCATGCTCGCACAGCGACTTGCCGACCTTCACCCCGCGCGCGGCGAGGAAGGTATTGGCCATGCCGCCGCCGATGATCAGGTGATCGACGCGCGCGACCAGATGTCGCAGCACGTCGAGCTTGGTCGACACCTTGGCGCCGCCGACGACGGCTGCGACCGGATGCTCGGGATTGCCGAGCGCCTTGTCGAGTGCGTCGAGCTCGGCCTCCATCGCGCGCCCGGCAAAGGAGGGCAGCACATGCGCAAGGCCCTCGGTCGAGGCATGCGCGCGGTGCGCGGCGGAAAAGGCATCGTTGACATAAAGATCGCCGAGCGCGGCAAAGCGCGCGACGGTCGCCGGATCATTCTTTTCCTCGCCGCCGAAGAAGCGCGTGTTCTCGACGATCGCGACATCGCCGGACTGAAGTTTCGCAACCGCCGCGGTATCGCCTTCCCAGTCGACATAATGGACCGGGCGGCCGAGCACGGCCGCATAGGGTTCGACGATCTGGTGAAGCGAGAATTCGGCGCTCGGCGCTTTCGGCCGGCCGAAATGCGCAAGGATCAGCACGATCGCGCCGCGATCCGCCAGTTCGGCCACCGTCGGTACCGTCGCGCGCAGCCGCGTGTCGTCGCTCACTTTGCCGTCGGCCATCGGCACGTTCAGATCCTCGCGCACCAGCACACGCTTGCCGCTGATGTCGCCCATGTCGTCGAGCGTCCTGAAAGCTTTCACGCCTCGTCCTCCAAGCTGATGGGGTCGCCGATTGCGATGCGGCCCGCTTCGATCACTTTTGCCAATGCCCCGCCGCGCCAGTCGGCCGTCAGCGCGGCCTTCAACCCCGGCGCAATCTCTTCCATCCGGCTGCACGGATCGCATTCCTGCGTGATTTCGAGCAGCACCGCACCGATCCGCAGCCGCCTGCCCGGCTGCTGGGGCAAGTCCAACGCATCGACCAGCAGGTTCGCGCGCCGCACCGACCAATCGTGGTTCACGCCAAGGTCACGCATGGCCGCGTCCCAGTCGGCGCGCTCGATCAGCGACACTTGCCGCCGCCCGCGCCCGCCGGGTTTCACCGCGCCGCGAAAATCGCCGGCCAGCCCGCCGTCGCGCGTGACCTCGACCGTATCGAGCAATTCGATCGACCCGCGCGGGCGTCCGTGCCGCGCAATCCCGGCAAGGACGCCCATCGCTTAGAGGAACGCCGCCATAGCCTTGGCGGTGTCGACCATGCGGTTCGAAAAGCCCCATTCATTGTCGTACCAGCTGACGACGCGCACCAGCTTGCCGTCGATCACGGCGGTTTCGAGGCTGTCGACCGTCGAGGATGCTGCATTGTGCATCAGGTCGATCGAGACCAGGGGCTCGTCGGTGTAATCGAGGATACCCGCGAGCGGACCGCTTTCCGACGCTGCCTTCAGGATCGCGTTGACTTCGTCCTTGGTCACGTCACGCTTTGGCGTGAAGGTCAGATCGACGAGGCTGACGTCGGGCACCGGCACGCGGATCGCCGAGCCGTCGAGCTTGCCCTTCAATTCGGGCAGCACTTCGCCGACCGCGCGGGCAGCACCCGTGGTGGTCGGGATGATCGACATCGCGGCGGCACGCGCGCGGCGCGGATCGCTGTGGACCTGGTCGAGGATCTTCTGGTCGTTGGTATAGGCATGCACCGTCGTCATCAGCCCGCGCTCGATGCCGATCGCGTCGTTGAGGACCTTGGCGACCGGCGCGAGGCAATTGGTGGTGCACGACGCGTTCGACACGATGACGTGATCGCCGGTCAGCTTGTCGTGGTTGACGCCGTAGACGACGGTCAGGTCGACACCCTTGCCCGGCGCCGAAATCAGCACTTTCTTTGCGCCTGCATCGAGATGCTTCTGACAGCTCGCACGATCTGTGAAGAAGCCGGTGCATTCGAGTACGAGGTCGACGCCAAGTTCGGCGTGCGGCAGGTTCGCCGGATCGCGCTCGGCGGTGACGCGGATGCGCTTGCCGTCGATCACGATGTCATTGCCCTCGGCGGTGACGGTGCCGGGATATTTGCCATGGACGCTGTCGCGGCTGAACAACCAGGCGTTCGCACTGGCGTCGGCGAGGTCATTGACCGCGACCAGTTCCAGCCCGGTGTCGCCCTGTTCGAGCATTGCGCGCGCGACGAGCCGACCAATGCGCCCGAAACCGTTGATTGCAACCTTGACTGTCATGTCAAAAAGACTCCGTTAGTTCTTCAATTTATTGATGATCTTCGGCGCGATGGTGTCTGCCGTCAGGCCAAAATGCTTGTAGAGATCGCCCGCAGGTCCGGAGGCACCAAAACTGTCGATGCCGATGCGCAGGCCGTCCCCGGTGTAACGCTCCCAACCCAGCGTTGTGCCCGCCTCGATCGAAACTTTCAGCACATCGGCGGGGAGGACGTCGGCGCGATAAGCGGCGTCCTGCGCGTCGAAGCGCGACCAGCACGGCATCGACACGACGTCGGCGCCGATGCCCTGCGCTTCGAGCGCGTCGGCAGTCTCGACCGCAATCGACACTTCGGAGCCACTCGCGATCAGCACGACCTGCCGCGCAGCGGTGGCGGCCCGGAGGCGGTAGGCGCCGCGCGCGCTCAGCATGTCGCCCGTCTCGCGCAACAGCGGCAGGTTCTGGCGGGAGAGTGCCAACAGCCCGGGGCCGTCTTGCTTCGCCAGTGCCAGCGCCCAGCATTCCGCCGTCTCGACCGCATCGCACGGGCGATAGACGTCGAGATTGGGGATCATCCGCAGGCTCATCACATGCTCGATCGGCTGGTGCGTCGGGCCATCCTCGCCCACGCCGATCGAATCATGCGTCATCACATAGACGACACGCGCGCGCTGTAGCGCCGACAACCGGATCGCGGGTCGCGCATAGTCCGAGAACACAAGGAACGTGCCGCCAAACGGAATCACGCCGCCGTGGAGCGCCATGCCGTTCATCGCCGCCGCCATCCCGAATTCGCGGATGCCGTAGTTGATGTAGCGCCCGGCGTAATCGTCCGCCGACAACGTCGTCAGCGCCGGCGTCTTGGTGAGGTTCGAGCCGGTCAAGTCGGCCGAGCCGCCGATCAGCTCGGGCATCGCCGCGGTCAGGCCGCCGAGCGCGAATTCGGATGCCTTGCGGGTCGCAACCGACGCGGGCACCTTGTCCCAATTGGCGAAGGCCCAGCCGGTCGCGTCTTCCACATCGACCTCACCCGCCATCCGCCGCGTGAATTCGGCGCCGTCGGCATGCGCGGCGAGCCGCTCAGCCCATGCCGCCCGCGCGGGCGCGCCACGCTTGCCGAAATCGAGCCACGCGTCGCGAATGTCGCTGGGGATTTCGAATGGCGCCGCGCTCCAGCCCAGATGTTCGCGTGCGGCGGCGACTTCGTCCTTGCCGAGCGCGGCGCCATGCGTCTTCGACGTGCCCTGCTTGTTGGGGGCGCCCTTGCCAATGATCGTGCGGCAGCGGATCAGCGAGGGGCGCGGATCGGCGATGGCTTCCTCAATCGCGCGCGCGATGTCGGCAAAGTCATGCCCGTCGCATTCGACGACGTGCCAGCCGCTCGCGGCATAGCGCGCAGGGATATCCTCACTCGACGACAGCGATACCGCGCCGTCGATGGTGATGCGGTTGTCGTCCCACAGCACGTTGAGCCGCCCGAGCCGCAAGTGCCCCGCCAGCCCAACGGCTTCGTGGTTGATGCCTTCCATAAGGCAGCCGTCGCCCGCCACCACCCAGGTGCGGTGATCGACCAGCGCATCGTCGAATACCGCGTTCAGATGCCGCTCGGCGACTGCCATGCCGACGGCCATCGCCAGCCCCTGCCCCAGCGGCCCGGTGGTGCATTCGACGCCGGCCAGCTCGAAATTCTCAGGGTGCCCCGCGCACGGGCTGCCGAGCTGGCGGAAATGGCGAATGTCGTCGATCGTCGGCCGCGCATAGCCGGTCAGGTGGAGCAGGCTGTAGATCAGCATCGATCCATGCCCCGCCGACAGCACGAAGCGGTCGCGGTCGGGCCATTGCGGATCGGCGGGATCGAACTTCAGATAGCGCGTGAACAGCACCGTTGCGACATCGGCCATGCCCATCGGCATGCCGGGATGGCCCGAATTGGCGGCCTCCACTGCATCCATCGACAGCGCGCGGATGGCATTGGCTAAGTCGGAGTCGGCGACGCCCATCAATATCCCCGGATGGCCGGGCTCAGCGCTGACAAGGGGGCTAATTCCGGCGAGTCGATATGTGGCCGCGTCTTTGCGGGCGTCGCGCGTCCGCGTCAACCTTGGCGGTGCTTGCGGTGCCGCGCGAGCCTGCTATCGATACGCGATGACGGAGGAAAAACTGGCGGCGACCGATCGGATCGACCGCGCGCTCACCCGGATCGACACAGCCATTGCCGCGCGCGCCGAGGCGCATCAGGCCCTGATCCGGCGCCACGCCGCGCTGCGCGCACGGATGGGCGAAGCAATCGAAGCGCTCGACAAATTGCTCGCGGATGCGCGCGGCTGATGGCCGAAGTCACGCTCCGCATCGGTGATCGCGACCATCGCATCGGCTGCGCCGACGGACAGGAAGCGCATCTGATCCGGCTCGGCAAAATGGTCGCGGGCCGCTGGGAAGCGGCCCAGCGCGCCTCGGGCGGCGTCGGTGGTGAACGCACGATGCTGCTGGTCGCACTGATGCTGGCCGATGCGCTGAACGATGCCGAGATGCGCGCACCATCGGGCGACCATCCGCTGCTCGACCAACTCGCCGAACGGCTCGAGGCACTGGCGACGGCCCTTGAGAAAGACGACGACAACGCCTAAATTCAGGAGTGGCGGGAACTGCCCGGTACGAGCTTAGCGAACATCCCTGAGGCGATATCATCATCCAAGGGGGCTGTCCCTTTGCAGATTCTGGTCTGAGAACATGGTCCCCACCTGACGTTACAGGCGTCAGAGGATATTCAAGCAACCGACCCATGGTGGTCCCGCCACATTCCCGACTTGCTATTTGGAAAGCGAAGCCATGATCGCCGATGACAAAGCGGCGTTGCGAGCCCGGCTGCGGGCCGCGCGGCTGGGCTTTGCCGGTCCACCGCTTCGGGTACCAACGGCCCTGCAGACGCGATTGGAACGCCCCGGCGTCATGGCGAGCTATCTGCCGATCGCGGGAGAAATCGATCCCGCGCCGATTACCGATGCCGCGCTGGCACTTGGCTGGCAACTTGCACTGCCGCACGTCACTGCTCGCGACCGGCCAATGCGTTTCCTCGGCTGGACACCGGGCAAGCCCCTGATCGGCGGCCCCTTCGGCCTGCGCCAGCCCGCCGATGACGCGCATGAAGTGGCGCCCGACCTCATCCTGACGCCGCTGGTCGCATTCGATACTGCGCTGAACCGTCTCGGTCAGGGCGCCGGCTATTACGACCGCGCGTTTGCGGCACTTCCCGACGCCCTGCGCATCGGCATTGCTTGGTCGGCGCAACAGGTTCCCAAGGTCCCGGTTGACGCGTGGGACATCCCGCTCCACGCGGTGCTGACCGAACACCAATGGATCGGACCCGACATCCTATGAATCCCAGCTGGCGCAAACCTGCGGGTGCCTTCCTTATCATCGCGCTGATCGGCGTCTGGGCCGCGATCGTCACCAGCCTGTCGAGCTATGTCGGCGGCTGGCCGATTGCCGTGCAGACGATTTTCTATCTGGTGGCGGGCGTGGTCTGGATATTGCCGCTTGGCCCGCTGCTCAAATGGGTCGAAACCGGGCGCTGGCGCTGATCTGTCGGGAAACGCGCATGGCGCGAGTGACGGGGCTCGAACCCGCGACCTCCGGCGTGACAGGCCGGCGCTCTAACCAACTGAGCTACACCCGCTTGCGAAGCGTGAGGCGCGGCAACTAAGCGAGCCGCCCCACCCTGTCAACCGCGATCATCGCGGGTTTCGCATGTCGGCGCTGCCTTGCCTTCGCCGCTGGTCGAGCGTGCCGTGTTCGAACAGGAATCCGGCGATGTCGGGCTTTCCTGCGGCACCCAATATCGTCTGCAGGATGATCAGCAGCGGCACCGCCAGCAGCGCCCCCGGCGTGCCCCACAC